>NZ_JBNCNZ010000004.1:0-168798 GCF_049847245.1 Micromonospora sp. DT68
TACTAATAGGCCGAGGACTTGACTACTAAGCTGCTACGCGTCCACTGTGCAACTCTAGACAAACGAACAACAAACCCCAGTTGTGTGGTGTTGTTTGATATGTCTATAGAGTTACGGCGGTCATGGCGGAGGGGAAACGCCCGGTTACATTCCGAACCCGGAAGCTAAGCCCTCCAGCGCCGATGGTACTGCACTCGTGAGGGTGTGGGAGAGTAGGACACCGCCGGACAATCTTTCCATCAGGGCCACCCCGTTGCCGGGGTGGCCCTGATGCGTTTCTCCACAACGAAGGCGCCGCCGGCACTCTGACAGGGTCCGAGTCTGCCGCTAGGCGGGGAACTCCTCGAACATGACCTCGTAGCCGTCCGGGTCAAGGCCGTAGAAGATACGCGCCCACCCGACGTCTTCCGGTTCGAGCGTCACCGGCAGGCCTTCGCGCCTCCACAGTGCGTACGTCGCATCGAGGTCGGCAGACGGTACGACGAGCACGAAGCCGAGCCCAGGCGGCCCGGCTCTGGTCTGACTTTCGCGTTCGGCGTTGTGATAGCCGTGCTCGTCGACGTGCGACAGGATCAGCCAGGTGTGACCGAAGGTCAGGTAGCGCAGCTGCGCCTGGCCCGGCTGAGGAAGGTGCCGGAAGCCGAGCTGTCGGTAGAGGTCGAACGATCTGTCGAGGTCACGTACCCGCAGGCCCACCTTGAGCTGTCTGGCCGCCATGCCGGCCATGCTACGAGCCCCGGATACCGCAACGGTGCCCGCTCCACTGTGGGGAGCAGGCACCGCACGGCAACCAGCTGGCTCAGGAGGGCTTCGGCCCGCAGACGTAGCGGGGCTCGGCGTCATAGCGCCAGGTGAACTTCTCCCGCTTGACGACCTTGCCGTCCTTCTTGATGACCCGGAAGGCGTCCTGGGTGAAGCCGTTGATGCCGTTCGTCGGGATGCACGTCGGGCCGGGCTCCAGATGGATCAGCTTCGGCGTGGTGACGTTGCGGCGCGGGCCGTACTCCGTCTTCACACTGTCGTAGATCTTCGTGCTCCAGATCGACACCGTGATCGAGCTCGACGTGTACGAGGTGTCGATGAGCACCCCGTGCTCAGTGTTGTTGCGGAACTTGAAGTCCAGGTTCGGCCAGAAGATTGTCGACTCGATGACCGCCGGGTACCTGTCGAACCAGTACGAGTGCGGCTTGTGCTCGACGTCCTCCAGCCCGGCGTAGTAGGTGGCGTTGAACAGCGTGGTGGTGAACTGCGAGGTGCCGCCGCCCACGCCCGGCACGAGCTTGCCGTCGAGGATGACCGGCGCGTCCCGGTAGCCCTGCTTGTAGCCGCGCTCGCCGGTGTGCCCGTTCAACGAGAACGTCTTGCCAGGCAGCACGACGGTGCCGTCCACCTTCTTGGCGATGGTGACGATGTTCTGGCTGCGCGACGAGGCCAGCCCACCGGTGAACTTGGTGGTGAAAGTGGACACCCGTTCCTTGATGCCCAGGCCGGCGAGTTTCTCCGCGGTCAGCTCCGGAGGCGTCTCCTTCACCTCGCCGGTCACCTCGCGGCCGTCGGACTTCGGCAGCACGGCGAGCAGGTCGCGGCCCAGTGCGGCGCTGTCCAGCTGCTGGCCGGCGCGCCCGTCGGTGACAGTGGGCTTTCCGCCGGAGATGGTCATCGTCGCGTCCTTCGGCGGCACCTCGATCGCGTTCAGGCTGTCGCCGAGGGCCGCGCGCAGCCGCTTCACGTCCACGGACGGGGTGAGCTTGCCGGCGGTGTCGGCGGTGAACCGCAGGCTCTTCGCGATGGCGGCGGGCGGTACCTTCACCGAGCCCTTGTCGGTGCGGATGGTTACCGGTGCGGCGACGGCCGGCTTCGCCAGCTCGGTGACCAGCCGGTCCAACTCCTCGGCGGTGGTCGCCGGGTGGTTCTCCACAAGCGGCACGGTGACCGGAGTGCCGGCCAGCCAACCGGCGCGGACGACGTCGGCGGAGCGCTCCGGGTCGAACGCCAGGCCCGGCTTGGGCTGCACCACCTTCGGTGTGGTGCCCTGGTAGCTGATCGCCGGCTTGGTCATCGGGCGGGCCTGGTCGCCGAGCACCTTGCGGAGCGCCGCGTCCAGCCGATCGGCGTCGACGGTGACCACCGGGTCGACGGTGCGGGAGCCGACCAACCGGCTGACCGCGTGCGCGTCGGCTTCTGCCGCCGCCGCGACTGTCGCCGCCACGTCGATGGTCAACCCCACGTCGGCTGGGTTGATCTCGGCGGTGCGTTCCCCGACGGTGACCTTCAACGGCGCGGCGAGGGCAGCCGCCCGCCGGTCCAGCTCGGCCCGCAACTCCCGGTCGGCGGCGGTGAGGCTCCGGCCGCCCAGTTCGGTGCCGAGCACGCTCGTGCCCCGAGGTACGTCCCCGGCGTACGCCCAGGCGCCGGCGCCCGCCACCGCCGCGAGCACGCCGCCGGTGACGCCGGCCGCGAGCAGCATCCGCATCCTCCGGGGTCGACCCCCACCGTTCGCGGGCTCACCGACGGGGGCGGGCGGTGTGACCGTCTCCGGCCCGTCGTCGGGCCAGGTGACCGCGGTGACCTGCACTGTGGGCCGGTCGTCGGCGGGTGGACGTTTTTCGCCGTACAGCGTCACTACAACCTCGATCGCCAGGTGCCACGGGAGGTCCGCTCCTCCCGGAGACACCTACGGTAGCCAATGGTCAGCGGTCGTTGCGGGCTGCGCCCACCCGCGTCGCCGCCGCGTGTCGCCCGGCGTGTCACGGAACCCGGGCCGGTGGACAGCCGGGCGGGGGCGGGAGCCGGGGTCGGTGGCGGCGTCCCTGCGCCGCCGTGGCACGGTGACGAGGTGGACGCTGCGGAGCGGGAGCGGGTGCTGGCGTACGGGGGTGGCTGGTTGGACCGGGCGGGCCCGCTGCGCGCCGATCCGGCCCGACTGGAGGCGCTGCTGAGCGAGCCGACCACGGTGGTGCTGCCGCTGTGGCGGGACCGCTGCCTCGTCGACGGGGGCGGCCCGGTCCGGCTCACCGCGGACCGTACGTCCCTCGTCCGGGCCGCCGCCGACGAGACCGTCTTCCTGGGGCTCGACGGAGACGCCGCCGTGTTCGCCGTGGACCTCTCCGCGCTCGACGAGCGGTCGGCCGTCGAGATGGTCGGTGCGGCACGGGCCGTCGACGTCCGGTCCCTGGTGGGGCGGCTCGACCCGGCCGAGGCGGCCGTCCAGGCGTACGCCCGAGGGATGCTGCACTGGCACCGACAGTCGCGGTACTGCGGCACGTGCGGTGCGCTGGCTGTCGCCGGCGGCGGTGGACACGTTCGAACCTGCGCCGGCGCAGGCTGCGGTCGCCTGCTGTTTCCCCGTATCGAGCCGGCGATCATCGTGCTGGTGGAGGCGCCCGGCCCGCCGGACCGTTGCCTGTTGGCCTGGCACGCGGGCGCGCCGGAGGGGTCGTACTCGACGTTGGCCGGTTTCGTAGAGGTCGGCGAGAGCCTGGAGGACGCGGTCCGCCGGGAGATGGCCGAGGAGGCGGGCGTGACAGTCACCGACGTGACCTACCAGGGCTCGCAGGGCTGGCCGTTCCCCGCAGGCCTGATGGTGGGCTTCCGGGCCACTGCCACGTCCGAGGAGGTACGCGTCGACGGCGTGGAGCTGCTGGAGGCGCGCTGGTTCACACGGGCGGAACTGCGGGAGCGGGTCGCGGCAGGTCGTCAGCTCGGTCGGGTGGACTCGATCGATCACCAGATGCTCGGCCAGTGGCTGACGGCAGGCTGAGGATCATCACGAGCGCGGTCGCCGCAGCGGTGGCGAGCGCACACCACATGATTCCCTCGAGCGTGCGTGGCGCGACGGCCATGGTCAGGAAGGCCAGGACACCCGCGGCCACCCAGAGCGGCGCGGAGGGCCAGCGTGCTCCCGCCGCGATCTTCGCGTTGACGGCCGCGAACACCAGCGCGTAGAGCGCACCGGTGGCGGCGAAGAACGGGGCGTACTCACCCAGGGACGCGTAGTCCTCGCCGCCAACGAGCCGGAACGCGAAGCCGCCGGCCAGGGCCGAGGCGGCGACGAGCACGGCACCGCAGCCGGCGACGATCGCGAGCACGACAGTGCGGACCCGGTTGTCTCCCACGGCCAGGCGGGGCAGTGCCAGCACCACGATCACCTGGGGTGCCCACAGCGCACCCTTGGTGAGCACGGTTCCGACGGCGTACGCCCCGGAGTCGGCAGGTGACAGCAGTTGGCGGGCGAAGATCAGGTCGGCGTACGACACGGCGAGCATGGCAAGCGCGGCCGTGCCTGCACTCGTCACCTGCCGGATGCGCAGGGCGCCCACAGCGCTGTCCCCGTCCGAGGTGGCCTGCCGGACCGGTCGGGCGACCCACGCCAACACGGGCAGCACCAGGTACGAGGTCACCATGCCGGCCACAAGGGTGTCGACGACATCGGCGCCGAGGACGAGCGCGACGATCATGCCGCCGTACCTGCCGACCGCGACCAGCCCCATCGCCCACGCGAGGCGGAGGAACCGCTGGTCACCTTGCAACTCTCCGAGCCATCGGGCGGCCAGGACGACCGCGACGGTGGTGGCGGCGACGAGCACCGCGACCGTCCACGACAGCCGCAGCGCGGTAACCATCAGCGGCGTGGCCACGACGACGGCACCACCGGCGACGGCCGTGGTGACGAGGGAGACCCGGCTGGTCGATGCGCCCGGGTGCCGGGCCCGGTGCACGGCGATCGCCATCTGCAGGCCCACACCTGCGACGCCGGCTATCGCGACGAGGGCCAGCACGGTGGCCAGCACACTCAACTCCTCGACCGCCAGGCGCCGGGCGCCGAGCATCGGGAGCAGGTAGGCCAGTCCGTTCGTCACCATCGCGGCGACCGCCACCGCCGCGCCCGCCGCTCCCATGCGGCCCGCGCCAGGACCAGCCGTCGTCTCTGTCATCGCGCCTCATGTCGGTTCGCCGGGGGAACGGGTTCGTCCCGAGCCTCGCGTCGTCGCGGCAGCTCGTCGAGTTGTCTGGCAAGCTACCGTCCGCGCTTCCCCTCTGCCTAGAGTGCTGTCCGGAGTCCCGGGAGCGATGTCGGGCCCGAGTCCGGTCCAGGTCCATGGGGGTTCGTGTGCGTCGACCGTCACCGGAGTTACGCCCGGTGCTGCTGCGGGCTGCCGTCGTACTCCGTCGGTGGTGGCCGGAGATGGCGCTCGGGTTCGGCGTGGTCATCGCGATTCTCGGACCGGTGCTCCGCCGCGGTTTCGTCCTCCGGTACGACCTGGTGTTCGTGCCCGACCCGCCCTTCGGCGCGATGGTCTGGGGCAGCGGGTCCGAGCTGCCCCGCGCGGTGCCCAGCGAACTGCTCGCGGTCGGCCTGTCCCAGCTGCTCCCCGCCGACGTGGCCCAGAAGGTGCTGCTCGCCGGCTGCCTCGCCCTGGCTGCGGTGGGTGCCGCCCGGTTGGCTCCCGTCGCCCACCCGGTGGCGCGGATCGCGGCCGGGCTCGCGTACGTCTGGAATCCCTGGGTGTACGGCCGACTGCACCTCGGGCAGTGGGCGGTCATCGCGGGGTACGCAGCGTTGCCCTGGGCGTTCGCCTGGGTGCTGGGGGTGCTGCGGCCACCGCCCGGCGGCACCGTCCCGGGTCGGCGTTCCGCCGTGGCCGGTGGGGTCACGGTGGTGCTGGGTGGTCCGGCGATGGTGTTGGCAGCGGTACTGGCCTGCGCCCCGGCGTTGGCCCTGGCGCGGCGGTGGCGGGCATTGGTGGCTGGGGCCGCGACGCTGATCGGCCTCACCGCACCGTGGTGGATGGCGTTGGTGAACCGTCGTGGTGCCGTCGATCTCGACGAGCGGGGCGTCGCCGCCTTCGCCGTCCGCCCGGACACGCCGCTGGGGGCGCTCGGCAGCGTCGGCACGCTCGGCGGCATCTGGAGTCGGCATGCCGTACCGATCGGCCGGGACCAGTGGCTGGTCGCCCTGCTCGCGCTGGCCCTCGCAGGCGCGGCCCTCTGGGGGTACGTGCTGACCCGTCGTCGTTGGCCGTCAGCGGCCTGGTGGGGCCTGTTCGTCGGCGCGGTCCTGGGCACCGTGATCGCCCTGGCACCGGCCTGGCCGATCGGTTTGCAGTGGATGGTCGCGCTGGTCGAGCACGTTCCCCTGGCCGGCGCGGTCCGGGACGGCACCCGGTTGCTCGCCCCGCTGGCGTTGGTGCAGGCGGTGGGGCTCGGGATGCTGGCGGAGTCGCTGGCGACGGCGGGTGCCCGGGCGTGGGCGCCGCTGGTGGTGGTCGCTCCGTTGGTGCTCATGCCCGGCCTGGCGTGGGGTCTCGGTGGTCAGCTCGACACGGTCCGGTACCCGAAAGAGTGGTCGGCGGTGCGCGCCGACGTGAACGGCGATCCGTCTGGAGGCAGCCTCGTCTCGTTGCCCTGGTCCTCGTTCCGGGCTTACCGGTGGGCGGGCAACGTGCCCGTGCTCGATCCGGCGTCGCGTGCGTTCCAGCGGCCGGTGATCGGGGACCAGGACGTGTTGGTCGGGCGGGACCGGATTCGGGGCGAGAGCCGCGAGGCCGATCGGGTGGCGGCGGTGCTGGCAACGCCCGGTGATCCCGGGCAGGCACTCCGTCGGCTCGGTGTGCGGTACGTACTCATTCAAACTGATCAACCCGACGGTGCCCAGGTCGAAGCCCGCTTCGCGGACGCCGAGGTGGTGCGGCGGGACGGAGCGTTGACCCTGTTACGCCTGCCTGGTGCCGATTTCGCCGAGTCGACCGGCCGTATCGGGATAGTTCCACTCTTGGGCTATTCGGTACTCGGGGCCACCCTGTTGATCACCCTTTTACACCGGCCCGAACGAGCGTGACGCATGTTACTCTTCGGTACCTTTTCCGAAGGGATCATCGATGAAGGCATCCTTCAACCCCCTCCTGACCGCGGTTGTCGCCGCGGCGGTGGGTGCCGTGCTCGGAATCCTGGCCGTCTCGATCGGGACGTCCACCATCGTCAACACCAACAGCAAGCCTGCGAACGTGGAGCAGCCCATCATCGTGTACGGCGAGCGTTGACGGCCCTCCATGGAGGTCTCTCCTCCTGACGTGTCGTCAGATGTGGTCGTACTCGACGTCGTGATTCCCGCGTTCAATGAGGCACTCCGGCTGCCCGACACCCTGGTCCTGCTCCGGGCGGCGCTCGCCGACCTCGGTGTTCCCTGCCGGGTCACGGTTGTGGACAATGCCAGCACCGACGGCACAGGTGACGTGGTGCTGGGCGCACCGTCCGGCCCGGTCCCCGTCCGGTTGCTCTGGTGCGGTGAACCGGGCAAGGGCTTCGCGGTGCGGACCGGTGTGCTGGCGAGTGACGCGCGCTTCGTCGGGTTCTGTGACGCCGATCTGGCCACCGCGCCGGACGTTCTCGGGCAGGTGCTGAGCCTCCTGGTCGAGGGCGCCGACGCGGTGGTCGGGTCGCGGGCCCACCCCGAGTCGGTCGTCCAGGAGCGGCACAGCGTGCTCCGACGGTGGGGCGCAGTGGCGTTCCGAGGTGCAGTCCGGCAGGTGGTGCGCGGCGTCAGTGAGACGCAGTGCGGGTTCAAGTTCTTCCGCAACGATGTCGCTCGGCGGGCGTTCGCACCACTTCGGTGTGGTGGGTTCGCCTTCGACGTCGAGGTGCTGGGCCGCGCCGAGCGGGCCGGCGCTCGGCTCGTGGAGGTTCCCGTGCACTGGGTGGACGTGCCCGGCTCACGCTTCTCGCCGGTCCGCCACGGATGGCAGAGCTTCGTGGACGTCGCGAAGATCCAGTGGCGGCTCCGTGGCGTCGACGTCGCCCCGGCGATGCCGATGCCGATGCCGGTCGTCACCCTTCCGGTCAGCCCGGACGTCACCGGTGGCGCCGCCGCCGTTGGATTGCGGCCGTGAGTGTCGGACCATCCCGGACCGCCGCGGCTCCCAGCACCGACAACACGGTCGCGGGCCGCCGGGTCGCGGTGCTCAACTGGAAGGACCCCTGGCATCCGGACGCCGGGGGCGCCGAGGTCTACGCCTGGCAGGTCGCCCGCGACCTGGTGACAGCCGGTGCGCAGGTCACCTTCGTCACCGCGCGCCCGGCAGGCCAGCTCGGCGATGAGGTTCGGGACGGCATCCGGATCGTGCGGGTCGGTGGCCGGTGGACCATCTATCCGAGGGTGCTTGCCTGGTTGGCGCGACGCCGGCGTCAGTTCGACGCGGTCGTCGACTGTCAGAACGGCATCCCGTTCTTCAGCCCGGGAGTCCTGCCGGCGGACGTGCCGGTGGTGTGCGTGATCCACCATGTGCACGACCGTCAGTTCCGGCTGTACTTCGGCCCGATCGTGGGTCGGTTCGGGGCGTGGTTGGAGGGGCCTGTCGCCCGACTGGTCTATCGCCGTGCGGTGACCCTCGCGGTGTCACCTTCGACCGCCGTGGCCGTCCGGGACCGGCTTCGCTGGGCCGGCCCGGTGGTAGTGGTGCCCAACGGCGCGGACGCGTCGCCGCCGGCAGCCGGAGGTCGGGCCCGTGACACCCGTCCCCGTGTCGTCTGCGTCGGCCGGGTGACCCGGCACAAGCGGGTGGATCTGGTGCTTGACGCCGTCGAACAGCTCCGGGCGAAACGGCCCGATCTGCGTCTGGACATCGTCGGTGGTGGGCCAGACGTGGCGACGGTCCGACGGCAGGTCGACGAGCGCGGGCTGTCCGACACCGTCACGGTCCACGGGCACCTGCCCGCCGCCGAGCGGGACGCGCTGTTGGCAGCCGCGTGGCTGCACGTTTCCGCCTCCTGGGGTGAGGGCTGGGGTCTCGTCGTGGTGGAGGCCGCCGCTGCCGGACTGCCAACGCTCGCCTTCGACGTGGACGGGCTCCGCGACGCCGTCCGGCCGGGCCGTACCGGCTGGCTGGTCAGCGAGGGTGACAACCCCGCACGCGGGCTGGCGGCCGGTCTCGACAGCGCGTTGGCCGCCCTCGAGGTGCCGGCCGAGGCGGACCGGATGGCCGCCGAGTGTCGACAGTGGAGCGGCGCGTTCCGCTGGGCCGACACCGGCCGGCGAGTCCGGGCGGTCCTCGGGGATCTGCTTGAGCCACGTGCGGTGCCGTGGGCGGCGGGGAACACGTCTCTCGTGGTCCGGACCGACGAGCCGGAGAGCCTCCTCGCCCGGGTCGCTCCTCTACTCCCGTACACCCGACACGTCGCGGTCGACGAACGCGGCCTGTGGATCCTGGTGCCGGGCGCGGATCCGGTCGCCGTCCGGCAGCTGCTGCTCGGGGCGGGCGTCGAAGCCGAAGACATCAGCGAGCGGAACGCCAGCGAGGACGAACTGCTCACCGGAGTTCCGGTACGACGGTGTTGACCGCCTGGTCGACCGCTCGCCGCGCCCCAGGAATACCGACCGCCACGGTGTCCCTGGCGGTGTGGCGCCTGCGTGAGCTGCTGGTCTGCCTCGCTCTGATCGGTCTCTGCGTCACCCAGGAACCCGGGCTCATCGTGCCCGACACCAAGATTGACATGGCCCTGGACCCTGGCGGCTTCCTCGCGCGGGCGGCCAACCTGTGGACCGCGGACTGGCAGTTCGGCACCCTCCAGAACCAGGCCGTCGGCTACTTCTTCCCGATGGGGCCGTTCTTCCTGCTCGGTGAGGCGGTCGGACTACCCGCCTGGCTCGTCCAGCGGCTCTGGATGGCAGCCCTGCTCTGCGTGGCCCTCACCGGCGTGGTGCGCCTTGCGCGCGCTCTCGACCTGGGCGGCCCGGCGTCGCGGCTCGTGGCCGGCGCGGTGTTCGCGCTGTCGCCCCGGGCTCTCTCCCTGGTCGGCACCGTATCGCTGGAACTGCTGCCCTACTGCGTCGCCCCGTGGGTGCTGCTGCCACTTGTCAAGGGAGCCGCGGGTGGCTCACTGCGGCGGGCGGCCGCGCTCAGCGGGCTCGCTGTGGTCTGCATGGGTGGGGCAAACGGTGCGGCCGCTGCGTGCGCCGTACTGCCGGCGTTTCTCTATGTCGTGACCCGCGCACCCGGCTGGCGGCGGATCCGCCTGCTGGCCTGGTGGACGGTGGCGATGGTCGCGGCCACCTTCTGGTGGCTGGTACCGCTGCTGCTCCTGCAGCGGTACGGGTTCCCGTTCCTGCCGTACACCGAGAGCGCCGCTGTCACGACGAGCGTGACGTCGCTCCCGTCGGCCGTGCGCGGCGCCACCCACTGGGTGGGTTACCTCGCCGTCGACGGGCTGCCCTGGTGGCGCTCGGGATGGGCGCTGATCACGACGCAGTGGATGGTGGTGCTCACCGGCCTGATCGCATGCATCGGCCTGGCCGGCCTGGCCCGTCGGGATCTGCCGGAGCGGCGGTTCCTGCTCGTCGGGGCTCTGGTCGGGCTGCTGACCCTGACTGCGGGAAACCTGTCCAACGGAGGCGCCGCCTTCGCCCCGGCCGTACGCGAGGTCCTCGACGGCCCGCTCGCCGCGCTGCGCAACCTGCACAAGTTCGACGTCGTCATCCGCCTGCCGCTGGCACTGGCCACCGCGCACATGCTGGACACCGTCGGGCGGATCGCCGTCATCCGCCGGTTCACGCGGCCCACGAACATGGCACCCCGACGGGTCGCGTTGGGGGTCACCGCAGTCGCGCTCGTCGCGGTCACCGGCGGTGCGGGGAGCGCAGGGCTTGCGGCGGGCGGTGGTTTCTGGGCGGTGCCCGACCACTGGCGGCAGGCGACCCAATGGCTTGACCGGAACGCCGCCGAGGGCACCACGCTGCTCGTGCCCGGCTCCAACTTCGCCGAGTACAACTGGGGCCGACCGTTGGACGAACCGGTCCAACCCCTGCTGGACTCGCCGTGGGCGGTGCGGTCGCTGGTGCCGGCCGGATCGGCGGGCAACGCCCGGCTGCTCTCCGCAATCGACGAGCGGCTCGCCTCCGGTGCCGCCTCCCCAGGGCTGGCCGACGTGCTCAATCGGCTCGGCGTGCGGTACCTGCTCGTCCGCAATGATCTTCGACAGCCGGTCGGTGGCGTCGCCTGGCCGGTTCTTGTGCACCGAACGCTGGAGAGTGCCCCCGGGCTGTTCAGGGTGGCCGCGTTCGGCCCTGAAACCGGGGCGCCGCCGGACTTCGGCGGGGCGTGGGACTACGGGCTGCACAAGCCGTATCCGGCTGTGGAGATCTACGAGGTGGACCGGCCGGCCCCTCGGGCCACGCTCGCGGACGCGGCGCAGCCGCTCAACCTGGTAGGGGCACCCGAGACACTGCTGGACCTCAGCGACGCCGGTGTGCTCGGCAACCGACCGGTGATCCTTGACGGTGACGCCCCGCAGGCAACCGACGCGGGCGTGGTGCTCGCCGACAGCCTGCGCAACCGGGAGGTCGATTTCGGCCTCGTACGTGGCAACACCTCACGGACGCTGACACCGCAGGAGCAGCCGCAACTGCCACGCCTGGAACACGACATCATCGACCCCGCATGGAAGCCGTCGGTCACCTCGTCGGGATACACCGGGGTGACAAGCGTCAAGGCGTCCTCCAGCGCGGCCGACGTCGCCGGCCCGGCCGGGTTGCGCGACCCCTCCGCCACGCCGTACGCGGCCATCGACGGCGACAGCGGCACGTCGTGGTTGTCCGACGGCGCACGCAAACCCGTCGGCCAGTGGGTGGAGATCCGGTTCGAGGACAAGATCCAGGCCGGCTCGGTCGAGTTGCAGGTGGTCGGTGACGAGGTCGTCGGCGCACCTGTCACCCGGGTCGAGGTCAGCACCGAGGGCGGTTCGTACGTCCACTCGGTGGTCGACGGCTGGCACGCCCCGTTGCGACTGTCGCTGCCGTCGGGGCGTACCACCTGGCTCCGGGTGACGATCGACGGTGTCGCGGGCGCCGATGTGCCGGGTCGCCGGGCCGGCATCCGGGAGGTGGGCGTCGCCGGGGTGAGCCCGCAGCGGTATCTGCAACTGCCCGAGTCGCCCGATGCCACCAGAGCGCCCGAGGTTGTCGCGCTGGCCCGCAAGGCCGTGGACCGGCCGGCCTGCGCCAGCGCCGGTGACCACTACCTGTGCGCTCCCAGCCTGATCCGTCAGGGCGAGGAGACAGGGCTGGCGCCCAGGCGCTTCGAACAGCCGGTGGCTTCCACCAACAACCTCACCGGACTGGCCCGCGCGACACCTGCGACGGCGCTCGCCGTGTACGACGAGATGACCGGCGGCGCGACCTACACCACGTCGAGTTCGTGGTTCGCGGACCCGGTCGCCTCGTCCAGATCGCTTGGCGACGGGGACGACGGCACGGCGTGGTGGGCGGATCCGAGTGACCCGCAGCCGACAGTGAAGGTGCGCTGGGCCAAGGTGCGGAAAGTGAGCTGGGTACGCCTGCGGTTCCCGGAGACCCTCGTTGCGGCACCGCCCAGGACGGTGCGGATCACCGGCGACGACGGCATTCGGGAGGTGGCGGTGGACCTGGATGGTGTGGCCCGCTTCCCGGCCCTGCGTACCCGAGGTCTCGCCGTGGCCGTGACCTCGGCGGTGCCGAGGGTCAGCCGGTCGACGGCGCTGTTCGAGCCGCAACCGCTCCCGGTCGGCCTCAGCGGCGTGGACGTTGAAAACGTGCCCGAGGCCAACCAGCCTCGTGGAGTCGACCGTACTGTGACGTTGCCGTGTGGCGCGGGCCCGACGGTCGTGATCAACGGGGCGTCGGTGCCGACAACGGCCTCCGGCACGCTGCGGGACCTACGGGATCTGCGGCCACTGCGGTACCGCGCGTGTGTCTTCGACAACAAGCCGGCGAGCCGGGCCAAGGCCACCCCGAAGGCGGGCGCGGAGCGGGTCCCGCTGCGGGCTGGCCCGAACGAGGTCTCCGCACCGCCCGACCGGTTCATCGTCGACAGCGTGATCCTGACCGGTGAGCCGGCCGAGTTGCCCGGCCCGGCAGCGGGCGTCGACCCGCCCCGCCGGGCAGTCACGGTCCTCAATTGGGACGACCAGCACCGGTCGGTCGAGGTCGGGGCGGGCGCAGGCAGTTACCTCGTCGTCCCGCAGAACGCCAACCCCGGCTGGCGGGCGACCCTCGACGGAGCGGCGCTCGTGCCGACGCGACTGGACGGGTGGAAGCAGGCATGGCTTGTGCCTGCCGGGGCTGCCGGCCGCGTCGATCTGGTCTTCACGCCCGGGGAGCAGTACGCCCTCGTTCTGCGTATCGCAGGGGGTCTGCTGCTGTTGTTGGTCGTCGCAGCGCTGATCCCCGCGCGACGTCACCGTCCGGCGTACCCCGTCGTGCCGGCGTCGATGCCGAGCGCGCCGCTGCTCGCGGTGGGTGTGCCGGCGCTGCTGGGCGGTCTGGTCGGGCTCGGCTGCGCCGCAGTGGTCCTGGTGCTGCACCGCCGTCGGACGCCCAGCCCTGGATGGATCTGGATACCCGCCACCCTGGGTCTCACGGTCTACGGGACTCAGCGGTGGTGGCTGCCGAAGGTCGGCCCGGAACGGCTTGCCGATCTACTGGTCATGCTCCCGACGGGGCTGCTCCTCGTTGCGATCGCCGCCCTGATACTGCGTTTCCGGCGTGTCCGTGGACGGTACGAAAAGCGCCGCGCGGGTCGGCTGTCCGACAGAAACGTGCGACGTGGCCCGCGGCGCTGGCGCCGGCGCCGGGACCAGGGAGTCGCCTCCGACCTCGGGCCCGGGGCGATCGGTCCGCCGCTGCCGGATCCGCCGCAGTCGCCGAGCGGGCCGCTCGATGAGGTAGTAGCTGGCCGTCGCGGCCGGGATGGTGAGAGCCATCGTGAGCGCGAGGAGAACCCAGAACGAGCTGCTCATCCGGGTGAATCCGAGCAGGCGGAAGCATGCCTCGAGGGCGAGGAGGTGCCAGAGGAAGATGCCGTAGGAGATCCGGCCGAGAAACAGAACCGCCCGGTGGCCGAGAAGCGCACGGGGGACTCCGCCCGAGCCGGGGCCGACGAGCGGGGCGATCACGCACCAGGCGACGGCCAGGAACAGCAGGTGCTCGGTGATCGACTCGAACGGCCTGGCGGGTTCGACCCCGCGCGGGCCGGCGATCGGCGTGCTGCCGATCCACAGCAGCGCACCGGCGATGAGCCACGACGTCCCAGGGGCGAACGTGACGACGCGCAGGCCGCGCGGCGTGGCGGACCACAGGTCCTCGCCGCCGCGCCCGGGCTCGCCGCCAGCGAAGCCCGTGAGGAACGGGGACGAGGTCGTGCTGGAGGGCCACGAGGCGAGCACGGCCAGCACGATTCCGATTCCGAACCAGTCCAGAAAGGCGGGTAGCCAGAGCACCGCGAGTCCCGGCAGTGGCGAGTCGGGACCATGCGCATACGCGTTCCAGGCGAAGCCGGCAAGGACGAGTGTGACGCCAATTGCCAGTTGGCGTCGGGCTCGCCCGAGCGGGGTGCGGCCGCCAATTCGGCGGCCGAGCACCGCTATCACCGGCAGCGCCAGGTAAAAGGTCGCCTCCGTAGCCAGGCTCCAGGTCTGCTCCATGCCGACCGGGAGTCGCAACGGCTGATAAATCTGTGCCAAGAGAAGGGGTATCGCCCAATCCCAGACCGACTTCAGGTAATCGATGTTGAGCCAGATGAGTCCGACGGCAGCCATTACCCAGTACCCGGGCAGAATGCGCAGAGCGCGGTGCCAGAGGTATCGGCGAATGGGCGGTTGCGCCTGCCCTTGAATGGTGGCCAGCGCGAACGGCCGGTAGAGGAGGAAGCCGGACAGTGCGAAGAAGATCGCAACCCCGACATCCAGCCTGGCCAGCAGACCTGCTAGTGGATGGAGGGAGTTTGTGAGGCCGCTGAGAAACGAGACATGGTGGACGACAACGGCGATGACCGCCAAGGCTCGGAGCCCTTCCAAACCGGGCAGCCAGCCATCCGAACGGCCAGTACGCGGCGCGGAATGGCTCGTCTGCTCGCTGATCGAGTCCGGTCTGACGGGTCGGCTCACAGTTCCCTCAACATCCATTTCATCCCGGCAGCCAGGTGGCTGCTTGGCGCCGGAGTCGGTACGCCTCGAAGGTTGCGACGGACCATATCCGAAATCGGCGTCGTCATGTACTGTCAGCCGACTAGTCGAGTCTTTACAAGGGGAGGAGTTACATGCGACCCACGTCGGGTGCCATCTTGGTGGCGGCAGGCGCGTTCCTGATCGTCGGGGCCGTGGCGACGCCGCTGATCCTCGCGCCCGCTCTCGTCAAGGTGCCCCTTGACCAGAGTTCGGTAACGGTTTCAGAGGCCCAGAACGCGACCGTCCTTGACTTCAGCACGCTTTCCGAGCGGAGTGGCGTCAACCTGACCGCCCACCGCGCGGTGCGGGGCGACGTCAACGACGGCAACGCCGACCGGGCGGTCTTCAACGTCGGTGTACGGGTGATCGACGACGCCGACAAGGAGATCACGGTCAGCACGGACCGGGTTGCCCTCGACCGGCGGACCGCGGAGGCGGTCGCCTGCTGCGCCGAGGACATCAACGGTGCGCCCTTCAAGCACGAGGGCCTGACCTACACCTTCCCGTTCGGCACCGAGAAGAAGACCTACCAGTACTTCGACAACACCGCTCGGAAGGCGTACCCCGCCAAGTACCTGGGCACCGAGAAGCTGCAGGGTCTGACCGTCTACAAGTTCGAGATGACGGCAGAGCCGGTCCAGATCAGCGAGATCGATGTTCCGGGCAGCCTGATCGGTTCGCCGGAGCCCACTGTCTCCGCTGGCCGCTACTACGCCAACACCCGCACCCTGTGGGTGGAGCCGGACAGCGGCGTGATCGTCAAGGGTCAGGAGAAGCAGCTCCAGACGCTCCGGGACGCAACCGGCACGGACAAGATCAAGATCATTGACGCCACGTTGATCTTCAACGAGGAGACGCAGAAGCAGCAGGCCAAGGCTGCCAAGGATGCCCGCGATCAGATCAACCTGCTGACCAGGACCGTGCCCATCGCGCTCGGTGTCCTCGGTCTCCTGCTGGTCCTCCTCGGCATGTTCATCATCATCCGCGCGACGCGCCGTGGGCCCTCAGGGGCGCCGGTACGGTCCGGCGATCAGCCGACGACCGAGCTGCCGTCGCAGCGGTCAGCGGAGCCCGCCGACGATCCCACGACGCCCGCTGGCGGGCGCCACGCTGTGGAGCGCAGCGAGCCGTAACAACCACACCTCAACACCATCACCCCACCGAGCTGGCCGGGCCGGCCGATCCCGAGGATCGGCCGGCCCGCTCATGTCTCGGGGCCGCCCGGTGGTGGGCCTAGCGGCGCCGCACCGCGTACCGGGTGCACACCCAGTCCTCGGTGTACGGGAGATCGGGCCGCTGCCCGACGATCTCCCCGCCGTGAGCCTCCACAAGTCGCACCATGTCGGCGTGCGGCACCGCGGTCATGCTCATCGGTGCCGGGTAGTTGAGCAGCCGACGCTGCGCCCAGCTGATCAGGCGGAACGGCACGAGCTGCCAGATGACGCCCTTGGCCGTACGCGCCGGCTCGGTAGGCAGCCCGACGACGGCGATGCCGCCGGGCCGTAGGACCCGGAGGAACTCGGCCAGGTAGCCGTCGATGGCAGTGCGCGGCAGGTGTTGCAGCACCAGGGCGCTGTAGACCAGGTCGAAGTGACCGTCGGGGAACTGGCTCAGATCCGGGGCGTCGTTGAGGACGAAGCGGATGTTTCCTGCGCTCCGGTCCAGTCGCCGGGCAGCCTCAAGCATCGACGGCGCGATGTCGACGGCGACGACCTCGTCGGCGCGTGGGGCGAGCCCTTGAGACAACCGACCCGCGCCGCAGCCGAAGTCCAGCACCCGCTCCCACCGGGTGGGCAGGCCGAGTTGGCTCAGCCAGTCGGCCGTCTCCTCGACGTCGGCGCGGCCGGTGGCCAGGAATTCCTCGACGTCCCACCGCCCGCCGCGCTTGCCGGGTTGAACAAGGACCGCCCACAACGGATCTTCGGCGCCCAGCTTGGTCCAGTCGCGCCGCACGTCGTTCAGGTTCACGCCGAAACCCTAGGCCATGCAGGCGTCGATGGGGATCGACCCGGTCCCCGCACGCTGGGATGTTCGGGTGGGGGCGGTGATCCGAAAGGTCAGCGGAGGGTTCCGTACTTTACATTCGTTACCCGATTGTAATCCATCGATGGCCGGTAACTCTGGGTTGCGTCGGCGGGGTGTTTTGCCGGACCTGATCGCCTATCGATCCTTATGCGCCTAACGCATCGTGCAGGTGACGTCCCTGTTGGTCGACTTCGTGTTACTGCCGGGTAGTCGGGGGGTTGTGAGCTGCGTCGCAAGGGGTGCACCATCAAGCCCGATCGTTACCCGCCGGTAACAGTGACAGGCGCGCCAACGGGCTTCCGGACCGACACCCGGCCCCTGTGCGCATCCACCCCGAGGAGGAACCGGTGCAGGACAATCAGGGTCGTACCCGGTGGCGTCGGTTCGCCGCCATGATGGTGCCCGCCACCGCCGCTGCCGGCGCCATCCTGTTCGGCATGTCGAGCGGCGCGATCGCCTCCGACATCACAGTGTCCGGGCAGACGTTCAAGATCGCGGCGGATCGCCTGGAGGGCGACGGCTTCAAGCAGTACGGCGGGATCGTCCGCGAGAAGGGCAAGGACGGCAAGGTCCACCCCATCGCTCTCTCCGAGATCAGCAGCGCCGAGCTGTACAACCTCTGCCAGTCCGTCCGCGCCGACCTGCCCGGCGTGCCTGTGGTGCTCACCATCAACGCCGGTGAGGGCAAGGAACCCGCCCGCGCCAAGGACCTGCTCATCGCCATGGACTCGCTGGACGGCAACGCGACATTCACAAACATCCAGATCGGCCGGGACGCCACCGACCTCAACCCGACGGCGCAGAAGGGTTCGTTCGGCCAGAACTCCGAGCGCGTCAGCATCCGCAACCTTCAGCAGGTGTCCCGCTACACCACAGCTGCCACCTTCAACCTGGTCGGCCTCCGGCTCAAGGTCAACGTGGGTGAGGACGCCAAGGGCAAGGAGTGCTTCTGAGCTGAGTGCGGCCCGCGGTGGCAGACCACCGCGGGCCCCGCCGCTGCCTGTTCGGCCAGCCCGGCCAGTAGCCCCAACTCCCAGGCCACGCCGGTCCACCCCTGTTCCCGCTCCGCCAGGAGGAGTACGTGACAACCGCCAACCCGTCCCACGCCCGCCCGAGTACGGCGGCCCAGGCGTGGCGGAGCTTCCGCCGCTGGCAGCGGAGCCGGCCGTTCTGGGGCGGCCTCTTCACGATCCTGGCGGGTGTGGAGATGTTCGCGTCCACACGCATGACCATCAACGGTCTGAGTTTCCACAGCGGAGCCAGTGGTCTGCTGTCACTGCTGATCCCGGTCATCCTGGTGACCTGCGGCCTGCTGATCTGGCTCAGTCCCGCACAGCGGCTGTTCTACTCGGTCGTCGCGGCGGTCACGGCTGTCTACTCGCTGATCGGGCTCAACCTCGGCGGCTTCTTCGTCGGCCTGCTGCTCGGCATCGTCGGCAGCGCGCTCGCCTTCGCCTGGGCACCCGCCCGCCCGGCGGCACCTCCGCCCGCCGAGGCCGACGATGAGCAACCGACCGCCGAGCAGCCGGCCCTCGACGAGCAGCCGACCGCCGAGCAGCCGACCGCCGAGTCGGCCACCGACGGGCTGGTCACTCAGCGGTCGACTGCTGACCAGTCGGCCGTCGACCACTCGCCCGTCGACCGCTTCGCCGCCGAGCAGCCGGGCACGGAGGCGGCCGACGCGAGTCCTCCGCCCGCCTGGCCCAACCGGTCCGCGAATCCGCGTACCTTCGGAATCGTCCTGGTGGTGTTCGGCCTCGCCGCGGCCGGGGTGGCGACCCAGCCCCGAGCGGTACAGGCGGCACCGGCCCGGCCCACCGCGAGCGCCTGCCCCACCCCGTCCCGGTCGGTAGCGCCGTCGCCAAGCGCGACGCCGAGCCCTAGCGCCAGTCCGCGACGGGACGGCAACATCATCACCGACATCCTGGACGGGATCGGCGACCTGTTCACCGGTGGACGCCGCAAGGCCACCCCGACGCCGTCGGTGAGCCCGACCCCCACACCGACGGCCCGGCCAAAGCCCACTGCCTGCCCGTCGCCGGGTACGACGACCCCCGGTAAGCCGGGTACGACCACACCGGAGAAGCCGGCCAAGGTGGAGCCGGGCAAGCCGCTGCCGCGCATCGCCGCCGACCCGGGTCTGCCGAGGGTGGCGCAGACCCCGTCGAAGCTCACCGGTTCCAAAGTGACGATGACCGGGCTGCGGTTCGAGGGGATCACCGATCTGGAGACCCAGAGGGGCACCCTCAAGGTGCTGAAGTTCAGCATGAAGGAGGCCGTCACCGACGACTTCCTGCTCACCGCTGACGGTCCGCAGGGCCGTACTCAGCGGTACGCGACCGACCGGCTGACCGTGCGCGGTGACGTGGCCTTCTACTCCACCCGGTTCGTCGGCAAGCTGGCCGGCATCAAGATCACGCTCACGCCGGACCTGCCGTTCCCCGACGGCCTCCCGGTCACGGTGCCCATCCCGGTGTCGTTCACCGACCCGGTCATCGACCTGGCGTACGTCACCAGCAACACGCTCACCGCCCGACCCGCGTTGGCGCTGACCCTCGGCTGAACGGCACGCCTGCGGGCGTACCGGAATGAACGGCGCTGGTTCCGGGCGCCGGCGGACGTACCGCCGACGCCCGGAACCGTCACCGGCTCAGAGCCGGGCCAGCGCCTTGCGCAGCGGGTCGAGGCCCAATGCGCCCAGGTCCAACGCCTGCCTGTGGAACTCCCGCAGGTCGAAGTCGGCGCCCTTGCGGGCCTTCGCGTCCTCGCGGGCCTGCAACCAGATCCGCTCACCCACCTTGTACGACGGTGCCTGCCCCGGCCAACCCAGGTAGCGGTTCAGCTCGAAGCGCAGGTTCTCGTCCGGCACCCGGCAGTGCGCCCGCATGAACTCCCAGCCCAACTCGGGCGTCCACCGCTCACCCGGGTGGAAGCCGAACGGGTTGTCCTTCGGGATCTCCAACTCCAGGTGCATGCCGATGTCGACGATGACGCGGGCGGCGCGCATCGCCTGGCCGTCGAGCATGCCCAGCCTGTCGCCCGGGTCCTGGAGGTAGCCCAGCTCGTCCATCAGCCGCTCCGAGTAGAGCGCCCAACCCTCGCCGTGCCCGGAAACCCAGCAGAGCAGCCGTTGCCAGCGGTTGAGCAGGTCGGCGCGGACGGCGGTCTGCGCCACCTGAAGGTGGTGACCCGGTACGCCCTCGTGATAGACCGTCGTCACCTCCCGCCAGGTGGAGAAGTCGGTGATCCCCTGCGGCACCGCCCACCACATGCGGCCCGGGCGGGAGAAGTCCTCGCTCGGCCCGGTGTAGTAGATGGCACCGTCACTGGTCGGGGCGAGGCAGCACTCGATCCGGCGGACCTCTTCGGGGATGTCGAAGTGGGTGCCGTTCAGCTCGGTGATCGCCTTGTCGGCGAGCGCCTGCATCCAGTCGCGGAACGCCTCCTTGCCCTGGATGGTCCGCGCCGGGTCGGCGTCCAGCTTGGCCACGGCCTCGTCGACGCTGGCACCCGAGCCGGCGATCTGCCCGGCCACGACCCGCATCTCGGCCTCCAGGCGGGCCAGCTCCGCAAACCCCCAGGTGTACGTCTCGTCGAGGTCGATTTTCGCGCCGAGGAAATACTGCGAGGCCAGCTCGTAGCGCTCGCGGCCGGCGGCCTGCTTGTCCCGCCCGTGCGGTGCCAACTCGGCGCGCAGGAACTGACCGAACTCGGCGGTCGCCGCAGTGGCCGACGCCGCGCCCCGACGCAGCTCCGCGCCGAGCGTGCCGTCCGCGCCCAGCCGCTCGACGAGCCCGTGGAAGAAGTTGTCCCCAGTCGGGTCGGTCCAGATGTCGCACTGCTTGGCCACCTCGACCAGCTGCACCTTCGAGCTGACCTGGCCGGCGGCGAGCGCCTCGCGCAAGGTGGTCTTGTAGCCCTCCAACGCCCCGGCGAGGCCGTTGAGCCGGGCGGCGATGTTGGCCTGCTCGTCGGCCGTCGCGGTCGGCATCAGGTCGAACACCATGCGGATCTCGTGCAGCCCGCTCGTGATGACGCTGATCTCGCTGGTCGCCTCGCCTGCGTCGTACCGGGCCAGGTCCAGGCCGAGTCGCTCCTGCATGGCCTCCTTGGCGGTGCGCTCCGCCTCGGTGTCCGGCTCGGCGACGTCAAGCTCGGCGAGCGTCCGGCGGGTCAGGTCGGCGCGCGCCCGGTAGCCCTCGGGTGAGAGGTCGTCGAGCCGGTCGTCATGGCCGGCGATGCCGACATAGGTCGCGCCGGTGGGGCTCAACGGTGCCCACTCGGCTACGTAGCGGTTGGCGAGTTCATCAATTTGTCCCACGCTGCGACACTACGTGACCAACCCGCCCCGATGTCGATGGCATTTGGCGTGTTCGGGCGTCCGATCCGCCTGTCGGAAGTCCCGCGACTTTGTCGTACCTGTCCGGCAGAGTGTCAGGGGTGACGACCGATATCACTCCTGACAAGGCGCCGCTGCGCAGTTGGCTGCCGGGCTTCCTCGCCCTCGCCGCCATCTGGGGTTCCAGCTTCCTGTTCATCAAGGTCGGGGTGGCCGAGCTGCACCCGGTCCAGCTCACCCTCTACCGGGTCCTCGCCGGTGCGCTGACGCTGCTTGTCGTCCTCGCGGTGCTGCGCGACCGGCTGCCCCGCGAGCCTCGGATCTGGGCGCATCTCTTCGTCGTCGCCGCGTTCGGCGTGGCCGTGCCGTTCACCCTCTTCGGCTACGGTGAGCAACGGGTCGAGTCGATGCTGGCCGGCATCTGGAACGCCACCACACCTCTCATCGTGCTGCCGCTGGCGGTGCTCGTCTTCCGCACCGAGCGGCTGACCGTCCGCCGTGGGGTCGGGCTCGGGCTGGGCTTCCTCGGCGTTCTCGTGGTGCTCGGGGTCTGGGAGGGCATCGGCGGCGCGCACTTCGTCGGGCAGTTGATGTGCTTCGGAGCAGCGGCCTGCTACGGCGTCGCCATTCCGTACCAGAAGCGGTTCGTCGCCGGCAGCGCTTACTCCGGGCTGTCGCTCTCCACGGTGCAGGTGCTGCTGGCCGCCGTGCAACTCGCTGTCGTCACCCCGTTCGTGGCGGGCGCCCCGCCGCTGCCCACCGACCTGTCGCCGAAGGTGGTGGGGAGCGTGCTGGCTCTCGGTGCTCTCGGCACCGGTCTCGCCTTTGTGATCAACATCCGTAACATCCGGGTGGCCGGCGCGAGCACCGCGTCCACGGTCACCTACCTGATCCCGATCTTCGCGGTGCTGATCGGCGCTGTCGTACTCGGCGAACGGCTCAACTGGCACCAACCGGTCGGCGCGCTCATCGTGCTGCTGGGTGTCGCGGTCGCGCAGGGTGCCTTCGGCCGCCGGAAGCCCCGCCCGGTGATCGGTGTCGGCGCACCCGCCGCGCCCGCGGTTGAGCCTGCCCGCGGCTGAGCCCGCCGGCGCCCGGCGCGGCGTCCGTCGGGCGGTTCAGGGTGATCGACTCGGCTTCCTTGAAATCGCGGTGTCCGTCCAGCTTGGACACCGCGATTTCCAGGAACGCGAGTCGATCAAGCAGTGTCGATCAAGCGGTGTCGGACATCGAGGCGGCGGTCAGCCTCGGCTGTGCGTCCACTCCACAAGTTGTTCCGCCGGCCAGGTGTTGACCACCCGGTCGGCCGGCACGCCGCAGCGGGCCGCCCGCTCGCAGCCGAACCGCTGCCAGTCGAGCTGACCGGGTGCATGCGCGTCCGTGTCGATGGCGAACCGGCAGCCGGCCTCCAGGGCGCGGCGAATCAGCCGCTTCGGCGGGTCCTGGCGCTCCGGTCGGGAGTTGATCTCGACAGCGGTGTCGTGCTCGGCGCAGGCGGCGAAGACCGCGTCCGCGTCGAAGTCGCTCTCGCCGCGGGTGCGGGCCCGATGCCCCCGGTCACCTGGGCCGGTAACGCCGGCCGGTCGGGACGACACCATCCGCCCGGTGCAGTGGCCGAGGATGTCCAGGTGCGGGTTGGCGATCGCGGTCAGCATGCGCCGGGTCATCTTCGCCCGCTCGTCGCTCAGGCCGCTGTGCACCGATCCCACCACCACGTCCAACCGGGCCAGAAGCTCCTCGTCCTGATCCAACGAGCCGTCGGCGAGGATGTCCACCTCGATCCCGGTCAGGATCCGGAAGCCCTCCGGCAGCGCCGCGTTCACCTGCGCGACGTGGTCCAGCTGGCGACGCAACCGGTCGGCGGTCAACCCGCGCGCCACCTTCAGCCGGGGCGAGTGGTCGGTCAACACCATGTACTCGTGGCCCAACTCCACTGCGGCGAGCGCCATCTCCTCGATGGGGGAGCCGCCGTCGGACCAGTCGGAGTGCGTGTGGCAGTCGCCGCGCAGGGCGGCGCGCAGCGCCGTCGCCTCGGCGTCCAGGTCGCTGCCTTCGGTCGCCACGAGCCTGCGCAGATAGACGGGCTCTTCGCCGGCCAGAGACTCCGCGACACACCGGGCCGTCACATCACCCACCCCGGCCAACGTGGTGAGCGTGCCGTTGCCGGCCCGCTCGGCGACCTCGGCCGCCGGCAGGCCGGCGAGCGCCTTCGCCGCCGACCGGAACGCCCGCACCCGGTACGTGGCCTCGTTCGCCCGCTCCAACAGGAACGCGATCCGGCGTAGGTCGGCGATGGGGTCCCGGGCGTTCATCCCACCGAACCTAGCGGGTACGGGGCGCGTCAGGGAGCCTTCGGGCAGCCGTGTTTCCGCTGCCACGCGGTGACCTCGGCGGCCGGCTCACGATTGTCGCCGCGTCGCCACGAGTCCAGGTAACGCGCCGGCCAGAGCACGCCGCGTCGGATCCACCAACCGTCCTTGCCCGTACACGGCGGTGAGATGCCGAAGTGCACGTGACAGACGTTGTTGGCGTTTCCGGTGCGGCCCACCTTGCCGAGCTGCTGCCCGGCGCGGACCCGCACCCCGGCATCGACGCCCGCGCTCACTGCGCTCAGGTGCGAGCCGTAGTAGCGCACCCCGTCGTCGCCGAGCAGGGCCACCGACAGGCCGCCGTTGTCCGGCCCCTGCGGCCCGCGCTTGCGGTACCTGTCGACCCGGCTCACCTCCAGCACCGTCCCGTCGGTCACCGCCACGAACGGCTCACCGCAGTCGGCGAAGATGTCCGTCGCCGGGTACGCGCCGTGCGTCGGGTGATAGGCGACGTCGTCGGCGCGTACCGGAAAGACGTGCCGCAGCCCGGCGCGGGGCGCTGTCGACGACGGCCCGGCCGACGACGGCGCCGGGCTTGCTGGCCCGCTCGCCGACGGCGCCCCCGGCTGATCGCCGCTCTCCCAGACCGCAGGCGTCCTCGGCGCGGCACTGCCCGCCGGAACCCCCGGCCGCGTGGTCGCGCAGCCGCCGGCCAGCACCGGGGCGAGCACCAGCAGAATCAGGTACGCCGGACGCGCGCGGCGGATCATCGGCGAGGGCATCCGGTCATCCTGGCAGACCGGTACCGTGGGCACGAGCGACGCGCGTGAGGGAGGGCAGCGACGGTGACCATCGCCCGACCCGGCCCCGACCGGGATCCCGGCTTCGCCGCGCACCCGTTGCCGCGTACCCCCTCGGGGCTGTTTCCGGCTGGGCCACCGACCAGGCCCACCTACCGCGAGCCGCACCCGGTGACCGGCGGCGGCGTCGCAGCCGGCGGCGGCATGGCGGCGACCTGGCTGCTGCTGTTCGGTCTGCTCGGCACCGACCTGGCCACCTATGCGTGGTGGACGGTTATCGCCGGTCTGCTGGCCTGGGCGACCGCCCTGGTGCTGGTCCGCTACGGCGATCGGGGCGTGGGCACCGGCGTGGCAATCGTCACGGCAGGTGGTTGGAGTATCGCCGCCGCCGTGGTGGCGGTCCGCTGGGCGGGCACCGGTGACTGGCCGTTGTGGTGAGTGAGCAGCCCGTGAGTGGGTTGCGTAGGCCCGGAAACGGGCGTGGATGACTGCGCCGAGTGCCCGGTTGGCTGCGTAGCGAACGCCGTCTTGACGTGGCCGCCGAGACTCGGCACGCTCGGCGGTATGGCCTGGACCACCTCGCGGCAGGACCCGGATCGAAGCCGCCGTCGCCTCCAGTTGCTCGCCGAGTTGGCGGGCGCTCGGTCGGTACGACAGCGCACCCGGCCGCAGCGCCTGCGCACGGAGCGTCTACGTCAGCTCATTGCCACCCGCCGCCGCGTCGCCAGCTGATCCAATTTTGTCAGGTTCGGCCGGCCTGTCGGGGCGTTGACCGGTCGCCTGCCGACCCGACCGGCTAACGTGCACGCGTAAAGAAGTCGGCGCTGTGCCGAGGGCTATTGGGGGGACCGTGTCGTACTTCGCTGCGGCCGTGGTGCGCGACGACAGCGGTTGGACCGCCGCTGAGGTCAACCTGCGGGGCGCCACCGACATCGACGAGGTCGCCGATCGGCTGCGCGACGTCGACCAGGAAGCCGACGTGTCGCTGCTCTTCGTCGAGGCCGACGACGCGTACCTGGTGATCCTGCGTCTCGACGAGGGCGAGGACCTGCGGGTGTTCGGGTCGGACTCGGCGTTCGCCGAGGAGTCCCGGCTGGGTCAGTTGCTCGTGGGTGACCTGAAGACCTCGGTCACCGGGCTCGACGGCGACGACGAGCCCCGCCCGGCGGCAAGCGGCGACGAGGAGAGCGAGCAGCCCGCCGTCGACCCGGAGGCCGACCCGGTGGGCGAGGCGGATCTGCTGGCCAACCTGGGCATCCCGGCGCAGAAGCTGCTGAACCTCTGCACCCACGAGGGGATGTTGCCGGCGGACGTCACCGCCGAGATCTGCGAGGTGCTCGGCTGCTCCGACGAGGTCGAGGAGCTGCGTGAGGTCTGATCCACTCGGGTCGGTGCCGACCGGCGGCGCGGAGCCGGCCGACGCCACGGATCCTCTGCTGGAGACGACTGGCGCGCCCGGCCGGGCCGGGCCGGGTGCTCATGAAGGGCTTGCCGAGCCGGGGCAGATCGGCCGGCGGCAGCGACACGAGCTGTGGATGCGCCGGGCCCTGGAGGTCGCCGTCACCGGCCCGGCCACCGACGACCTGGGCGCAGCCGACGTGGACGACGTGCCGGTGGGCGCTGTGCTCTACGGGCCGGACGGCACCGAACTCGCGATCGGACGCAACGAGCGGGAGCTGAGCGGGGATCCGACGGCTCACGCCGAGGTGCTGGCCCTGCGCCGGGGAGCCGAACTCGCCGGTCGGTGGCGGCTGGACGGCTGCACCCTCGTTGTCACACTTGAGCCGTGCACCATGTGCGCGGGAGCGTTGGTGCTGGCCCGGGTCTCCACAGTCGTCTTCGGCGCGTGGGAACCCAAGACCGGCGCGGCCGGCTCCCTCTGGGACGTGCTGCGTGACCGCCGGCTCAACCACCGACCCGAGGTGTACGGCGGCGTGCTGGAAGCCGAAACCGCAGCTGTCCTGCGGGCGTTCTTCCGCTGATCCCTCCCTCTTGGGACGGACGCTGCTCAGGTCACGCCGCGGCGGTAGCGGGGCGGAGCAGGGTGGCGGCCACGGCCCGCGCGGCCTCGGTCCACGGTGCCGGCCGAAGCGTCGCCGGGTCGAGGCGGACGATCGCCCGACGCCCCTCGGCGTGCACCGTGCTGCCGTCGACCGAGCGGAACTGGTAGCCGTACTCGGCGCTGCTGGTGCCGAAGCGTTCGAGCCAGAAGTGCACCGCCACCGGCCCTGTCGTGGTGATCGGCGCCCGGTAGCTGATCGTGAACTCGCGGACCGCGTGGAACAGGTCCGGAGGGGTGGCGCTGCCCCGGTAGGCAAGCCCACGCTCGGTCCAGTACGGCGTCAGGGCACGTTCCAGCAGCACCGCGTACCGGGCGTTGTGCAGGATTCCCATCGCGTCGAGATCGTCGAAGTGCACAGTGACATGTTCGACGTGCCCGAAGCCGGGCTGCGGCTGGTCGGTGACGGCGGGCTGGTCGGCGACGGCGTTGCTCATGTGGGGCCTTCCGTTGGCAGGGTCGGGGCGGGGCAGAGCGCCCGTAGACGGTTCAGCAGGCCGGCGCGGGCGTGCCGGTAGGCGGCGTCCGGGTTGAGCATCCGGGAGTTCATGGCGGCAGCCATGCCGAGCGCGTCGATCTCGTACGCCAACTGTTGAACGTCCAGGTCGGCGGGGAGTTCACCGAGGTCGACAGCCTCCTGCACGAGGTTTTCGAGGAACGCCGTCCACCGGGTGTACGCCTCGGCGAGCCGGTCGCGGACCGGGCCGGGACGGGCGTTGAATTCGAACTGCGTGTTGGCGAAGAAGCAGCCGCCGGGGAGTACGTCGGTGGCGTAGAAGTCGAGTCGGGCGTCGTGCAGGGCGCGGAGCCGTCGTACGCCCTGCGGGGCGAGTAGCGCCGGTGCGATCACGCGCTCCCGCCAGAGCGCCACCGCCCTGTCGATCGCGGCGAGCTGTAGGGCTTCCTTCGACCGCCAGTGCGCGAAGAGGCCCGATTTGCTCACGCCGAGTGTGTCGGCGAGCTGGGCGAGGCTGAGCCCGTCCAGGCCGGACTCGGTGGCGAGCACCACTGCCGCGTCCAGTGCCGCGTTGCGGCTGCGCTCGCCCCGGGCGAGGCGTCCGTCGACGGTCATGTCGACACCGTACTCAATAAGAACGACCGGTCGTATTGTTTCTCTCGGTGACTGTCGTCACCCATTGGCGCGCAGCGCGCCGCCCCGCCGTCCGGACGGGACGGCGGGGCGGCGGGTACGACGAAGGTTCAGGCGATGATCGTGTCGAGGGCGATCTCGACCATCTGGCTGAAGGTCTGCTCCCGCTCCTCCGACGTGGTCTTCTCGCCGGTCTTGATGTGGTCGCTGACCGTCAGCACGGTAAGTGCGCGAGCCTTGAACCGGGCGGCGATCGTGTAGAGCGCCGCCGACTCCATCTCCACCGCCAGCACGCCGTAGTCGGCAAGCGTGTCGTAGAGGTCCGGCCGGTCGGTGTAGAAGGCGTCCGCCGCCAGGATCGGCCCGACGCGCATCGCGATGCCGCGCCGCTCGGCCACCTCGACCGAGGTACGCAGCAGCCCGAAATCGGCCACCGGCGCGTAGTCGATCAACCCGTCGAACCGCATCCGGTTCATGTTCGAGTCGGTGGACGAGCCGATCGCCGCGACCACGTCCCGCAATTGCAGGTCGGCGCTGAGAGCGCCGCAGGAGCCGACCCGGATCAGGGTCTTCACGCCGTACTCGTTGATCAACTCATGGGCGTAGATGGAGGCGGACGGCATGCCCATGCCGGAGCCCTGGACGGAGACCTCGACGCCGTTCCAGCGGCCGGTGAAACCCAGCATGCCCCGGACCGTCGAGTAGCAGGTGGCGCCCTCGAGGTAAGTCTCCGCGATCCACTTGGCCCGCAGGGGGTCGCCCGGCATCAGGACCCGTTCAGCGATCTCGCCCGGCTTCGCGCCGATGTGCGTACTCATGGCAAAGATCCTGCCAGGCCGGCTCGGGTGATACCGGTTCGGCGTGGGAACCGGCGGTCCTGTACCCTCGTCGGCGGTGGCGTGTCCGAGTGGCCTAAGGAGCACGCCTCGAAAGCGTGTGAGGGTTAACGCCCTCCGAGGGTTCAAATCCCTCCGCCACCGCTCATGAAATGCACAAACGCCCGGACGATCCGCAAGGATCGGCCGGGCGTTTCCGCATCCGGTCTCAATTGTGGTCTCGGTTGCCACTTGCCGGGCCTCTACGCACGTCGCTGCCGGATGAACCGATCCGCGTCAGCCCGGTCGGTCCGGGCGCCTCTGAATGGCTCTGGCCGGAGGCAGCAGACAGGGCGAACGTGCTGCACAAGGTCCGCGAAACAAGCGGTGCCCGCCCAGGGGACTGGACGGGCACCGTACTGCTTGGCCGAGCCTCAGCTAGGCCAGGTAGATCACTTGCCGGACTTGTTCTTGGTGGGGTCGACCAACTTGGATGGGCCGCCGTTCGGGGTTGGCGGAATCCGGTGCCCCTTCGGAACAGTCACCTCGGGTCCGCCCTTGGTGGGCTTGTACTGGCCGCTCTTCGGGGCGGGCGTGCCAGGGTTCACAACGACCGGCTTGGGAGCCGGACGAGCGGCGGGCTTACTGCCCGCTCCAGACGGCTTTGCTGCCTTGCTTGCCAACGTGCGCTCCTTGTTGATCGAGCACGCCGGACGCCCCTGCGGAGGATCTCACTCCGCTGAAGTCTCGCGAAAGGCTTCATCCGATGCTAACGTCGCCGGTCTACTGCCACGTAGAAACGATGACCCGGTGGGGTGCCCGGAAACCCGGCACCTTGCTGGGTCTTCGTGCTGTCATGCTGCGGTCACGCTACTCGATGTCCTGGCCGGGAGCAAGGAGATCGAGCGGGGCGCGGACCCGCATATGTAGTGGCCAGGTGGGTCGACAATGGGCACATCTTGTGGATAGCGGTGTCGATGCCCTGTGGAGCGCGGGCGGCGGCGGGCGCGAGGGTTCTTCGAACGCATGTTCCAGTAGCGTGAACGGGCAGCTCAAGGTCATAAATGCGTCGATCAACCTCGATCGCCGTGATCAAGCACTTTTGTGGATATCGTGTGGATGGGTTGTGGATGACCCCCTCGCGACCTGCTGGTATCACAGACAGCAACGAGGTTAAAGTTCACCCTTTCGGGTGACCTCCCGGCGTGTCGCCTGTCGAGAAACAGGGCTCGCCTGTTGGTGAAGCCAGCTTCTGGGAGGCCCCACCGGGGCCGTTGTCGTCCACCACCAGGTTCTGGCGGTCGTGAGTACCCCAGAGAAGTCCGCCGACCTGTTGAGCGATGTCGCGACGGACCTGTGACGTGAGGTGCTGGTACCGGGCCGCCATGGCCGAGTTGGACCAGCCCATGATGCCCATCACCGCCCGCTCGGCCACGCCGAGAATGAGCAGCACCGTTGCGGCGGTGTGCCGAGCGTCATGCAATCGGCCGTCCCGTAGCCCGGCGAGCTTGAGCAGTCGCTTCCACTCGTCGTAGTCGGTGCGCGGGTTGACCGGGCTGCCGGTCGGCGTGGCGAATAGCCAGTCACCCCCCTTCCAGAGTTGGGCAGCGGTGGCGCGTTCCTGCTCCTGCTCGTCGCGGTGCTTGCGTAGCAGCGCTACCAGCTCGTCAGGTAGGCCGATGCTGCGCCGACCGGCCCGAGACTTGGTGTCGGCGGTATCGGCCCGTATCTGGCGGCGGTCGGGGCAGTGGCCGCCGTGCTTCCGGCCGCACGGTGAGCGGCACCCGTGCTCCCACCTCGGTCGTTGCCGGCCGCGCCGGACGGTCAGGGTTCCGGCGTCCAGGTCAACATCTGGCCATCGCAGGCCGAGTGCTTCTCCCTGGCGCAGGCCGAGGGCCAGCGCGACCGCCCACCGCGCGCGGTTGCGTCGGCCATGGGTGGCAGCCATAAGCCGCTGGACCTCGGCGACCGTGTATGGCTCAATCTCGCTTTCTGGCAGGCGCGGTGCCTTGGCGAGGGTGGCCGGGTTCTTGGCCAGGTGCCCTCGGCGTACGGCCTCATTTAGCGCGGTTCGGATCGTGCGGTGCGCTTGGTGGGCGGTCGCCGGGGCGCTGCCTGTCTCCTGCATCCGGCGATAGAAGCGCTCCAGGTGCTCAGGCTCTAAGCGTTCGATCCGATGGGCACCGAGACCGGGAATGAGGTGCCGGTAGACAGCAACCCGGTAGCCGGCGAGGGTGTTCTCTCGCACGGCCGGGGCAGCGATGTTCTCTACCCAGTGAGTGAGCCAGGTCTTCACCGTCCAGCGCTGGCCGGCGTTGCGGACCGTGCCGCTGTCCCGCTCCCGTTCCAAGAGTCGGACCTTTTTGATGACCGCAGCTTCCGTCTTGCCTCGGACGTGGCGTCGATCCGTCGATCCGTCGTCCTTTACCCCGACCGTGACCCGGCCGTGCCACGAGCCATCCGCACCCAGGTAGATGCTGGATGCGCCATTCGGTTTGCGTCCCATTGGCTGTCTCCTTTCGTCAGGCGGCGCGGTCGAGGGACGTGGGTTCGGTGAGCAGGTTCCGCACGTACTCGTCGAGGCAGAACGTGGGCACGCGGCGGAGACGGCCGATGGTGACGGTGCGGATCTGGCCGGCTTTGATGAGGGCGTACATGGTGGTGCGGCCGATCCCGAGTTGTTGGGCGGCTTGTTCGATGGTCAGGACGACGCGAGTTTCTGGCGTGGGCACGGCTTCTCCCCGTGGTTCCGCTGGGTTGAGAGCGCCGGTGGTGGGCGTTCTCGTTGGGCGAGGGTCAGTTGCTAGGTGCGGCAGTCGGATCGATGGCGGCCGTTAGAGCGGGTGGCTGAGGTCGCCGTAGGGCCAAGATTTCGGGCAGGCTGGGGTGATGGCATGGGCCGGTTCGGTTCAGGGGCTTTCAGCGGGCCGGTCTGCGCGGTCCGGTGGCGGTGGTCGGCGCTCGTTGCGGGAGGGGCTGAACCATCTCCGCATCTCCGCATCTCCGCAAACATGGCCGTGAGCTGGGCGAATGCTTGCGGAGATGGTCGGAGGTGGTGAGGGGTCATCTCCGCAAAGAGGTGGGATCTCCGCAGTGGGTTGCGGAGATGCGGAGATCGATGTTCCTCTTGGTTCTGATCTCCGCAGAGTGTTTCCCCAGGTGGTAGGGGGTCGGTGCGGCCTTGCGGAGATGCGGAGATGGTTCAGCGGGTCTTTACCCCTCGTGACGCTCGACCCAGAACACGGACCGGTCGCCCCGGTCGTTGCGGCCAGCGCGGACGACGTGCTCACCGCGCCACCGCCCGGCCTGCCCGGTGAGCAGCCGGCCGAGTTGCAGCGGGTTGGGTAGCCGGCCGTTGTGGGTGGTGATGAACTGCCCGTCCCACGGGTCGTTGACGTCGCTGCCGAGGTGCATGGGCTCGCCGTCTTGCCGGAGTTCGGCGGCGGTCAGTGCACGGCCGCCGTGGCGGTCGTGCCAGCAGGTGAGGAACGCGCGCCAGCGCGTTTCGTCTTCATCGATCTCCCGGATATCGGCGGCGTTGGTGAGGAATCCGTCGATGCCGTGGTGGGCGAGGAACCCGCCGAGGGCTTGCGCCCACGGGGTGAACTGCCGCATCGACAATCCCGACACCTTCGGCGCTCCCCGCCGGGTCCAGTCGAGCACCAGCACGAGCAGATGCCACAGCACGGTCAGTTGGTTCGCCGGGTCGGTGATCCACTGGTCAAGGTGCGGGATGCCGAACCCGCGTTGGTCGCGCAGCTCGGGGCGGGGCATGTCCGGGTCGAGGCGCACCCGCACGGTGCGGGATGCCATGTCTCCGCCAACCTGGAGGTTGTTGCCGGTGGCCATCCATAGCCGGTCGTTGACGGTGGCGACGTTGCGCGACGCGCCGAGCTGGCGGTCTGACCAGACGCCGGAGGTGACGAGTTGGGCGAGCACGGCGGAGTCGATGACGGTTCCCTCGGCCAGGTTGTCCCAGATGACCACGCCGACCTGCTCGGCCAGTACCGCTGTGATCGACTTGCGCAGTTCCTCATCGGAGTAGGCCCAGGTCATGACCCGCTGGCCGTAGAGCATCCCCGGCCCGGCGGTAAGGATCGTCTTCCCGGATGACGGCATGGTGGCGTCGATCAGCGCGAACGGGGTCAAGCTGCGGGTGAAGTGCCGCAGGATCGGCGTGGCCAGCAGCGCCACGTAGTTGGCCCGGTCAGCCGGGCTGGACCACGGGAAATCCCGCAGGAACCGGCCGAGCAGGAACGTGCGCGCCTCATCGACCTGCTCCGGGGTCGGCTCGTCCGGCACCGGGGGAAGTGCCACCTTGGACGCGAGGTAGAGGCCGGTCGCAGGGTCGTAGCCGGGTTGCTGCAACAGGGTGCCGTCGCGGCGCAGGACCGGGGCGCCGATGATTCCGCGCAGCGGTGGCACGCCCGGCCACGTCTTCCCTGCTAGGACCGACGACAGGATGTCCCGAGGTGGGGTCACCTCGTCTTCGTACATTTCGGGGTCGCCGGTGTCGCTCTTGCGGGTCTTGAGTCGGTACACGTAGGCGTGCTCGGCCAGCAGCCCGGCCAGCCCGGCAGGGTTGACCATGCTGGCCGACACCGGCAGCGGCGAGTCCTCATCGGCGGCGGTAGCCAGCCCACCGGACACAGCTTCCATGTGCACGAGCGCTCCGGCGGACACGTAGGTGTCGGGTAGCAGCCCGTCGACCAGCGCCGCTTTGAGCACGCGGATCGTTTCGGGGCCGGAGCCGATCTGCAACCGGGTCGTCATGCCGCCGCCCTCCCCACCCCGGCCAGCGTGCGCGGGTTACGCGCACCGGTCCGCAGCCCCGACGCGATCGTGCGCGCGACCTCCCCAGCCGGCAGGCCGAGCGACAACGCGGCGGGTTCCAACACGGCGCTCACGTCGGCGTCGGTAAGTGCGCCCCCGGCGGCGAGCTGGCCGAGCGCCACCGCTGAGGCGAACAGGGCGTGGTTGCGCTGCCCTTCCGGGGCGGTGGTGAGGTGGGCGACCTGCCGGCGGATTGCCGCTGCCAGATACGCGCCGCGCCGGTCCGGCGGCAGCGCCACCGGGGCTGGCCGGTGGGCGGGTCGTGGGGTAGGGGCGAGCAGCCCGGCGACCCATGCGGGCAGTGGTGCCGGGTCGCAGTCCAGCGCCACTTCGTAGGGGTAGCCGGCGGCGGTGCTGCCAGCGGCGACGACGTAGCCGCCGTGCGCGCGGGTGTCGACCTTCCAGCCCAACCCGCCCCGGTCGCCGGTCGTGTTGCGCAGCTCCGGCCCGGCGGGGTGCCGGTAGTAGAGGTGGCTGCCGCCGCTGGCCGTGGTCACGGTGTACGTGGCGTCGATACCGCCACGCGGCGGCGCGTCAGGGCCGAACCCGTCGAACGGGTCGAGAGGGGTGCCGTGCCGGGCGGCGAGGGTGCCGAACACGTCCAGGCCGTCACACGCCTCGGCCCACTGTGGCGGCGGGGTGTCGTCGGCGTGCTTGGGCACGTCGAGGTCGACCACGACGAGCCCGGACGGGCCGCAGGCAATGCCGATCCCGTAGGGGCGGGTCGACCACGCCCGGCGGATGCGCTGCGGGTCGGTGGTGGCGCGTTCCTCCCAGCCGACGTGACGGCCGGCGGCGCGGCAGCGCGGGTCGGTGCGGGGGCAGCGCTCGGCGGTGCAGCGGTTAGGGAACGCGGGCCGCTTGGCCGCATCCGGGTCGTGCGGGTTGTCGTCGGGGCGCAGGGGGAAGACGTGCCAGCCACGCGCAGCGTGCGCGAGCGCGACGGTCAACAGATCAGACATGGGGCATCTCCCAAGGCTCGGGGGAATCGGGTCAGGCCGGGCGGCGGGCGGCGCGCGCGGCCGCGAGGTCGATCAGCGCGCCGCCGGAGGCGTCCGTGGTGCCGCCGGGCCGCCGCCGGTCGGCGGCGACGCTCAGCCGGAGATAGAGCCGGTAGCGGCCGGCGTCGGCACCGGTCAGTGACCGGCGGGTGCCGTGCTGGATGAGGTGCCCGACGTCGGCCAGGGCGGAAGTGGCGGCGTCCAGCTCGGCGGGCGTGCCGGTGAGCCACACCTCCAACCCGGACAGCCGGGCGTCACGCGACGACGGACCATCGCGGCGCGCGCCGGGCATCAGCCGGCCCGCCTCGGTCGTGGCCGGGCGGTGATCGCGGCGCGGGTGACGGCGTGCCGTAGGTCGCCGAGCAGCCCGACCAGTTGCCGGCGGGCGGCTACCTCGGTAGGGGCGAGCGCGACCCTGACGCGGACCTCGGCGTGTTCGCGGCCGGCGGCGGTGCGGACCCTGACGAGCACGGCGCGGGAGCGGCCGGCGACGTCGACCACGATGTCGTCGGAGCGGTGTTCGCCGAGGTTGCAGCGGTGGTCTTTGCCGCACCACTCGGTGTGCCCGTCGCGGGTGCGGCGGTTCATCGGTTGGCCTCGGCGCGTAGCCGGTGGAGGTGGTTGTAGACGCGTCGGCCGGTGCGCAGCCGGTGGCCTCGGTCGCAGCGCCGGCAGGCACGCGGGCGGTGGAGAACGCGGGTGGTGATGCGGTCGGTGCCGGCGCACCGCTGGCAGGTCTTGACGGGCTTGACCCAGCACAGCCCGGCGTAACCGAACGTGATCAGGGCGGGGATCGCGGCGAGGGCGATAGCGGCGGTCAGGTGGGGGTTCACAGGTGCCTCCTGGGCCGGTTCTTGGGTGCACGGGGCCGTGAGCTGCTATCCGCTAGAGGGCAGCTCATGATTCGGATCAGGTGCTAGCGAGGGTGCTAGCGCTAGCAGGACGGGCCGCTAGCGCTAGCACCCTCCGCAGTGGTTAGCCGGCGGACCGCTTCCGGTCACGCTCCGCGATCGCGGCGAGCACGTCGGGGTGCTTGATGCCGCGCCGGGTGGTGGCCTTGCCGTCGATACGCCGCCCGACGTCGCCGACCTTCACCGCCGGGTGGGGCTTGAGCGCGGTGGTGAGCTGCGCGGCTTCCCACCCGCCGTACACGTCGGGCCGCAGTTCGGCCAGCAGCGTGCACAGCGTCTCGTTCCACACCGCCTTCTCATCACCCGGCCACACCCGCGCCAGGTCGCCGAGGACGTCGGCGACCGGGGCCACGTCGCGGGTCTGCTCGTCCAGCTTCGGCAGCGTCCCGGCCGTGGTCCGCAGCGCCACCGCGCGGGCGACGATGCGGGCGGCGGCGGTGGTGTCGACGTAGAACGACCGCACCGCCGACGCCTTCGCGCCGAAGCCGCGCAGGATGCCCCACCCGGCCTCGGCCACCGGCTGGAACACGGTCGCCCGGTAGCCGTTCTTGTACGCCGACGTCCCGAGGATCATGTCGTTGGCCGTCTGGTCGGCCACGGACAGGCAGAAGCGGGAGTTGACGTTGCGGGTGATGCCGGTCGGCAAACTGTCCTTGTCGGGGATCTGCGTCCCGATCAGGATGATCACACCGAGCGCCCGGCCAAGCTTGATGACCTTCTCCAGGATCTCTCCGGCTTCCTTGCCGTACTTGCTGGTCATCAGCTCTTGCAGCTCATCGAACCACGCCACCAGGGGGTGAAGCCCAGACCCCTTGAGCGACGCCAGTTCCGGGGTCACCTTGTTCTCCGGGGCCTTGCCCAACCTCGCGTAGTGCTCGATGCGCTTCGAGCGGCGGCGGCACTCTTCGTAGAGCCACTCGATGAAGGCGAAGCAGCGGGCGAGGGTGTCGTCATCGAAGCCGTTGCCGTACTCGGCCATGACCGGCTCAAGGACGGCGAAGTCCCCAACACCCTTGAGCTCGTAGCCACGGATCTCGGTACGGGCGTCCAACGCGGCGGCCAGGATCAGATCGCGCAGCGCGAACGTCTTCCCGGACCCGGGCTGCCCGCCGAAGAGGTAGTTGCGGAACATCAGGTCAACCGCAACCGTGTCCAGGCGGGGTGTGGTGGCGAACGGGAACGCTGTGAACACGTCCACCTTCGCCGACTCCGACAGCAGCGGCCACGCGGGTTGCTTCATCTGCGACGCCGGCTCATACCCGACCCACAACGCCAACCGGCCCGTGTGACCCGGTGCCGGCTCGGGCCACACCTGATCAAGCGGCAACCGCATCGCCGAGGCCAACCGGCCGCGCCGGGCGACCACCTCGGCGGCCTCCACCCCATACGGCAGGTCCACCACGGCCAGGTGCCCGGGGCCGTCGCGGTGAATGTCGACCGGGAAGCTGATCGCCTTCGGGTCCTTGGCAACCGCGCTGTTGATCGCCGACAGTTGCAGCGACGTCAACGCCCGACGGACCAGGTCGGCGGTCAGCTTGCGGTAGCGGGTGCCCTCGGTAACCCGGTCAGTCAGCGGCTTGTCCGCCGGTCGGCCGAGCGTGGCCAGCAGCGGCACCACCACGGCGAGGGCGACGTAGCGCCACCACGGCGGGCCGAGACTGAGCACGATTGCCCCGGTCACGGTCGCGCCGGCACCGGCGGCGAGCACCCACCACCGCCACACGCTCTGGCGCTGCCGACGGGCGTCGAGCTTGAGCCACACGTCCGCCTCACCGCGCGTCGCGGCGGCCTGCCGCAGGTGCCAGTTGCCCTCTTCCGCGCTGGCCCAGTGCACCGCCCGGCCGAGGCCGCGGAACAGCCCAACCGGTGCCCACACGACGGTTTTCGCCGCGTACTTCGGCAGCCGCACGGCGTGGTAGGCGGTGACGTAGCCGGCATCCTTGCCCTGGTGCCGCGCGGCGGCGCGTAGGCCACGCCACGAACGCGCCCACTCGGCCAGGATCGGCCGGCGCTCCCGCTGCCGAGCCAACACGTCCGGCGGAATGTCCTCGGCCGCGTCGACCAACCCACCGACGCGCTCCGGCCCGTCATCGACCGTCTCGGCATCCCCGTCGTCCTCGACAGTGGTGTCCGCGTCGGCCGGCGGGCGGGGGCGAGGCACCCGGCGGGCGCGGGCGTCGTCCAGGTCGACCACCTCGGCACCCTCCCCGGTGGTGAGGTCGTTTTCGGCGGCCTGCCAGTCGAAACGGTCGCCGGGCTCGTTGTTCGGGGCGCTCATCGGGACTCCTTCCCGGTGCGGATGACAGCGATCGGGGCGCACAGACGGCCGTAGGCGTCGATCTGCCACGGCGTGGTGCGGATCAGGCCGCGAGCGGCGAGGGCTGCGGCAACGGCGGTGAACTCCCGCTCATCGGGCCGGTCGTACTCCTGCATCCGAAGTGGCAGGTCGACCCACTCGGTGCCCTGGTTGTAGTCGATGAGCAGGATGTAGCCGCCGCACGCGGCGGGGGCGATGGTGGCGCGCAGCGGTGTACCGAGCCAGATCGGGCGGCGGGGCCGCAAGCGGGTCGCTGCTTTCCGCAGCGCTCGCAGGGGTGACAACATCAGTGATCTCTCCTGAAGGTGTGAGTGCCGGATGGGAGGGCCGGCGGCACGGCATCGGTTTCCAGGCCAGGGGCCGTGCCGCCGGGCGGAACTAGTCGTGCGTGCGCACCAGGTGTGCGAGTGCGGCGCCCATGCCGAGCACCGCGACGGGCAGGCAGGCCACGGCGGTGGTGATCCACCACGGGGCCGAGGTGACTCCGGCGGCTTCGAGCAGGTGGTAGGCGACCTGGCCGAGCGCGCCGATGGCGAGGGAACCGAGGGCGGACCACTTGGCGAACCGGCGTGCCCGCTCGGGCACCCGGCCGGACAGCCACACGTAGAGCGCGTACGCGCCGTACGTCTCCACCCCGATCGGGAGGGTGATCGCGCTGTTGATGGAGAAGCTGTCCCAGATGCCCGGTAGCGGGTGCACGATGCCGAACCCGGTGAGTCCACCCAACCCGACCCACCCGGACCAGATCGCGACGAACGCGGGTAGCGCCAGCAGCACCACCGGCCACACCACCGCCGGACGGGATGCCTTAGCCGGCGCGGGCGGGGTGGGCGTGTCCGGGCGACTGACCGGCGCGACCTGCTCGACCGGCTCGGGCGGCGTGATCTCCGGTGCGGGGGTCGGGTCCGGTGAGACCGGCGGAGTGGGCTCGGGTGCGGCCAGTGCGGGGGTCGGGTCCGGCGTCACCGGCTCGGTGGTGTCGGCCGGCGGCGCGGCGGGCGTGGTCTTGAGCAGCGCGAGCAGTTCGCCGGCCTTGGGTGCGCCGATGCGGAACTCCCGCATGAGCCGGTTACGCGACGGGAACGCCTCCCCGTCGGGCAGGTCCAGCGCGCGGGCTGCCGGAAGCAGGTCTTCGATCGGTTGGGGGTAGCGGGTGCCGTTGATGGTGGGGGCGGTCATGCTGCGTCCTCCTGGGGATAGGCACAGTCGACGCACTCGCCGAGCGAGCGCGGAATGACGTAAGGCCGGACCGTTTGGCAGGTCGGGCAGGTGCGGCGGGCGGTGAGTGCCTTGCCGATGGCGGCGCGCTGCGCGGGAGTCGCGGTGCGCTTCGGCGCCGCCAGGTCGACCCGGTACAGGTAGGCGGTGCGGGTGCCGCCAACACCACGCCAGAGCACCTGAGCGGCGACCGGCTGACCACCGGGGCGCAGGCCAGCGGCGGTCAGTTGGCGGCGGGTGGCGTAGCCGGGCGGGGCACCTTTCCACCAGTAGGTGGGGATGCCGTACCGCGTGCCGTCCGGGTCGAAGTAGGCGGCGCGGATGCGCGACATTAGGCCGCGCGGCGCGGGTCGGTACGGGTAGCGGTGTCGGCGGCGGCGCGGGTGACGCGGGCCTCGGCCCGGCGCAGCCGACGCCAGTCCAGCGGCGACGGGCCGCCGTGGTCCTCGGCGTAGAGCAGCGTGATCTCGGCGTCCAACAGGTCCAGCTCGGCCGCGATCAGCGGCCACTCCGCGTCGATCGCGGCCAGGGCGGCAGCGGTCGGCTCGGCGGCGGTGGTGGGGAGTTTAGTGATCACTTCGATCGGTTCCTTCCAGAACGGCGAGAACGCACAGCCGGCGGACAGGACCGGCAGTGACGCTCATCGGGTGCCAGCGGGGCGAGCCGGTCGCACCGGTTGCAGGTACGCCACACGGCGCTGCTCTTGGTGGTCACTCGAACGGCAGCGAAGACGCTCACGGTCATGACGGCTCACCTCCACAAACGGGATCAAGGACGGGAAAACCCGGGGTGAGGCCGCGCACCAGAACGGCGCGACACCCCACCCCGGGGCAGATGCAGAGAGGCAGAAGACGTTCCGCGCGCCAAGACCCGACCGCTCGGCCCGCTCGCTCGGGATCTACCGAGGTCGGCCACCGTGTGACTCAAGGCGGGAATACCGCAAGCCAGATCAAACGCGGCGCTTCTGCTCTGAAGTTCTCAATGACCAACCGCACAGCGGGACGTAGGCGCGCAGTGCTGTTGCGCACTGCCTTCCCCGGACCCCAACCGACGGACTACAACGTGGCGTTGTATTTGTGACGCTACAACGCCACGTTGTATTCGCGCAAGCACCCGTACCACGTAGGCTTGTACTGATGACTGACGCTGACCTGCCCGCCGACTGGTGGACGACGGACCACGTACGCACCTACCTGGCTTCGGTAGGTGCCCCGATCAGTCGCGCAACCTGGGCTTCTTACGTCTCACGTGGGCAGGCCCCCGCGCCTGACCGGTTGTTCGGCCGGTCCCCGGCGTGGCAGCCCGAGACGATCCGGAAGTGGCAGGCCGAGAGGCCGCGTAAAGGCACCACGGGCTAGGTCGGATCATCTGGTGCCTCCTGTCCTCGGCTCCCGTCTACGGCGGCACCTTGCTCGCCTGCCAATGAGACTGCCCGCCGAGCAGCGATCCAGGCAGGTCCTACGCACGGACACGAAGGACACGCCCTATGTCCACTGAGGTCCCACGGCAGTACAAGCCCAATCTCGTGCTGGTCAACCGTAGGAAGGCGGCCGGCTGGGAGTCGCGCAAGCGCGCTGCGCGAGAGCTGCACCGCGTCGGCCAACAGCGCGGCATCCGCGAGACGCCCACGGTCGAGGCCATCGAGAAAGCGATGTACCGCCACGAGACCGGGCGCGTAGCGGTCACCGACCCGATCTACCGGCAGCTCTACTGCCTGGCGTACGACGCAAAGCCACACGACCTGTTCGGCGAGTTGACCGGCAGCGCCGAGGATCGCCCGCACTTCACAGCGCGATCCCACAAGTTCGTGACGGCGTTCGTCGGCGCTGAGGGCGCTGCCCGGCTACGCGAAAGCGCCGGCTGCACTCCGGCCGCCAAACAGTGGCACACCTGCTACTCGACTCCCGTCGAGCACCCGGAGGGCGATTGCATCCTCTACGTCTGGCCGTGCGGGTCGGCAATCTTTCACCTTATCGAGCACGTCCAGTTGTCCACGATCGCAGCACTCGCCGCATGGCGAGAGGTGTCGTACGGCGACAACATCAAATGGGCTACCGACTACCTCACACCCGTCGCACCCGCCGAGGACGAGTCTGCGGTGTACGTCCTCGGCGCTCACTGGGTTACTGAGCCGGCGTGGTCGGCTGAGCTACTGGATAGCGCGCTACGCATCATGTCGACGCCAAAGGTGGTGCTGCACCGTGGCCGCGCCCTGGACGACGAACACCTAGCGCATGCCGAGATGGTCGAGCAGTCGTTGCTGTCCGAGGCGTACGACCACGTAGGCATCGAATCCTTCGGCGTACCTGGAATCTCGGTGGGCTACGCCTCATGGTCCGGAGTCGTGTACCACCCGATCTCAGCCGGTCGTTCCTTGACGGAAGCCGAGATGGTCGCCTGTGAGCTTGCGATTCAGTCCATGTGGGCTTATAGCGACGCGATTGCCCGCCAGGTAGAGCGAGGGCGAGATCCGCGGGTGCCTGCAGAGCACGGATGGCGCTACCTTCGGGGAGTGCGCTCCCGACTCACTGTTTCCCGACTGTGGGAAACTGGACAGCATCAGGCGATGCGTCGAGCGATCCTGCGAACGAGTGACCTGATGCCAGCCCTAGACCAAGCCATCGAAACCCTCCGCGATACGGATCGAGGTTGAGCCAATGACAACGGGTCGCCCTGTGCTTGTCGTGACCGACATGCAAAACGGCTTCGTACGCGAGCAGTCGGCACACATCGTTCCTGTCGTCGCCGAGTTGGTGCAACGTTGGCAGGCAGCCGGTGGCGACACGCTTTTTACTCGGTACTTGAACTACCCTGGCAGCCCCTTCGAGCGCTTCTTCGGCTGGAAGCGGCTTCAGACTTCGCCCGACATTGACATCGTTCCTGAGGTGCGCCCGCACGTGGATCGGGGCGTAGTGCTTGACAAGGAAATCTACAGTCCGTTCACGGCGGACGGAATCAAGCTATTCCAGGGAATGGGATGGAATGAGTTCTACTTCTGCGGAATCGCGACTGAGAGCTGCGTCTTGAAGGGAGCAGTAGACGCATTCGAACGAGGTTTCACGCCGTGGCTCATCTCGGACGCATCCGCTAGCCACGCGGGCGAAGAGGCGCACAATGCCGGACTACTGGTTGCCCGAAGGTTCATCGGGCCTCGCCAAGTCGTGACCCAGGCAGAAATACAGTTCGACTTGTAATCATAAGATCTCTATTCCAGACTTCCCATAACGTACAAGTCAGAACCGTTGCCCACTATCCCTGCATGAGCGATATTGAGAAGCGCTTCTAGCAACTCTGTGCGAAGGGTATCGGCAGAAGCAGCTGTTTCCTCCTCCCTCCGACCTAAGGCTTCATCGTAAAGCCTCTTACTCATATGTGGCTGGACTACCAACACCTTCGTTCGGGCACGAGGATCCAGGGTGCCCAGCATCTCGATAAGCTCCGCCCGGTCATCCACTCTTTCCCCGAAACGCCAACTCGCAGGGCGATCGACCGGGCTTTGCGACAGGCGCTTGATGAGCGTATCGACCGTAAGATAACGAACATTCTTCTCGGCCTGGCTAATGACTACCTCGTAGGGACCGACCGCTACCTTACGATTTCGATGATTAAGCTTCGCGCCCTTAACGTGCAGAAGGCTAAGAATCCCGTCGTTGCTCAGGTGAATAAAGTCCGCTACCTCGCCACTGCCGTCATCGCAGGTGAGCCAACCATCGCCGAAGCGTCTCGCAATCCAACTAAATAACGAGTCATCTGCCGCCGACCCAATTTGGTCGTGGATCTCCTGAGGGCTTCTTACGGGCGGCTTTTCTTTTGATATATCGAAGCCGGCGAAGTCCTCCCAGATCCAATTAGGGAACACGACTGCACTACGATGTTGCTTGTACACAGCTTTCATTAAAGCCGTATGCCCCGACTCGTAGTAGATAGTAACCAGATCGTCCGCATAGCGGTTTAGATCGTCCAGGATGTGCCTTACGGGTGGTGGGTTGGTGGGCTCCCCATGAAGCCCGAACCTTAACGATAGCGATTTTGCTCCCACGTGTATGCGACCGCTTAGAGTTCCGCAGATCGCTCCATTCTGACCGACATCGACATGAAAGCTCGATGATTTTCCTATCGCGCGCACGTCGATAAAAGCGTGCTCCAGTCGATCAGCAGCCTCTAGCAAGTCATCATCTGCGTCACCCCTTGCCTGAATGTCAGATCGAGGCAGGGTTGAAATATCGAACGCACCCCGCACTTCGGCGAGATCTCGCTCGTGCGTGCAAAGAACCGGATACGGATTATCGAGGCTGATACCGCGTTCCGCGATGCCTTCGATTAGATTAAGCACATCTGCCACATTGGCGAAAAAGATGTCGGGCGTTACGGGCTGCTGATGCCATATCTGGGATTTCCGGGGAGTTAACCCGATAATCCCGCGAAGGCTTTGCAGTCCTTCACTTGCTGGAAGCAAGGCGCGTGCAGCGCCCATAGCAAACGTTCCATCGACGGCGTGAAGAAGCGCGTCTTGCAGACGAGGACCGCTCAGGTGTTTCGAGTTCGCTTTGGTAGATCTCGGTGCGTGTACGCCTCGAAGCCACATGCTCCGCGCTTCACCCTCAGCCAAAAAAGCGGCGTTCAGAATACCTTCACTGATGCGCCTAAAACGCGGCCTGGGGCTCCTGTCAAGCCATGCCTGAATTGCTGATATCAGCGTCTTCGAATCGCTGTGTACGGCTGCCAGTGGACCCTTCCTCATGAGTATTACTAAGCTATGTGCCGTGTCCACGAATAACGACCCGTACTTGGCCCACGATGGTGGGCAATGCTCCCGAAAGATGTAGGCAGCCGTTTGGTACGGTTCGCTATTGATCCAAAATAGTTCATCGCTGTCGACCGAAGAGTAGTCGATGTTATCGGCGACCAGCTCTTTGCTGCTACTTCCCCTTGCCTTTAAGCTAAGGCGTTTGACCTCATAGAGAAGGCGCTCAAACCCTCGCTTTAGATCATCGTCCATGATCGTTAGAAGCAGCAGAGTGAAGCGCGGTCGCGCTTCGGTGATCAACACCCGGGGAAGATCAACCTCATCCTGGTCCACATACGGAGCGTAGTGCGTCAAACACGCCGTGGACTAGAGCGCCTTGGGCCGATTGTCCTACCGGCGGGCTTGCCACTTCAGGTCGTTATCTCGGACGCCCGGGATATCCAGCCAGCCGAAGTCACCGGAACGGCGGAACGATCCGGCCCGCCAACCCCGGCTTACCCGCGTCGGGTCGGGCCAATGACCGACTTCATGAAAGCGGCATCCGTGTCGTCTCAGTTGTCGTCTCGTTCGGCCACGTCCGAAATCGTTCGGCCAAGTGCCGCTAGCTGCGACCGCTGGTGCTTTGGACGACAGCGGCTAGCGGTGGACATGACGCAACAGACTTGGAAAGCGTGCAGGGCCTACGGCTTGTGATGCTCCCGGTGGTAAGCCAGCTGTGCCCAGTCCACAGAGTGGCCGGCCACGAGCCGGAGCTTCCCTAGATCGGCAGCCGTACCCGCATGCCTGACAACGCCGTCGGTGTCGACGTAGATGGCGCCGGTGTCGAAGAGCAGGTGATCGTTGGGGCAGAGGCAGAGGACGTTGCTCGCCACGTCGAAGCCGTTGTGCGGCTTGCCCAGCGCGCGTATGTGTGCTGCCTCTGCGTACGGGCCAGCCGGCGTCTGTAGCCCGATGCCGCAGACCTGGCACCTGTATCCGTGCAGGCGCTTCACCTCATTGGCAACGGCCGTACTTCTAACCAAGCGCTGGATGATGGCCGCGGTGCGCGCGGCAGGCTTGCCTGTAGCGCCATGGGCGCCCGCGGGCGGCGGGTCGGCGCTTTCGAGCGCGACCAGGCGGTAACGCCAAATCTGGAAGCCATCCTTGCCGGTGTCACGCCAGTGATCGACCACCCGGAACAGCCCGTCGTACCGGAGTCCAACCTTGGGGGAGTAATCCGGGTCGCCGCCGGCGCCCCTGACCACCCGGACCGGGTTGCCGTCGATCTGGCTACGAGCGAGTCCGAGGTTCCCGCGGGTTAGCTGCTGGTCTGCGATCTGCCGCTTGGTGGCTGGGTCATTGCCGCCCTGACCTGTGTAAACGATCTCTGTGTCGTAGTCCTCATCATCCACGTAGCCGCCCGATACCACGATGGACTCAGCGCCGTCCTTGCCTCCGCATATGCCGGCCTGGTTCGGCCGGTGCACTTGGGAATCGGCGAGCTCATCCCGGTTCTTGAAGGTTGAGCCGGGTGGGTAGCCAGGGATTTCGCCGTAGGTCCGCTCGGAAGCCATGGCGGCACGATAGGACAAGGGGCGGACGTTCGCGGAGCGGCGAGGCGCCGGTGTGGCAGTTGCGGTCTCAGTTGCGGTCTCGTTCACCGCGGTACGCGGGTGTTTGCCGCCAGTCGTCAGGGATCAACACGCCTGTTCACGGCCACTACCGGACCACGGCGGATACATGATCGCAGACCTCGAAAGCGTGTGAGGGTTTACGCCCTCCGCGGGTTCAAATCCCGCCGCCACCGCCAGTGAACAGCGAGAACGCCCGGCAGATCCGCGAGGATCGGTCGGGCGTTCCGCGTTCTGTCCCACGATTCAGCAGGGGCCTGCTCCCTCGTCGAAGAAGCGGCGGGCCCAGTCGGCGTACCCCGCGATGGTCTTCTGGACCGTGCGCCCGTCGTGCAGGAACAGGTACGCGCGGTCGCCGGTGCGGGCGAGCAGCCCGTCGAGGCGGTGTGTCCCCTGTGGAGCGGGCAGCCTGGTGACAGTTGGGTAGCGCGACCAGACCTGGTCGACGGGTGAGCCGGCAGTTATGCCCTCGGGTGTCCGCATCGGGTCGGCGGCCCACAGCAGCACCAGTTTGGTCTCCACGAAGACAGGGCTCACCGTGTCGTGGCCGGTGAGCGTCAGCCCGCAGCCGTCCAGGTCGGTACGCAGGATGCCCCGGCGGGTCAGCTCGTCCTCGGTGTCGCCGAACTCGATGTTGCGCAGGCCGTTCAGGTCGACGACCTCGTTGGTGGCGGGCCAGTTGGCCGGTGTCGACCCGGGTGGTGGCGCGCCGCTGCCGGCGATCGAGGCAGCAGTCATCAACGTGGCAATAAACGCGAATTGTCGCAATTTCATGGAATCCCCCCGGTCCCCAACGGGAGCGGGCCGCTCAGGTTGCTGCCAGTCGCCGGATTACTGGTTTTCCCACTGCTCGACCAGCTCGTCCCAGTAGTCGGCACTGAGCCTCCGCCGCCCGTGCGCCAGCCAACCGTCGGTGCTGCGCTCCAGGTGCAGGCCCACCTCGGCGAACGGATCGATCCACGCGCCCCGCTCGACGCCGAGCCGGAGGAGTGCCGCGTTTATCGGCCACTGCTCACGCGGCCCGTCCAGCACGTCGTCGAAGCACGGACCCCACGACACCGCGCCGCCGAGCCACACCATCGCCGACTGGTAGCCGGCGCCGCCGCCGAACTCCGCCTCGACGTACGCCACCGGGCCCAGACCTGACCATCCGCTCAACAATTCGGTCAGCACCGGCGACAGGACCAGGCCGAACGGATGCTCTGCGGTGCGGTCGTCCACCGCGAAGTCCGGCAGTGACCCGGTCAACTCCACCACCAACTGCGGGGTCACCGGCATCAGCGCGAAGTCCTGCCGCAGCTCGCCGAGGACCGCGTGGTCCAGCTCGACGGTGTGCTCGCGGAGCAGCTCGGCGTCCGCGACGACCGCGCTGAGCTGGTAACCCATCGAACCCTCCGCCGTCCACAGCCTGTGGATAGAACATGTGTACGACGGGGTTGCCCGGCGTCGATATCCCGGACCGTACCCCGGGGGCTGCCCGTACTTCCCGGCGGCAGACTGTACGGTCGGGCAATGGCTGATCGACTGACCGTCCCCGGCATGCCGTCCCTGCTCACGCCCTCGTCCGGCGGGCTGTGGCGGGTCGACGAGTCGACCGGTGCGGTGACGGTGTCGGCGGAGCCGCGCACGGACATCTTCATCGACCCGAGCGGCGATGGCGTCGAGGCGGGCGAGGGTCCCGCGCCCGTCCTCAACGCGGCGACGCTGCTCGGTGACCTGCCCCCGGGCGGTGATTTTCAGTTCAGCGCCCGGGTCACGGTGGAGTTCGCCTCGACCTTCGACGCCGGGGTGCTCCTGCTCTGGCGCGACGAGCGGTGCTGGGGCAAGTTGTGCTTCGAGTTCTCGCCCGAGGCCGAGCCCATGATCGTGTCGGTCATCTGCCGAGGGGTCGCCGACGACGCGAACGCCTTCGTCGTACCCGACCGGACGGTGTGGCTGCGGGTCTCGCGGATCGGCCGGGTCTACGCGTACCACGCGTCGGCCGACGGCACGACCTGGCAGTTGATCCGTGTTTTCGGCTTCGACGGCGACCCGTCCGGCGACCGCATCGGGTTCGCCGGCCAGTCGCCTACCGGCGAAGGGTGCAGCGCGACCTTCGATGAGATCAGCTTCCGGCCGGAACGGCTCGCCGACCTTCGCGACGGCTCCTGACGCAGGTCGCCGCCGTCCACAGCCTGTGGATAGAACATGTGTACGACGGTTCAGGCGGTCGGTCAGGTACGCCAGATCGAGACAGCGACTTCGCGCCGCCGCTCGGCGAACAGGCCATCGCGTGCCGTCGCCGCCAGGAGGTGCCGCAGGTCCGCCTCGAAGGCGGGAAGACGATCGCCGAACAGGTGCGGCGCCGAACTGGACAGCGAGAACACCGCCGCGACGACCTCGTCGACACCGCGTGCCACGACCATCCCCTGCTCGATCGTGAGATGGGTGGGGTCGGTGAAGCCCGCTTCCCGCATGATCTCGTCCTCGCCGCCAGGGGTGCCCGCCGGCAGCCAGCCCTGCCCCGCCCGGCGGACCGGGCCCAGATAGCTGGCGACCAGGTCGTCGATCTGCTGCCAGGGCGGACGGGGGTGCGGCAGCGGATCGTCCCCGGTCACGCCCTGGTGTGTGTTGGCGTGGACATGGGCCCACGCCCCGCCGGACGCGAGCATGTCCCGGACCCGCCCGGCCACCAGCGGTCGATCCATCCAGTGGAACGACTGGGCGAACGTGACCAGCCGGAACGTACCCAGGTCGGCAGGCAGGTCCTCGGCGCGTAAGTGTCGCCACTGGACGCTTGCCAGTCCCACCTCGCGCGCCCTGCGGCCCGCCTCGGCGAGCATGTCCCGGTCGGCGTCGACGCCTACCGCCGCCTCGAACAGGGGTGCGAGCAGCAGCGTCAACGACCCCGGCCCGCAGCCGACGTCCAGGAGCCGGCCGGTGCCGTCGAGGCCGAGTTCCTTCGCGACGGCGTCCGCGAGGCTGGGCGGGTAGGGCATGCGCCCGATGCTGTAGTGGCTGGCGCTGCCCGCGTACAACGTCTCGTCCCACTGCCATGCCGCATCGGTCACGGCATCGATGAGACCACAAGACGAACGCCCGGCCGACCGATAATGGTCTGCCGGGCGTTCGTGCTGCTCAAGCGAGCGGAGGATACGAGATTCGAACTCGTGAGGGTGTAAACCCAACACGCTTTCCAAGCGTGCGCCCTAGGCCTCTAGGCGAATCCTCCGCGAGCCAGGATACAGGCCCTCGTCGGCTGGGCCACCCCACCACCCCCTGAAGATCGACGGGCCGTCGGGTAGGCTGGGCGTCACCTCCCGTGCGGCGGTATCTCGTGAACCTCCCCAGGGCCGGAAGGCAGCAAGGATAAGCGAGCTCTGCCGGGTGCACGGGAGGCCTTTTTGTCTGCGGGCCGGTTGATCCACTCGACATCCTTGATGTCGGGGTGTCCCGGGCCTGCGGACACCCCGATTTCCAGGAAGCCGAGTCGATCAAGCGCGGCAACCTCCGGCAACCCCAGCGCGCCGGGGTGGTGGGTGGTCACCCGCGCCCGACCGGCGCAGAATGGCTCGGTCGAGAGGAGGCGGGACGAGTGACGCTGGCGCTCTACCGCAAGTACCGGCCGCGTACCTTCGCCGAGGTCATCGGTCAGGAGCACGTGACCGAGCCGCTGTCGCAGGCGCTGCGCAGCGGCCGGCTCAACCACGCCTATCTCTTCTCCGGCCCACGTGGCTGCGGCAAGACGTCAAGCGCCCGGATCCTGGCCCGCTCGCTCAACTGTGAGCAGGGCCCCACCCCCGAGCCGTGCGGCAAGTGCGAGTCCTGCCGCTCGCTGGCCACCGACGGCGCCGGCTCCATCGACGTGATCGAGATCGACGCCGCAAGCCACGGCGGTGTCGACGACGCCCGTGAGCTGCGCGAGCGCGCGTTCTTCGCGCCGGCCAGCAGCCGCTTCAAGATCTACGTGATCGACGAGGCGCACATGGTCTCGACACAGGGCTTCAACGCCCTGCTCAAGCTCGTCGAGGAGCCCCCGGAGTACGTCAAGTTCATCTTCGCCACCACCGAACCGGAGAAGGTCCTCGGCACTATCCGGTCGCGGACCCACCACTACCCGTTCCGGCTGATCCCGCCGAAGGTGCTCCGCCCGTACCTCGAGCAACTCACCCAGGCCGAGGGCGTCGCCGTCGAACCGGCGGTCTTCCCGCTCGTGGTCCGTGCCGGTGGCGGCAGCGCCCGGGACAGCCTCTCCGTGCTCGACCAGCTCATCGCTGGCGCCGGCCCCGAAGGCGTCAGCTACGCGCGGGCCGCGGCCCTGCTCGGGGTCACCGACGCCGCGCTCATCGACGAGATGTGCGACGCGCTGGCCGCCGGGGACGGCGCCGCCGCGTACGCCACGGTCGACCGGGTGGCCGAGGCCGGCCACGACCCACGCCGGTTCGCAGCCGATCTGCTGGAGCGGCTGCGCGACCTGATCGTGCTCCAGCAGGTGCCCGACGCCGCGGCGAAGGGCCTCATCGACGGCCCCGCCGACCAGATCGAGCGGATGGCCGCCCAAGCCTCCCAGCTCGGCCCGGGCACGCTGTCCCGCTGCGCCGACATCGTCCACGACGGCCTGGTGGAGATGCGCGGCACCACCGCGCCCCGCCTGCTGCTGGAGCTGATCTGCGCCCGGATGCTCCTGCCCGGCGCCGACGACTCCACCCGCGGCCTGCTCCAACGCCTGGAACGCATGGAACGCCGTCTCACCCTGACCGGCACCGACGCGCCGCCGGCCGCCGCAACCAACCCGGGGGTACGCCCACAGCACGCCCCTCCGGTTCCGGCTGCCGCCACCCCCGTACCCGTCGCCGCCCCGACCTCCGCACCGCCGTGGTCCGTCGACCCAGTGACGTCCACGGCGCAGAACACCGCTGCCTCCGGCGTTGCCGATTCCGGCCCTGCCGCATCGCATGTTTCTGGCCCGCACGCCTCGGGGCCCGCTGCCGCGCGCGCGGCTGCCGCGGCTGCTGGTGCTGGTTCGCACGCGCCGGCCTCGGGTGTGGTGGGCTCGCACGCTTCCGGTGTCGACTCGCCGATCGCGGTGTCGCCCGGCGCGTCAGCCGGCGGGCAGGCAGTCGCCGATCGGGCGGTACCCGTCTCGCCCGCCGGGCCGGGCACCGGTTCGCCGACCCCGCGCCGCGTGGTGCCGCCGTCGGCGGTGCTACCCGACCCGGCGACGCCCGAGCCGCCCCGACCGGGTGCGCCGGCCGCAGCCCTGGACGCTGTCGCGGTCCGCCGGGTCTGGCCCGACGTGGTCGGCAAGGTCAACCGGACCAACAAGCGGATCGCGGCCCTCATGCGCGACGCCGTGGTACGCGAACTCGACGGCGACATGCTGGTGTTGACGGTGAAGTCGACAGTGCTGGCCAAGATGATGGCCGACCACGCGGCGGTGCTCACCGATGCGCTCTACGAGGAGTTGGGCGGACGCTGGCAGATCCGCTGCGAGGTAGCCGGCGAACGGGGCGCTGCGTCGCTGTCCGGCCCGCCGCGCTCGCAGCCCGCCGCACCGGCCCGTCCCGCCGCCCCGCCGGCCGCACCCGCCGAGCCGTCGGCCCCGCTGGCCGCGCCCGCCGAGCCGTCGGCACCGAATCGGTCTGCCGCAGCAGCACCGCCGAGCGCTCATGCCGCCGCGCCAGGCACGGAGCCGGCCGCGACGAGTATGAACGCCCCGGCGGACGTACCGGCTGCCTCGCACATGCACGGCGCTGCCGCCGCAGGCGCGCAACCCACCTCGGGGGACGTGCACGCCGCGTCGGGCGCGCAGCCCGCGAGGAGCATCAACACCACTGCTGCACCGCCGAGCGCTCAGCCCACCGCGGGGACACCAACCGCCGCCTCCGGCCCGACCAGCGCGCCGCCTCACCCAGCGAATCCGACAGGCGTCGCTGGCCCGGGTGCCCATGGCGGCGTAACTGCTGCAACGGGCGTGCGCGGCGGCCAGGGCTCCGGCGGACCCGCCTCCGGTAGCCACGGCAACGGTGGCCTGGGCAACGGTGGCCTGGGCAACGGTGGCCTGGGCTCTAGTGGCCAGGGCTCCGGCGGCCACGGTGCGGGCCGGCAGGGTGGAGCGCCGCCCGCTGCTGCGGCGGATGACGACGACGACTGGCCGGAGGCGGCCCGCCCCGGAGGCGGTGCCGCCACTACCGAGGCGACGGACGACGAGGACTGGCCCGAGGCCGCCCGTCCAGGTGGCGCATCGGCCGGAAACGACGCGGGCACCGGCGCACTTGGCGGCTCCGGCTCGGCACCTACCGCGACCGGGACGCACGGCACGGGCGCCATCGGCACGGGCGCCATCGGCACGGGCGCCATCGGCGCGGGGACCAACGGCACGGGCAGCAGCGGTGCTGGCGGCCACGGCACCGGCGCGCATGGCGCTGGAGCAGGTGGTTCCGGTCCTGCTGCCAGCGGTGGTAACCCGGGAGCGCGGGGCAACTCGGCACCGGCGGCCCGGCAGCCGGCTTCAGCCGGTGGTGCCCCGGTGAGCAGCGCCATCGCCGCAGCTCGCGCGGCGGCTGCGGGGCGCGGTGCGCGTACCGGATCGGCAGCCCGGCCCACCGCGGACGCCGAATGGGCCGGCGAACCGCCCTACGACCCGGACTTCGACGGACCGCTGCGGGGCGGGCGGCCCGGCGGGGCGGCACCGGCGGCGACGCCCACCTACGAGGGGTTCGACCCGGGCGACGAACCGCTGGACGAGGTCATCGACGAGAAGACCGCGCGGGAGTCCAGCGAGGAGCAGGCGGTACGGCTGCTCCGCGAGACGTTCGGCGCCGAGAAGATCGACGAGGTCGACGCCCGCTAGCCAAGCCTCGCGGCGTCCCAACCTCGCTCGTCGATCATGGAGTTGTGGTGGGGGACAAAGCGCCCGTCGCGCATCAAGACGGGCACCACAACTCCATGATCGACGGGGTGAGGTGGGCGGGGCAGGGTTCGGGGCTAGGGGTTAGGCGGGGCTGGGGTTGTTTTCGGCTAGTAGGACTCCTGCGCAGCAGGCCCACAGGGGGAATGGCAGTACGGCTATGCGTTCCATGCCGCCTACCCCGATCCCTGCGCCCTGTTGGGCGGCGAACAGCACTGTGCCGACCAGCGCGGTGAGCCCGGCGGCGAGGGTGAGCCGCCGCCACCGGCCGAGCAGTGTGCTGCCTGGGGCGAAGCCCGCCAGGAGCAGGCCGACGTTGCCCACCCCCATGATCAGGAATGCGCCGAGGACGTGCAGGTTCTCGTCGATGTCGGCCGGGTAGCGGGCAGCGAGGGCGTACCCGATGCAGGCCAGCAGTAGCAGCGCCTGGGCTGAGCGGGCCACGCCGCCGCGACCGAGGATCCGCCAGGTCAGCAGGAGTCCGGCGGCGAGGAGTACGGCGGTGGCAAGCATCGCGGTGTTCATCAGCGGGTGCCAGGGCGAGCAGACGTAGCGGGGGCGGGTGGTGTCCCAGATCCCGCAGTGGACGTTGCCGAGGTCGCTGATGTTGTTGGTGCTCCAACTGTAGGTGGGGTCCTGCCAGCGCAGCCCGGTCACCAGGTTGGCGGCAAGGAAGGCCGGTGCCGCTGCCACCCAGCACAACGCGCCGACGTGGCCGGTGCGGTTGAGGTTCATGACGTCGAGCAGACCAGTGTGGCGGTGCCTGGCGCACTACCGCCAGATGGTCGATTGAGGGTGGTGGTAGCCGTACCCGGAGGTCGTTCCGGCTGCTCGGCGTGGGCGCGCGCACCGGGCGGGGCGAGGGCGGCCACAGCGGTTAGGCTGGGCGGCGGCCGAGCAGACGAGTGCGAGAAGGAGCCATCCGTGCGCCCAGGTGGACAGCCGAACATGCAGCAGATGCTGAAGCAGGCGCAGAAGATGCAGCAGCAGATCGCCGCCGCGCAGGCCGAGCTGGCCGAGGCCGAGCTGACCGGCACGGCGGGCGGCGGGTTGGTCACCGCTACCGTCTCGGGCTCCGGTGAGCTCAAGGCGATCAAGATCGACCCGAAGGCCGTCGACGCGGACGACGTGGAGACTCTGGAGGACCTGGTGGTCGCGGCCGTGCACAACGCCGCCGAGGCCGCGCGGGAGCTGACCGAGCGCAAGATGGGCCCGGTCGCGGGCGGCATGGGCGGCCTCGGCCTGCCCGGTTTCTGAGCCGGCAGATGTACGAAGGTGCCATCCAGGATCTGATCGACGAACTCGGTCGACTGCCGGGCGTCGGTCCGAAGAGCGCCCAGCGGATCGCGTTCCACGTGCTGTCGGCGGATCCGGCCGACGTCAACCGGCTGGCCGGCGCGCTGCGCAAGGTCAAGGAGCTGGTGCGGTTCTGTACGACCTGCTACAACGTGGCCGAGTCCGAGCAGTGCCGGATCTGCCGCGATCCGCGCCGCACCAACGAGGTGCTGTGCGTGGTCGAGGAGCCCAAGGACGTGGTGGCCATCGAGCGGACCGGTGAGTTCCGGGGTCGCTACCACGTGCTCGGCGGCGCGATCAATCCGCTGGAGGGGATCGGGCCGGACAACCTGCGTATCCGGGAGTTGCTGATCCGGCTCGGTGACGGGACGGTGCGGGAGTTGATCCTGGCCACCGACCCGAACACCGAGGGCGAGGCGACCGCCACCTACCTGGCGTTGATGGTGAAGCCGATGGGCATCGCGGTCACCCGGCTGGCCAGCGGGCTGCCGGTCGGCGGCGACCTGGAGTACGCCGACGAGATCACCCTGGGTCGGGCCTTCGAGGGGCGCCGAGCCGTCTGAGATCCGTGTCGTGCAGCCGATGGTCGGCACCCGTTCGGGTGCCGACCATCGGCACGTCATGGCCTCGTCACTGCCCGGAATTGATCTGACACCTGCATGCTCATCGGGCCGGTTCGACGTAACAGTTTGGCATCGTGGATTCAGATTGTTCGGCGGGGAGCCGCTCTCGCCTTCGATTCGAATGTCAAACGCCTGTTGGGGCACGATCCGATACCAACCGTCCACCCGCCTGTTTCCGGCTGGACGCCACGGGAGCTATGGTCACCGCCATCGGTGACCCCTGTCACCACGTTGTCCGTACCCCCAAGGACGAGGTGAAGCACGATGCGTGCACCCAGGCCGAAGGTCGCGATCGCGGCCGTCGCGGTCGCGGCCCTCGCGGTAGCAGGCTGCGCCGAGAGCAACCGCGACGACAGTTCCAGCGGCAGTAAGAAGGACACCCTCGTCTTCGGCGTCGCCGGAGACCCGAAGGTGCTCGACCCGAGCTTCGCCAGCGACGGTGAGTCGCTGCGTGTGGCGCGTCAGGTCTTCGAGACCCTGGTCCGGCCGGAGGAGGGCGGCACCAAGGTCAGCCCCGGTCTGGCCGAGTCCTGGACCCCGGACGCCGCCGGCACCACCTGGACCTTCAAGCTTCGGTCCGGCGTGAAGTTCCACGATGGCACCGACTTCAACGCCGAGGCCGTCTGCACCAACTTCAACCGCTGGTACAACGCCAAGGGCCTCATGCAGAGCCCGGACGTGACCGCGTACTGGCAGGACGTCATGGGTGGCTTCGCCGCCAACGAGAACGCGGACCTGCCGCCGAGCCTCTTCAAGTCCTGCACCGCCAAGGACGCGACCACTGTCGACCTGGCCTTCACGCGGGTCTCCAGCAAGATCCCGGCCGCGCTGATGCTCCCCTCGTTCTCGATGCACAGCCCGAAGGCGCTGCAGGAGTTCGACGCCAGCAACGTGGCCGGCACCGCCGAGGACGTCAAGTACCCGTCGTACGCCACGGAGCACCCGACCGGCACCGGCCCGTTCAAGTTCAAGTCCTGGGACGTCGCGAACAAGACGCTGACCCTGGAGCGCAACGAGGACTACGCCGGCAACAAGGCCAAGCTGAAGACCCTGATCTTCAAGACGATCTCGGACGAGAACGCCCGCAAGCAGGCGCTGCGCTCCGGTGACATCCAGGGCTACGACCTCGTCGGCCCGGCCGACGTCGAGCCGCTGAAGGGCGAGGGCTTCAACGTCCTCACCCGCCCGGCGTTCAACATCCTCTACCTGGCGATCAACCAGAAGGGCAACCCGAAGCTCGCCGACCTGAAGGTCCGGCAGGCGATCGCGTACGCCCTGAACCGTCAGCAGCTTGTCGACTCGAAGCTGCCGCCGGGCGCCAAGGTGGCCGACAACTTCATGCCCGACACCGTCGAGGGCTGGAATGGCGACGTCACCAAGTACACCTACGACCCGGCCAAGGCGAAGGCGCTGCTGGCCGAGGCCGGCGCGTCGAACCTCACGCTGAAGTTCCACTACCCGACCGAGGTCACCCGGCCGTACATGCCGAACCCGAAGGACATCTTCGAGCTGCTTTCGGCGGACCTGAAGGCGGTCGGCATCACCGTCGAGGCGATCCCGCTCAAGTGGAGCCCGGACTACCTGAACGCCACCACCTCGGGCAGCAAGCACGACCTGCACTTCCTCGGCTGGACCGGTGACTACGGCGACGCCTACAACTTCATCGGTACGTTCTTCGACCGGCCGAAGGACGAGTGGGGCTTCAACAACAAGGCCCTGTTCGACCAGTTCCAGGACGCCGACAGCACCGCTGACATCGCGGCCCGGACCGAGAAGTACAAGGCCTTGAACAAGTCCGTGATGGACTTCCTGCCGGGTGTGCCGATCTCGCACTCGCCGCCGGCGATCGTGTTCGGCAAGGACGTGACGGGCGTCAAGGCGAGCCCGCTCACCGACGAGCGGTACTCCACCGCCGAGTTCAAGTAAGTCTGATCTGACGCAAGGAACGCGGGCGGGCGCTGTCGCACAGCGCCCGCCCGCAACCCTCCGCACCCCTTCGAGGCCGCCGTGTTCCGGTTCATCGTCAGGCGCCTGCTTCAGCTGATACCCACGCTGTTCGGGCTCTCCCTTCTGCTCTTCATCTGGCTCCGCCGGCTGCCCGGCGGCCCGGAGACCGCGATCCTCGGCGAGCGCGGTACGCCCGAGATGCGTGCCGCCATCCGCCGCAACATGGGCCTCGACGAGCCCATCCTGGTGCAGTACGGGCGGTTCGTGCGCCGGATGATCAAGCTCGACCTGGGCACCTCGACCTCCACAAAGCGGGCGGTCACCACGGAGTTCATCGAGCGATTCCCCGGCACCGTCGAACTGACAATCACCGCCATGGTGATCGCGATCGGCGTCGGCATCCCGCTCGGCTACCTGGCGGCCCGTCGTCGCGGCCGGTTCCTGGACCACGCGTCCGTGGGCGGCTCGCTGATCGGCATCTGCATCCCGGTCTTCTTCCTCGGCTACGTGCTCAAGGCGATCTTCTCGGAGAACCTGCACTGGTTCCCGTCCAGCGGCCGGCAGGACCCGACGCTCGGCGCGACCCGGGTCACCAACTTCTTCGTCCTCGACGGGCTCATGACCCGCGAGTGGGACGCGGCAGCCGACGCCCTCTGGCATCTCGTGCTGCCCGCCATCGCGCTGGCCAGCATCCCGCTGGCGATCATCGTCCGGATCACCCGGGCGAGCGTGCTGGAGGTGCTCAACGAGGACTTCGTCCGGACCGCCGAGGCCAAAGGCCTGACCGAGCGGACGGTGCGCACCCGGCACGTGCTGCGTAACGCGATGCTGCCGGTGGCCACCTCGATCGGCCTGCTCGCCGGCGGTCTGCTCTCCGGCGCCGTACTGACCGAGACCGTCTTCGCCTTCAGCGGCATCGGGGCCTTCGTCGCCGAGGCCATCGGCCAACGCGACTATCCGGTGCTGATGGGCTTCATTCTGATCATCGCGGTGGTGTACGTGCTGGTGAACCTTCTGGTCGACCTCTCCTACAGCTTCATCGACCCGAGGGTGAGGGTGCGATGACCCTCAGCCCCGGCAAGAAGCGCGAAAAGATCGACCGGCTCTCGGAGTTGGCCGCCCGCGACGACGAGCGTGGCGTCAGCCTGTGGCAGGAGGCATTCCGCCGGCTGCGCCGCAACCCGGCGGCAATCGTCGGTGCGGTCATCCTGACGATCTTCGTGTTGGTCGCGGTGATCGGGCCGTTCCTCGTGCCGTACGCGCCGACCGACACGATCGGCATCCGTGAGGGTCTGATCAAGCCGGGTGTCATCCCCGGCCCCAACGGCGACCACTGGTTCGGCTACGACCACCAGGGCCGGGACGAGTTCAGTCGGATGATCGTGGGCGCCCGGCAGACCCTGCTGGTCGGCGTGGTCTCCACACTTATCGGCCTGGCGGTCGGCGCGCTCATCGGTGGCATCTCCGGTGCCGCGGCCGGCCTCGGCGGCCGGTGGGGGCGGTGGATCGACACCACCCTGATGCGGTTCGTCGACATGCTGCTGGCGATGCCGAGCCTCCTGCTGGCGGTAAGCATCGCCGCCCTGCTCGGTGCCAGCCTGACCACTGTGATGATCGCGGTCGGCGTGGTCTCGGTGCCGGTCTTCGCCCGGCTGCTGCGCGGCTCGATGATCTCCCAGGCCAACAGCGACTACGTGCTGGCGGCCACCTCGCTCGGCGTTAAGAAGTCGAAGATCGCGCTGACCCACGTGGTGCCGAACTCGCTCGCCCCGGTGATCGTGCAGGCCACCCTGACCCTGGCCACAGCGATCATCGAGGCTGCGGCGCTGTCGTTCCTGGGCCTGGGCAACCCCGACACCGCCGTACCGGAGTGGGGCGTCATGCTCGCCGACGCGCAGCAGTACCTCGGCATCCGGCCGTCGCTGGCGATCTACCCGGCGGTCGGGATCATCATCACCGCGCTCGGCTTCACCCTGCTGGGTGAGGCGATGCGCGAGGCCCTCGACCCGAAGCTGCGGAAGTAGGCCCGGTATGTGTGAAGCGCGAGGAGTGAGCTTGCGAGCCCCGCAGTCGCGAACGGAGGGCCAGTAATGGCATTGCTCGAAGTGGACGATCTGTCCGTCACGTTCGCGCGGCGCGGCCAGCGGGCCGTGCACGCGGTCGACGGTGTGTCCTTCTCCGTCGACGCCGGTGAGGTCGTGGGCCTGGTCGGCGAGTCCGGCTGCGGCAAGAGCGTCACGTCACTGGCGATCATGGGCCTGTTGCCGAAGCAGCCTGGCCTGCGCGTCGGTGGCAAGGCCGTCTTCGACGGCACCGACCTGCTCCAGCTCGACGACCGGTCCCGGCGTGACATCCGGGGCCGGGACATCGCGATGATCTTCCAGGACCCGCTCTCCTCGCTGAACCCGGTGATCCCGATCGGGTTGCAGGTGACCGAGGTGCTCGCCCGGCACCGGGGGATGAAGGGCGAGACCGCGGCCAAGGAGGCTGCGTCGCTGCTGGACCGGGTCGGCATCCCGGACCCGAAGCGCCGGCTGAAGGAGTACCCGCACCAGCTCTCCGGCGGGATGCGGCAGCGGGCGTTGATCGCGATGGCGGTGGCCTGCCAGCCTCGGCTGCTGATCGCCGACGAGCCGACCACCGCGCTGGACGTCACCATCCAGGCCCAGATCCTGGAGCTGCTCAAGGAACTGGTCCGGGACTCCGGCACCGCGCTGCTGATGATCACGCACGATCTCGGTGTGGTGGCCGGCATGGTCGACACCGTCAACGTGCTCTACGCCGGCCGGGTGGTGGAGACGGCCCGCCGTCGTCCGCTGTTCCGCGAGCCGCGTCACCCGTACACAGTGGGTCTGCTCGGTTCGGTGCCGCGCCTGGACGCCGGGCGGGGCGAGAAGCTCACCCCGATTCCCGGTTCGGTCCGGGATCTGCTGCCCTGGCCGGATGGCTGCGCCTTCGCCCCGCGTTGCGCCCGTCGGACCGACGAGTGTGTGGGGCAGCCGCCGGAGCTGGTACACACCTACGACGGGCGGAGCTACCGGTGCGTCAACCCGGAGCCCGTGCCCGGCACGGTGCCCGCCCCACGCGAGGAGGAGCCAGCGTGAGCGACAACGACATCCTCGTCGAGGTACGCGACCTGAAGGTGCACTTCCCGATCAGACGGGGAGTGCTCTTCGACCGGGTGGTCGGGCATGTGAAGGCCGTCGACGGGGTCGACCTGAGCATCCCGCGCGGCAAGACGTACGGGCTGGTCGGTGAGTCCGGCTGCGGAAAGTCGACGCTCGGTCGTGCACTGCTCCAGCTCACACCGCCGACCGCGGGCGAGGTGAACTTCGACGGCGTCGAGCTGACGAAGCTGCCGGCGGGCAAGCTGCGCACCATGCGGCGCCGGATGCAGATGATCTTCCAGGACCCGATGTCCAGCCTCGACCCCCGGCAGAACGTCGAGTCGATCCTGACCGAGGGCCTCCAGACCCATGGGATCGGCGCCGACCGCAACGACCGTCGGCGGATCATCGGCGAGACCCTTGACGCTGTGGGGCTGCCCCGCTGGGCGCTGTCCCGCTACCCGCACGAGTTCTCCGGCGGGCAGCGCCAGCGCATCGGCATCGCCCGTGCGGTGGTGCTCGGGCCGGAGCTGATCGTCGCCGACGAGCCGGTCTCGGCGCTGGACGTCTCGATCCAGGCCCAGGTCGTGAACCTGCTCGACGAGCTACAGGACAGCCTCGGGCTGACCTACCTGGTGATCGCGCACGACCTGGCGGTCGTGCGGCACATCTCCGACACTGTCGGCGTGATGTACCTGGGCGCGCTTGTCGAGGAAGCGCCGAGCGACCGTCTCTACACCGAGCCGCTGCACCCGTACACCCGGGCGTTGATGTCCGCGGTGCCCGTGCCGGACCCGGACGTGGAGGACCGGCGGGAGCGGATCCTGCTCGCGGGCGACCTGCCCTCGCCGGCCAACCCGCCGTCCGGCTGCCGTTTCCACACCCGCTGCCCGTGGGCGCAGCCCACCCGCTGCGCCGACGAGCGGCCGGTGCTGCGGGAAATCGGCACCAGCCGGGTGGCCTGCCACTTCGCCGAGCAGATCGCCAGCGGGGAACTGCGCCCGCACAAGGTCAGCGTGCAGATCGTCCGCCCCGAGGGCGAGGGCGAGTCACCGGGCGTGGTCTCCGCACCCAGCGAGCCCGGCTCGTACGTCTGACGGGGCGCGGGGCCGTTGCCTCGTGAGCGTGATACCTCTGAGTCATCAAGATGACTCAGAGGTATCACTTTGTCGGGCGCGGTCAGCCCTCCGGGCGGTGCAGCAGTGCCACAGCGACACCGTGCACCGCGTCCAGCCCTGCCGGGTCGCCCAGCGGGACCGACCCGCCGGTCACCGCGTACCACTCGTCGGCGTCCTTGTACTGCACCTGCAGCGTGACCTTGCCGTCCGCGTAATCGGTGCGCAGGGTCAACTCGCCGGTGACGACGCCGACCTCGTCGGTCATCACCCCGCCCGGCCCCGGCACGATGTCGGCGGTACGGCTCTGCGCGCCGCCGGCACCGTCGGAATCCGCGACCATGCCGGCCCCCGGCACGGCGGCCGGGGTCTCGGCGGCACCGTCCGCGGTCATGCCTGCTGTGGCCGGGGTCTTGTCACCAGCCCCCTCGGCCTCTGTCACGAATTGCTCCCCACCCTGCAGCCCTCCAACATGTCGGTCAGAGCGGACTTCTCCGCACTGGTCACCGTCAGTCGCCAGTAGTGCTTGACGGCTACCCAGTCTTCCGCGTACTGACACCAGTACGACCGGTTTGCTGGCTTCCACTGGGACGGGTCCTGGTCACCCTTCGACCGATTCGACGACGCCGAAACCGCGAAGAGCTGCGGTCGTGTGGTGTCGTTCGCGAAATCGCCGCGCTTCGCGTCGTCCCACTCGTCGGCACCCGAGCGCCACGCGTTGGCCAACGGCACCATGTGGTCGATGTCCACGTCGGAGGGGTCGGCGGCGCTGCGACCGTCGTACACGCTCTCCCACCGACCACCGACCACGTTGCAGCCCGACAGCTTCACGTCCTCGCCGTCGCGCTGCAGGATGGTGTCCCGCACATCGCAGTTCTTGCCGGTGTTCCGCCAGTGCGGAAAACGGCTCCGGCTGTAGCCCTTCATCGAGCCTGCTTCGGCGACGGTCAGCTCACCCAACTGCTGGGCCGTGTTGCCGCCGCCACCCGACGACGGGGCAGCCTCCGGTTCATCCGGTGGGACACAACCGGCAACGCCAAGCGCCAGCGCCGCGACGAGCGCGGTCACCGCCGCGCGCGATCCTGATCTGGTACGCACAGACGACACCTCTCCAGCTTGCGGGCTCCCGGCGATTGCGCACAGTACCCGGGGAACGGTTTCGGCGTTTCGTGGCGTCTCCCACATCCTGCAGGGCAGATTGGTGAGATGACCACCTCCGCACCCGCGCCCGCTCTGCGGATGGGCACCGCCGCCGGTCGGGGGACGTTGCTCGCCGCAGTCCTCGCCTCCGGAATGGTCTTCCTCGACAGCACCGTCGTCAACGTGGCGCTGCCGAAACTCGGCCAGGATCTCGATGCCAATGTGGCCGATCTTCAGTGGACCGTCAACGGCTACCTGCTGATGCTGGCGGCGTTCGTGCTGCTCGGCGGGGCACTCGGGGACCGTTTCGGCAGGCGTCGGGTCTTCCTGATCGGGGTGGTGTGGTTCACCGTCGCCTCGGTGCTGTGCGGGCTGGCCCAGGGCACCGGCGCGCTCATCGCGGCCCGGTTCCTCCAGGGCATCGGCGGCGCGCTGCTCACCCCCGGGTCCCTGTCGGTGCTCCAGGCGAGCTTCCACCCCGACGACCGAGGGCGGGCGATCGGTGCCTGGGCCGGACTGTCCGGTGTCTCCACGGCATTGGGTCCGTTCATCGGCGGCTGGCTGATCGACGCCCTGTCCTGGCGGTGGATCTTCTTCCTGAACCTGCCGCTCGCCGTACTCGTGGTGCTGGCCGCCGTGCGGTGGGTGCCGGAGAGCCGTGACGAGAACGTCTCGCGGACGCAGGGACCGGGGCGCACCCGACGCCGGTTCGACGTGGCCGGGGCGCTGCTCGGCGCGCTCGCACTCGCCGGCATCACGTACGCCCTCATCGACGCGCCCGCGCGCGGCCACACCTCCGCCCCGGTGCTTGTCGCGGCGCTCGTCGGAGTGCTGGCCGCAGTGGCGTTCGTCCTCTTGGAACGGCGACGCGGCGACACGGCGATGCTGCCCACCGGGCTCTTCAGCAGTCGACTCTTCTCGGTGCTGAACATCTTCACAGTGGTGGTCTACGCGGCGCTCGGCGGTTTCACCTTCTTCTTCGCCGTCTATCTCCAGAACGTCGTCGAGTGGTCGGCCTTCCGCACCGGGATCGCGCTGCTGCCGATGACGGTCCTGCTGCTCGTCGGATCGGCACGGGCCGGTGCGCTGTCCGCGCGGATCGGCCCGCGGCTGCCGCTTGCCGTCGGGCCGGTGGTGGCCGCCGCCGGTCTGCTGCTGCTCCGCAGCGTCGGGCCGGGCGCGTCGTACTGGCGGGACGTACTGCCGGGAGTGCTGCTCTTCGGTCTCGGGCTGACCCTTGTGGTGGCGCCCCTGACCGCGTCGGTGCTGGCAGCGGTGCAGGACCGGTTCTCCGGGGTGGCCAGCGGCTTCAACAACGCCGCGTCCCGGGCCGGCGGTCTGCTAGCGGTCGCCGCGTTGCCGCTGCTTGTCGGCCTCTCCGGTGGCGGGTACGAGCAGAAGGCCGCGCTCACCGATGCGTACCGTGCTTCGTTGCTGTGGTGTGCGGGCCTGCTGCTGGCCGGCGCCGCGCTGGCGCTCGTGCTGGTCCACCGACCGCCCCGCGCGGCCCCGCCGTCGCAGCCCTGCCACTCGATGCCCGCCGCGACACCTCCGCGATAGGAAACGCCCCGATGTAAGGAAGGGCCCCTTGTTAACGCCTGGGCGCTAACAAGGGGCCCTTCCTTACAGCTCAGCGGCGGGCGCGGTTGACGGCGCTGGTGACCGCCTTGATCGAGGCGGTGACGATGTTGGCGTCGGTGCCGACACCCCACACCGTGTGACCGTCCACCTCGCACTCCACGTACGCGGCGGCCTGCGCGTCCCCACCGGAGGACAGCGCGTGCTCGTGGTAGTCGAGCACCCGGACGCCGACGCCGATCGACTGGAGCGCGTTGACGTACGCATCGATCGGGCCGTTGCCGATCGCCGTGAGCGACCGCTCCTCGGCGCCGACGCCGACCTGGGCCTCGATCTCGACCTTGCCGTCGGTGGTGCCGATCGTGTAGCCGGCCAGCCGGACCGCCGGGTCAGGCTGGTGGTCGAGCAGGTAGTGCGTCGCGAAGATCTCCCACATGGCGGCCGGCTCGACCTCGCCGCCGTCGTGGTCGGTGACCTGCTGCACCACACCGGAAAACTCGATCTGGAGCCGCCGGGGCAGGTCCAGCTGGTGCTCGCTCTTCATGATGTAAGCGACGCCGCCCTTGCCGGACTGCGAGTTGACCCGGATGACCGCCTCGTAGGTGCGGCCCAGGTCCTTCGGGTCGATCGGCAGGTACGGCACCGCCCAGGTCTGCTCGTCCACAGGCACGCCGGCCGCCTTCGCGTCGGCGTTGAGGGCGTCGAAGCCCTTCTTGATGGCGTCCTGGTGGGAGCCGGAGAAGGCGGTGTAGACCAGGTCGCCCGCGTACGGGTGGCGCTCGTGCACGGGCAGCTGGTTGCAGTATTCGACGGCCCGCCGGATCTCGTCGATGTTGGAGAAGGAGATCATCGGGTCGATGCCCTGGGAGAACAGGTTGAGCCCCAGCGTCACCAGGTCGACGTTGCCGGTGCGCTCGCCGTTGCCGAACAGGCAGCCCTCGATGCGGTCCGCGCCGGCGAGCAGGCCCAGCTCGGCGGCGGCCACACCGGTGCCCCGGTCGTTGTGCGGGTGCAGGCTCAGCACCACGCTGTCGCGGCGCGGCAGGTGCCGGTGCATCCACTCGATCGAGTCGGCGTACACGTTCGGCGTCGCCATCTCGACGGTGGCCGGCAGGTTGATGATCAGCGGGCGGTCGGGCGTCGGGTCGATCACGTCGATCACCCGGGAGCAGACCTCCAGCGCGTACTCCAGCTCGGTGCCCGTGTAGGACTCCGGCGAGTACTCGTAGAAGATCTCGGTGTCCGGGGTGTGGATCTCTGCGTACTTCTGGCAGAGCCGGGCGCCGCTGGTGGCGATGTCGGCGATGCCGTCGCGGTCCAGGCCGAAGACGACCCGGCGCTGGAGCGTGGACGTCGAGTTGTAGAAGTGCACGATGGCCCGCTTCGCGCCGCGCAGCGACTCGAACGTCCGGTCGATCAGGTGCTCCCGACACTGGGTGAGGACCTGGATCGTGACGTCGTCCGGGATCATGTCCTGTTCGATGAGCTGCCGGACGAAGTCGAAGTCGGTCTGGCTCGCCGACGGGAAGCCGACCTCGATCTCCTTGTAGCCCATCTGCACCAGCAACTGGAACATCCGGCGCTTGCGCTCGGGCGACATCGGGTCGATCAGCGCCTGGTTGCCGTCGCGCAGGTCCACCGCGCACCACCGCGGCGCGGCCTCGACGTGGCGGGTGGGCCAGGTGCGATCCGGCAGGTCGATGCGGAACTGCTCCTGGTACGGCTGGTAGCGGTGGTACGGCATTCCGCTCGGGCGCTGCCGGGCGAAGGGATCGGTCTCAGCGTCGGTGACAGGTTGAGCCATCTCAGAGTGCTCCCTGGAACATGTGGCGTCAGCAGATCGGAAGGTGTCGGCGAGGCGTCGGGCTGCGGTGCCCACGCGACTGCCGATGAAAAGCTCGGATGTGCTGGACGGCGCGATGCGACTCCGCGACGAGGTGCCGGCCGGTTAGGCCTCGTCGCGGCGGCTAAGGAGAAGAAGCGCCTGCCACATGACCAGGTCACCCTACGTGATGGAACTGGGGGTGGAAAGGAACGTCCGGACTATGGGACCGACGTCATGTTCTCCTCCGGGGCCATGGCACCCAGCCTCGGCGTCCGCTCAGCCCAGGCCACCACGGGCACGATCGCGAGCCCGACCAGAACGAAGATCGCCGCCGTCGGATACCAGCCCCATCCGCCGGTGGTCACCCCGAGCGCCGTCAGCCCCGCCGGGGCGATCAGGAACTGCACCTGCGTGCCCAGGCGTAACGCCCCCACGTAGGCGCCGCGCTGGTCGGCCGGTGGCAGGGTGGCCGTGAGGCCCCAGGTGCCCGCCGACTCGATCAACTCGGCGAGGATCAGCAGCGTCGCGGCGGCCACGAGCACCACGATGGTGAGCCCACCCCGGGTAACGCCGGAGATCGGCAGGACCAGGCAGAACACGGCGATCAGCAGGCCGCCCCGGCGCGACGCCCGCGCCGCGCCCGCAGCGGTGTCGGCGCCCCGGCTCACGCGAACCTGGAGCAGCACGATCAGGACCGTGTTGAGCAGCACCAGAGCGGCGATCACCGTCTTCGGGGCATCCGTGTGGGTGAGGATCCAGAGCGGCATCACCGTCAGGTACAGCACCCCGTGCGCGGTGAGCAGCCCGGACAGCAGGGACACCGCCAGGAACGGCCGGTCCCGCAGTACGGCGAGCCGGCTCATCGGCTCCGTGGGCCGGACCACGTGGGGCAGCCGTGGCAGTCGCCGCACGAACAGGGCCGTCACCAGGATCACCGTCGAGATGAACCAGACCATCCCCCGGTACGCCGCCATCGTGTCCACCGCCAGCACCACGCCGCTGATCACCGCGCCCAGCCCGAACCCGACGTTCAGCGACGAACGCTGGTACGCCATCCCCGTGACCCGTTCCGCCGGAGGGAGCGCGTTGATCGAGTAGACCTGACGGGCCACGCCGGTGGCGGCGTCCACGGTCGCCAGCGCCACCACCACGGCGAGGAAGCCCGCGAAGCCGCCGACGAACGGGTACGTCGCGAAGAGCATCGCGTCCAGCACCAGCCCGAACACCCAGACCCGCTGCGGTCCGTACCTGTCGGTGAGCCCGCCCAGCGGGACCGTGCCCAGCAGCGACACCCCCGCCGCGATGGACAGCCCCAGCCCGACCTGGGCGGCGCTGAGCCCGAGCGCCCGTGTGAAGAAGACGGCGCTGCCGGCGTGGAACAGGCCGCTACCGACGGCGTAGACCATTGCCTGCACGGCCAGGGCGCGGGTCAGCCCGGGCGGCGGTACGACGTTACGGACGGCGGTGCGGATGATGTCTCTGGCCCCCATGGCTGCTGAGTGAATCGTGCCCCCATGGCATCGGTCGAACCTTTTAGGCTGGGCCGAATCGTGCGGGGGTGCGTGTGTCGGAGTTGCGGTTCAGCCTGGCCGACGTCGCGGGAGTACGGCTCGCCGTGTCGCCGGTCAACGAGACGGTCATGAGCATGTGGGCGCTTGCCAGCCCGGTCCGCTATGCGGTGCACCTGCCCTGGATCGACAGGGCCCGAGTGACGGTGCGTCGTCCCGAGGTGGCCGCCCGGGTTCGCCCGCTCACGGAGTTGGCCCGGGCGGGTTGCTGGTTGCCCGACTTCCTCACCCCGGCGGCCCGACCGAACGTGGAGATGGCCGAGCAACTGGACCAGATCGCCGCGACGCCGCCGGCCGTGGTGGTCCAGGACCTCCTGGCGACCACCCCGCGCCGGCCGCTGAGCCCGTTCGGGTTGGCGCTGCTCGCCGATCCCCGCGGGCTGCTGCCGCAGCTCGTCGACGCCGTACGGGTCTGGTACGACGAGGCGATCGCCCCGGACTGGCCGCGGATGCGGGCGCTTCTCGACGCCGATGTGGCGTACCGCGCCGCTCAGCTCGCCGAGGGCGGTGCCGGCCGGTTCTTCGAGCAGCTCCACCCGAGCCTGCGCTGGCTCGGTGACCGGGTGGTCAGCGACGACCCGTTCGAGCGGGACTTCGACCTGCGCGGTCGTGGGTTGGCGCTCAACCCGACGGTGTTCACCGAGCGGCGGGTGCTGTGGAACCTGCTGGAGGACTCGCTGCCGGCCGGCGCGTACCCGGTCCGGGCTGTCGGAACGCTCTGGGAGGCGACCCCGTCGCCACCTGGTGACTCGCTGGCACGGGTGGTCGGCCCGGGCCGGGCGGCGCTGCTGCACCTGCTCGACACCGCGACCAGCACCACCGATCTGGCCCGACTCACCGGGATGTCCGCCGGGAACGTCTCCCAGCACCTGGCCGCGCTGCACGCCGCCGGCCTGGTCCACCGGGTTCGGCAGGGCCGGCACGTCCTCTACGGCAATACCGAGGCCGCGAAGGTCCTGCTCCGGGCAAGCCGTGGCGGGTGATCCGAGGGGCGCTCAGCAGAGCAGCAGGTCGGTGACCGGGCGGCGGTGACGGAGGCCGGTTTCGCGGGCGCGCAGGTCGGCCGGGAGGGCGAACGGGTCCCCGAGACGGCCGACGGCGGCGACAACCAGCGGGCGTACGCCGACGGGCAGGTTGAGCTCGGTGGCGAGGCTGACCTGGTCGAAGCGGGTGAGTTGACGCACGTGCAGGCCGAGCGCGGTGGCCTGAAGGGTCAGGTGGGCCATCGCCTGACCGAGGTCGTACGCGGCACGCTCGGCGTCCCCGCCGGTGTGCGCGCCGACCACCAGTGTTGCGGCGTGCCGGGCCCAGCACTGGTCGTCGTCCGGGAGGCTGACCATGATCCGCTTCCAGTTCTCGTCGTCCCGGTGACCGAGGGCGAACCGCCAGGGCTGCCCGTTCTCCTCCGACGGCGCCCAGCGCGCGGCCTCCAGCAGTGAGGCCGCCTCGTCCGGGGTCAGCTCGGCGCGGGGGTCGAAGGCCCAGGGGCTCCAGCGGAAGGCGAGCAGCGGGGTGAGGTCAGCCATGTCGGCAATCGTCCTGTATGGGTGATTCGCCGCTCAGGATGGGTCCCGCAAATGTGGTCAATGACACCCGTAACGGGACGAAGGTCAAGACGTTCCCGCGCCCGGGCTGTCCGACGGGTCAGGGGTCGGCGGCGCCGCCGTACCCAGGGGCTCCACGTCCACCACCACGGGCCCGGCCAACTGCACGCTCGCCGGCGCGGTGCCGGGCGGGGCGGCCAGTCGCAGCGTCCCGGCCGCCGTCCGGACACCTGTCGGTGTGCCGTCCCGGTCGTAGCAGTAGATGCCGACGTCCAACGGGGCGTTCAGCGAAGCCGAGGTGGACTCCACCGAGTAACAGGCGCCGGTGACGCCCTCCGGTGGGCTGGCCGGCGCCACCGCCAACGGCGCACGCCTGTCGGTAAGCACAGCCAGCCAGTCGGTGAGCGGATGGTGGACGCGAGGGTCCAGCCGGCGCGGGAGCGCATCGTCGCGATCGCCGAGGCGTACGCAGTGCGCCGGCTCCGGTCGAGCGCTCGACGGCAGGGCGCACTGGAACAGCCCGTCGGTGGTGGCCGCCAGCGAGACGTCGACGGTGCCGCCGAGCGCACCACCCGGCACGTCGACCCGCCAACTGCCGTCGTTCGCGCTTGTGAACACGATGCTGCGGTCCGGTCGGCCGGGCTGGCTGAAGACGTACTGCGCCACGAGGTGGCGATCCTGCGCGGCGGCGGCCAGGGCGGCCAACTCGTCCCGGGCGGCATCCACAGTTACCGGCCCGGGATCGGCAGGCGGTGGGGGCGCGGGTTGCTCGCTGGTGCACGAGACCAGGACAGCAGGCAGGGCGAACACGAGCGACCCGAGCACGCGGAGGGCCGAGCGGATGAGGACGGGCACCGGCCCATTCTGCTGGGTGCCGCAGGATCGCGGGGGAGCGGCGCGCGGCCGATCCTCGGCGTGTCGGGCGCGGCGTGCGGACGTACCGGACGGGCTTGCGGACCTGGTCACCCGCGCTGGCCGGTGGCCCGCGCGGGCCGGATGGTGGGATCACACAACCCGCCGTCCTGACCCGCCGGATACCCTCATGAGGTCTGACACGCGCCGCCGGCCCCGGTTCCGGCGGCGTCGGCACGCTCAGGGACGCTGGGAGGGAGTGCACCGTCGTGGCACTCGTGGTGCAGAAGTACGGCGGGTCCTCCGTCGCCAATGCCGAGCGCATCAAGCGGGTGGCCGAGCGCATCGTCGCCGCCCGTAAAGCTGGCGACGACGTCGTGGTGGTGGTCTCCGCGATGGGAGACACCACCGACGAGTTGCTCGACCTGGCCAATCAGGTCAGCCCGTTGCCGCCGGGCCGCGAGCTGGACATGCTGCTCACCGCCGGGGAGCGGATCTCGATGGCCCTGCTGGCCATGGCGATCCACAACCTGGGGTACGAAGCCCGCTCGTTCACCGGCTCGCAGGCCGGCGTGATCACCACCTCGGTGCACGGTCGCGCACGGATCATCGACGTCACCCCCGGGCGGCTCAAGGGCGCGCTCGACGAGGGCGCTGTGGTGATCGTGGCCGGTTTCCAGGGCGTCTCGCAGGACACCAAGGACGTCACCACCCTCGGCCGGGGCGGTTCGGACACCACTGCGGTGGCGCTCGCCGCCGCCCTGCACGCCGACGTGTGCGAGATCTACACCGACGTCGACGGCATCTTCACCGCCGACCCGCGGATCGTGCCCAACGCGCGGCACATCCAGCAGATCACCTACGAGGAGATGCTGGAGTTGGCCGCGTGCGGCGCCAAGGTGCTGCACCTTCGTAGCGTGGAGTACGCCCGCCGGGCGGGGTTGCCGATCCACGTCCGTTCGTCATACTCGACCAACACCGGCACGATGGTCACCGGATCGATGGAGGACCTTTCCATGGAGCAGGCACTGATCACCGGGGTCGCGCACGACCGCAGCGAGGCCAAGATCACGATCGTCGGCGTGCCCGACGAGCCGGGCGCCGCCGCGCGGATCTTCGACACCGTCGCCGGTGCCGAGATCAACCTCGACATGATCGTGCAGAACGTTTCCACCGAGGGCACCGGCCGGACGGACATCTCGTTCACGCTGCCCAAGGCCGACGGCCCGACCGCGATGGCCGCCCTCAGCAAGATCCAGGAGCCGGTCAAGTTCAAGGGCCTGCTCTACGACGACCACGTCGGCAAGGTCTCGCTGATCGGGGCTGGCATGCGTTCGCACCCCGGCGTGGCCGCCGGCTTCTTCGCCGCGCTCGGCGCGGCAGGTGTCAACATCGAGATGATCTCCACTTCCGAGATCCGGGTCTCCGTCGTCTGCCGGGACACCGACCTCGACGTCGCGGTGCGCGCCATCCACGACGCGTTCGAGTTGGGTGGCGACAGCGAAGCCGTGGTCTACGCGGGGACGGGTAGGTAACGCCCGATGACGGCGCTGCCCACCCTCGCCGTGGTCGGAGCGACAGGTGCCGTCGGCACCGTGATGTGTGAGCTGCTCACCGGGCGTCGCAACGTCTGGGGTGAGATCCGGCTCATCGCCTCCGAGCGTTCGGTCGGGAAGCGGGTGCGCTGCCGGGGCGAGGAACTCGTCGTCCAGGCGCTGACACCGGAGGCCTTCGACGGCGTCGACGTGGCGATGTTCGACGTGCCCGACGAGGTCTCCGCCGAGTGGGCACCCATCGCCGTCGCCCGTGGCGCGATCGCTGTGGACAACTCCGGCGCCTTCCGGATGGACCGGGACGTCCCGCTCGTCGTTCCGGAGATCAACCCCGAGGACGTCCGCAACAGGCCCCGGGGCATCATCGCGAACGCCAACTGCACCACCCTCGCGATGATCGTCGCGGTCGCCCCGCTGCACCGCGAGTACGGCCTGCGGGAACTGGTGCTCGCCTCCTACCAGGCGGTCTCCGGAGCCGGCAAAGCCGGGGTGGACATCCTGCACGACCAACTCGCCAAGGTCGCCGGGGATCGCGCGCTCGGCTCGCGCACCGGCGACGTCCGTCAGGCCGTCGGCGACGACCTCGGCCCGTTCCCGGCCCCGCTGGCGCTCAACGTGGTGCCCTGGGCCGGCTCGCCGGCCGACGACGGCTGGTCGTCCGAGGAAATGAAGATCCGCAACGAGTCGCGGAAGATCCTCGGCCTGCCCGACCTCAAGGTCAGCGCCACCTGCGTCCGGGTGCCTGTGGTGACCGGCCACTCGGTGGCAGTGCACGCCGTCTTCGCCACCGAGGTGGACGCCGAGGGCGCCCGCGAGGCGCTACGCAACGCCCCCGGCGTGATCCTCGTCGACGACCCCGCCTCCGGGGAGTTCCCGATGCCGATCGACGCGGTCGGCACCGACCCGTCCTGGGTCGGCCGGATCCGCCGCGCCCTCGACGACCCGCGCGCCCTGGACTTCTTTGTCACCGGCGACAACCTCCGCAAAGGCGCAGCCCTCAACACGGCCCAGATAGCCGAACTACTAGCCAAAGAGCTAAAAACCCCGTAACCCGCCCTGCCCCGCCCTGCCCGCCCCGCCCCACTCCGTCGATCATGGAGTTGTGGTGGGCGGATAGTGGCGCTGTGCCCCTTTTGCGGGGCACCACAACTCCATGATCGACCACTGCGGGGGCGGGCGGGAGGGAGGGCGCGCGGAGCAGCGGGGCTAGAGGGGGCTAGGCGGCTGCTAGGTGGACTCCGTCTCGGCCTTGGCGTTTTACCGCGTAGAGGGCCTGGTCGGCTCGGCGCAGGGTGCCGTCGGGGGACTCGCCGGGGCGGGGCAGCGCAACGCCCACGCTGATCGTGCGTCCGATGCGGCGGGCAGCCTCGGCAAGCCGTTCGGCGATCCGGACCGCCTCCTCCGGGCGGTTCACCTCGATCACCGCGACGAACTCGTCACCACCGATCCGGTACAGCTCGTCCCCGTGCCGCAACGCCCCCTCCAGCGCCCGGGCCAGCCCGACAAGCACCCGGTCGCCGGCCTGGTGGCCGTACGTGTCGTTGACAGTCTTGAAGCCGTCCACGTCGATCGCCAGCAGCGCCGTACGCCCCGGGGTGGCCGCGGCGATCCGCTGCCCGAACGGGCCGGTGTGCCGCAGTCCTGTCAGCGGGTCCGAGCTGGCCTGCTCCCGTAGACGGGCGAGTGTGTGCAGCCGGTCCAGGCTGGTCCACGCCTGCCCGGCGAGCAGCTCCATGAGGCTTACCGTGGTCGGATCCGGGCGCAGCACCCGCGCGTCGGCCACGAGCAGCGCCCCGCCCGCGTCGGACGGGCCGACCGGAACGGCGATGAGTGTGCGTACCCCGGCCCGGGTCAGTGTCTGGTAGTCCTCCGTCGGAGGATGTCCCACCTCGCCCAGCGTGTAGCCGGCCCCGTACCGGTGTGCCCGCTCCACGATGCGGCCCAGCGTCTCCGGACCCGCCCCGGTCAGCTCCGCCCGGATGCGGGTCTCCAGCTCACCGGGGGCCGCCCGGGATGGTCCGAGCCGCGCGCCGTCGGGCCCGCCGATCAGCAGCACCGCGGTGGAGAGGGTGGAGACCTCTCGCGCGGCGCAGGTCGCCGCGCTCATCACCGCCTCCTCGGTCTCGGCCGAGGAGAGGGCTGCGGCGTGCCGGAGCAGCTTCTCGCTGCGGCTCTCCGCCGGAGGGCCGCCGAGTGCGGCGATCCGCGCACCGAGCAGGGCTGCCAGGCACTCCGCGGTCTCCCGCCACGGCTCCAGGTCGACCGGCCCGCTCCACTGGAGGTCCAGGACGCCGACCGTCCGGTCCGCCGGGTCCAGTACCGGCACGCACAGTTCCGTTGTCACGTCCGGGCGTACCGGAAGGTAGTCGGGGTCGACCGTGACGTCCGGGACCACGGCGGTGGCCCCGGTGGCGTACACCCGGCCGACGATCCCGGTGCGTGCCGGCACCGTGGCGAAGACCTGCCAGGCGCCGGTCGCCGCCACGCAGCGCAGCCGGTCATGGACGTCGAGCAGCACGGAGATGGTCGCCGAGGTGTGTTGGGAGAGGGCGCTTACCGTCCACCGACAGGCCTCCGGCACGCTCGACGCCATCGTCAGGCGGACGGTGACGTCACGGATGACTCGCTGATGATCCACTCGCACGTCGTTCCAGGTAGGGGAGGGTCCGGCCGGCCGCCGAGCCATGCGATCAAGGGTACTCACGGCGACGGTCGACGACCTTCGTACACACGTTCTATCCACAGGCTGTGGACGCGGCCTGTGGGTTCGGCCGCCGGACCTCGTTAGCGTGGGAACCCCGGCACCGAGGAGGCGACAATGTCCGCGCACCCGAGCGCCGTCCCGCCCGCGGCGCCCGTCGGGGTCACCGCCGAGGAAAGGCTTGTCTGGTACGTCGCGTACGGCTCGAACATGCACGCCGCCCGGCTGGCGTGGTACATCGGTGGTGGTTGCCCGCCCGGCGGCCGGCGGACGTACCCGGGCTGTCGTAATCCCCGCCCGCCCAGACGGTCGGTGCCGGTGTCCCTGCCCGGAGGGATCTACTTCGCCGGCGAGTCGGGCGCCTGGACCGGCGGGATGGCGTTCTACGACCCGCAGCTGCCCGGGGTGGCCGCCGCCAGGGCGTACCTGGTCACGATCGAGCAGTTCACCGACATCGCGGCCCAGGAGATGTACCGCCCAGCGGGCGACCACGCCGGCCTGCTCCCGGCTACCGTCGAGGCCGTCGACACTGCCGTCGCCGACGGCCGGGCCGCGCTCGGCCCCGGCCGTTACGAGACGCTGATCTGCCCGGGGCACCTCGCCGGAGCCCCGCTGCTCACCTTCACCGCTCCCGAGCCGTCGTCGGCAGTACGGTGCCGGCCACCCGCGCCGATCTACCTCGGCATGATCGCCCGGGGGCTGCGCGAGTCGTACGGCTGGTCGGCAGAGCGGATCGCCGGCTACCTGGCACAGCGACCCGGGGTCGCCGAAGGCTGGACGCCCGGCGCCGTCGCGGCCCTGGTCACCGACGCGCTCACCGCCGACTGACCGGCGCTTCCGCACAACCGTGACGGGCCGCGCGGGTCGCGCCGAGCGCCCGGCTCGACCGGTCGGCGTTCGGATGAGAGGCTGTCGGAGAGCGGCGACCCCCGATGCGCCGCCATCCACGATCGACACTTCCGACGGCGTCGGTCGGCGACCCGGTCGACCCACAGGCCAGGCACCGCACACGCGCCGATTCTCACGAGGAGTCCCATGTCCATACCCGGGATGCGTCGGGCCGCCGCCGGCCTGACCGCGCTCGCGGTGGCAGCGCTCGGCGCGGTCGCCACCACCCCCGAGCAGGCGGACGCGCGACCGAAGCCGGTCGACGTCACACTGCTGGCACTCAACGACTTCCACGGCAACCTCGAACCGCCGAGCGGGTCCAGCGGCACGATCGCCGGGCAGACCGCGGGCGGCGTCGAATACCTCGCGACCCACCTGGCCGAGCTGCGCGCCGCCGCCAAGAAGAAGAACACCATCACCGTCGCCGCCGGTGACCTGATCGGCGCGTCTCCGCTGCTCTCGGCCGCGTTCCACGACGAGCCCACCATCGAGGCGCTGAGCATGGCCGGGCTGGACTACGCAAGCGTCGGCAACCACGAGTTCGACGAGGGCGCCGCCGAGCTGCTGCGGATCCAGAACGGCGGCTGCCACCCGGTGGACGGCTGCGCCGACGGGACCCCGTACCGGGGCGCCGGCTTCAAGTACCTGTCCGCCAACGCCTTCAAGACCGCCACCGGCAAGCCGCTGCTGGCGCCGTACGCGATCCACAAGGTGCAGGGCGTCAAGGTCGGCTTCATCGGGATGACCCTGGAGGGCACCCCGGAGATCGTCAGCCAGCAGGGCGTCGCCGGCCTCACCTTCGCCGACGAGGCCGACACCGCCAACCGGTACGCCCGTGAGCTGCGGCGCAAGGGCGTCGAGGCGATCGTCGTGCTGCTGCACGAGGGAGGCACCCAGGCCGCCACAGGCGGCATCAACGACTGCGTCGGCATGACCGGGCCCATCGTGGACATCGCCAACCGGATGGACCCGTCGATCGACGTGGTGGTCAGCGGCCACACCCACCAGGCGTACAACTGCGACATCAACGGCAAGCTGGTCACCAGCGCCAGCTCGTTCGGTCGCCTTGTCACCGACATCGACCTGAAGATCGACCGTCACTCCGGTGACATCATCTCCGCCAAGGCGGAGAACATGGTGGTCACCCGCGACGTCGCCAAGGACCCGAAGCAGACCGCCCTCATCGACCGCTACAAGACGGTGCTCGGCCCGGTCGCCGGCCGCCAGGTCGGCGAGACCACAACGGCGATCACCCGGAGCCAGGAAACCCTCTTCGGTACGACGATGGGTGAGTCACCACTGGGCAACCTGATCGCCGACGCGCAACTCGCCGCCACCGACGACGAGCAGAACGCTGTCGCCGCCTTCATGAACCCCGGTGGAGTCCGGGCCGACCTCGACGCCGGCCCGGTCACCTACGAGGAGGCGTTCACAGTGCAGCCGTTCGCCAACAACCTCGTGACACTGGACCTGACCGGCGCGCAGCTCTACTGCGTACTGGAGCAGCAGTTCGTCACCGGCCGGACGCTGTACCCGTCGTCGACAGTCGGCTACGTCGTCGACCCGGCCGGCACCACCGGCACCGTCGCCGACCCGTGCGCCGGCACCCGCGTGGTCCGGGGCAGCCTCACCATCGGCGGCACCGCCGTCGACACGGCCGCCACGTACCGGGTCACGGTGAACAACTTCCTGGCCGGCGGCGGTGACGGTTTCAGCGCCCTCACCGGCGGGACGAACCTGGTCACCGGCCAGATCGACCTGGACGCGTTCGTGGCGTACCTGACCGCGCAGTCGCCGGTCTCCGCCCCGACGCTCGACCGCATCCGCACCACCGCCGAGGTCCCCGCCGCCTGACGGCTGGCCTCTCGACAGTCGGGCCCTGGAGCAGCAGCTCCAGGGCCCGACCCGTCCCTGCCCGTCGTGCTCGTGCTCGTGCTCGCGGGGATCGTGCTCGATCCTGGTTTTAGTGGTCTCGACCTGGTGTGCAGGCCACTACAACCAGGATCGAGTCTGATCGTTCGGGGAGGGAGCGCTTGTCGTACCTCGGAAAGGTCGGCCGGCGGGGCGCGGCGGCTGTCGGTGTGCTCTGCCATGCTGGCTCGGTGAGTGTGACCTGGCGGCATCTGCCCGCATCGGCCCGTGAGATCGCCAACGCGGCCGGCGAAGCCGTCGCTGCAGTCCAGCAGCGCGACGCCGCGACGTACGAGGTGGCGGTCGAGCGGCTGACCGGTGCGGACCGGTCCGGCCTGGTGCTCGGCGTCGTCGTCCGGTTGCTGCTGGAGCAGACCCATCCGGACGGGCTCGACGGTGACGACGTCCGTCAGGTGCTGGAACGCTGCGTTCGCTCGGCGGCCGAATGGCGCGCCGACGTCGATCCGCACGTGGTGCTGGTGCTCCTCGCCGGGGCGCTCGGCGTGTACGACCCGGGCGACGACGACAACCCGCCCGGCCCGGCGGCGGTCGCCCGACACGCCCCGCTGCTCATCGCCGACCTGCTGTCGGCCTCCGGCCAGCCGATCGACGGCTATCTGGCTGCCGCGTTCGTCGAGATCGAGCGCACCGAACGGCACGACTGACCGGCAGGGGCACGCGGGGATTCCGCGCATGGGGAACACTGGCCGGCATGGCTGACCAGAGCGATGCGAAAATCGCGCTGCATTACTACCTTCAGCAGACTCGCGAAAACCTGATCTGGAAGCTTGACGGGCTCAGCGAACGCGAAGCCAGGCTGCCCCGCACCGCGACCGGCAACAACCTGCTGGGTGTGATCAAGCACTGCCTCAATGTCGAGGCCGGGTACTTCGGGCCCACCTTCGGACGCGAATTCCCCACCCCCGAGGAACTGGTTCCCCTGCAGGCGTTCGACGAGGACCCACAGGCAGACTGGTACGCGCGGGAGGACGAGACGAAGGACGGGCTTGTCGACCTGTATCGCCGTGTCGGGGCGTTCGCCGACCAGACGATCCAGGAGTTGCCGCTCGACGCGCCGGGGCACGTGTCGTGGTGGCCGCCCGAAGCACAGGCCGTGACGCTGCAGAGGGTCATCATCCACGTGACGTGCGACCTCGCCCGTCACGCCGGGCACGCCGACATCATGCGCGAGCAGCACGACACGACGATCGGCATGCGGCGGGAGAACTTCGGTGTCCCCGACGGCTATGACTGGACGGCGTACGTCACCAAGCTGACGAAGCTCGCCGACCAGTTCGAATAACCTCACGGGAAAACACCAGAGGGCACATCCATGGATCGGATGTGCCCTCTTAGCCTCTGGTTGCCCGCCCCCACCTCGCCCGCATCACGGACGCCAGTACCAGTTCTGCCGTACGTACAGGCGGGTCAGCCCGGCGCCCAGCATGTTGTTGAGAGACGGGTTGACCTGACCCTCGCCCGGCTGCACGACCTCCGTGACCACGTACCGGCAGCCGAGTGCGCGGGCCTGTACCAGGCGGGCGGCGATGAGCGCTCCCTGACCGCCGCGCCGCCGGTATCCAGGCAGGATGGCACCGGAGTTCAGCGAGGCCACCTCGTCGTTGACGTAGAGGGCACCGCCACCGACGACGGTGTCGCCGGACAGGGCGGCGTACAGGTGGAAGTCGGGCTTCTCGGCACTCGCCTTCAACATGCCGGCGAGGCCGTCGTGTGGCATGCCGAAGGCGGTGAGGATGGACCGGCCCCACGCGTCGGCGAGGTCGGCGGTGACCGGGACGATGCCCAGGTCGGTCTTGCCCTTGATCACGACGTCCTCGATAGGGGCGGCGAGCTTGGCGATCCGGCCACCGGGCTGCAGTCCGTGCGCCGCACAGATGTCGGCCCAGTCAGTTGGCAGTACCTCGGGGGCGATCTGGAGCACCGCCACGGGTGCCCGCTCTGCGCGGTAGATGCCGATGATCTCGTCTATCAGGTCGGCGGTGACCGGTTCGGTGAATCCGAAGCCGAGAGCCTTGTTCCAGTAGCTGGTCACGTCGTTGCGCATGGAGAGCACGACGCCGCCGCCCACCCGGTGCGTGGTGATCCCGAGCAGCTCACGGTCGGCGGCCGGGGTGCCGGTCTCGTAGTCGCTCCCGACGCCGGCAGCCTCCGCTTCGGCGACTACGCGCAACGCTGGCTGAGCAACCGCAACGACGAGAGGGCGACCGTCGCCCGCGATGCCTCGATCATGGGCAATCACGTCGTGCCGAGGTGGGGTGCAGTACCGCTGGCGACGATCGATCACTCGGCCGTTCAGGAGTGGGTGACCAAGCTGGGGAGCGCCGAAAACGAATCAAGGCCCCTCGGTGGAGGGGCCTTGACCTGCTGTTACCTCTGGTCGGGGTGGCCGGATTCGAACCGACGACCTCTTCGTCCCGAACGAAGCGCGCTACCAAGCTGCGCCACACCCCGAGGCGTGCCGACAAATAGTAGCCCACCCGCCCCGATGGTCAAACTCGGTACCCCCGCTCCCGGAGCAGCCAAGATCCGCGCAACTTCAGGGATCTAGTGGCCTCGTGGCGCCCGGAGGGCACTACATCCCGGAAGTTGTGCGGATCTTGAAAGGCAGGCGGGACGAAGAGCCAGGGTCAGCGGGGGATCAGCGTGAGGATGCTTGCTTCCGGGGGGCAGGCGAAGCGGATCGGGGCGGTCGGGTGGGTGCCGAGGCCGGCGGAGACGTGCAGCCAGGAGTCCGAGCCGGGCCACCGGTGCAGCCCTCGCGCCATCGAGCGGGGCAGGCCGCAGTTGGTCACCAGCGCTCCGTACCCGGGCACGCAGACCTGCCCGCCGTGGGTGTGCCCGGCCAGCAGGAGCCCGAAGCGGTCGGCGGCCATCTGGTCGAGGACCCGCGGCTCGGGCGAGTGCGACAGCGCGATGGACAGGTCGGCCGAGGAGGAGACCTCGCCGGCCACCGAGGGATAGTCGTCCCGGTCGATGTGGGGGTCGTCCACGCCGACGAGGTCGATCTGGCGGCCGCCGGCTTTGATTGTGGTCCGGGCGTTGTTGAGGTCGGCCCAGCCGGCGCCAGTGAACACCTGCCGCAGCTCCTCGTAGGGGAGTTCGGCGCCTTCGGTGTACTCCCGGTCGGGCAGGAAGTAGGTGAACGGGTTCTTCAGCACCGGGCCTGTGTAGTCGTTGGAGCCGAACACGAACGCCCCTGGATAGTCCAGCAGCGGTTGCATGGCCCGCAGCACACCGGGCACCGAGTCCGGGTGCGCCATGTTGTCGCCGGTCACCACCACCAGGTCGGGGTCGAGGGCGGCCAGTGACGCCACCCAGCGCTGCTTGCGTGCCTGGTCGGGCATCATGTGCAGGTCCGACAGATGCAGCACGCGCAGCGGCTCCGAGTCGGCAGGCAGCACCGGCACGTCGTACCGCCGCAGTGTGAACATGTTGCGCTCGATGAGCGACGCGTACGCGAGGGTTGCCGCGCCGATCGTGGCGGTTCCGGCGGCGAGCCGGAATAGTGTGCGCTTTCGCATGGCGTTCAGGGTAGTTTCACCGTCCATGAGCACGCTGAAGGACCGCCTCACTGCCGACATGCGTTCCGCGCTTAAGGCGCGCGACGAGCTGACCACCTCCACGCTGCGGATGGCTCTGGCCGCCGTTGGCACCGCCGAGGTCGCTGGCAAGGCCAAGCGTGAGCTCACCGACGACGAGGTGCTCGCGGTGCTCACCAAGGAGGCCAAGAAGCGTCGGGAGGCGGCCACCGCCTTCGCCGACGCGGGCCGCACCGAGCAGGCCGCGAAGGAGACCGCCGAGGGCGAGGTGCTGGACCGCTACCTGCCCAAGCAGCTCTCCGATGCCGAGCTGACCGAGCTGGTCTCGGGGGCGCTCGCTGCGGGCGGCTTCACCGGCAAGGCCCAGATGGGCCCGGCGATGAAGGCGGCCCAGGCCGCTGTGGCCGGCCAGGCCGAGGGTGGCCGGGTGGCCGCCGAGGTACGTCGTCAGCTCGGCCTCTGACAGGTCCGCGCGTCAGCCGGATGGCTCAGCGATAGTCCGTACACGCGAACGGGCGGCACCCCGAGGGGTACCGCCCGTTCGCGTGTTCTACCTGGCGTCTCAGCCGCCCGGACGGCCGCCGCCGGGTCGACCGGGCCCGTTACCCGGCCCGCCGGGCTGCCCCGGCGTGGTCGTGCCCGGTGAGGTGCCGCCGCCACTGCTGACGTCGATGGACACCACACCGCCCTTGATCTGGCGGTTGCCCGGGTTGGTGCCGGCGGCGGTGCCCGCCGGGCAGCTCGAGGTCACCTTCGTGTCGGAGACGACGGGCAGGAAGCCAGCGCCCTTGAGTCGGGACTTGGCGGTCTCGATCGGCTGGCACTTGACGTCGGGGATGCTGCGCTGGTCGCCTTCGGAGATCTTCTGACCGGGCGGCTCGAAGTTGATCCGCGGCTTGCCCTTCATGGCGTCCCGCAGCGTCTCGTACACCGGCGGGTTGATGCCGTCCCGCTCCTTGTGCTTCATCTTGACGTTGGTCTGCGGCCAGTCCGGGTCGGCCATGATGCCGGCCACCGAGTACTGCTTGGTCATGGCGACCAGGGCGGCGGTCTTCTCCGAGTCGGTGGTGCCGGACTTGCCGGCCACCGGCGCGTCGACGAAGCCCTTCACGTTGCCGGCGGTGCGACTGCTGCCGCACTTGCTGGTCTTCGAGTTGTCGCCGACCGGGCAGCGGGCGGCGTCCACTGCGGCGCGGGCCACGTCGGTGCTGAACCGCTTCTCGCAGCGCGGGTTGGCGATGTCGAGCTTGTTGCCCTCCGGGTCGCGGATCTCCTGCACCGGGATCGGCTCGCAGTACTTGCCGTCAGCGGCGAGGGTGGCGTACGCGTTGGCCAGGTCGAGCGGGGTGACCGACGAGACGCCGAGGGTGAACGCTCCCCAGTCGTGGGCGGCCGCCTTGTTGTTGGCCCACTCGTTTTCCCTGCTGACCCGGAAGTTGATACCGGCCCGCTTGGCGGCGTCGACCACGTTCTCCGCGCCCACCTGCTGCTGAAGCGGCACGAAGTAGGTGTTCACCGACTGCGCGAAGGCGCTCCACATGTTCTGCATTCCGCCGGCCTTCAGGCCGGAGTTGGTCGGGCAGTACTTGTTGGTGCCCGGGCAGGCGGCGCTGCTGCCCGCCTCGACGATGTACTCCGACTTGAACTGCTGCGGCGCGTTGAACGGGTAGCTGAGCGGGATGCCCTTCTCCAGCGCGGCCAGGATGCTGAAGATCTTGAACGTCGAGCCGGCCTGGTAGCCGGTGATGCCGTCGCCGCCGGTGAGCAGCGGGTTGACGGTCGCCGGGTAGTTGCCCCGGATCTTCTTCTTGCTCTTGGCGGGATCGCTGGAGATCTTGTTCTTCGGGTTCTTCGGGTCGTCGAGCTTGAACTGCCTGTTGACGGCGAGCGCGCGGACCCGACCGGTGCCGGGCTCGACCACCGCGACCATTGCGGCTTCCTTGCTGTTCTCGCTCTTGGCCTTGCGGACCGCCTTGTCCGCACCCTTCTGCGCCTGGACGTCGATCGACGTGACGACTGTGTAGCCACCGCTCTTGAGCCGGCGCTCACGGTCGTACGACGTCGAGCCGAACGTCTCCTGCTGCATCCACCAGCGGTAGAAGTAGTCGCAGAAGAAGCCCCAGCTGTTGACGTTGGCGGCGACGCAGCCGTTCGGGGTGCGCCGGTCCTTCACGACCAGCTTGGTCGCCTTGGCCGCGTCGGCCTCCTGCTGGGTGATGGCCTTGGTCTTGACCATGTTGTCGATGACGTAGTTGCGCCGGTCCAGCGCGAGCGGGTAACCCGCCTTGGTGGTCGGGTCGTTGGTCGTCGGAGCCTTGACCATGCCGGCCAGCAGCGCCGCTTCCTCGATCTTGAGCTTGCTCGGCGGCTTGCCGAAGTAGACCTGGCTGGCGGCGTAGATGCCGTACGCGCCGTTGCCGAACGAGGCGAGGTTGAGGTAGCGGGTCAGGATCTCGTCCTTGGAGAACTCCTTGTCGACCTGCAGGGCCAGCCGCATCTCGCGGAGCTTGCGGGCGCTGGTGTCCTCGGTCGCGGCGACCACGTCGGCCGGGTGGGTGGCCGAGTAGGCGATGGCCAGCCGGACGTACTGCATCGTCAGCGTCGAGGCGCCCTGACGGCCGGCGCTCTCGTTCTGGTTGTTGACGAACGCGCGGGCGACACCGTTGATGTCGACGCCGTTGTGCTTGTAGAAGTCGTGGTCCTCGGCCGCGATGATGGCCTTCTGCATCGGCTGGGAGATGTCGGCGAGCTTCACGTCGCGGCGGTTCTCGTCGTACATCGTCGCGAGCGGTGTCTTGCCGTCCGACGCAAGCAGATAGCTGATCTGTGGCGCGCGGGCCACAGTCAACTCAGTGGGCAGGGCGCCGAATGTCTCGGCGCCGGCCTTCGCGGCAAGGCCGGACATCGCCACCGCGGGGAAGGCCGCCGCAGCGACCACCACGCCAGCCAACAGGCCACATACGAGCAGCGATGCGGCATTGGTCAGCACATTGTGGTCACGTTTCCGCATCCAGGTCACCTCGACAGGGTACGCGAGTAGGGAACGAGGGGCGCTGGGGCGTTCTTTCCCCATTTCCTGCGTGCGCTGCCCTCGTTGTGCTAAACGCATGACCCCCCGTACGAGGTTGCGTGTGACCTGGCGTGAGTCTCCTCCGATTGGAGGGAACGGCGCAGCGTTTTCACGGACCTCGGCGGGGTAACCGGCGGTCGAAGGCCCGGGAAGCCGGGAGTGTCCGGAATGATGGATTTCGCCGACAACGTTGCGTAATCGGTCGACTACAGAGCATGATGATGGCGGCGACAGCGCCACATGTCGTTCGTGCCGCCTTGGGGAAGGCAGGCCGGGCGACCGGGGGGAATTGCCGGCTGCCGTGCAACGAGGTCGGTAGGTATGCAAGGGGGGACGTGTACACATGGGCATGATCACTGACTGGCCGTCGCTGGCGGCGTGTCAGAACGGGGACCCGGACGCGTTGTTCGTACAGGGCGCCGAACAGAACGTGGCGAAGCGGATCTGCCGGAGCTGCCCAGTTCGGTACGAGTGCCTGGCCGACGCGCTGGACAACCGGATCGAGTTCGGTGTGTGGGGCGGCATGACCGAACGCGAACGCCGCGCGCTGCTGCGTCGTCACCCGCAGGTGACGAGTTGGCGCAAGATGTTCGAGGCGGCGATGAAGAAGAACAGCAAGGACAAGGCCGCCAAGGACAAAATCCTGGTCAGCGCGGCCAACTGACGCCGGTCACGGCCGGCTGATCGCCGCGCCGATCGTTCGTAGCCCGTCGACGTCGTGCACGTCGGCGGGCTGCGCCGTCACCGACACCGTGGGCACCCCGGGGAACGCCTCGGTGAACCGTGCGGCGACCTGCTGCTCGCGTACCGCCTGGCGGGCCAGCGCGGCGTGCGCCCGCAGCACGTCGGCGGTGGCCTCGTGCCCTCCCAGCTCGGTCAGCCGCTCCGCGGCGGCCCGGCTCTGCTCCGCGTCCAACTCCGGAACCGCCGGCCGGTGCACCCGGTTGAGCACCAGCCCGGCCAGCGGCATCTTCTCCTCCCGCAGCCGGCCCGCGAAGTAGGCGGCCTCCCGGACCGCGTCCGGCTCCGGGGCCGCCACCAGCACGAAGGCCGTCTCCCGTGCCTGCAGGATGCGGTACGTCTGCTCGGCGCGCTGCCGGAAGCCCCCGAACATCGAATCCAGGGCGGCCACGAAGCCGGACAGGTCGGTGAGCAGCTGCGCGCCGAGCACCTTCTGCACCACCTTCGAGAACATGCCGAACGAGGCCGTGACCAGGCTGAACATGCTCCGCCCGCCGGTGCGTGCCGGTGCCAGCAGAAGCCGCAGCATCCGGCCGTCGAGGAAACGGGAGAGCCGTGCCGGCGCGTCCAGGAAATCCAACGCCGAGCGGGACGGCGGGGTGTCGACCACGATCAGGTCCCACTCGCCCCGGGCGTGCAGCTGGCCCAGCTTCTCCATCGCCATGTATTCCTGCGTGCCGGCGAACGTCGAACTCATGGCCTGGTAGAAGGGGTTCGCGAAGATCTCCGCGGCCTTCGCCGGATCGGTGTGCTGAAGCACCACGTCGTCGAAGGTGCGCTTCATGTCCAGCATCATGGCGTGCAGCTCGCCGCCGCTGGCCTCGACGTCGATCCCCTTGACCTGGCGGGGCGTGTTGTCCAGCTCCGTCAGGCCCAGCGACTGGGCAAGCCGGCGGGCCGGGTCGATGGTGAGCACCACCGTTCGCCGCCCATGCTGCTCGGCGGCCCGCAGCGCCAGCGCCGCGGCAGTGGTCGTCTTACCCACCCCGCCGGCACCGCAGCACACGATGATCCGCACGCCGGGGTCGGCGAGGATCTGGTCGACGTCCAGCTGCGGCGCCGCGTCTTCGGAAGGCACCAATCGAGCGTATCGGGCCGGCTGGGTCCGTGCGCCTGTGCCGACGTGAGGTGCGCGTCAATCCGCCTGCACGAGGGCCTGCGCCAGGGTGGTGAGTCCGGCCCGGTCGACCCCCTCGGGCAACAGTGGCAACTCGACGATCGGGAGCCCCAGCTCCACCAGCTCGGCCCGCAGCGAATCCTCAAGCTCCCGCCGAATGGCCTGGTCACGTGCCTCGTCGTGCAGGCCAGCGACGATCTCCCGATCGGTCGGCAACCCGGCGGCGGCCAGTCCGCGCTTCAACTCCGCAGGGCTGACCGCCCGGCCGGCCGGCAGCGGCGGGCGGGTGCCGTTGACGATCACCTTGCCGACCCCGAAGCCGAGCGAGGTGAGGTCGGCGATGGCGTCCACCGTCTCCTGCACCGGCATCTCCTCCAGCAGCGTGACCACGTGCACCGCAGTGATCGGGGAGCGCAGCAGCGCGGCGACCCCCTCGCTCTGGGTCTTGATCGGGCCGACCTTTGCCAGTCGGGCCGTCTCGGCGGTGACGTTGAGGAAACGGCCGATCCGCCCGGTCGGCGGAGCGTCGAGCACCACCGCGTCGTACACGCGTCGTTGCCCCGAGGTGCGGGTGGTGGCCTCCTTCACCTTGCCGGTGAGCAGCACGTCCCGCAGGCCCGGGGCGATGGTGGTGGCGAAGTCGATCGCACCGAGCTTGCGCAGCGCCCGTCCCGCGGCACCCAGCTTGTAGAACATGTCGAGGTATTCGAGCAGGGCTTCCTCGGCGTCCACCGCGAGTGCTCGCACCTCACCGCCGCCGGGCACGTCGGTGAGGTGTCGCTCCTCGTACGGCAGCGGGTCGATGCCGAAGAGTTGGGCGATGCCCTGCCGGCCCTCGACCTCGACCAGCAGGGTGCGCCGGCCACCGGCGGCCAGCGCCATGGCCAGCGCCGCCGCCACGCTTGTCTTGCCGGTACCGCCCTTGCCGGTCACGACGTGGAGGCGGGCCGACCATCCGGTACCGGCCGGGTCGGACGGCCGCTCAGCTGCACGCACCCGTCGAGCCTATCCAGGCTCGGGGGTCAGGCGACCTCGCAGACCCACCAACCCGTCTTCTGCACCACAGTGAAACGCAGGTCCTGGTCGGCCACCTTCTCGTCGGCGGTGGTCATTGTGACGCGGGCGGAGACGGTCGCCCGGTCACCGGTCTGGTTGTCGACCTTCGGGGTGGTCCACTTGAAGCGCGGGTTCTGGTATTCGGCCGCGTACTTCTGCACCTCGGCCACCTTCGCGGCGATCTTCTTGTCGTCCCGGGAGGCGGCGCAGACGCGGTTGGCCGCCTTTGTGGCGTCGCGATCCTTGTAGACGGCGGTGAGGAACTCGTCGACGGCGACCGCCGGCTCCTTGGCGCCCTCGCCGGACTCGGCGTTGCGCAGGGTCAGGAACGTCACCACGCCGCCACCCACGCAGAGCACCATGATCACGACGAGAGCGATGGCAGCGATCAGCAGGCCACGCTTCTTCTTCGGCTCGGCCGAACCCGGGTAGGGCGGGTAGCCGGGCGGGGGCGGCGGGATCGCCCCCGGAGTCTCGGTCCCGACTGCGCCCGGTGCCTGCGTCGCCGGGTCGCCCGTCGGGCTGCCGAACGGCGGGGCGCTTGCGAACGGCGGGGCACTCGCGGGCTGGTTGGCGCTGTCGGGCTGGCCGGGCAGACCCGCCGGCGCGGGCACACCTGCCGACGCGGGCAGCGCCGCCGGGGTGGGCTGTGCGGGAAGAGCGAGCGGGCCGGGCTGCGAGGTGCTCCCCGGCTGCGCGGTGCCGGCCGGCTGGCCGGGCACTGTGGGTGCGCCGGGCTGCGGGGGGACGGCTGGATCGCCGGGTTGACCGGCGGGATCCGGGTGGCCCGCCGGGAGGGCGCGCGGGCCGGTCTGGTCACCGCTGGGCGGTTGGGTCATCTCGTTCCCCCGAGTGTGCGGCGCCCGGCCGCCACCCCGGGCGCCGAGCGTGATCGAGCGGGCGGCCGGGCGCTGCTCGCGACCGTCCGACGGGAAGGGTAGCGGTCAACCACCGTGTTGGTGTCGCCCGTATCGCGCCGCCCGGAGCGTGGATTTTGGCCAGTGGGCGACAGGGCGGACACCGTTGGGTCACTGCATACGATCTGTCGTATATGTGACTTTCGGGCTTGATGTGCGCGTCCTGTTGGCGGGACCGCCCCCACGCACCTACGTTCGTCCCGGTGCGGGGGCCGGAGAGGATGGCCGGGCCGGCCGGAGGCGTCACCCGAGAGGTACCACCGGAGGAAGTGCATGCGCGACGCGGACAACATCCCTCGCACCCAGTTTCCGGCCAACGACCGGCTGCGCCGATCCGGGTCGATGGGCGAGGCTGCCGGTGGACCGTTCGGCAACCCGCCGGTCAACGAGCGGTCGTACCGTCGGGTTCCGGAACCGCCCGAGGTGGTGCGCACGCCGAGCCGACCCGTCGAGCGGCGGGACGACGACGAGCCGGGCTTCGTCATCCACCTGCCGATCCGGGTGGCCGACCTGGGAGCGGCGACAACGCTTGCCGGTCGCGTCGCCGTGTCCCTGGGGTTCCTGCCGGAGCTGGACGCGGGCGAGACCACGGTGTCGAACGCCGACGACCAGAACAACAGGCACCGCGTCTTCTGCGACCTGCTGCAACCCGACCGGTCGCGGTGCCCCCAGAGGTACGGGCACGAAGGCCCCTGCGGGGAGTTGCCGGCACCGCCCGAACAGCGCACCGCACCTCGCCCGGCGAGCGGACCGTAGGCTGTACCTCGACGCCGTCCGCACCGAGAGGGAGCCCTCCAGCGATGCAGAAGTGGGAATACTCCACGGTCCCGCTGCTGGTCCACGCGACCAAGCAGATCCTCGACAACTGGGGTGAGGACGGGTGGGAACTCGTCGCAGTGGTCCCCGGCCCGAACCCGGACCAGCTGGTGGCCTACCTGAAGCGGCCCAAGGCATGAGCAACGGCCCGCACGCGAAGCTCGCCGAGTTGGGGCTCGAACTCCCCGAGGTGGTGCCGCCGGTGGCCAGCTACGTGCCGGCCGTGCAGTCCGGGCAGCACGTGTACGTCTCTGGCCAGCTGCCGATCGCCGAGGGCAAGCTGCTGGCGACGGGCAAGGTCGGCGCCGGTATCTCGGCCGAGCAGGCCAAGGACCTGGCCCAGCGCTGCGCGCTCAACGCCTTGGCCGCCGTCGACTCGCTTGTCGGCCTGGAGAACGTGGTCAAGGTGGTCAAGGTGACCGGTTTCGTGGCCTCCGCGCCCGGCTTCACCGGCCAGCCCGCCGTGATCAACGGTGCCTCCGACCTGCTCGGCACCGTCTTCGGTGAGGCAGGCCGCCACGCCCGCAGCGCGGTAGGCGTGGCCGAACTCCCCCTGGACGCCCCGGTCGAGGTAGAAGTCATAGTCGAGGTCGCCTGACCCGCCCCGCGATCTTGCACTTGGTGCCCGGATCAAAGCCCTGAAGAGGGACGAATCAGGGTCCGAAAGTGCAAGATCGCGGAGGGTGGCGAGCCGGGTCGTACGATCGCAGCCATGAGCGGGCACATGACGGCACCGGCGGCGGCACTCGCCGCTGAGTTGCCGGACTGGGTGACGCTGCTGCGTGCGCCCAATCCGGGGCCGATGACCCTCGACGGCACCAACACCTGGGTGCTGCGCGCGGCACCGGGCGAGCCGGCAGTGGTGATCGACCCCGGGCCGGCCGACGAGGGGCACCTGGCCGCGATCGCCGCCGCCGGCCCCGTCGGGCTCGTGCTGATCACCCACGGGCACCCGGACCACACCGAGGGCTCGGCCCGGCTGAGCGAACTCCTCGGCGGGGCGGCGCACGTCCTGGCCGTCGACCCGGCGCACACCATCGGCGGTGAACCCCTCACCGAGCCGGCCGAGCACCTGGGCGGCTTCGGCCTCGACATCCGCCTGCTGAGCACCCCCGGGCACACCGCCGACTCGGCCTGCTTCCTGGTGGAGCACGCCGACGAGCAGGTGGTGCTCACCGGCGACACCATTCTCGGCCGGGGCACCACAGTGGTGGCGCACCCGGACGGTCACCTCGGCAACTATCTGGGCAGCCTGGAGTTGCTGTCGACGTACCGGGGAATCACGGCGCTGCCCGGGCACGGCCCGGCGCTCGCCGACTGCGGCGCGGCGGCCGACTTCTACCTCGCCCACCGGCGGGCCCGGCTCGACCAGGTCCGGGAGGCGGTCGCCGCCGGTGCCCGCACGCCCGACGACGTGGTCGCCGCGGTCTACGCGGACGTGGACCGCTCGCTCTGGTGGGCGGCCGGCTGGTCGGTCCGTGCCCAGTTGGAGTATCTGGGTGTCGACACCGGGGAATCCGAGCCGGGGGTCAGTGGGTTGGAGCACATGTGACCTGCCCCGTGTGTGGAACCGTCGCCGTTCCAGGCGCGCGGTTCTGCCACAACTGCGGAGCCGCGCTGCCGGCCGCCGCGACGTTGCCGGCGGCCGAGCGTCGGGTGGTAACGGTGCTCTTCGGCGACCTGTCCGAATTCACCTCCTGGTCGGAGGATCTCGATCCGGAGCGGGTCGGCGCGGTGACCGACCGGGTGCTCGCCTCCCTCGCGGGGGCGGTGAAGACGTTCGGCGGGCACGTCGACAAGCTGACCGGCGACGGGATCATGGCGGTCTTCGGGGCGCCGGTGGCACACGAGGACGACGCCGAGCGGGCCGTCCGGGCCGCCCTCTCCATGCAGCGGGCCGTCCGCCGCGTGCTCGACGACGAGCGGGGCGGCGGTGCGCCGCTCGGGCTGCGGGTCGGGCTGAACACCGGTGACGTCATCGCCGGCATCCAGGCCGCGATCGAATACACGGTCATCGGCGACACTGTGAACACCGCCGCCCGACTGGCCGACGCCGCCGCTGTCGGTGCCGTCTACGCCGGTGGTCGTACCGCCGCCGCCACCAGGCACGTGGCCTCCTGGCGGGCGCTGCGCCCGCTGCGGCTCAAGGGCAAGCGTGAGCCCGTCGAGGCGTACGAGCTGCTGGGTCTGCTCGACGCGCCGGGCACCCGGTCGGGTCTCGGTGACGAGGCGCCCTACGTGGGCCGGGAGACCGAGATCGGCCGGGTCGCCGGCCGGCTCGCCGAGGTGATCGACCAGGGAGACCCCCGGGTGCTGCTGATGACTGCCGAGGCGGGCATCGGCAAGTCCCGGTTCGCCGCCGAGGTCGAACGCCTCGCCGCCGGATACGACGTGGGCGCCGGCAGGTACGCGGCGCACACAGGAGCCCGGGTGCTCTCGGTGCGCTGCGCCGCCTTCGGTGAGCGCCGCCGGCTCGCGCCGCTCGCCGACCTGGTCCGCGCCGCCGTCGGCCTGCCCAGTGACGCGTCCACAGCGCTCACCCGTCCTGCGGTCGAGGAGCGGCTGCGCCGGCTCGGCCAGCGGCTCGCCCGAGCCGGCGCCGAACAACCGCCGATCGTCACCGACCAACTGCTGGCACTGCTCGGCTATGCCGAACTCCCCGCGCACACCGGCACCGACAACGGCGAGTGGGGCAGTGCCGCTGCCACGGCGGCCGATGCCGAGGCGGTGCCGAACGCCGTCGCCGACCTGCTCAGCGGCCTCGCCTCGGAGGCGCCGCTGGTGATCGTGGTGGACGACCTGCACGACGCCACCGCCGAGACGATCCGTGCGCTCGGGCTGGCCCTGTCCCGTCTCACCGGCCCGGTCCTCGTGCTGCTGCTCGGCCGCCCCGAGCTGGTCCGTACCGCGGGTGCGCTGACCCGCGTCGCGGACGCCGAGGTGCACTCCCTGCCGCCGCTGCGCGGAGCCGACGCGGCCCGGTTGCTCACCAGCTATCTCGGCGGCGGGAAACTGCCCCAGACCGACACCGACAGGCTGCTGGCCACCGCCCAGGGCAACCCGTTCTACCTGGCCGAGCTTGTCACCCTGCTGATCGAGCGCGGTGCCCTCACGACAGTCGAACCGGGTCGCGGTGTCCGACCAGCCCCCGGCGAGCGGGACCAGAGCTCGACCGCGAGCTGGCGGCTGGTGCCCGGTTCGCTGGGCAGCCGGCTGCTGTCCCGCGATCTCGCGGCGGTGCTCGCCGCGCGTATCGACGCGCTGCCACCGGGCGCCCGTTCGGTGCTGCGGGACGCCGCGGTGGTCGGTGACACGGTGCCCGAGGGCGCGTTGGAGGCGCTGCTCGACAAGCGCGCCGGCCGCGACGGGCGGCCCTCGGCCGTGGTCGCCGTGGAACTCGACCGGGCGGTGGAGGAGCTGCTGCAACGCCGGATGCTGCACCGCACCCGCACCGGCTACGCGTTCGCCACCCCGCTCATGCGGGAGGCCGCGTACGCCGGTGTGAGCAAGGCGGAGCTGGCTGAGCGGCACGCCGCGCTTGCCCAGTGGGCGGCACCCGAGAACAACGCCGCGACAGCGACCCTGGGCGGGTTCACCGACGAGGCCCGGGACGACTTCGTGGCGATGCACGTCGAGCGGGCCGCCCGGCTTTCCGATGCGGTGAAGCTGCGCCCGGACGCCCCGGCCCGCGCCGTGGCCCCGCTCGGGGTCGCCGCGCTCGGCCGGGCCGCCCGCCGGTCGCTGTCCGCCGGGGAGCCGGCGCTCGCCGTCGAGTACGCCGAACGCGCCACCGAACTGGCCCGCGACGGCGTGCCGGCGGCCGATCGGGTGGTGCACGCCAGGGCGCTGCTCCAGATCGGTCGGGCCGTCGACGCGCTCGCCTACGCCGAGAAGATCGCTGCGAACGCCGGGGAGGAGGCCACCCGGGTCAGCGCCCTGCTGCTCGCCGGGCAGGCCCAGCAGACCCTCGGTGACCAGGGGCGGGCGGTGACCGCCTGGCAGGAGGCGCTACAGGTGGCCACTGCCGCCGGGCTGCCCACGTTGCGGGCGTCCGCGATGCGCCGGCTCGGCATGGCCGACTTCGTGGGCGGACGGTTGAGTCAGGCGAGCAGCCGGCTGGCTGCCGCGTACCAGGTCAGTCTCGGTGCGCAGGACCGGCGCGGGCAGGCGTGGTCGTTGCAGAACCTGGCGTGGGTGACCACCACCCGGGGTGACTTCGCCGGCACCGACGCGGTGCTCGGCCGGGCTGCTCGGTTGTTCGCCGAGCTGAAGGACCCGTACGGGCGGGCCTGGCTGCGGGGCACCACGGCGTTCGCCCGGCTGCTTGCCGGAAGGCTGCGCGAGGCGTGTCGCATGGCGCAGGTGTTCCTGCCCTTCGGGGAGCGGGTCGGGGAGGCGTGGGCGGTGGGCACCCTGCGGGCGGTGGCGGCGTACGCCACTGCCGAGCTGGGTGAGCTGGCCGAGGCGGACCAGGGGGCACGCCGGGCGTACCGCGAGTTCGCCGCCGCGTCCGACGACTGGGGTCGCGGGTTCGCGCTTGTGGTCCGGGCTGTTGTGGCGCGGGGCCTGGGCGAGCCGGAACACGCTGCCGATCTGCTCACCGACGCCCTGGCGGACGCCGAGCGGACCTCGCACCCGCTGCTCACCGGGATGGCTGGCACGTTGCGGGGGTTCGTGGCACTGGACATGGGCGACTGGGAGACTGCCGAGCGGGCGGCGCGCGGGGTGCTGACGGCCGTCGAACCGCACAACCCGCAGGCGCCGGCGCAGGTCGCGCCCCGGGTGCTGCTGGCCACCGCCCGGCTGGCCGCCGGCGACCCGGCGACTGCCGTCGGGCTGCTCGCGCCCGTGGCGACCACCGCCGCGAACGCGCCGTCGTTGCTGTTCTCCCGCCGTCAGACGATGGCCCGGTACGCGTCGGCGCTGCTCGCCCACGGTCAGCGGGAGCAGGCGTTGGACTGGGCCCAGCGTGCGGTCACGGTGCCTGCCGAGGACGTCCGCAGTCAGGTGATCGCGGCCGGCGTGCTGGCGGAGACGCTGGCGGCCTGCGGTCGGCAGGTGGAGGCTTTGTCCTGTGCGGACGAGGCGGTCCGTCTGGCGTACGCCACCGAGCAGCGCAGTGAACGCGCCGCCGCCGACGCCCTGCGGGCCAGGATCGCCGCTCAGGTCTAGCCATCGCCGCTTCCCGTCCGGTTCTGCCGGTTCCGGGGATGTGGTTGTCGGAGCGACCGGCTAGCGTGTCACCACCGTGCGCCGGTCCACAGTGAAGCCGTCGCCGTGCCGGGGAGGGCCATCATGAAGTTGCCGCGTTCCATCGCGGGCTGGACCATCGCTGTCTTCGGTGTGCTGGCGTTGCTGATGGGTGCGGTCGGGCTGCTCTGGCCGGAGGCGCTGCTGAGCATGCTCGGGCTGGAGGTGCCGTCGACCCGTACGGCCGGCGACCACACGGGCACGTTCCTGCTGGCGTCCTCGATGGCGTCGTTCAACATGGGCGTCTACTACCTGCTCGCCACTGTCACCGAGTGGCGGGCGTTCTACCGCTTCACAGTGGTCTTCCGGCTGGTCACCTTCACCGTGTTCACCATCGCCGTGCTCGCCGACATCGCCCCGGACCGGTTCTTCGGGGTTGCCGCCTGGGAGGGCCTGGGTGCACTGGCCACCGCGATCGGCCTGCGCGTCGACGCCCGCCGAAGTGCAGCCGGTGCCGCTTCGGCGGACGCGGCGCGCTGAGCCGCCGGCCGGGTTGGGTATTTTCGAGCAGTGACCGACACCCCGACCGGCCGTTCGCGGGTGCCGATCGTGCCCGGCCTGACCGATTTACGAGTTTTTGCCCGGGGCGGGTACGCGACCGTCTACCAGGCCACCCAGATCTCGGTGGGGCGTGAGGTCGCCGTCAAGGTGGAGAACCGCACGCTTGACAGCGAGCGCGACCAGGCCCGGTTCCTGCGTGAGGCGCGGGCCGCCGGGCGGATGTCGTCCCACCCGCACGTGGTGGACCTCTTCGATGTCGGGGTCACCGTCGACCAGCACCCCTACCTGATCATGGAGTTGTGCGACGGGTCGTACGCCGAGCGGATGCGTACCTCGCCGCTCGGCGCTGTGGAGGCCCGCGATCTCGGCATCAAGATCGCCGACGCGCTGGCCCACTCGCACGCGGCAGGGGTGTTGCACCGCGACGTCAAGCCGGCAAACATCCTCTACTCGCACTTCAACTCGGCGGTGCTCGCCGACTTCGGGCTGGCCGTGCTCGCGGAACACCGGGATCCCACAGTCACCCTTGAGGTGCTCACCCCGGCGTACGCGCCACCGGAGATGTTCAGCCACAGCCCACCGTCGCCGGCCGTCGACGTGTACGCGCTCTGCGCCACCCTCTACGCGGTGATGCACGGCCGGCCGCCCCGCTGGCAGTCCGAGCGCAACCCAAGCCTGGTCACTGTGCTGGAGATGTTCAACCAGCAGATCCCCAGCCTGCCCGGCGTACCGGACGAGCTGATCGACGTGCTGCGCGCCGGCATGGCCAACGACCCGGCCGAGCGGCCCTCCGCCCTCGAACTGCACGACCTGCTCACCCACCTGCCGTTCGGCTCGCCGCCGAAACCGGTCAGCGGCGCCCCGATCAGCGGGAGCCCGATCAGCGGCGGCCCGATCAGCGGCGGCGCGGCGCGGCCCGGCCCGTACGTCGCCGGCCAGCCGATACCTCGGCCGCCGGTCGAGGAAACCCAACCCACTGCACCCGACAGCCGGCGCTGGCGGCGGCGCTGGTTCCTCGGTGGCGCGGGAGTGCTCGCGCTCGCCGCCTCGGCGACCACCGGGGCGTGGGTGGCAAGCAGCGCCCCGCCGCCCAGCCCGTCTCCCCAGGTCACCCAGGTCGGAGCCCCGGCGACCGGCGCGCTGCCCGGTTGCACGACGGGTGCCGGTGCGCCGGCGGCCCTGCCCAGCGGTGCCCGGTGCCTGCCCCAACTGGAGTGCTTCGGTCCGATCCGGATCCGCGGCGACCGGGCCGAGGCCGTCCGGGTTCCCTGCGATGCCCGGCACACCTGGGAGACGTACGCCGAGGGGATCCTGCCGGTGTCGCTCGTCGGCGCCCCCCACCACGAGGTGGTCAGCGCCGAGCCCGTCCGGCAGGTGTGCGGCGCGACGACCTTCCGCGTGACCACCGGTATCAACGAGGCGACCGGATGGCGCCTGGAGGTGCTGCCGCCGGTGGACGGCAGCGTCGACCGGACCTACCGGTGCCTTGCCGGGCGGGGCGTCGACGCGCTCGCCGGCCCCACACTCACCGGTCGCTGAAGCCGCTGGGCGTCCCGCGTCGGTCCCGCACCGCGCGCAACGCGGCCCGGCTGTCCAGGGCGTCGAGAGTGTCGGCGTCGATCCCGTACGGCATCAACTCCGCGGGCCCGGCCGACCGGTCCGGCGGCTCCGGCTCGTCGTGCTGCCGGGCGGCGGACACGGCCACCCCGGCGATGATCGTCAGCAGTACGACGAGCAGCGCGAGGACCACGCCGAGGAGATCCTGACGGCGCCACACGACCAGTAGGACCAGCAAAACGAGGGCGCCCAGCGCGGCGACCGCCGCCACTATGCGCGGGTCGGGCCTGACCAGTCGATTCACCCCCCAAGCATGCCTTGACCTGGCCGGCTGTCAACCGGAGATGGCATTCCGCCGCGTCGATCTGGCCGGTTGGCCCGACATGGGCGGGCCGGACCGACACGCGGTGGGCCCGGGTCGCTACTCCCGGTGCCCTGCTCGCCGTGTCGAAGCCGGCCCGCGCCCGCCGCGGAGTTGATCTAGTAGGACTTGTCCTGGCCCAGGACGTGCTGGGCCACGAAGTTGAGGATCATCTCGCGGCTGACCGGGGCGATCCGACCCGCCCGGACCGCGCCGAGCAGGGTCGCGATCCCGTACTCGGTGGTCATTCCGGCCCCGCCGAGAGCCTGGACGGCGGTGTCCACGGCGAGCGCGGCGGCCTCCCCGGCGGCGTACTTGGCCATGTTGCCGGACACGCCCGCCTCCAGGTCGCGGCCGGCGTCGTACAGGGTGGCCGCCTTCTGGATCATCAGGCGAGCCAACTCCACCTGCACGGCCGCGTGCGCCAGCGGGTGCGACACGCCCTGGTGGGAGCCGATGGTCCGGCCGCCCCAGACCTTGCGGGTGGCTGTGTAGTCGGTGGCCCGCTCGATGGCGTACCGGCCGGTGCCGGCGCCCATCGCGGCCACCGTGATCCGCTCCGGGTTGAGCCCGGCGAAGAGCGCCGGCAGTCCGGCGTCCAGCGATCCGCCGAGCAGCGCGTCGGCGGGCAGCCGTACGTCGTCCAGGTAGAGCAGGAACTGGTTCTCCGGGGACAGGATCTCCATGTCCAGTTTGGACCGGGTCAGCCCGGGGGCATCGGTCGGCACGAGGAACAGCGCCGGCTTCAGCTTGCCGGTGGACGAATCCTCAGTACGGGCCACCACCAGGACGTGGCCTGCCTCGTCCACACCGGAGATGTAGCACTTGCGGCCGGATAGCAGCCAGTCGTCGCCGTCGCGGCGGGCCACCGTGGCGAGCCTGTGGAAGTTGGAGCCTGCCTCCGGCTCGGTGATCGCGAAGACGATCTTCTCGGAGCCGTCGGCGAGACCGGGCAGGTGCCGCTTGCGCTGCTCCTCGGTGCCGTGCCGGTGGAGCACCGTGGCCGCGATGGCGGGGGACACCACGAGCAACAGCAGCGGGCAACCGGCCGCCGCCAGCTCCTCGCAGACGATTGCCAGCTCGGTGATGCCACCGCCACCGCCGCCGTACTCGGTGGGGATGTTGACCCCCAGGTAGCCGAGCTGGCCGGCCTCGGCCCACAGCTCGGTGGTGTGCTCGCCGGACTTGGCCTTCTCCACGAAGTAGCTGTGGCCGTACCGGCGGCCCAACGCCCGCACGGCGTCGCGCAACTGGTCCTGCTCGGGGGTGAGGTCGAAGCTCATCGGGGGTCCTCCTCGGGGTTCGACGGCGCGGGGTCGACGCCGTCGATGACAGCCAGCACGGCACCGGTGCGCACCTGACCGCCGGCGGGCACCGGCAGCTCGGCGACGACACCGTCGGTCGGGGCGAGCACGGGATGTTCCAGCTTCATCGCTTCCAGCGTGAGCAGCAGGTCGCCGGCCGCGACCCGCTGGCCGACCTCGACGTGCACCTGGGTCACCGCGCCGGGCAGCGGCGCGAGCAACGACCCGGCCGCAAGCTGCGCCGTGGGCAGCGGGAAACGCGGCAGCTCGGTGAGGCTCGCCGACCCGTCGGGGCCGTCCACGAAGACCTCCGATCCCACCCGGTGTACGCGGTACGCGCCCCGCACACCGTCGACGTCGAGCACCACCCGGTCCGGGGTGGCCTCGACCAGTGCCACAGCGGGAGGGTCGGTGTTGGCGGGATCGGTCGACCATTCGGCGAGCCCGCCCCGGCGGTCCAGCCGGTAGCGGACCTCGATCTCGCCGTCCGGCCCGGTGAACCGGGCGACCTGCGGGACGGCAGGCACGTTGCGCCAGCCCGACGGCAGCCCGGCCAGCACCGTCGCGCCCGCACGGCGTCCAGCGGCCGACGCGAGCGCCGCAGCCAGCGCGGCAAGCGGCAGGCGGTCGGCGGGAAGCAGCGCCGTGAACACCTCCGGGTGCCGGTCCAGGAACCCGGTGTCGACGTCCGCCGCGCCGAACTCGGGGCTGCGCAGCACGCGGACCAGCAGATCCCGGTTCGTGGCCACACCGTGCAACTCGGCCCGCGCGAGCGCGCCCGCGAGAGCCCGGGCCGCCTCGGCGCGGGTGGGTGCCCAGGCGACAAGCTTCGCCAGCATCGAGTCGTAGTGGACGCCGACAACGGAACCGTCCACCACACCCGAGTCGAGCCGCAGACCCGCCCGCTGAAGACCACCGAACTCGCAGTCGACACCGGGGACGGCGAAGCGGTGCAGGACACCTGTCGCCGGGCGGAACCCCTGAGCCGGTTCCTCGGCGCAGAGGCGTACCTCGATGGCGCAGCCCTGCGCGGACGGAGACCTGGCCTCCTCCGGCAACGCCGCGCCCTCGGCGACAAGCAGTTGCAGCCGGACCAGGTCCAGCCCTCCGGCGGCGGTCAGCTCGGTGACCGGGTGCTCGACCTGGAGCCGGGTGTTCATCTCCAGGAAGTAGATCGCCCCGTCCGGCGCCAGCAGGAACTCGACAGTGCCAGCGCCCACGTAGTCGACAGCCCGGCCGGCCGCCACCGCCGCCTCGTGCAGGCGCTCCCGCACGTCCGCCGGAATGACCCCCGGTGCCTCCTCGACGATCTTCTGGTGTCGGCGCTGGATCGAGCATTCCCGGACACCGAGCGCGGCCACCGTCCCGTGCGTGTCACCGAAGATCTGCACCTCGACGTGCCGGCCGCGCTCGACGTACCGCTCGATGAAGACAGTGCCGTCGCCGAACGCCGCAGCCGCCTCGCGGCGCGCGGACGCCACGGCCTCGGCCAGCCCGGCGGTGTCCCGGACGATCCGCATGCCCCGGCCGCCGCCACCGGCGGACGCCTTCACCAGCACCGGGAAATCGGTGACGTCGGCGGCGTCGGTCCAGCTCGGCAGCATCGGCACGCCCGCCTCGGCGAGCAGCGACTTCGCCGCCAGCTTGTCGCCCATCGCGGCGATCACCTTGGCCGGCGGGCCCACCCAGGTCAGCCCCGCGTCGGTCACCGCCGCCGCGAACTCGGCGTTCTCGGCCAGGAAGCCGTAACCCGGGTGGACGGCGTCCGCGCCGCTGCGCCGGGCCGCGTCCAGGATCAGATCGACCCGCAGGTACGTCTCGGACGGCGTGTCACCGGGCAGCCGGACTGCCTGGTCGGCCTCGGCGACGAACGGCGCGTCGGCGTCCGCGTCCGAGTGCACGGCGACCGTCTCCACGCCGAGCGCCCGGCAGGTCGCGAAGACCCGGCGGGTGATCTCCCCCCGGTTGGCGACGAGCAATCGGTTGATCATTTTGGCTGAGCCTGCCTCTCGTTCGCCGGTGCGGGATTGCGGTTCGCTGCGTTCCTCATGCTCACGGGGCTACATCCGGAAGACGCCGAAGCCGTCGGCGCCCTTCACCTGTGCACTGTGGATCGCCGAGAGGCAGAGCCCGAGGACTGTACGGGTGTCGCGCGGGTCGATCACCCCGTCGTCGTAGAGCCGGCCGGAGAGGAACAGCGCGCCGGACTGCGACTCGATCTGCTGCTCGACCATCATCCGCATCGCCGCGTCGGACTCCTCGTCGTAGTCGCGCCCCCGCGCGGCAGCCGCCTGCCGGGCCACGATCGAGAGCACACCGGCGAGCTGCGCCGGACCCATCACCGCCGACTTCGCGTTCGGCCAGGTGAACAGGAACCTCGGGTCGTACGCGCGACCGCACATGCCGTAGTTGCCGGCCCCGTACGACGCGCCGAGGTTCACAGTCAGGTGCGGCACCGTCGAGTTGGACACCGCGTTGATCATCAGGGCGCCGTGCTTGATGATGCCGCGCTGCTCGTACTCAGTGCCCACCATGTAGCCGGTGGTGTTCTGGAGGAAGATCAGCGGGGTGTTCGAGGTGTTCGCGAGCTGGATGAACTGCGCCGCCTTCTGCGCCTCCTCGCTGAACAGCACACCCCGGGCGTTGGCAAGCACACCCACCGGGTAGCCGTGCAGCTCGCCCCAGCCGGTGACAAGCGCGTCCCCGTACGTCGGCTTGAACTCGTCGAAGTCGCTGCCGTCCAGGATCCGGGCCAGCACCTCGCGGGGATCGAACGGCACCTTCAGGTCGGCGCTGGCGATGCCGAGCAGCTCCTCCGGGTCGTACTTCGGTGGCTGCGGCACTGCCGTACGCGGCGACGGGCCGGACTTGTGCCAGTTGAGCCGGCGTACGCACTGCCGGGCCAACCGGATGCCGTCCCGCTCGTCGGAGGCCAGGTGATCGGCCAGCCCGGACGTGCCGGCGTGCATCGCCGCGCCACCAAGCGACTCGTCGTCGGTGACCTCACCGGTGGCCATCTTCACCAGCGGCGGCCCGGCAAGGTAGACCTGCGACCGGTCCCGAATCATGATCACGTGATCGGACATCCCCGGCACGTACGCGCCACCTGCAGTTGCGTTGCCGAAGACCACGCTGACAGTGGGGATCTTCGCCGCGGATAGCCGGGTCAGGTCGCGGAACACCCGCCCGCCCGGAATGAAGATCTCCGCCTGGGTCGGTAGGTCCGCGCCGGCCGACTCGACAAGGTTGACCATCGGCAGCCGGTTGGCGAGGGCGATCTCGCCGGCCCGCCGGGTCTTGGCGAGCGACCACGGGTTGACGGCGCCGCCGCGTACGGTCGGGTCGTTGGCCACGATCAGGCACTCCACGCCCTCGACCACGCCGATGCCGGTGACCACGCTGGCGCCCACCGGAAAGTCAGTGCCGTACGCCGCCACCGGCGACAGCTCCAGAAACGGGCTGTCCGCGTCGAGCAGCAGCTCGATCCGCTCCCGGGCCAGCAGCTTGCCCCGCTTGTGGTGCCGGGTCACGTACTTCTCGCCACCGCCCCCGCGGGCCTGATCCAGCGCCGCGTCCAACTCGGCGAGCCGCTCCAGCAGCGCTGCCCGGTTCGCCACGAAGCCTGGCGCTGACGGGTCGACCGAGGTGTCCAGTGTGGTCACAGGCCCATCCCCTTCACGATGATCTCATTCATGATCTCGGTGGCACCGCCGCCGATGCCGAGCAGCCGGGCGTCGCGGTAGTGCCGTTCCACCTCGGCGTCACGCATGTAGCCAAACCCTCCGTGCAGCTGCAATGCCTGGTCGACGACCTGGTCACAGGCGGCCACCGCCACGTTCTTGGCCATCGCCACCTCGGTCACCACCGGCTCGCCGGCCGCCACCCGGACCGCTACCTCGTGCACGTACGCCCGCGCCGCCTCGGCACGGGTGTGCATCTCGGCCAGCCGGTGCCGGACCACCTGCCGACTGGTCAACGGACGCCCGAAGGTCTCCCGGTCCCGGCACCAGCGCACGGCCAACTCGACGCAGCGCTGCGCTGTGGCGTACGCCTGGGTGGCGAGCGAAAGCCGTTCCGCGGCGAAGTTCTGCATGATCGCCAGGAAGCCGGTGTCCTCCTCGCCGATCCGGTTCGCCACCGGCACCCGCACGTCGACGAAGGACAGCTCGGCGGTGTCCGAGCAGTGCCAGCCCAGCTTCTCCAGTCGACGGCCGACGGTGAACCCAGGGCTGTCCTTGTCGATGACCAGCAGGGAGATCGAGCCGCTGCCGGGGAAACCGGTGCACACAGCAGTTGTCACGAAGTCGGCCCGATGCCCGCTGGTGATGTACGTCTTCGACCCGTTCACCAGGTAGTGGTCGCCGTCGCGGCGGGCTGTGGTGCGGATACCCGCCACGTCCGAACCGCCGTCCGGCTCGGTGATCGCCAACGCCCCGATCATCGTGCCGGCAAGCGTCGGCCGGACGTACCGCTGAACCAGGTCGTCGTCACCGGGCGTCGAGGTGCCGCCGAGCATGCCGCCCAGCGAGCCGCCGATGCCCACGCCTGCCGCCGCGACCATGTGCGGCAGCGCGATGCCGTGCGTGAACAGGGCCGCGATCAGGCCGGACGACCCGCCGGAGCGGATCACCTCCTCGGTCACGATTATCGAGTCGAGCAGGTCACCGCCGCTGCCACCGACCGACTCGGGGAAGCCGATGCCGAGCAGTCCGAGCTTCGCGGCGCTGGCGTGCAGCGCCCGGGGGACCTCGCCGGCCTTCTCCCAGTCGTCCAGGTGCGGCAGCACCTCCCGGGTCACGAACGACCGGGTCAGCTCGCGCAGTTGCCGCCGCTCCGGGGTGTCCACGATGCTCATGCCGCCGTCTCCCTGTCCGCTGCCGGGGGACCTGCCGGCACGCCCGCCGGCAGGTCGACGAGCCGGGAGCGCAGCAGCTCACCGAGCGCCTTGGCCTGCGGGTCGAACCGGGTGGACGCGGCCACACCCGCTCCGAGCAGGCCCTCGATCACGAAGTTGACAGCACGGAGGTTCGGCAGCTCGTACCGCCGCACCACAAGCGACGCCGTCTCCGGAAGCAGTTCCGCCAGCCGCTCGACGGTCAGCCAGCCGCGCAGCCACGCGTACCCGTCGTCGGAGCGTGCCCAGACACCAAGGTTGGCGTCGCCGCCCTTGTCCCCGGAGCGGGCACCGACCAGCTCTCCGAGCGCGCCTCGTCGGGTCGGGCCGTGGCCCGCCACCGCGTCGCCTGGCGAAGCCTCCCCATCCGGGGGCGGCGCGGGGACGGTGTGACTCGGGGGAGCGATCGGCACCCGCTCGCCTCCTGGCAGCACCGCCACGTGCGACACCTCGTCCTGCGGCACGGTGTCGGCGGTGAAGACCCCGTACGGTGTCGCGTCGCCCGGCAGGGTGGTGAGCGTGCAACCCGGGTACGACGCCAGGGCCAGCTCCACCGCGGCGGCCGAGAAGGCCCGCCCGGCCCGCGTCCGGTCGGTGTCGCGCAGGTGTACGTGGAGCAGGGCGCTTGCCGCCTCCGTGTCGACGGCGTCCGGGTGGTCGGTCCGGGCCAGTGTGAACTCCAGCCCTTCCTTGCCCACCGCCTCCACCATCTGCCCCCGGACCAGGGCCGCCTTGGCCTCGATGTCCAGCCCGCAGAGGACGAAGGTCATCGAGTTGCGGAAGCCGCCGAGGTTGTTGACGCCCACCTTCAGCGTCGCCGGCGGCGGAGTGCCCCGGACACCGGAGATGCGGACCCGGTCCGGCCCGTCGGGGCTCAGCCTCACCGAGTCCAGCCGGGTGACGACGTCCGGCCCCAGGTACGCCGGCCCGCCCACCTCGTAGAGCAGCTGTGCGGTGACCGTCTCCACGGTGACAGCACCGCCGGTGCCCTGGTGCTTCGTGAGCACCGCCGAGCCGTCCGGGTGCACCTCGGCGATCGGGAAACCGGGTCGGCGACCACCGTCGGGCAGCTCGGTGAAGAAGCTGAAGTTGCCGCCGGTGACCTGCGCGCCACACTCCAGGAGGTGCCCCGCGACGGTCGCCCCGGCCAGCTCGTCGAAGGCGTCGCGACCCCACCCGTACCGCGCGATGGCCGGACCGACCACAAGCGACGCGTCGGTCACCCGACCGGTGACCACGACGTCCGCCCCGGCGTCGAGGCAGGCGGCGATCCCGAACGCGCCGAGGTAGGCGTTCGCGGTAAGCGCGTCGGGCCGCTGGAGCGCGTCGCCCTCGACGTACCCGACCTTCACCGGCACGCCGAGCCGGCCGGCGAGGGTCTCGACGGCGGCTGCCAGGCCGGCCGGGTTGAGCCCGCCGGCGTTCGTCACGATCCGTACGCCCCGGTCGAGGGCCGTGCCGAGGCAGGTCTCCAACTGGCGCAGGAAGGTCTTGGCGTATCCCAGGTCGGGGTCGCGCAGCCGGTCGCGGCCGAGGATGAGCATTGTCAGCTCGGCCAGGTAGTCGCCGGTCAGCACGTCCAGGTCGCCGCCGTCGATCATCTCCTGCCAGGCGGTGAACCGGTCGCCGTAGAAGCCTGAGGCGTTGCCGATGCGGATCACGCGGCGGCTCCGTTCCGGCCGGCCGGCTCGCGGCCTGCGCCGGGCGGGCCGGCGAATGCCTGTGCCACGTCGAGCCACTCGTCGGCGACCGGGCCGGTGGCCAGGAGAGCGAGATCCGCGCGGTGCCGGCGCTGGGTGACGAGCAGGCAGAAGTCCCGGGCGGGACCGGTGAGCCGGTCGGCGGCGTCCGCCGGACCCCAGACCCACGTGTCGCCGTCGGGGCCGGCCAACTCGACCCGGACCGGCGCCGTCGGCACCGGTCGGCCCTGGGCGGCGAAGCCGTGCCCGAGGGTACGCACACCGAGGTGTGCCACGTGCCGGAGCCGGTCGGAGGCGGGGCGGACCACACCGAGCGCGTCGGCCACATCCTCGCCGTGCGCCCAGGTCTCCATCATCCGGGCGGTCGCCATGGAGGTGGCCGACATCCGGGTGCCGTACCACGGCACTTTTTCGCCGGCCGGGACCGCCGCGAGCGCGTCGGTGAGCGCGGCCCGGCCGGCCCTCCAGCGGGCGAGCAGGTCGTCGGGCGGAGCGAGGAACTCCTCCGCGCCGTCGTCGACCAGGCGGGACGGGTCCGGAGCGTTCATCACCGTCGCGTAGAACGCCTCGGCGTCGGTGGCGGCCAACACCGCCACGTGGTCGGTCCAGGCGAGGTGGGCGATCTGGTGGCCGATGCTCCAGCCGGGCGCCGGGGTCGGGCGTGCCCAGTCGACAGCCGGCAGCGGGGCCACCAGGGCGTCCAGGTGGGCGGACTCGTCGGCAAGATCCGCGAGCAGGTCGGTGAGGTCGACCATTGTGCCTCCGGTCGGTGCGGGCCGGTGCGGCCGGTGGTCAGGGCGTGAGCAGGGTGGCGAGCTGGCGCTTCCAGGTGACGAGGAGCGCGGTGCGGCGGGCCGAGTCGTCGCTGAGCAGGTTGGCCACGCCGAGCCCGCGGAGCAGGTCGAGGGTGGCCTGTACCGACTCCCGGACGCCGGGTCGGCGCTCGTCGACGCCGAGCAGCGAGACGGTGAGCCTGTGCATCTCCCGGCCGACCATCGCCTCAAGCGGCATCAGGGCGTCGCGAAGCTCCCGGTCGGTACGGGCGGCGACCCAGAGTTCGAGCGCGGCCACGAAGAGCGGCCCGGTGAACGCGGCGGCAAGCAGATCGATCACCCGGTCCAGCCGCTGCGGGCCGGCGGGCAACGCCTCCGCCTCGGTGCGCAACTCGTCGGCCCGGCGTTCGGCGAGGTGGGCGACAGCGGCGGTGACCAGGGCTGCCTTGGTGGGGTAGTGGTGCAGCTGAGCGCCCCGTGAGACACCGGCTCGGGCTGCGACGACGGTGGTCGTGGTGCCGGACCAGCCGTGCTCGATCAGGCAGTCGACCGTCGCCTCGAGCAGGCGGGCCTGGGTGGCGCGACTGCGCTCCTGCTGCGGGACGCGCGTCGATGCGGCGGACATGCGCCACAGCCTGCCGGCTCAGAAACAAACAGTCAAGACTGACTTTTTCTGTGCCAACTGGAGCGGGGCGGTGCGTCTGAGGCGCGCCTATGCGGGGTGTCTGTGTGGGGCGTCGGCGTGGGGCGCCTGGGTGGGGCGTCGGCGTGGGGCGCCTGGGTTGGGCACCTGCTGTAGAGCTGCCCCACGGATGGGGCAGGTGCCGACGTCACCGGCGGAGGGTGTGCCCTGCCTTCAGGCGAAGGTTCTGGTCGTCCTTGCCCACCCAGTCGTACTCAGGGGCCTGTCGGCCAGCGTGACCGGCCTGCCGTGGTCTCGAGGTGTCGGTGTTCACGACCTTTGGACACGACCGCATGGACTTGTGAGGGAGCCAGTCCGTCAACGGTTACTGGCGATGCTCCCGGCCATCTCGGCTGAATCGCGTCGCCCCAGATATGGGGCAGCTCTACAGGCAGCGAGGACCATTCCCTGTGCTCGACCTGCCCTTGAGCGTGGCCCGGCGACCCGTGGGCGGTGGCCCGTGGCCCGTTACCTGGTCGGGGCTGACCGGGTCAGCGGCCGTCGCGGGGGCCGAAGACGGCAAGCGCATCGGCGTCGCTGTGCTGGGAGCGCACGTACTCGTCGGCCCAGGCGGCAGCGTCGGGGAAGGCCGACTCGGCTGCTACCCGGGCGCAGGCCGCGTCCACGTCGAAGGCGGTACGGCGCAACTGCACGCCCGGCCCGAGCAGCGCCCACCAGGCGCCCACACCTCCGTACGGCATGCCGACGCTGCCCGGGTTGACCACCAGGCGGCGGTCGGCCAGCCGGGTGAACGGCATGTGGGTGTGGCCGCAGACCACTGTCGAAACCTCGGCCGGGAGGTCGGCGAAGACCTCCGCCCAGCGCTCCATCCGGGAGTCGACGAGCACGACCTCCTCGTCGTCGCGAGGTGTGGCGTGGCAGAACAGCGTCCGGCCGAGGCCGTCGATCTCCAGCGTCACCGTCGGCGGAAGCGCGGCGAGCCGGGCCGCCTGGTCGTCGCGGAGCTGCGCGGCGGCCCAGTTCGACACCTCGATCGACGCGGGCCGGCCGGCCCGCGCCTCGACCAGCTCGCGGTCGGCGTTGCCGCCCACCCAGCACGCGCGGTCGCCCAGGCCGGCGAGCACGTCAAGCACCTCGACCGGTTGCGGACCTGCCGCGATGTCGCCGGTGAGCACGATCAGGTCGGCGGTGGCGACGTCCGACTCGGCCAGCACGGCCTCCAGCGCGGGCAGCACCCCGTGGATGTCGGAGAGCACGGCGACACGGTTCAGCATGGCCCCACCCTCGCGCTGACGGCCCGCCGAGTCCAGGACTTCTGCGACGGGCAGACGACGTACCCGGACGTCAGGCACCTGGATGCGGCCACGCGTCGCGGCCCGGACCGCACGGGGCGGTCCGGGCCGGAAGGTCCGTCAATGCCGGGGCGTGCCCGGCGGTCGCTCAGACGCGGGCGCGGCGGGCCAGGCGCTCCGGGTCGAGGATGATGATGCTCTTGCCGTCCAGCCGCAGCCAGCCGCGCGAGGCGAAGTCGGCGAGTGCCTTGTTCACCGTCTCGCGGGAGGCGCCGACGAGCTGGGCGATCTCCTCCTGGGTGAGGTCGTGCGTCACCCGCAGGACGCCACCGTCGCGGGTGCCGAACCGGCCGGCCATCTGGAGCAGGTTCTTGGCGACCCGGCCCGGCACGTCCGTGAAGATCAGATCGGCCAGCGAGTCGTTGGTCCGGCGCAGTCGCCGCGCCAGCACCCGGAGCAGCTGCTCGGCGATTTCCGGGCGGTTGTTCAGCCACGGCCGCAGTGCCTGCTTGCGCAGCCGTACCAGCCGGGTGTCGGTCACCGCGGTGGCGGTCGCCGTCCGCGGACCCGGGTCGAAGAGCGACAGCTCACCGACCATGTCCGACGGCCCCATCACCGCGATCAGGTTCTGCCTGCCGTCAGCCGCACGGCGGCCAACCTTGATCTTCCCGGACAGCAGGATATAGAGACTGTCACCGGGCTCGCCCTCATTGAAGACGATCTCGCCCTTGCGGACCTCGATCGTCTCCATCTCCTTGGCGAGCGCCTCGGCAGCTTCCGGGTCGACACCCTGGAAGATCCCGCTGCGGGCCAGTACCTCATCCATCGCGCACCTCCGGTTGCGCGTGCCGTCCGTCGGCCGGGTCCGCCGTCCGCTGATCCCCTCGCGCGCCGCCAAGTCTAGGCGCACATGAGCATGAATCAGAGGTCGCCCCTGGAATCTTGAGCGGTGGGCGTAACCTGCCCGACGTGCTGACCGAGCCGACTCTGACCAGCCGCCCCGAGGACGGGCGGCATATTCCGCTGCTCGTCTGGCGCGCCGACGGCCCGCTGCGAGCGGTCAGCAGCGGCCCGCTCGGCGGTGGCATCGGCGTCCGGCACTGGGTGCTGAACGCGACAGTGCCCATGTCGTACGACCGGGATGACCCTGCCGCGCACCTGACCGCGCTCGCTGCGGACCTGGCCCTCGACGGACCCGGGGTCGGTCTGCTCACCGGCGTGGACGTGACCGAGGTGGTGGCCCGGACCGACACCGGTGTGCGGGCCTGGGCGACCGTCGGGCTCGGCACGCCGGTGCCCGCCGCCGCGCCGGCCGCCACCGCGCTCGCGCAGCACGTCGGCACCGTCAACATCGTGGTGTACGTGCCGGCGCGGCTCGCCGACTCCGCCCTGGTGAACGCCGTGGCCACCGCCACCGAGGCGAAGACCCAGGCGATAAGCGAGCTGGGACTGGCGGGAACCGGCACTCCCACCGACGCGGTCACAGTGCTCTGCCCGGTGGACGGGCCGGAGGCCGCGTACGGCGGGCCGCGCTCCACCTGGGGTGCCCCGCTGGCCCGAGCGGTCCACGCTGCGGTGCGTGCCGGCGGTGACCGGCCCGTCGTGCCCTGGTCAGACCGGCTGACGGGCTGAAATTCCGACCGATCGGCCCTCGTCTGCGAGTTTACGGGCCGGTAGCCTCGCGGACGATGTACGCTTCCGCCCCCCTCGCGCCCCGCCCACGCCGCCGCGTCGCCCTCGGCCTCGCCGCGCTGCTGGCCGCTCTTCTCGTAGCCGGCTGCGCCGAGACCGCAGAGGCCCCGGTCTGGCAGCCGGGCGTCGGCGGCGGTGGCACCGGAGCGCCGGTGACAACGGCCGGTCCGAAGGCCAGCGGTGACACCTCGGCACCCGGTGAGGACGCGATCTCGCTGTCCGCGACCGGCGACATCATCATGGGCAACGCGCCGAACCGGCTGCCCGCCGGTGGCGGTAAGGGCTTCTTCGACTCGGTGACCCGGGCACTCAAGGCGGACCTCGTCATGGGCAACCTGGAGGAGCCGCTGACCGTGGACACCGGCACCGGCAAGTGCGGCGCCAACTCGACGCGGTGCTTCCAGTTCCGGGCTCCGCCGGAGTACGCCGCCCACCTGCGTGACGCCGGCTTCAACCTGCTCAACCAGGCGAACAACCACGGCTACGACTACGGCCCGAAGGGCTACGAGAACACCCAGAAGGCGCTGGAGAAGTACGACCTGGAGCACACCGGCGCGCCGAACCAGATCACCGTGGTCGACGTCAAGGGCGTCAAGGTGGCGGTGGCCGGCTTCTCGTCGTACGTCTGGTCCAACAGCCTCGTCGACATCGCCAAGGCGAAGACTGTCGTCGCCAAGGCGGCCACCATGGCCGACCTGGTAGTGGTGCAGGTGCACATGGGCGGCGAGGGCGCGGACAAGACCCGGGTGAAGCCGGGCACCGAGATGTTCCTCGGCGAGAACCGGGGCGACCCGGTCAAGTTCTCGCGCGCCATGATCGACGCCGGTGCGGATCTGATCGTCGGACACGGGCCGCACGTGCTGCGCGGTATGGAGTTCTACAAGGGGCGCCTGATCGCCTACAGCCTGGGCAACTTCGCCGGTGGCGGCAACTCGCTGAGCAACGCCGGGCGCCTCGGCTGGGGCGGCGTGTTGAAGGTGTCGCTCAAGCCCGACGGCAGTTGGGCCGGCGGCACGTTCATCTCGACCTACATGAACTCCGCGGGCAAGCCGACGATGGACCCGGACGACAGGGGTCTGGGCCTGATCACCGAACTGAGCCGTACCGACTTCCCGAAGACCGGCGCCCGGTTCGACACCGACGGCAAGATCTCCGCGCCGACCGCCGGTTGACCCGAGCAGGAACGTCCGGGGGGCGACGTAGGCTGGCCGTCGTGACCAGTAGCCCTCCCGGTGCCAGCGAGACCGACCTCGGGCGCAAACGCCGTGCCCGCAAGGTCGGCCGGGTGCTGGCCGAGACGCACCCTGACGCGCACTGTGAGCTGGACCACTCCAATGCCCTGGAGTTGGCCGTCGCCACGATCCTCTCCGCGCAGTGCACCGACAAGAAGGTCAACGAGGTCACCCCGAAGCTCTTCGCCCGCTACCCGAGCGCAGCCGCGTACGCCGGCGCGGATCGGGGCGAGATGGAGGAGCTGATCCGGCCCACCGGCTTCTACCGAAACAAGACCGACTCGCTGCTCAAGCTCGGGCAGGCCCTTGTCGACAGGTACGACGGCCAGGTCCCCGGCCGCCTCGCCGACCTGGTGACGCTTCCCGGGATCGGTCGCAAGACCGCGAACGTCATCCTCGGCAACGCCTTCGACGTCCCCGGGATCACCGTCGACACGCACTTCCAACGGCTGGTCCACCGGTGGGGGCTGACCGCCGAGACCGACCCCGTCAAGATCGAGCACGCGATCGGCGCGCTGTACGAGAAGCGTGACTGGACGATGCTGTCGCACCGGATCATCTTTCACGGGCGACGGGTCTGTCACGCCCGCAAGCCCGCCTGTGGCGCGTGCACGCTCGCGAAGCTCTGCCCCTCGTACGGCACCGGCCCGACCGAGCCGGCTGCCGCAGCCAAGCTGCTCAAGGGCCCTCGGGCACGCGATCTGGCGGTGGCCGCCGGCGTCGACCCGGAGCTGGTGCCCGCCCAGGCGGTCGCTGCGGAGGTGCCGTGAACCGGCGTCTCGCCCTGCTCGCTGTGCCGCTGCTGCTCGCCGTCGCCGGCTGCACAAGTGGCACTACCGACGACAGCCCTGCGCCGAGGCCGGCCGCCGCCGAGCGCCCGTCGCCGTTCGAGGACTGCGCGGCGCTGAGCACGCCGCCCGGGGCCGGATCGCCCGGAGCCGGCACGACGAGCCCCGGTGCAACGGCCTCCGCGTCGCCGGCCTCTGGCGCGACGGCCGCTGCATCGCCTGGCTCGGGCACGACTGCCTCTGCATCGCCTGGCTCGGGCACGGCGGACTCCGCGTCGCCCGGCTCGGGCACGGTGGCGGCACCTGGCGGTGCGGTGCTGCCGGAGCTGACACTGGCCTGCTTCACCGGCGGCGCTCCGGTCGAGCTGCGGTCCGTCGCCGGCCCCGCCGTGATCAACATCTGGGCGTCCTGGTGTGGGCCGTGCCGCAAGGAGCTGCCCGCCTTCCAGCGACTCAGCGAACGCGCCAGCGGCCAGCTCCAGGTGGTCGGGGTCAACACCCGGGACAGCCGGCGCGGTGCCCAGTCCATCGGTGAGGACTACGGCGTACGGTTCCCGATCCTTGTGGACCAGGGCGACGCCCTGCAACGGGAGTTGAACCGCAACGCCTTCCCGCTGACCCTCTTCGTCGACGCCGACCGGCGGATCCGGCACATCGACGCCACGGGCGCGCTCGACGACGCCCAACTCGCCACGTTGGTCCGCAAGCACCTCGGCCTGAAGGTGTCGGCGTGACCCGTCGACCCCCCGAGTGGATCGAGCCGCTGCTGACCCGGCTGGGCACCGCCCGCGCGGAGGACTTCACCCGGCTGACCACCCCCGCCGAGGGTGGTCGGGAGAGCGCCGTGCTGGTGCTGCTCGGTGAGCAGCCCGGTGTGGGGCCCGACGTGCTGGTGCTGCAACGGGCCGCCAACCTGCGCAATCACGCAGGCCAGCCGGCCTTTCCCGGCGGCGCAGCCGACCCGGAGGACGCCGACGTACGCGCTACCGCGCTGCGCGAGGCGAACGAAGAGGTCGGCCTGGACCCGACAAGCGTGACAGTGCTGGCCGAGCTGCCGAAGCTGTGGATACCGGTGAGCGACTTCGTGGTCACCCCGGTGCTTGCCTGGTGGCACGATCCGCACCCGGTGCACCCTCGGGAACCTGCCGAGGTGGCGCACGTGGCCCGGTTGCCGGTAAGCGAACTTGTCGACCCGGCCAACCGGATGCGGGTGCGTCACTCCAGCGGTTGGATCGGCCCGGCGTTCTCGGCGCGCGGCATGCTCGTCTGGGGTTTCACCGCCGGGGTGCTTGCCACCCTGCTGGAGATGGGCGGCTGGGCCCGCCCGTGGCCGCGAAACCGGGTGGTGGACCTGCCGCCGACAGGGGTGACACCGGCGCCGTCGGCCGGCACCGACGAGGTCGACGAAACCGCCCTGCGCTGACCACGCGGTCACCTTCCGCAAGCGATGGTCATCTGGCGGGCGCACTGCCCGTACGCTTGACCCGTGTCCGTCGTGGATCTCGTCCTACTGCTGCTCATGCTCGTGTTCGCGATCAGCGGATACCGCCAGGGTTTCGTCATCGGCGTCACGTCGTTGTCCGGATTCTTCCTGGGTCTGCTCCTCGGCCTCCAGGTCGGCCCGCTGTTCGCCCGGCAGTTCGTGGATGCCGGCACCCGGGTGCTGGTCTCCCTGGTGGCGATCTTCGGACTGGCGGTGATCGGTCAGGCGCTCGCCGGCTGGCTCGGTTCGCACCTGCGCAAGACGATCACCAGCCAGGTTGGCAGGCGGATCGACGACGTCGGTGGGGCGTTCGTCTCACTGTTCGCTGTACTGCTGCTCGCCTGGCTGGTCGCCGTACCGCTCGGTTCGTCCTCGGTTCCCTGGCTCGCGGCCGCAGTGCGCAACAGCACCGTGATCACGGTGGTGAACGGGGTCCTGCCGGAGCAGGCACACCGGCTCTCCACGGCGCTCGAGGACACCGTAGACACCGACGGCTTCCCGGACGTCTTCGGTGACCTCGCGCCCACCCGGGCCCGGCAGGTCGACCCGCCCGACCCGGCGTTGGCCGGCTCCCAGGTGGTGGTCAACGGCCAGCGGTCGGTGGTCAAGGTGCTCGGTTCCGCGCCCAGTTGCTCGCGCCGCATCGAGGGCTCCGGTTTCGTCTACGCCGACGACCGGGTCATGACCAACGCGCACGTGGTCGCCGGCACCCGTTCGGTGGCGGTGGAGCTGGGCGGGGAGCGGTACGACGGTCAGGTGGTGGTCTACGACCCCAACCGGGACCTGGCAGTGCTGCTGGTGCCGGGGCTGCCCGGCCCGTCGATGCGGTTCGCCGCCGGAAACGCGGGCAGCGGCTCGGACGCCATCGTGCTGGGCTTTCCGCTCGACGGCCCGTACAACGCGCAGTCGGCGCGGATCCGGGACGTCGACAAGATCAAGGGACCGGACATCTACTCCTCCGGCGACGTCACCCGGGAGGTCTACACGATCCGGGCGCTTGTGCGCAGCGGCAACTCAGGCGGCCCGCTGCTCTCCGCCAACGGCCTGGTGCTCGGTGTGATCTTCGCGGCGGCAGCCGACGATCCCAACACGGGCTTCGCGGTGACCGCCGCCGAGGCTCGTCCGGTGGCGCTGGCCGGCGCCGAGCGCAACCGGGCCGTCTCCACCGGCGAGTGCACCTGAGCGGCGCGCGCCGGGTCAGGTACGTGCCGGGGTGGCGGCGGGGAGCTTCGCCCTGCCCCACTGCAGGGACCGGTCCAGCACCGCCCGCGCCATGATCAGGACGCAGGTGCCGCCGTTGACGAACGACGCGACCACGTCGCTCGGGTGGTGCATTCCCCGGTACATGCGGGTCAGCGCCACACCCAGCGGCACCAGCAGCAACGCCCACCAGGCGACCTTCGCGCCGGTGCTGCGGGCCCGCAACGCCATCAGCACGGCGATACCGACATAGAGGGCCACCGCTGCCGAGGTGTGCCCGGACGGGAAGCTGGACGTGGGCGGCGACGTGTCCATGTGCTCCACCGCCGGCCGCTGCCGGTCGATCGCCAGGGTGGTCAGCAGGAACACCAGCGCTTGGGCGGTCACCGCCGCGCACAGGAACAGCGGCTCCCGCCAGCGCTTCAGCCAGAGCCGCAGCGCCAGCGCCACCAGAACGGTGACCACGACGATCATCTGGGTGCTGGCCAGGGTGCTGAAAACCAGCGAGACGTCATTCCAACCGCCGGTGCGGTCGCCGGCGAGTTCCCGATTGACCGCGTCCTCCACGGTGAACGGCCAGGTCCTTGCGAACGCCCGGGTGACCAGCACCCCCAGCAGCACCATGACGCCGAGCAGGAGGGACACCGGCAGCAACACCCGCCGGATGATCTGGACCACGGTGTCGGACATGAGCCGGCCAGTACCCGCTCGGCTCCCTCGTCACGCCTCAGGTCGTTCCGGGTTGCCGCTCGACCTCCGGAGCGACGCCGTCGCGGGCCGGCCGGATCGACCGCAGGCCGGTCTGCGCCCGCCAACTCGTGAACGCGGCAGTGGTCGCCGCCACCACCGCAACGGCCAGCAGCCAGCCGCCGAGCACATCGCTGGTGAAGTGCACGCCGAGCGCGACCCTGCTCAACCCGGTCACCACGGTGACCAGCACGGCGGCGACCCAGAGCGCCACCCGCGACGCCGTCCGCCCGGCGTACGGCAGGAACAGCAGCAGCAGCACCCCGGCGGCGAGGGCGGCGTTGAGCGCATGCCCGGAGGGGAACGAGTAGCCGGCGGCCCGCGCCACCGGGTCGAGCAGCGACGGCCGGTCCCGGCCGACGAGGAGCTTGAGCAGCGGGCCCATCAACCCGCCGACCACCATCGTGGTGGTCACCCAGAGGGCCAGTCGCCGCGCCCTGCGGTGCAGCAGCCAGACCACCACCAGCAGGACGGCGACCCGCAGCGGCATGGGCGCGAACACCTCGGTCCAGATCCGCATCAGCGTGACCCAGGCCGGATGGTCGACCGCGTAACCGTGCAGCGCCTCGGTGACCGAAGTGTCCAGCCGGTGCAGCGGCGCCCAGGCCCCGAGCACCAGCAGCGCAAGCAGTGCGAATGGCACCAGCACCAGAAACGCCGCTGTCACCGCCAAGGTCAGCCGCAGACCCAGGGAGTGTTCCGGGTCGAGGCGGCGGCGCCGCCAGGACGGATGTCGGGCGGTGTCGGCGGTACCGGCGTCGGGCGCGCTCATGGAGTCGGTTCTACCCAGCCGGCCGGCCCGTCAGGCCTACCGTCGGCGACGATCAGTGGGTGCGCTGACGGAACCGGCGCACCATCAGGGCCGCGCCGGTGACCAGGGCGGCCAGCAGCACAGCTCCCGTCCACAGTTGCTCCGGCGGCGAGTCTTCGGCCAGACCCGCCGGTCGGGCCGTCCAGCCCGTCTGCTGCCGCGGGGCGGTGAATCCGAGGGGGTCGCTGCCGGCGCCCTCCACCGGGTCGTCGTCGGCGGTGCCCGGCGCCGGGCCGAAGCCGACCACACCCGGCGACGTCTGATCGTCGAGCGGATTGGCGGTCACCGGCGGCACCTGAGCGGTCAGCGCGGCCACCGGGTCGACCACCCCGTACCCGAAGCGGTCGTCGCGGCCGGTCGGGCCGAGGTCCCGGGCGGTGGCCAGCAACCGGTTGACCACCTCACCGGCGGGCATCTGTGGATAGCGGGACCGGACCAGCGCGGCGGTGGCCGCCACCAGGGGTGCGGCGAAGCTCGTGCCCTGCACCCGCCAGTAGCCCGTCGGAGGTCGGGCACCGACCAGGCCGGTCGCGGGGGCGGTGAGCACCGTCGCCCGACCGGTGATCGACCCGGACCACAGGTTGTCGCTGCCCCCGTCGAGGCCGGCGACCGCGATCACACCGGGCTCGCGGGCCGGGTACCAGACCTTCGAGTTGGTCGAGGTGGCCAGGTTGCCGGTGCAGGCGACCACCACCACGTCGCGGGCGAACGCGTAGTCGAGAGCCGCCGCCAAGGCCGGGCTGTCGCCGCTGCCACCGAGTGACAAGTTGATGACGCGGGCGCCGTTGTCGACAGCCCACCGGACCCCCTTGGCGACGATCAGCGCGTCGTCGTAGCGGTTGTCCTCGTCGAGAACCCGCACCGGCAGGATCCGGGCGTCCGGCGCAAGGCCTACCACGCCCCGCTTGTCGTCCTTGCGCCCGGCGATCAGGCCCGCGACGGTCGTGCCGTGCCCCACCGGGTCAGGGCCGGCGCCGCCTGCGGGACCAACCAGGTCCACACCGGTCAGCACCTGGCCGACCAGGTCAGGATGAGAGCCGTCCACTCCGGAGTCGACCACCGCGACTGTCACGCCCCGGCCGGTCGAGGTGCGCCAGGCCGTCTCGGCGCGCAACTCATCGAGCTGCCACTGCTCGTCGCGGACCTGGTCGGTGCGGGTGACGACATCGCCGGGAGCGAACGCCATCGGCGCGCCGGCGAGCTGTCCGCCGGCGGTGGAAGCCTCGACAGCCGCGGCGAAGGGCACGGCGGTCGGCGCCGCGACGGCGAGGGCCGCCACCACGCCGAGCAGCGCCCGGCCGGCGACCCGCCGGGCCGCAGCCGGACAGCTGTGCCGAACCCCAGTCACATCCCCAGCCATTCACCCCGACGGAACCATGACGATCGGAGATTACCGGTTTCCCCACCCGTCTCGGGAGGAACCGCGAAGACACGTCATGGCGGCGGCAGGTGGGCGAGCTGAACGAGGCGTACACCTTCCCGCCGGGTGACCAGCCGACCGCGGCCCGGCGGCAGCGGGCCCGGCCGCACCGGCCCGACGAGCGCGCCCTCGTCCGGACTGCCCGCCATCACCAGACCGGCTGTCGAGAGTTCCCGCAGCCGCTGCACGATCGGCTCGTACTGGGCCCGGCCCGCCCCGCCCGTGCGGCGGGCCAGCACCAGGTGCAGCCCGACGTCCCGGGCGTGTGGGAGGTGCTCCTCCAACGCCCGCAACGGGTTCGCCGGACCGGCCGCCACCAGGTCGTAGTCGTCGACGAGCACGAACAGCTCCGGCCCCGACCACCAGGACCTGTCGCGCAACTGCTGCGGAGTGACCTCCGGGCCGGCGGCCCGCCGCTCCAGATAGCCTGCCGCCGACTCGACCAGGTCGGCGGTGTGCGCCGCGGCGGTGCCGTACCCGATCAGGTGCGGCGTCTCGATCGCGTCCAGCAGGCTGCGCCGGTAGTCAACAAGGATCACCCGGGCCTCTTCGGGCGTGAACCGGGTGATGATCGAGGTGGCCAACGCCCGCAGGAACGAGGACTTGCCGCACTCCGCGTCGCCGAAGACCACGAAGTGCGGCTCGGTCGCGAAGTCGAGCAGCACCGGACGCAGGTCCGCCTCGGCGATCCCGATCGGCAGCCGCAGGCCGGTCGCCGCGGCGAGATCCAGTTCGGTGTACGGCAACACGGGCGGAAGGACCCGCACCCGGGGCGCCGCACTGCCGGTCCAACTGTCGGCGACCCGCTTGACCAGATCGGCGGTGTCCCCGCCCTCGGCGGTGAGCTGCGGCAGGGCGGTAAGGAAGTGCAGGCTCTCCGCCGTCACACCCCGCCCGGGCTGCTCCGGCACGTTCGCCGCCGCCCTCCGCGCCACAAGCGAATCCGCCGGGTCGCCCAGGCGCAGCTCCAGCCGGGAGCCGAACAGGTCCCGGATCGCCGGACGGAAATCCAGCCAGCGCAGTGCCGTGGCGACGACGTGCAGCCCGTACGACAGGCCGCGGGTGGCCAGGTCGGTGACCAGGGGTTCCAGGTCGTCGTACTCGCCACGGACGGTGCTCCAGCCGTCGATCACCAGGAACACGTCGCCGAACGGGTCGGCACCCGGCTGGCTCGCCGCGCCCACTGCTGCCCGACGCTGCCGGTACGCCGCCATCGACTCCACGCCCAGCTCGTCGAAGAGGCGCTCCCGCTCGGCCAACAACGTGGTCATCTCGCCGACGGTTCGCCGGACGGCGGTCGGGTCGGCGCGACCCGTCACCCCGCCCACGTGTGGCAGGTCCCGCAGTGCCGCCAGGCCACCGCCACCGAAGTCGAGGCAGTAGACCTGCACCTCGGCCGGGGTGTGGGTGAGCGCCAGCGCGCAGATCAACGTCCGCAGTGCTGTGGACTTGCCGCTCTGCGGTGCGCCGATCACCGCGAGATGCCCGGCCGCGCCGTCCAGCGCCAGCCAGAGCAGATCGCGGCGCTGCTCCAACGGACGGTCCACCACTGCCACCGGCACGCCGAGCGCGCCGTGCAGCTCGGGGTTGCCCACTGTGAGCCCGCGCGCCGGATCCACCTCGACCGGGCCGAGCAGTTCGTCAAGGGCGGGCGGCTCACCGAGCGGCGGAAGCCACACCTGGTGCGCTGGCGGACCCTGCCCGACGAGCCGGTCGACAAGCATGTCGAGCAGGGTCTCCCGGCTGCTCTCGTCCTCGGCCACCATGGGCAGCGCCAGAGTGGCCGGCTCCGGCAGCGGCACCGTGTGGGTGGTGAAGGTGAGCAGACGCGCACCCGCCCCGGCTACGGCACTCGCCGACGCGGCCCGACGACGGACCGCGCCGGAGACGTACGCGGCCTTGAACCGGGCCAGCGGGTCGGTGCCGGCGCGCAGGTAGCCGTGGCCCGGTGAGCGGGGCAGCTCGTGCGCGTCCGGCACGCCGAGGACCGTACGGGACTCCAGCGCGGAGAACGTGCGCAGCCCGATCCGGTACGACAGGTGGGTGTCGAGGCCGCGCAGCCGGCCCTCCTCCAGGCGCTGGCTGGCGAGCAGCAGGTGCACGCCGAGCGACCGACCCAACCGGCCGATCTGGACGAACAGGTCGATGAAGTCGGGCTTGGCGGAGAGCAGCTCGGAGAACTCGTCGCAGATCAGCAGCAGCGACGGCAGCGGGGCGAGCGGGGTGCCGGCGGCACGGGCACGCTCGTAGTCGCGCACGCTTGCGAAGTTGCCGGCCCGGCGCAGCAGCTCCTGCCGGCGTACCAGCTCGCCGTTGATCGCGTCGACCATCCGGTCGACAAGTGGCAACGCGTCGGCCAGGTTGGTGATCACCGCGGCGGTGTGCGGCAGTCTGCCGAACGGGGCGAAGGTGGCGCCACCCTTGAAGTCGACAAGGACGAAGTTGAGCTGCTCGGAGCTGTGCGTGGCCGCCAGCCCCAGCACCAGCGTGCGGAGCAGTTCGGACTTGCCGGAGCCGGTCGCACCGATGAGCAGGCCGTGCGGTCCCATCCCGTCCTGCGCGGACTCCTTGAGGTCCAACTCGATGGCACCCCCGTCGGCGCCCACCCCGATCGGCACCCGCAGGCGGTCCCGGGCCGAGCGGGGTGCCCAGCCCTGCTCGGCGGTGAAGCTCTCCGGGTCGCCGAGACCGAGCAGTTCCGGCAGGCCCAGCTCGGCCTGCAGCGGCGCGTCGGGACCGCGTGCCGTGCCGGCAAGCCGGAGCGGAGCCAACCGTCGGGCAACCGCCTCGGCATCGGTCAGATCGAGCTGATCGGCGACGCCCACCTCCGCATGACCCTCGATCGACAGGGAGTGCAGTCGCCGGCCGCGCAGCTCCAGCAGCAACGCGTACCTGTCGAGCAGTCGGGGTGGCGGGGTTTCCAGATCCAGAACGGTGACCGCGTCGATGCCGCCGTCGCCGGTCAGGTCGCTGGCACCGGTCAGGTCGCCGCCGTCGAGGACCACCACCACATGCGGGCCGTCGGTGGCCGTACCGGCCGGACTGAACCGGGAGCGGCTGGCCAGCACGTCACCGAGCAGCCGTTCCAGCTCGACCGCTGATGTGGTGACCAGCCGTACCGCGCCGAGCGCGTCGGTGCGGACGGGATGGTGGGCGTGCGGAAGCCACTTCACCCACTCCCACTCGGCTCGGCGTTCCGGCCCCGCGCAGATCGCGATAAGCAACTCGTCGGCGGCGTGGAAGACCGCCAACTGGGTCAGAACGGCCCGGACCAGGGACTGCGCCGCCGGGTCGCCGGTGTGCGGCCCGCTGGTAGCCGGCGTGCTGCCCGTACCGCTGCGCACGTGCACCCGGGCGAAGCTGCGCAACGACAGGGCCACCGGCAGTTCCGGCACCACCGAGTACGCGTCCAGGAACCGGCGCAGCGCACCGGCGGTCATCGGCTCCAGCTCCTCCAGCGGCCGGGTCACCGGTGGGACCAGCGGGGTGGCAAGGGTCTGCGGCCCGACGGCGACCCGTACGACCGCGAAGTCCGGGTCAGCGGGACGCCGCTCCCAGACCCGGTGGCTGTCCACTGTCGACCAGAGGCGGCACGGATCCGGGTGCCGGTAGTAGAGCCCTGCCCGCTGCTGCCCGGCCGTCTGTCGGACCCGGCGACGCAGGGTGGCCAGGTGGCGCAGGTACTCCCGGCGGGCAGCCATCATCTCCGACTTCTTCGGCATGCCCGAGGCGCTGCCCCAGGACGTCACGAGCATCGCCAGCGAGGAGAGCCCGAACATTCCGCCCACCACGTACGAGTAGGCGCCGCCACCTCGGCCGAACATCATCGCCATCGCGACTGTGCCGCCCAGCATGGGCAGCAGCATGAGCATCTGCTGCCAGCGTCCACCGGTGACCGCGGGGATCTCCGGCGGCGCCTCGACGGGCAGGTCACCGGCGGGGATCTCCGGTGCCGGCCGGCGCGGCGGTCGCTTGATGATGACCGTGGACACTCGGCCTCCTGACTGCGCTGGGTAACCCGAGCCTGGCTCATGGTAGGTAAAGTCCTGTCGTCCGCGCAGCCTCCGATCCCCCTCGATATGGAGATCAGTCGATGACAACAGGGCTGGCCCGCGTCACCATCAGTGCGCCGCAGCGTCGGGTGGACGTCGCACTGCCGGAGCAGACGCCGCTGGCGGAGTTGCTGCCCGACGTGCTTCGACACGCCGGTGAAGGCCTGGCCGACGACGGCGAGCGGCACGGCGGTTGGGTGCTGCGGCGCACCGACGGCGCGCTGCTGGCGACGGCTCAGGCGCTGCTGCCGCAGGGCGTACGCGACGGTGAGGTGCTGCACCTCGTACCGGCCCACACGCACTGGCCCGAGCTTGAGTACGACGACGTGGTGGAGGCGATCGCCGACGGAGCCCGGCGTCGCGGCGGTGCCTGGTCACCTACCGCTACCCGGGTCGCCGGTCTGGCCGGCGCGGCAGTGCCGCTCGCCGTCGGGCTGTTCGCACTGCTCGTCAGCGGCCCGATGCTCCGCAGCGGCTGGCTCGCGGCGGCGATCGTGGCACTGCTGCTCACTGTTGCCGGCGCGGTCGCCTCCCGGGCCAACGGGGACGGCGCGGCCGGGGCGACACTCGGCGGGTACGCCCTGCCGTACTCGTTCGTCGCCGGTGCCCTCGCGGTCGGCTCGGGCGATCCGATCGGGCCGCTGGGGCTGGCACGCTGGGTCGGCGCTCCCGAGTTGCTCGCCGGGTCGGTGGCGCTGCTGCTGGTGGCCCTGCTCGGGCTGCTCGGGGTGGCCAGTCGACTGCGGGTCTTCGTAGCCGGTGTCACCGTCGGCCTTGTCGGTGCCGGTGCGGCTCTCGGCGCGCTGCTGCTGACCCCGGCCGGCACGGCAGCGGTGCTGCTCAGCGCCCTGGCCTTCGCCGTCGGCGCGATCCCGCTGTTGGCGATCCGGTTGGGCAAGCTGCCGCTGCCGCCGATCACCCTGCCGGCGACCGCGTCCGGCGGCGAGCCGGAGCGGGCCCGGGACCTGCCGGATCGGGGCCGGGTGCACGCGGCCGTGGCCCGTACCGAGGAGATGCTCACCGGGATGCTGCTCGGGCACGCACTGCTCGTGGTTGCCGCGGCGGCGGTGCTCGGGACCGCCGGTGGTACGGCCGGCCGGGTGCTGGTGGCGGTGGTCTCGGCAGTGCTGCTGCTGCGGTCGCGCCTGTTCGTGGCGCTGCGGCACCGGGTGCCGACGGTGCTCGCCGGGCTGGCCGGCTACGCGGTGCTCGGCGTCGTACTCGTCGATCGGGCCGACGACACCGGGCGGCTGGCGCTGGCCGTGAGCGGTGCGGTGCTGGGCCTGGTGGCCGTGGCCGCCGGCACCGGATACGCCCGTCGGCCGGTCTCGCCGTACCTCGGAAGGGTCGCGGACCTCACCGACACGGCGCTCGTGGTCGCCGTGGTGCCGGTCGCCTGCGCGGTGCTCGACCTGTACGACAGGGCCCGAGGGCTGCTCGGCTGAGCGGCTCCCGGGCCCTGTGCGTAAGGGTGCGTCAGTGCAGCGTCTCGCCGCGCGCCTCAGCCTCGCGGGCACGCTGGTAAGAGGCGTGGATCTCGGCCTCGGCCTCGGTACGGCCGACCCAGGTCGCGCCCTCCACCGACTTGCCGGGCTCCAGGTCCTTGTAGACCTCGAAGAAGTGCTGGATCTCCAGCCGGTCGAACTCGCCCAGGTGGTGGATGTCGCGCAGGTGCTCCTGGCGGGGGTCCTCGTAGGGCACGCAGAGGACCTTGTCGTCCCCGCCCTTCTCATCGGTCATCCGGAACATGCCGATGGTGCGGCACCGGATCAGACAGCCCGGGAAGGTCGGTTCGGGGACCAGCACCAGGGCGTCGAGCGGGTCGCCGTCCTCGCCCAGGGTGCCCTCGATGAACCCGTAGTCGGCCGGGTACTGGGTGGACGTGAAGAGGGTGCGGTCCAGCCGGATCCGGCCGGTCGCGTGGTCCACCTCGTACTTGTTCCGGTGACCTTTGGGGATCTCAACCGTCACGTCGAAATCCATCTGCACGCTCCCTCGTCTGCCCACGCTGGCTAACGGAAACCACTGGCGGCTCCCCGGACAGGTGAATGCCCACCCGCCGACGCCGGCCGCCGCATAGTCTTCGGACCGAAGTAGTGTCACCCAAGCCGGTTTTCGCTGGGGGAGGAGGGGGTCGTGGGGAGGGAAGATTCACACTACCGCCCGGACGGGGGCGCTGCACGCGGTACCGGACGATCCGGCTCCGGCGGTGCCACCGGGCGTGTGCCGGTGCCCGAGGCCCACCTCCCGCAGCCTCCCGAACCGACATCTCCGGCACCGGGGTCGGTCCCCGATCGGCAGGCGCCCCTGCCGTGGAGCCCGCCCGGATCGGTGGCCGCCGGCCCGAACACCGGCCGCTTCCCGGTTCTCGGTGGCGACCGGCCCAGCGCCCCGGCGGCTGGCCGTGCCGTGGTGCCGACCAGTCCAGCCTCGGGGGGCAGCGCGCCGGCCTCGGGAGGCAGCGCGCCGGCCTCGGGTGGTCCTGCCCAGGCCGGCCCTCCGCCTGCCGGTGATCGACCGCCCGCCCCCGGAGGCGTACCGCCGCTGGGCCCACCGATCTCCGCGCTTCCAGCTCCGGCCGGCGTCGAGCCGCCCACCACACCGGCCGGCCCGCGCCGCCGGGGACGGCTCCTGGCCGTGCTCGCCACGGTGCTGCTGATTGTGGTCGCCGGCGTCGGCGTGGTCGTGGCCCGACCTGGGCCGGTGGCCGGCTGGCTGGGCGAGGACGACGCGTCGACGCAGGTCGCGGCCGGCGCCACACCGGAACCCGACCCGTCGGAGGTGCTGGCCGGGCCGGACGCCAACGCTCCGCTGCCCACCCCGGACGGGGTCAAGGCCGCGCTGGGCCCGCTTGTCGGTGCCGCAGCCCTTGGTGACCGGGTGAACGTCTCGGTGGCCGACGTGACCTCCGGTCAGACACTTTTCGCCAAGGGCGCCGACGACGGGACGGTGCCCGCCTCGGTGACAAAGCTTGCGACCGGGGTGACAGTGCTTGCCGCCCGTGGCCCCGGTTACCGGATTCCCACCCGGGCCGTAGCCGGCGACAAGCCCGGCGAGGTGGTGCTCGTCGGCGGCGGTGACCCGACCCTCGCTGTGGACAAGAAGGGCTACTACCCGGGCGCGGCACGCCTTGACGACCTGGCCGCGCAGGTGCGTACCGCGCTCGGCGGCACGGCCCCGACGAGCGTCACCGTCGACGGGACGATCTACTCCGGCCCGGTGTACGGCCCCGGCTGGGACGCCGACATCCCCACCGGCGGCTACGGCGGTGCTGTCACCGCGTTGATGGCCGACGGTGCGCGGCGCGACCCGGGAGCCGACTCCGGTGGCGCCGAACGGGTCACCGAGCCGGACCTCGCCGCGGGCCGGTCGTTCGCCAAGCTGCTCGGAGTGCCCGCCGGCACCGTCAAGCGGGGTACGGCTCCGGCCCTTGCCGCTGCCGCGGGCGGCACCCCACCTCCCGGCACCGAGCTGGGTACGGTGCAGTCCCCGCCGTTGATCCGGCTGGTGGACATCATGATCAGCGAGAGTGACAACCTGCTGGCCGAGGCGCTCGCCCGTCAGGTGGCGCTGGCCCGCAGTCAGCCGGCCTCGTTCGACGGCGCCGCCGCCGCGATGGACGCGGAGGTGGCTGCGCTGGGCCTGCCCGCCGACGAGATCACCCTCTCCGACGGCAGCGGGCTGTCCCGCAGCAACCGGATCAGCCCTTCACTGCTCACCGACCTGATCCGGCTGGCCGCCAGCCCGGACCACCCGGAGTTGGCGGGTGTCTTCGGTGGCCTGCCGGTGGGCGGCTGGTCCGGCACCCTGGACGACCGCTACCGAGGCGCTCCCGGCACCGCCGCCGGAGCTGGCGCCGTCCGGGCCAAGACCGGCACGCTGACCGGCGTGCACGCCATCGCGGGCCTGGTCACCACGGCTGACGGTCGGCTGCTCACCTTCGCGGTGCTCACCGACAAGGTGCCCGGTGGCACGGACACCGCCCAACCGGCGCTGGACCGGATCGCCGCCGCGCTGGCGGGCTGCGGCTGCCGCTGACCGACCTGTCGAGAGCCGTCCACCGTCGCCGCTGACGCCTGTGAACGTCGAGTGCGGAAGCCCGCGACCGGCGTCTATCGCCGACGCGACCCCGGGCCGGGGTGTCGCGGCGCGGGTACGGTGGGTCCATGGCGCAGTTCGTGGACTGGGATCTGGCCGCTGCTACGGCGGGGGCGTTGAGCAAGTCGGGCCCTCGGGTGACGTACGCCGAGGCCACCGACGTGGTCGGCGACCTGCGTCGGCTTACCGACGAGGCGGCCGGGCACGTGGCCGACTACACGGGGCTACGGGCGCAGGTGGCGCATCCGCCGGTGCGGGTGGTGGACCGCCGGGACTGGGCGGCCACGAACATCGCGGGGCTGCGTGAGGTGATCACTCCGCTGGTCAGCCGCCTATCCGGTGACAAGCAGCCAGGTGTGCTGACCGAGGCCATCGGGTCCCGGCTCACCGGGGTGCAGGCCGGCACCGTGCTGGCCTACCTGTCCGGCCGGGTCCTCGGCCAGTACGAGGTCTTCTCCGCCGAACCGGGCCAGCTGCTGCTTGTCGCGCCGAACATCGTCGAGGTGGAGCGCAAGCTCGGCGCCGACCCGCGCGACTTCCGGCTCTGGGTGTGCCTGCACGAGGTCACCCACCGCACCCAGTTCACCGCCGTGCCGTGGATGCGTGGCTACTTCCTCGGCGAGGTGCAGGCGTTCGTGGACGCCTCGTCCAACGGCGGCGAGCACCTGGTGGAGCGGCTGCGGCGTGGCGTGGCGACGCTGTCCGAGGCGGTCCGCGATCCGGAGAGCCGCACCAGCGTGCTGGACATCGTGCAGACCCCGGGGCAGCGGGCCGTACTGGACCGGCTCACCGCGCTGATGACCCTGCTGGAGGGGCACGCCGAGTTCGTGATGGACGGCGTCGGCCCGCAGGTGATCCCGAGCGTGGAGCGGATCCGTGCGTCGTTCAACAGGCGTCGCGAGGCGGGCAATCCGCTGGAGAAGGCGATCCGCCGGCTGCTCGGGGTGGACGTCAAGATGCGCCAGTACGCCGAGGGCCGCAAGTTCGTGCACGGCGTGGTCGAGCGGGTCGGCATGGAGGGCTTCAACTCGATCTTCAACTCTCCGCTCACCCTGCCCCGGTTGTCGGAGCTTGGCGATCCGGACGCCTGGGTGGCGCGGGTGCACGGACCGGCCGGCCCCATCCCGGCCGCTGGCTGACCATCCGCAGGTGGCCGCGCTCGCCCCGCAGGTGGCCGCGATCCGGGTGGCGGTCCGCCGCGCGCTGAACGACCTGCCGCCCGGTGGTCCGGTGCTGGTGGCCTGTTCCGGTGGCGCCGACTCGCTCGCCCTGGCGGCGGCGACCGCCTTCGTGGCACCCCGGGTGGGCCGGTCCGCGGGGCTGGTGACCGTCGACCACGGCCTTCAGGCCGGCTCGGCGCAGCGGGCGGAGGCAGTGGCGGCCTGGGCACATGAGGTCGGCCTCGCTCCGGTGGCGGTGGCCCGGGTGGAGGTGGCCGGACGTCCGGGCGGCCCGGAGGCGGCAGCCCGGGAGGCCCGCTACCAGGCATTGACGGAGGCGGCTCGCGAGCACGGGGCTGTCGCGCTGCTCACCGGGCACACCCGGGACGACCAGGCGGAGACCGTGCTGCTCGCGCTGGCGCGGGGGGCCGGCCCGCGCGGGCTCGCCGGAATGCCGGCTCGACGGGACCTGGCCGGGGTGCCGCTGCTGCGCCCGCTGCTGGAGATCAGCCGGGAGCAGACCCGCGCCGCCTGTGCGGCGCTCGGCCTCGACACGTGGCAGGATCCGCACAACACCGACCCGTCGTACGCCCGCTCAAGGGTGCGGGCCGACCTGCTGCCGGCACTGGTACGGGCGCTCGGGCCGGGCGTGGTGGACAACCTCGCGCGTACCGCCCGGTTGGTGGCGGCGGACAACGCCGCGCTCGACGAGTTGGCGGTGGCGGCGCTGGCTGCGGCCCGGTGTACCGACGGTGGGCTCTCCGTGGCGGCGTTGGCGGGCCTGGTGCCCGCCGTGCGTGGCCGGGTGCTGCACACCTGGGCGCGGGAGTTGGGCGCCCTACCGGCTGCCCTGTCGTACCGGCACGTCAACGCGCTGGACGCTTTGGTCACCGAGTGGCACGGTCAGGGCCCTGTCGACCTGCCCGGAGGGATCCGGGTGCTGCGCCGCGCCGGCCGGCTGGCGCCGGTCGACCCCGCCTGACCGACCTCCTTTGCTCTGCTTCAACCGGCGCAACAGAAACGGCGCTCAACTGTTGCGTGGGTTGAAGCAGAGCAAAGGCTCTCCGAACCGTGCGCCGCCCGGCCTGCGTCACAGGCCCGCCCTGCCTGCCGGATCGTGCGTCGGGCCTGCGTCAGACGGTGTGCACGCGGTCCCGGAAGGTCGTCCGGTAGCTGTGCGGGGTGGCGCCGACGCGGCGGTTGAAGTGGTGGCGCAGCGCCGCCGCGTCGCCGAATCCGGCCCGGTCGGCCACCGCCTCCACGCTCAGCGGGGTCTCCTCCAGCAGCCGCCTGGCGAGCAGCACCCGCTGGTTGGTGAGCCAGTCGTGCGGGGTGGTGCCGGTCTCGGCGCGGAACCGGCGGGCGAACGTACGCGGGGCCATGCCGGCGCGCGCGGCCAACTCCTCGACGGTGATGGGGCGATCCAGGTGCCCCATGAGCCACTCCAGGACCGGCTCCAGGGTCGGCGCTTCGGGCACCCTCGGAATGGGCGCCTCGACGTACTGTGACTGCCCGCCGTCGCGGTGCGGCGGGACCACCATCCGGCGGGCCAGGCGGGTCGCGGTGGCCGAGCCGTGCTCCTGACGGACCAGGTGCAGGCAGGCGTCGATGCCGGCCGCGGTGCCGGCGCTTGTCAGCAGCCGACCGTCCTGGACGTATAGCGAGTTGCAGCGGACCCGGGCACGCGGGTGACGGTCCTGAAGCTCGTCGACGTACCGCCAGTGGGTGGTGCACTCGCGGTCGTCGAGCAGCCCGGCCTCGCCGAGCAGGAAGGCGCCGGAGCAGACGCTGAACAGGTGCGCTCCGCGTGCGTCGGCTCGCCGGAGCGCGTCCAGGACCGGGCCCGGAACGGTAGTGCCCTGGGCGTGCGCCGGTACGGCCACCAGGTCGGCGTCCTCAAGCGGCCCGAGGTCGGCGTTCGGGGTGAGGTGGAACCCGGCCGAGGTGCGTACGGGGGCGCCGTCCGGGCCGCACACGTCGAAGCGGTACGCGGGGAAACCGTCGGCGGTGCGGTCGGTGCCGAACACCTCCGCGAGCACTCCGAGCTCGAAGGGGGCGACCTGGTCCAGGACGAGGACGGCGACGGATCTGAGCATGTGACGAGGGTAACCCGAGCCGTGGCAGTAAATCGATGATCAGTGTCGTGACTGCCACTGTTCGGTAGGCGTGGGCCGTCGCAGACTTGACTCAGTCCGGTGCGCACCGGCGGCGAAAACGACAGCAAACACGCGAAAGTGAGCGCCGCCATGGAGTTCCTGTTCTTCCTCCTGTTCCTCGCCCTGCTCGTCGCCGCTTCGGCGGCCGGCCTCACTGCGGACAGCCGCGACTCGGCCGACTGGAAGCCCACTGAGGACGGCCGCCGGTGGCAGTCCCGTACCAGCTGATGCTTTTGATGCCCTTTGACCTGAAAATCCCGGGCGGGACCGCGCCGAAAGGTGCGGCCCCGCCGACGGAGGCCATGCGACGTACGGCAGGCTAGGAGACATGGCTGACGGCTCCTGGTACGACGCCGACATCGACCACGTGATCATCTCCGAGGCGCAGATCCGCGAGAAGACGGCGGAACTGGCCAAGCAGGTCTCCGCCGACTACGCCCACGTGGGTGACGGACTGCTGCTGGTCTGCGTGCTCAAGGGCGCGGTGATGTTCATGGCGGACTTCGCCCGGGCGTTGGGCCGCAACGGCCCCCCTGCCGAACTCGACTTCATGGCCATCTCCTCCTATGGCCAGGGCACCACCTCTTCCGGGGTGGTCCGCATCCTCAAGGACCTCGACCGGGACATCGCCGGCCGGCACGTCGTCGTCGTCGAGGACATCGTCGACTCCGGGCTGACGCTCTCCTGGCTGCTGCGCTACCTGGAGTCGCGCTCGGCGGCGAGCGTCGAGGTGGTCGCGCTGTTCCGCAAGCCGGACGCGGTCAAGGTGCCGGTCCCGGTCAAGTACGTCGGTTTCGACATCCCCACCGAGTTCGTGGTCGGGTACGGCCTGGACTTCGGCGAGCGCTACCGCGAGCTGCCGTACGTCGGGGTGCTCAAGCCCGAGGTCTACGCCCGGTCCTGAGGTCGGCCGGCCCGGTCCACCCGGGTTCGTGAGCGCAACTCGCATCGGTGTTCGTCAAGCCGACGTTCAGCGCGCTCTCAGTTCTTCCGGTTACCGTGGAGCCCGGTGGCGTGAAAAGTACCCTCGCGCCCGTCCCCTCGACCGCGTGACCGGGCGTTCGGGTGGTTCGGGCCGGAATTCCCGCCACGCCGGTTTCTGCCCGGGACCCGCCGTACGACCTCGGTGTGGGGCTGGCGAGGCCGCCCATGGTGCCCGCCGTCGATGGCGACGGTGCACCGAGTGCGGGGCTCGCGAGCTCACTCGTCGCGTACACGGTGTACCGTCGAATGACCGCGGCGCGGCAGTTTTCGCGCTTCGGGGTCGAGGCCGGCCCGCACGGCGGCTCCGGCCGCCGCTCACGCGGCGACACCATTCAGACGGTCAGGACGTCGATCAGGAGGATGCGGGCGCCTTGGCGCTCGACAACAGTATGGAACGTACGCGTTTCTTCCGCCGACCGGTGGTCTGGATCATCCTGGTCATCCTCGGCGCCGTTGTGCTCAGTCAGCTGTTCACCAGTGGTCCCAGCTACCACCGCGTGGACACTTCCGTTGCGCTCGACCAGCTCCACACCGCGAAGATCAATAAAGTCGTCTTCCAGGACAAGGAGCAGACGCTCCAGCTCGACCTGGCCGAGAAGACGAAGTTCGGCAAGACCGAGACCGACAAGATCGAGGCCCAGTTCCCGTACCAGGCTGGCGACCAGATCTGGAACGAGGTGTTGGACGCCAAGGCGGCCAACCGGGTCACCGGCCCGGCCGACGTCGAGGTCTCGTCGGACAGCATCTGGGTGAGCCTGCTGGTCAACCTGCTGCCCATCGCGCTGCTCGTGCTCCTGCTGCTGTTCTTCATGTCGCAGATGCAGGGCGGCGGCTCCCGGGTGCTCAACTTCGGCAAGTCCAAGGCGAAGATGATCACCAAGGACACACCGAAGACGACCTTCGCGGACGTCGCGGGTGCCGAGGAGGCCGTCGAGGAACTGCACGAGATCAAGGACTTCCTGCAGAACCCGGCGAAGTACCAGGCCCTGGGCGCCAAGATCCCGAAGGGCGTGCTGCTGTTCGGCCCGCCCGGAACCGGTAAGACGCTGCTGGCCCGCGCGGTCGCCGGCGAGGCCGGGGTGCCGTTCTACTCCATCTCCGGCTCCGACTTCGTCGAGATGTTCGTCGGTGTCGGCGCCAGCCGGGTCCGCGACCTCTTCGAGCAGGCCAAGGCGAACGCCCCGGCGATCGTCTTCGTCGACGAGATCGACGCCGTCGGCCGGCACCGTGGTGCCGGCATGGGTGGCGGCCACGACGAGCGCGAGCAGACGCTCAACCAGTTGCTCGTCGAGATGGACGGCTTCGACACCAAGGGCGGGGTCATTCTGATCGCGGCCACCAACCGGCCGGACATCCTCGACCCGGCGCTGCTGCGTCCCGGTCGGTTCGACAGGCAGATCCCGGTGGACGCCCCCGACATGGAGGGCCGCAAGGCCATCCTGCGGGTGCACGCCAAGGGCAAGCCGTTCACCCCCGACGTCGACCTCGACGCGGTGGCACGGCGTACCCCGGGCTTCAGCGGCGCCGACCTGGCCAACGTGATCAACGAGTCGGCCCTGCTCACCGCCCGCAAGGACCAGCGGGCGATCACCAACGACTCGCTGGAAGAGTCGATCGACCGCGTGATCGCCGGTCCGCAGCGACGGACCCGGGTGATGAGCGACCAGGAAAAGAAGATCACCGCGTACCACGAGGGTGGGCACGCGCTTGTCGCCTGGGCGCTGCCGCACGCCGCGCCGGTGCACAAGGTGACGATCCTGTCCCGTGGCCGCTCGCTGGGCCACACCCTGGTGCTACCGACCGAAGACAAGTACACCCAGACCCGGGCCGAAATGATCGACACCCTGGCGTACGCGCTGGGCGGCCGGGCCGCTGAGGAACTGGTCTTCCACGAGCCCACCACCGGCGCTGGCAACGACATCGAGAAGGCCACCCAACTGGCCCGCGCGATGATCACCCAGTACGGCATGAGCTCGAAGCTCGGTGCGATCAAGTACGGCACCAGCGGGGACGAGCCGTTCCTCGGCCGCAACATGGGCCACGAGCGGGACTACTCGGACTCCGTGGCCGCCGAGATCGACGGCGAGATGCGGGCACTGATCGAGCTGGCGCACGACGAGGCCTGGGAGATCCTGGTGGAATACCGGGACGTCCTGGACAACATCGTGCTCGAGCTGATGGAGAAGGAAACCCTCTCCACCGCCGACATGGCGCGGATCTGCGCCCGGGTGGTCAAGCGCCCGCCGCTGGCGCCGTACAACGGCTTCGGCAAGCGCCAGCCCTCCACCGAGCCGCCCGTGCTCACCCCCGCGGAAAAGGACGCGCTCAAGGCGCAGGCCCAGGCCGACGGCGCGCAGGCGTCCGTCGGTGGCGGCACACCGTCCAACAACTCGGACGGTACGCACTGAGCAACGACCCGACGGCCAGCTCCCCCAACCGGGAGCTGGCCGTCTCCGCGACCGAACCCGACGGCGACGACGCGTTGGACTACGTGGCCGCCCGACTGATCAGCGGCAGGCTCAGCGGCCGCCCGGTCGAGGACGCCATCGACCTCGGCCGGATCGAGAAGGCGGTCCGGGAGATCCTGATCGCTGTCGGCGAGGACCCGGATCGTGACGGGCTCCAGCAGACCCCGGCCCGGGTCGCACGCGCGTACGCCGAGCTCTTCGCCGGTCTTCGGGTCGACCCGGCGCAGGTCCTCAGCACCACGTTCGAGGCCAACCACGAAGAGCTCGTGATCGTCCGGGACATCGACGTGATGAGCCTCTGCGAGCACCACCTGCTGCCGTTCCGCGGCAGCGCGCACATCGGCTACATCCCCGGCCCGGACGGGCGGATCACCGGCCTGTCCAAGCTGGCCCGGCTGGTCGAGGTCTTCGCCCGCCGTCCGCAGGTGCAGGAACGCCTCACCGCGCAGGTCGCCGACCTGCTGATGAGCAAGCTCGCACCTCGGGGCGTCGTCGTGGTGCTGGAGTGCGAGCACATGTGCATGGCGATGCGCGGCATCCAGAAGTCCGGTGCCAAGACCATCACCTCGGCGGTGCGCGGCATCCTGCAGACGGACTCGAAGTCGCGGGCCGAGGCGATGGCCCTGATCATTCCCCGCTGACCCGTACGCTGCTGGTCGGCCGACCAACCCCGCTGTTCGCGGCCGGTCAGCCGGCCAGCAGGGCCAGCAGCAGACCCGCTGTCACCAACACCGCCGGCACCAGGCAGACAAGCGCGCCGAAGCGCGCAGTGCGGTCCAGTCGTTCACCGGGGCCGGCGCGGAACAACCTCCCGACGCCCACCCAACCGGCGACGAACGCGACCGCAGGCATCGGCAGCCCGCAGATCAACGCCGCCACACTTGCCGCGCCCGCCCCTGTCGACGCGTACACGATCACCTGGATCAGCGGCACGAGCAGCGCAAGCGGCCCGTACACCAGAAGGTTGCGTGCCCGCGCGGGCCAGGAACCCGGCCGGAACCCACGGCGGGCGGCCAGCGCCGCGTCCGCCGCCTCGGCCCGACCCCGCGCGGCCCGCAGCGCCGCCAACACGGCCGCCGGGCCGCCGGCCATCGACCGGGCCGCCTCGGTCAGCTCCGGCGGCGACGGCACCAGCGAGATCGCCGGCACGCCCAGCTCCCGCAGCCGCTCTTGCTGGCTCGCCAGCCCGGTGCGGACCACAGTCAGCTCCTCCCGGGCGGCCTCCGCCGAGCGGGCCTGCTCGCCGGCTGCCGCAGCCGCGCCGCGCCGCACCCCGTCCAGCTGACGCGCCGCCGCCAGGTACTCCGACCACGCGTTGGCGGGCTCCCCACCCGACCGCGCATCGTCCGGCCCGACCGTCCGCTGCCGGACCGGCCCGGTCACCGTCGCCTCCGCGCTCATCCCCGCACCTCCCGCGCGCACCGCCGGATCACCCCGCCTCGTCGGCGAACGGCACCAGCACCGTGCCCCGGTCGCCCGGACCGTCCCAGAGCGTCACCCGGTCGGGACGCGCCCGCCACTCCACCGGCCGGCCGAAGACGGCCGCGAGCTGCGCCGGCGGCACATCCAGCACCGCTACGGCGGCGAGCTTGTCCACCTCGCCGTCCGGCTCCAGCAGCGCGGCGAACGGCGGCACCGCCCGCCACCAGCCCAACAGGTGCCGGCCCGCAGGCGGGCCGTCCCGCAGCAGCGCACGCAGCCGATCCGCCGGCAGCTCCCGGGGACCGGGGCGATCCAACCCGAAGACCACGAGGTACGTCGGCAGCTCGTCGTCCGGATCCGCGAGCAGCGTCGGCAGGTCCACAATGCTGGCCGGATGACGATCGGCAAGCTCGGCCGTCAGCGTCTCCACAAGCGGCCGGGCACCCGGGTCCGGTGCCGCCAGCAGGAACCGCGCCGTGCCCGGCGGGTGGTGGGCCGCAGTGCTCCGGGCCGCCGTCGCCAGCAGCCCACCCGCCGCCGGACCCGACCCCAGCACCGCGAGGTTGCGGCCGGCCGCGGGCCCCAGCGGTACGGCAACAGTCGTGCGGGCCACGTCAACAGCCCGGCCGAGCAGGGCAGCCGGCCCGTGCGCCTGCCCCGCCAGTGCGGCCCGGTGCCGGGGATCGTTGCCCAGCAGTGGCCTCGCGTAGCCGGCGAACACCACGGGCGGGGCCGATCCCGCCGGCCGGGCGGCGAACAGTTCGTGCCGCAGCCGCTCCACCACCTCCGGATGGTCCTGCGGATCGGGGTGCCGGATCAGCCGCTCGTGGCCACGGATAGCGCCCCGAGGGCCGCCCAGCCCACCGGCGGTGTTCACCACCGCGCTGCCGACCGGTAGCCCTGCTGCCGAATCGTTCGTGGGCTCCAGCACCGGGCTGCCGCCCGGCAGCGCCACCCGTACCGGAAACTGCCCGAGCACCGAATCCCGGTGCCCGCCGTCCGAGCGGGCGCTCAACCCCAGCTCACCCGCCCCGGCAAGCACCAGGTGTACACCGTACGCCCGACCGGACCGGGCAAGCCCGTCCAACAGGGCGGCCACCTCGGCGGCCAGCCGGTCCCGCTCGGCGAAAACCGACGGCAGATTGTCCACCACACACACGATCCGTGGCAGCGGCCGGTGCTGGCGCAACTCGGCGAAGCGCTGACCACCCGCCCGCTCGGCCGCCTCCGTCCGGCGCCGCACCTCGGCCGTCAACTGTTCGAGCAGATCCCGCACGTACTCCCGGTCGGCAGCCATCGCCGCCGCCCGCACCTGCGGGATCCAGGACCGGTCCCGCTCGGTCTGGAGGAACTCCACGAAGGACTCACCGTCCCCGAGATCCACCAGATAGAGGGCGAGATCGTCCGGACCGTACCGGGCGGCAAGCCCGAGCAACGCCGTGGTCAGGAACGCCGCACGCCCCGCCTCGGACCGACCACTCACCAGCCAGTGCGGGGTCAGCTCCGTGAACCCCAGCGGCACCGGCCGACCCCCTGCATCACCGACCATCGTGGTCAGCCCGTCGGCCGAATCCGCCTCCCAGAGCAGCTCACCAGTCGCCGGCAGCAGATCCGCCAGCGCCAACCGGGAACCCGCCTCCACCTGCTCGGCCAGCCGCCGGCACACCGCGTCAACAAGGTCGGCCGGCGGGTCCGCCTCGACGAAGACAGGCGAGTTCAACCCACCCGGCGGCTCGGCACCGGGGCTCGCGAACGACGTCCCCGGCGGATCACCAAGCAGCGCGTACGCGTTGCGCAACACCAACGGAGTGGCCCGCGGCAGTGGCGCCCGAGCCGCGTACGGGCCGGCCGGAGGCCAACCCGTCACCACCAGGTGCAGCCCAGCGGCCGGACCCTGCTCCGCCAGCGCCTCGATCCGCGCCAGATCCGTCGGACCGGTCAGCTCCGGCAGCACCGCGATCACCAACAGCAGCGTCCGGTCGTGCCGGCGCCGCCCACTCGCCCCCGGGGCCACCCACTGCTCCGCCTCGGTCAGCACCGCGCGCAAGCCCGCCACGTCGACCGCCGGCGGCGGCAACAGACCCGCATCGCCAAGCGCGCCGAACGGGCTGAGCACGGCACCCGTGGCATCCACCGAACGCACAAGCAGAGAACCCGCCGGCGCCGCACCAAGCAGCCGCAACAGCACGGCCCGCAGGAGCCCCGCCATCCGGGGTTCCCGGGCGTCGACGTCCACACTGAGGTGCCCCGCCCCGACCAGCGGCACCAGTGCGGGGAAACGGGCGTCGTCCAACGGCGCAGCCGTACCCACCCGCACGAACGGCGGCGGGCCGTCACCTGCCGGAGAATCTGCGGTCAGCGAATCCAGGGCGGTGCCCGACCAACCCGGAGCCAAGCGCTCGGCAACCACCCGTAGACGGTCGGCCAGCTCGTACTGGCGACGCTGATCAGCGGGGGCCGGGCGGGTCTCGTCGAGGATGCCTGCCGCGGCGGTCACGACAGCTGCGGCCCGGCGGTGCAGCGCTGCGGCGCGGTTCGTGCGTGCCTTCGGACCGGCCACCGCGTCCACCCCCTCTGCCCGAGGTTGGCAACCCCTCCCGAGCAGAGACGGTATCCCAGCCATGGCCACTCCACCGGGAGGTGCCACGGCGGTGCGCCGGTGTTGTCGCGGATCTCACCAGTGGGCAGCGGTCCGTCACGATCCGCTCGATCTGAGGCATTGGCTCCGGAGCGTCCAGCCGTTAACGTCAGGAGGTGGAATCAGTGCAGCCCCCCGCCGGTTCCCAGGTCTCCCGCGTACCGGCCCAGCGGACACCGTCCGAGCAGTTGCCGCCGGCCCAGCCAGCGCCGACGCCGCAGCCGCCACGCCGCCGGTTGCGGACTGTGCTCATCGTGGTCGGAGGGGTGCTCGCACTGGTCGGCATGGGCGCTGCCATCACGGGTTTCGTCTGGTACAACCGGGCTGCTGCCCCCGACCGCAGCACGCCAGACGTGGCGGTAGCCAACTATATTCAGTCATTCCTGGCAGATCGTAACGACGCGAGAGCAAGCGAGTTCGTCTGTCAGGGCGGCGCGGATATCGAAGAACTGCGGCTGCTTCGGGATGATCTGATTGCGCGCGAAAGTCGCTTCAGCGCGAAGATCTCAACAAGTTGGGAGGGCTTTGTCCTTCAGCGGCAAGACGATTTCGCCGTCGTGGAGGTCGACGTGATCCTCTCAGCGGTCGTGGACGGGATTACGCAAAGTGATCGCCAGCGTTGGCGATTTGAGACACGGCACCAAGACGGCTGGCGGGTGTGTAAGGCCGAAGGGCCCTGAGAGGAATCATTCGATCCATAGCAGATGGACCGGGACTTCCAGGGTGGTGGGTGACTGGCCGCGCCAGGCCCAGCGGTACCACTCCACCTCGGGCGTGATCCGTACACAGATGTCACCCTCGGCACCTGAGTAGGTCTCGGTGACCGCCCGCATGTCCCGATGTTCCACGCCGTCCTCGACGTGCACGACCCGGCGACCGGTGACCGCGTCCGCCTCGAAGACGGGGGTGGGCGACGGGTGGGACGGGCCGTCCAGTGACACCAGCCGGATCCCGGGTTCCCGGCTGCTGTCCGCCACGGGCCGCTCGCCCACCACCTCCACCCATACCCGCTCCACCGGCATCAGCGGCGCGAACACCTCGACCTGGTCGGCCTCGGCCCGGTACCACTCGTGCTCGGGGATCACCGGCACGTAGGTGCGTGCGCCCTGCACCACCCGGTCGTCGGCGCGCAGATCGCCTCGCCAGCCCAGCCCTGGCAGGCCGACCAGGACCCGCCGCCCGCGTAGCTCCACGGGTTCGGTAGCAGAGACGATGGTCAGCGGACGAGGCGGCCGAGGTGCCCAGTCGGGCTGGTCGGCGAAGGGGTCCGGCATTGGCCCGGTCATGCCCGTGGTGACCTCACTCCGCAGCGCGCAGCGGGGCACCCCGCTGCCGCATGAACGGAACCGGGTCGATCGCACCGCGGCTGGACCGGTCGTTGCGCCGGTGCACCTCGAAGTGCAGGTGCGGGCCGGACGAGTTGCCGCTGCTGCCGACCTGCCCGATGACCTCGCCCGCTGCCACGATCTGATCACGCGCGACGCGAGGGCGGGTCACCATGTGGCAGTACCTGGTGATGTAGCCGCCGGCATGCAGCATGTCGACAAACCATCCGCAGCCGCCCTTGCCGGGATAGCCGTCCACGTCACAGCTCTGCCGCCCTCGGTCGTCGGGGTCGCAACGGGCGACCAGCACCCGACCGGCGGCTGCGGCGCGGATATCGGTGCCCTTGGCCGCACCGATGTCCACCCCGTTGTGGCTGGGCCGCTCGGTGGTCCGGAAGCCGGAGCCGACGTCGCCGGGGATCGGCGCGGTCCAGCCGGAGGCGGCGATCTCACCACGCTCGGCGGCGTTGCAGACCGCCTTGCCGTTGATCTCGACGGTCCGGGCCGCACCGCCGGCCAGGGCATCCACGATCGTGCTGGCCAACTCCTCGTGCTTGGCGTACGCGTCCGGATATGCGCTGATCTGGACCTGCTGCGCCACCACGGTCAGCGGTCGGCGCTGCCAACTCCGTACCTTGACGAGTTTCTCGTAGAACTTCCGAGCCGTGTAGGCGGGATTCATCCGCTCGGCGACGGAGCCCCACCCCGGCCGTTGCTGGAAGAGGCCGAGCGAGTCGTGGTCGGCGCCCACACCTTCGTGCGGCAGGGCGAGAGACTCGGGTACGCCGGAGTTCGCGAGGTTGCGCAGTGCGGACTCCTGCATCGCGGTGGCCAGGGCGATCACCCAGCCGCGCGAGGGCACTCCCATGTCCTGGCCGACCTTGATGATGATCGCGGCGTTGCGGATCTGTGTGTCGCCGTACTCGGCAAACCGGGGCAGTTCCCCAGTGATGTCAACCGGCCGGACGGGGCCGCAGCCCCACCCGGCCAAGCTCTCCCCGTCCTCCGCTTCGCCGCCGAGCCCGCTGAGGAAGAACGCTGCCGTGCCGCCCGTACAGCAGAGCAGGAGCAGCACACCGGTGAGAATGCTGGCGATCAGGCCGATCCGTATGGGCCGACGGACGGCTGCGGAGGCACTGCCTGCGGTCATTGCCGCTCCCAGTCCAGGACGTCGACCAGCCAGCCGCCGTCGGCCATGACCAGCTCGAGCCGGAGTCGGCCGTTGTCGAGTGGCAGAAGCACCTCGACGAACGTCTCGGTGCCTGCCCGCATCGTGGTCGGGCCGGTCACCTTCTCGGCCGGAACGCCGGCAGGCTCGGCGCCGGCCAGCTTCTCGGTAAGCGTCGGCGTCGACAACGGCCGCAGCCCAGCGTGCCATTCCTCGGCGGTCATTCCGGGCCGGCCGAGCCAGGCCGCTGCGAACCGGTCGGCGGTCTGCTCAGGAGTACGGGCACCCACCGGGGTGACCGGCGACGGCGGTGCCTCGGTGGCGAGGACGCCATCGTCACCGGCCTTCGGGTCCACGGTGGTGATCGGCCGGCTCGGTCGGCTGCTCAGACCGTCCGCCGGGTCGAGCGGACCGGAGGCCAGACGGGCAACCCCGATCACGCCGAAGACGAGCACCGCGATCAGCAGCGCCACCCCCAACCGGGACCGCAGCGCCCGGGTGAAGAGGAACTCCAGAGCACGTCGCATCGCTGTCACCGGGCCTCTGAACGCACCCGCGGTCCGGTGCGGTCCGGCGCACGTTCGGTGGAGCCCGGCCGGTAGACCACGAACGACGGATTCTCGGCCGGCACGTCCGGTTCGGTCCAGGTCGCAGGCTGTCGCCGTCGCGGCTGGGGCGGAACCGGTGGACGCTTGCCGCCCGTCTCCGTTGTTGGCGTCTCGTGGGCGCGTTCCTGACCATCGGGCCGCGCGCCGCCGGTGCGTTGACCTTCGAGCGGGGCGGCCGAGGTCGGCACCGGATCTTCCCTGCGCGCCTCCGGGCGCAGCCGGGTCTGCTCCGCGTCCGGCGACCGGCGGCGTCCACCCACCGGCTCCGCCGTGCCTCCCGGCTCCGCGATGTCGAGCCGCGCCGCGACCCGCATGTCCCGGAAGAACCGGCGGTGCCAGGATCCGGCCGAGCTGACCGCCTCGCTGCTGTCCTTGCCGCCCAATTGGGTGATCCGTCGGTACGGCCGCAGCAGCAACCAACCGACCACTCCGCAGAGCCAGACCAGCACCACCTGGAGCCAGCCGGGCAGGGTGGGCGTACTCATGATCAGGTCGACCGCGAACAGGTAGATGGCCGCCCCGGTGCCGAAGATGGCGATGTTGAACACAGCGGCGACCACGGCGTTCGCTAGCCGCCGCAGTCCGGCACTGGCGGGCCGGAGCAGTCCGATGGTGCCCAGGATGGGCGCTGCGATCACCGCCCACCGGAAGATCAGGAAGCCCAACAACACCAGCACCGACGCGGTGAGATCGAACATTGCGAAGAGTATGGCCGCGAGCACTGCGATGAAGCCGGCGCCGATACGGTCCATGTCGCGTGTGCCGACGAGAAATTCGTAAGCTTCCGGGTCCTCAGTCTTAATCTGTTCCGCGACCGTCATCCACTGTTTTTGCTTAGACTTAATGACTACATCACGGGTGGCCGGGTTGGAACGGATGGATTCCGCCTCACCCCAGCTGAGGGACTTGGCGTCATACAGTGCCCGCCCGTACTTCTTGGCGGTTTCACTATCCGCCGAGCCGAGCAGACCACGCAGCCAGTTGCGGTAGAGCATTGACTCGGTCGCGGTGTCGCTGGCCCGAACGGCTGGTGGCCGCTTGTCGACACACGCATCCGGGTTGGGGAGCACGCACCTATCCGTCGGGATGTCCCTAGATGCCGGACCTATGGCGTCGTGCACGACGCCGAGTGAGGTGATCAGGGTGCTGTCAGCGATGTTCGCCGACTTGACAGGCCAAGCGGCGAGCGCGGTGACAGCCACCATAACCAGTAACGCCCAGCCGGCCGTCGTCATCGCATTGCTCATGTCCGACTGGCGGGAGCGCCAGAGCAGATAGAGGCCGACGACGCAGAGCGTGATGATCCCGAAAACGCTGAACACCTTCTGGTAGACAGCCTTCGTGGCCTTATCGACCAACGGGTCGGCCCAGTTCCACATCGAGCCGGGATCCCAAGCCCGCTCCCGCAACGCATTCGAGGCGCCCACGACCGCCGTGGCCATCATGAGTTCGCCGTTGGCGACTGTGGTTGTGAACTTGTAGTCCGGGTGGAGAACGGTGGAGGCGCAGCCGCCCTCCACGTCATAGGTGTTGAAGCTGTATCCACCAAAGCCGTATTCGCTATAGATACCATTCGGCCCAGGCAACTTGGAAGACTCCGGACGAGAGGCAAACCAGCCGGCCAGGCCCGAATCCGGGGCGGACGGAACGGGTGGCTTTCGGCAGTCAATCTCGGCATCGGCGACCGCCTGGAGCTTTGCGACACAGGCCCGGAAGTCGGCCTGCCACTCCGGGGTCGTACACAGGTCGGCGCGGGCCTGGGCGACGGGCCGGGCGGCGGCGGACGGTGCGGCGGCGGCAGCCTCCGCGCCGATCAGCGGCCAGGAGAGGCTGGCCCCGGCCAGTACGCCGAGGGCGAGCAGGAACGACGCGATCCGTGCCCAGGCCCTCGCCATGTCACGCCTCCAGATCCGGCAGGGGGATGCTCGGGAGCACTCCGGCCGCCGCGGCGATCGCGGCGGGCGTCGTGTCGAGGTGTTCCAGCAGGCCGTCGACGTACGAGACGTCGACCCGGACCTTCTGCACGCGGCCGTCGACGTCGCGCATCACGAACTCGCGGAAGCCGAGCCGGCTGGCCGAGTTGGTGTCGGCGGCGGAGAGCGAGGCGAGGGTGGCCTCGTACCCGTCGTTGACCGGTACCCGTAGCAGCCGCAGCGCCTCGGAGGCGATCTCGGCGTCCTCGGCGATCCGGCCGACGAAGACGGTGGAGACCAGGTTCTGCACATCGAGGCCGAGGATGTCGCGGGGGTTCTGCGAGGCGACGAGCGCGGCGAGGTTCCACTTGCGGGAGTCGCGGGCGAGCCGGACGAGGAATGAACGCCCGGAGCGCCAGCCCTCCATGAAGTGCGCCTCGTCGAGACCGACGAGTTTGCGCGACGACATCGACCCGCCGTAGCAGCGGCGGACGGCGAGCCGGTGCGCGGTGTGCAGCATCGGCAGGGCGAGTGCCTCCTCGGCCGACCAGTACTCGCGTTCGATCTTGAGATCGGGCAGTCGTAGCCCGGCCATTGTGATGACCGTGAGCGCCGCGTCGGCACCGAGCAGGCCCTCCGGTGGCCTGCCGAAGAAGAGCATGGCCAACGGCATCTCGGCGGTGTCCAGCAGGAGGTTGGCCAGTTCCTTGCCGGCATCGTCGTCGAGCCGGCCGAGGCAGCTCACCACGTCGTCCAGGGTGGACGTCTCCTCGGCGGGGACCTGCCGGACCGCGTGCCGGAACAGGGTGGCGGTCGACGCCTCCCGGGCCACCTGCGGCGGCACCAACATCATGCAGATGTCCTGGACGAGCATCCGCCGCTCGGCGCGGGCGTTGGAGACCGCGATCTCGAACTCCCGGTCACCGGCGGCCCCGGCGGCGAACTCGCTGCGCAGGGGCGTGGGGATGAGCGAGTAGGGCGCCAGGGTGCCGTGCTCCGAACCGGTCAGGTTCAACACCCGGGAGTACGGCCGCAGCTCGGGCATGGCGCAGAGCCGAGCCAGTGGCCCGGACGGGTCGAGCAGGGTCACCTGGACGCCCCGGCGGGCGGCCAGATAACCCAGGGCGCCGAGCAGGGTCGACTTACCACCACCTGGTTCGGCCACGAAGACCGCGAGCCCGGAGCGTTCGCGGACCTCCATGGGGAAGTGCAGGTCGAGGAAGACAGGGCGGCGGCAGGTGCCGGCGGTCCGGCCGATCAGGTCGCCGCGCCTGTCGCCCACGTTGGACGCGGCCTGCGGGAGTGCGGCGGCGAGTAGCGGGACCGGCATCCGGCGGACGTAGCCGGTGTTGGCGATCGGCTCGCCGGGGATGAACTCGCGGGCCAGCCAGTCCTGGTTCTTCGGGTGCTGGAGCGAGATGCGCAGCTCGCGGGAGTAGAGCTGGATGAGCCGGCGGGCCCGCTCCAGGCATTCCTCCCTGGTCCGGCCGCCGACGGCGATCCGGTGCCAGCCGTGGGCGCGTGCCGAGTCGACGGGCAGCCCGGTGGTCATCTCGTCGCCGATCACCAGCGCCCGCTTGGCGAGCCGTTCCAGCTCGGGGGGCGCGTCGATGCCGTGCTCGGCGTAGTCGAGCTGCTGAGAGCGGATCATCCGCAGTCGGTGTTCGAGATTACGGAACGAGTCGCCGGAGCCGAGGATGTCGACCCGCGTGGAGATCTCCATGGGCCAGGGCAGCCGCTCGTGGAAGTGCAGCCAGGGCTCGTGCCGTTCGGGGATCTCCAGCGGTTCCATCCGACCGACGGCGAGCACCGCGACGTGTCGTTCCTCGCCGGTCATCCGGTTGACCAGCTTGAGAGTCGAGCCGTACGGGGTGCGGTAGCGCTCGACCTGCTCGGTGAGGGCGAGCAGGTCGCCGCGTTCCCAGTGCCCGTCGGTCACCGGGGAGAGCCGGCCCGGGGGCGCCATGCACAGCGCGACCGAGCGGTAGAGCAGCCACTCCAGCTCCTGGGCGGTGACCCGTCGGCCGCGCATGCCGAACGCGCCGAGCACCTCGTCGAACTGTTCGACGGTACGGCCCAGCTTGCGGCGTTCGCCCTCGGCGGTGCCCCGGCCGAACGTGCGCAGCAGCCGCTCGGTGAGCGAGTCGCCGAGTGAGCGCCGGGCGAAGGTGACGCCCAGGTAGGTCTGCCCCTCGGCGTGGTTGACCGCCATGAGGTGCCGTTGGGCGGCTACCAGGTGGTCGGCCCAGCCGGTGGTGCCGGGCACGTCGGCGAGCGGCGCGGGGGTGTGCGCGTCGATGGTGCGCGCCCACTCGTCGGCGGGGAAGGGCCGGGTGGTGCGGCGTAGGTGCAGCCGGAAGCCGGCCAGACCGGCGTACTGCTCGGAGATCGCCGACAGCAGTGCTTCCCGTTCGGCGTCGGGGCGGAAGGCCCAGCGGACCTCGGGCAGCCAATACCAGGCGGTGACCGTGTTGGGGGTGAAGGTCAGGTGGCCGGCGATCTCGGTGATGGCCAGCTCGACCGACGGATCCCGGTCGCCGAACTTGATCTTTGGTGCGCGGACGCGCGTCGGTCGGATCGGCTGGTCCGGGCGGTTCGCGGCGCGGCGTCGGGGCGTGGCGACCTCCCGGCCGGCCGGCTCGGTGCCGACGGATCCGGGTCGCTCCGCGTCGGGTTCGGGGGTGCGCCGCCTGGATCGCTCCAGTGCTGGCCGATCGGCAGTGACGGCCGGGCCCGCTGCCGTCGCCCGCTTCGATGGGCCTGCTGGTCGGTCGGACGGTGCCGTCGACCCGTCGGTCGGAATGGCGGCACCGGGCGCGCTGGTCGGGGCCGGGGTGTGCCCCGTGGCCGGCGCGGGCTCGTTCGGTGGGCGAAGCATGGGCAGCCGGTCGCCGGCCTGGTGCGGCACCCGGGACTCGACGGCCGGGCCGGCCGCGCCGCGCCGCGCTTCGACGGCATCTCCACGCCGCGCCTCAGCGGCAGCCCCGCGCCGCGCCGCGCCGGCATCTTCGCGCCGTGGCTCGACCGGACGGCCGTCGGGCTCGTCCTCGGGGGTCCACGGTGCTTCCAGATCGGGTGCGCGGTCGGGCACCCTCTGAGCCGGTCGGGTGGGCGCTGGCCCCAGGGCGGCGGGCTGCTGCGGAACCGCCGGCTGATCCCGAACGGCGGGGCCGGCCGTCACGGCCCGCGCCGCACCGGGCCGGGCCGCGCCGAAGAGATCCAGGAACGGTGAGTCGATGTCGGCGTTCTCGCCGGCCGACACCTCGGCGGGCTCGGCGGGTGGCGTACGGCGGGTGACCGGCCGGGGAGCCTGGAAAACACCGACCGCCCCGTGACCAGGGGAGGTCACCAGCGCAGGATCGAGCGCCACCTCGTCCTCGGCGTCCGTGTAGTCGAATGACTGCGTACGGTGACCAGCCGGCACGGCCGGGCGGCCGGCCGGGGAACCCGGCGTGGAAGAGCGACTCATGCGGCAGCCTCACCCACAACGTGTGACAAACCCATCGGCGTACGCCCGGTCATGCCAGCTCCTCCCGGATCCTGATCCGGCTGCCGACCAGGCGTGGGTCACGCTGCTCGACCGCCGGCTCCCGTGTACGTCGCCAGTCGGTGAGCGCGGTGCGGATGACCACTCGCGCCGGCCGATCTGGGTCGACGTGCCGGAAGATGAACGACGTGGTCACGATGGCGAGCGCGATCTCCCAGGCCGGGAAGAGCTCGACCGTCAGCGTGAACAGCCAGTGGATGAACATGTAGAGGGGGACGAGCAGCATGAACAGCCCGTACTGGGCGTAGGGCAGGTGGACCGGAAGGGTGTAGCCGGGCGGCCCGAGGTAGACCAGGCGGGCCCGGTAGATGTCGTCGTCGGTGCGCAGCCGCATTTGGTGAACGCGCCTATTCGAAGATCAGATCGATCAGGTAATCGCCGACGAAGAACAGCGTGGCTGCGCCTGCGATGAAGGCCAGCCCGACGATGGCGATGGCGGAGCTCGTCAGCACCTTGGATATCTCGCCACGGCTGGCGCGGCCGATGAAGATGACGCCCAGCACGGCGAGCAGGATCGGCGCGATCTTGCTGGCGAAGAAGGTGACCACACCGTTGGTGTCGATCCCCTTCGGTGCCGGCTCGGCGAGCGGAGCCGACGCCAGGGTGGAGAGCGCGTGGGCGACGCCGGACGACGCCGTCTCCATGAGCTCAAAGGCGATCACTGGAACCTCCCCATATCGCGGCCGGCCGTGCCGCGGCGGTGCAGTAGCCAAGCCTGCGGGAAATGTGCTCACAGGGCGCAGCGAACTCGACCCTGTGTTCGTTACTCACCACGGAGAGTGGCGAGCTTTGGGCGGTTTTTCCCCGCTTCGGCCCTCCCTCCAGGCTTCGCCATCTCGATGCTGGCCAATTCCAAAGCGTACGGGCCGCCCCGGATTGCGACAAGCGCGAAGGGGCTGCCTGATTCTGCCCGGACGACCGATCGTACACCTGTTCCAATGCGCACGTCAGGGGTGGTGGTTCGGGGGATCACCCGGGCCGGAGGGCACCGCCGCCGCGACCGGTACCGTCTAGTCGTGACCGATCTGGTACGGGCTCCGGGCCCGGTGGTGATGGGCGTCCTCAACGTCACGCCGGACTCCTTCTCCGACGGCGGACGGTACGCCGACCTCGACGCGGCTGTCGGACATGGCGTCCGTCTGCGCGACGCCGGAGCGCACCTGGTCGACATCGGCGGCGAGTCGACACGCCCAGGTGCCGAGCGGATCGACGCGGCGACCGAGGCCGACCGGGTTCTGCCGGTCATCCGTGAGCTGGTCGCCGCCGGCGTGTCGGTCAGCATCGACACCAGCCGCGCCCGGGTGGCCGAGGCCGCGTTGGAAGCCGGCGCGGCGGTGGTCAACGACGTCTCCGGAGGGTTGGCCGACCCCGACATGGCCCGGGTGGTCCGGGACGCCGGCTGCCCCTGGGTGCTTATGCACTGGCGTGGCCACTCACGACAGATGCGCGAGCTGGCCAGCTACACCGACGTGGTTGCCGACGTCCGTGCCGAGTTGGGCAAGCGGATCGACGAGGCGCTCGCCGCGGGGGTGGCGGCGGACCGTATCGTCGTCGACCCCGGCCTCGGCTTCGCCAAGACGGCCACCCACAACTGGGAACTCAGCGCCCGCCTGCCGGAGCTGCTGGAGCTCGGGTACCCGCTGCTGTTCGGTGCCAGCCGCAAGTCGTACCTCGGACGGCTGCTCGCCGCCGGGGACGGCACGCCGCGACCCACCGCGCAGCGGGAGGCGGCCACCGTCGCCACAAGCGTGCTGGCGGTTGCGGCGGGCGCCTGGGGAGTACGAGTGCACGACGTGCGGGCCACCGCCGACGCGCTGGCCGTCTGGGCCGCCACCGGCCGCCCGCGACTCGTCGCGACACAGACCAGCCACGGGCGGCTCGAATGAGCGGCGCAGACCAGCCAGCGGCCGCCCACATGAGCGGCGGCACAGACGAACCACGGGCGGCCCGAATGAGCGGCCCGTTTCGGCGGAGCCCACGTGCCGCCGTGGCACCGACCGGTCGGATGGCCGGCCGGCGAGAGGGGAAGTGATGAGCGACCGCATCCAGCTGACCGGCCTGCGGGCGCGGGGCCGGCACGGGGTGTACGACTTCGAGCGGGCGCAGGGCCAGGACTTCGTGGTCGACGCCGTCCTGGAGTTGGACCTGGCCCCGGCAGCCGCCAGTGATGACGTCGCCGCGACGGTCCACTACGGCGAGTTGGCCGAGCGGCTGGTCGCGGTGGTGACCGGTGAGCCGGTCAACCTGATCGAGACACTCGCGGACCGGCTGCTCGCGGTCTGCCTGGCCGACGAGCGGGTCACCACCGCCACGGTCACCGTGCACAAGCCGGAGGCGCCGGTGCCGCACACGTTCACCGACGTGGCCGTCACCATGACCCGGAGACGTACCCCGTGACCCGGGCAGTGCTCTCTCTCGGCAGCAACCTGGGTGACCGGCTCGACCACCTGCGCACGGCCGTCGCCGCGCTCGGCGACGCGGTGCTGGTGGTGTCCGGCGTGTACGAGACTCCGCCGTGGGGAGACGCCGACCAGCCCGCGTACCTCAACGCGGTGCTGCTGGCCGAGGACGACGCCGCCACAGCGCGCGACTGGCTGGAGCGGGCGCGGGCCGCGGAGCGCGCGGCAGGCCGGGTCCGTGACCCGCAGCGGCGGTTCGGGCCGCGCACCCTCGACGTGGACGTGATCGCGGTCTGGGACGACGACGGCGAACCGGTGCTCAGCGACGACGAGGACCTGACCCTGCCGCACCCCCGGGCGCACCTGCGCGCGTTCGTGCTGCGGCCGTGGATCGACATCCAGCCGTACGGGCGGCTGCCCGGTCACGGCTGGCTGACAGACCTGCTCACCGCCGGTCCCGTCGCCGACGACGCGCTGGAACTGCGCCCCCGGCCGGAACTGGCGTTAGAGTCGACGGCATGACCGAGTGGAGCCGGCCGGCATGACGCAGGCGAAGACCCCACCACCGGGCGGGCCCGGCCAGGACCGGTCACGGATGGGCCCCACCCGCATCTCGACACTGGTCGTGGCGGCCCTGGCTGCGGCGGCGGTGGCCTGGCTGTTGATCAGCTCCTTCTACTACAGCAGCATCCCCGAACTGCCCTGGCTGCCGGTGGTGACACTTGCCGCGCTCGCGGTGCTGGAGGCGTATGCCGCCGTCAACACCCGGGGTCGCATCGACCGTAAGCCTGGCCGGGATCCGGTCAACCCGTTGCTGGTCGCCCGGTTCGTGGTGCTGGCGAAGGCGTCGGCGCTGGCCGGCGCCATCTTCGCCGGCTTCTACGCGGGCCTCACCGGATGGCTCTTCGTCGAGAACACCCGAGCCGCCACGGAGGATCGCCCGGCCGCAGCGGGCGGAATGCTGGCGTCGTTGGCGCTGGTCGGTGCCGCGCTCTGGCTGGAGCGTTCCTGCCGGGTACCGAAGCGGCCGGACGACGACCACGAGCCCGACCAGCGCGAGAGTCACCCAAACCAGCGCTGAGCCGAGGGGTTACGCCCGGCTCCGGGCGCGGGTACGGTGCCTGCGATCGGAGAGCAATGGCCGCCGCCGATCCGTCCGTGCGCGGGACCGAGGACGGCCGGCCACTGGGGAGGCGGCGCCATGGCGTACGAAGAATCGGGCCGGGACCGGCCGGTCGAACCCTCATCCGGGGTTCCCGCAGCCGTCCTGGAGAACGTTTTCGACGACCCCGCGCACGGTGAGCCCGGCCGGGACCGCCTCGGCGTGCACGTGGGTTGGGAGTTCCTGTTGCTGGCCGGCCTGGCAGCCCTGGGCTGGCTGCTCTGGCGGGCCGACCCGGACGTGTTGCGGGGCGCGGCCCTGCGCACCCTGCTTGTCAACGCGGTCGGGCTCGGCCTGCTCGCTCTATCCGCCGGTCTGAGCCTGCGTACCGCTGCCCCGAACCTGGCAGTGGGTCCGGTGGCGGTGGCCGCCGCGCTGCACTACGCGGAGCAGGGCGACCGGGGCCTGACGGCGTCAGTGGGGTCGGCCGCCGTGGTCGCCGCGCTGGGTGGGCTCGTCCTGGCGCTTGCCGTTGTGGTGTTGCAGGTACCCGGTTGGGCGGCGAGCCTGGCGGGGGCCGCCGCCGTGGTGGTGTACATCGAACGTCGTTCGGCACCGGTGCTGGTGCAGGGGGACTACGAGCCCACACGGTCGGCCGGCTACCTGTTCGCGGGCTTCGCCGCCGTCGCGGTCCTCGGCGGGGTGTTCGGTGCGATCCGGTCGATCCGCAAGCTGGTCGGCCGCTACCGGCCGGTCGCCGATCCGGCCCGCCGCCGGGGCGCGCTGGCCGCCGTGATCACCGCGTTCGCGCTGGTCTGCTCCACCGTGCTGGCCGCGCTCGCCGGCACGCTGCTGGCCGCCAACAACCCGGGGCCTGTGACACCCGATTCCGGACTGGACTGGACCCTGCTGGCGGTCGGGGTATCCCTGCTGGGCGGCACCAGCGCGTACGGCCGCCGGGGTGGGGTGTTCGGCACCGTGCTTGCCGTCAGCCTTGTCACCGTCTTCCTGGCGTACGCGCCGGAGCGTGGCTGGACCGTGAGCCTCTGGGCGGTCGGCGGCGTGGCGTTCGGCGTCGGACTTGTGGTGACAAGGCTTGTCGAGACGTTCGGGCGGCCCCGGCCGGGCAACGTCGACAAGCTCGAGCCGGTCGGCGACGGCACGATCAGCACGGGCTGGACGATGGCCCGGTCACAGCCGGCCGACAACTGGCCCCCGACGTTGCCGACGCCACCCGCGCCGCAACCTGTCGACCCGTGGCGGGATCCGCGCTGGGAGGACGGCCCGCGCCGCTGGGACACCGACGACAGGTGAGCCACGCCGTCCGTCGAGCCGAAGCTGATCTCGACCGTTAGGCTCGGCGGCATGACCGACACACCTGCCGCCACCGCAGGCGGATCCTCGTTCGAAGAACTCGACGCGTTGTCCACCGAGGAACTACGGGAACGGGCGTTCGCCCTGGCCCGGGAGCGTCGCGACGTGGGTTTCTTCTGGTCGGTGCTGCGACACCTGCCGAACGCGGACGAGGCCACGGTGCTGGACGGCGCACCGAACTCGATCGGCCCGACCATCGACGAGGCGAACGCGCTGTGGCGGGAGCTGACCGGGCACGGCTACGAGGAGTCGGCGCCGCTGCTGCGGGCCGCCTTCATCGACTACCTGATGAAGCACTGAGCCGCTCGGTGCAGCCCAGGTCCACCCGACCGGCAGGTTCCGGGCCTGGGCGGATGAGAGGGCTCGTCAGCCGCTCCGGCCCGGTCAGCCGGTACGGGACGGCCGCAGGCACCGGGGCGCTCGCCGTCCTGCTGCTTGTCGGCATCTGCGGCAGCCCTGCGTACACAGGTTGGGCCGCCGACACGCTCAACAGCCCGGACTCGGCCGGCGGCTACTACCTCCGCCTCCTCGCGTGGCCGGCCTGGTCGGTGGACGCCGACGGGCAGGCCGGCGGGTTGTTCGCCGCCAACCTGCGGGCCGTCCTACTGGTGATCCTCGCCGTGGCGCTGCTGTATCTGCTGCCCGCCGCGCAGGTCGCCCGCGTGCCGGGCTCGATCAGCCAGTTCTTCTCCGGCTGGGCTGCGTACGTGCTCGCCGGTGGACTCGCCGCCGTGCTGGCGGCGCTGCTCGGCCCGGACCCGTCGATGCTCGGCGCGTTGCAGGGCGCCAGCGTGGGTGCCGGCTACGGCTTCCTCACCGGCTGGATCATCGGCACCGCCAGCCTCGGTGGTCGTGCCTGACCCGACCGGCGGTCGCTGCGGCAGTGCGCCGCTGCGGGTCAGCTCGTCGGGCGGCCGAGGTCGAGCAGACGCTGCCGGCTGAGCGCGCCGACCGGTCGGCCGCCGTCGGTCACCACGAGGTGGTCCCGTCCCGAGGTGAGCAGCACCGCCAGCGCGTCGTACGCGGTGCCGTCCAGTGGCACGGTGGGCAGATCGGTGTCGGTGTCGCCGGGCACCGGCTCCAGCGCACCCCTGTCGAGCTGGGTGACCGCCAGCCGGCGGATGCCCCGGTCGGCGCCGACGAACTCGCTGACGAACGAGGTGGCAGGTGCGCCGAGTAGAGCGGCGGGCGTGTCGTACTGCTCCAGTTGCCCGCCCTCGGAGAGCACCGCGATCCGGTCGCCGAGCCGTACGGCCTCGTCAAGGTCGTGGGTGACAAGCACGATCGTCTTGCGGACCTCGGCCTGGAGGCGGAGGAACTCCTCCTGCAGTCGGGCCCGGACGATCGGGTCCACTGCCGAGAACGGTTCGTCCATCAGCAGCACCACCGGGTCGGCGGCGAGCGCGCGGGCCACGCCGACCCGCTGCCGCTGACCACCCGACAGCTCGTGCGGGTAGCGACCGCCGAACTGGGCCGGGTCCAACCCGACCAGGTCCAGCAACTCGTCGACCCGGGTCCGGGTCCGCTCGCGGGACCAGCGGAGCAGGCCCGGCACTGTGGCCACGTTCGCGCGTACCGTCTGGTGTGGAAAGAGGCCGACGTTCTGGATCACGTAGCCGATGCGGCGGCGCAGCCGCACCGGGTCGACGTCCGTGACGTCCTCGTCGCCGAGCATGATCCGCCCTGCGGTCGGCTCGATCAGGCGGTTGATCATGCGGAGGACTGTCGACTTGCCGCAGCCGGACGGCCCGATGAGCACCACCAGTTCGCCAGCCTTGACCTCCAGGCTGAGCTCACGGACGGCTTCGGTGCCGTTCGGGTAGCGCTTCTGGATGCCCTGCAGGGAGATCGATGCCGCGCGAGGGGAGCCGGCCACGCCGGGGGCCTCCGGGGTAACGTCCACGTATGTCCTTCCGCCTGAGCTACCGGGCAGACCCGGGTAACCCCTGGTTCTCCTGGCAGTACGTGCGGGACAACTCTGACACGATCGTCGCCGCCTTGCGTGAACACGCCTCCCTCACCGGGCGCGCGGTGCTTATCGCGGTGCTGATCGCCCTCCCGTTGTCGGTGCTCGCGTACTGGGTGCGCCCGCTGGCCGGCCCGATCCTCGGCATCACCGGCGTGATCTACACCATCCCGTCGCTCGCGCTGTTCGCGTTCATCGCGCCGTACCTGGGCACCGGCACCACGACAGTGCTCGTCGGCCTGGTCCTGTACGCGTTGCTGCTGATCGTCCGCAACGTGGTGGCCGGGCTCAACCAGGTGCCACCTGAGGTCCGCGAGGCCGCCGAGGGCATGGGCTACGGCCGGTGGCGGCGGCTTTTCCGGATCGATCTGCCGCTGGCGATCCCGGGCATCCTGACCGGGCTGCGGCTGGCCACCGTCTCGACTGTCGCGCTGGTCACCGTCGGGGTGCTGGTGGGGCATGGCGGCCTCGGCCAACTGATATTCGCGGGCTTCCAGAACAACCTCTACAAAGCCGAGATCATGACCGGCACGGTGCTCTGCGTGGCGCTCGCGGTGCTGCTGGACCTGCTGCTGGTGCTCATCGGCCGGCTCGTCACCCCCTGGTCCGCCCGGGGTGCCCGGTGAGCGCCGCGGCCAACCCGGTACGCCAGGCGGTGCTCTGGCTCAACGACCCGCTGAACTGGACCAACCCCGGCGGCATCCTGGACCGGCTCGGCGAGCACCTGACGATCTCCGCCCTGGCGGTGGCGCTCGGCTGCCTGGTGGCCTGGCCTGTCGGCCTGTGGCTCGGGCACGCCGGGCGGGGCGGCGGCCTCGTGGTGCTGGTGTCCAACGCCACACTGGCCATCCCCACCCTGGCGCTTCTGACCATCCTGCCGCTGACGTTCCTCGGCTTCGGCCGTACACCCGTGGTTGTGGCGTTGGCCGTCTTCGCGGTCCCGCCGCTGCTGGCAAACGCCTACACCGGCATACGTCAGGCGGACGCCGAGGCGCGCGACGCGGCCCGCGGAATGGGTCTGTCCGGCGGGCAGGTGCTGCGTCGGGTGGAGTTGCCGCTGGCGGTGCCGTACCTGGCCGCAGGCTTCCGCACCGCCGCCGTGCAGGTGATCGCCACGGCGGCGCTGGCGTCGTTCGTCAACGGTGGCGGCCTCGGCGAGATCATCCGCACCGGGTTCGGGCTGAGCATCGCGGCCGGCGGAGGTCAGATCCTGGCCGGTGGTGTGCTGGTGGCCGGGCTCGCGTTGCTTGCCGAGTTGCTCCTCGGCATCGTCGAACGGCTGGTCACCCCACGCCCGCTGCGGCGTGGGCGGCAGCGCGCCGGTCGGCCCCTGCCTGCCGACGCCACCGGCCGCGCCTGACGCCCGCTTGCCGGTGGCCCGTCCGAGTGAGCAGAAGGCGAAGCGGCGACCGCCGGCGGGACGTTCGGTGACGATGCGGTGACGATGCCCATTTCAGGTTGTCGGTCGGTTGCGGACCATGTTGGGTGGATAGTCGCGGGCGGCCGACAGTCAGGATCGCCCGTCGGACACGCGGCCGGCCCGGGACGGGCCGCGCCGGGACACGGAAGGCGGGCACATGCGCGCACGTACACGTCTGGCGATGGGCGCGATCGGCGCCGTCGCCGGAGCAGCGCTCCTCACCGGCTGCGGTGATGCCGGTTCGTCCGGCACCGACGCGCCGCAGACGAGCGCGTCCGGCGCAGGGTGCGCCCCGGTCGCCGGCCAGCAGCTCGTGGCGCTGGAGGACGACAAGAAGCTGCAGAACTCCGACAACGTCATTCCGGCGGTCAATACCAAGGTGGCCACCCCGGAGCTGATCGCCGCTCTGGACAAGGTCTCCGCGGCGCTCGACACTCCGAAGCTGGTCCAGCTCAACAAGACCGTCGACGTCGACCGCAAGACTCCCAAGGTCGCTGCGGAGGAGTTCGCCGCCGCGAACAACATCACCACGGGCATCGCCAAGGGCCCGGGCGGCGAGATCGTGGTCGGCGCCGCTAACTTCAGTGAGAGCCAGATCCTGGGCGAGCTGTACCGCGTCGCGCTCACCGCGGCCGGCTACCAGGTCAAGGTGCAACAGATCGGCAACCGGGAGCTCTACGAGCCGGCGCTGGAGAAGGGCGAGGTCCAGGTCGTCCCGGAGTACGCGGCGACGATGGCCGAGTTCCTCAACACCAAGGCCAACGGCCCGAACGCCCAGCCGGTCTCCTCGCCCGACATCAACGCCACGGTGACGGCGCTCAAGGCCCAGGGCGACAAGGTGGGCCTCACGTTCGGTGCACCGGCCGCCGCGCAGGACCAGAACGCCTTCGCGGTCACCCAGGCGTTCGCCGACAAGTACGGCGTGCGGACCCTCTCCGAGTTCGCCACGAAGTGCTCCGGCAGCGCCACTGTGCTGGGTGGCCCGCCGGAGTGCCAGCAGCGTCCGTTCTGCAAGCCGGGCCTGGAGAAGACGTACGGGCTCTCGGTGGGCTCGTTCTCCTCGCTGGACCAGGGCGGTCCGCTGACCAAGAACGCGCTGCGTGAGGGCAAGATCAGCGTTGGTCTGATCTTCTCGTCGGACGGTGCCTTCGCCACCAGCTGACGCACTTACGGCGTGCCGGCGACGCCCCCGTCCCACTCGGGCCGGGGGCGTTCTCCGTCCGGTAGGGCCCGTTCCATCTGGTGGAAATCGTCGGTAGGCTGCACATCCATGTCAGCCCCGGCCACCCCCGACGCCCGGCGTCAACCGCTGCTGCTGACCGTGCTCTTCTGGGCCGGCGTGGGCCTCGCCCCGCTGGCTGCGCTGATCCTGCTGGTCGCCGACGGTAACGGTCCTCTGCGCTTCGCGGCGGTACTCGCCATCCTGGCCGTGGTGTTGATCGGTCTCTCCATCGCGTTGCGGCCGGACAACGCTGGCGCCTCGGCGCGGGCCGACGAGTTGCTGGACGAGATCGAGGAGGTCCGGCGGGAACTACGCGCCGAGATCGTCGCCGCCGCCCAGCGCGGCAACCAGGCTCTCGACCAGGCGCAGCGTGCGCAGGAGGGCGTCGCTGCGGTCCGCCGTCGCCTCGACGCCACGGGTGCCGCCCTAGCCGGTGCCACCCCGGCGGCCGAACCCGCAGGCGCGGGCCGTGCGCGGGTGCCTGCCGCCGACCCCGTCGACCAGGCACCGCCCGCCCGCAGCCGGGCCTCGGTTCCCGCCGACGCGCCGGCCGCTCGGGCCCGGGTTTCGGTAGCGGACGACGCCCCCGCCCGCTGGGGCGGCCAGGAGCGCCCCGACGACGACGAGCCCGCGTACCGCAGCCGCGCCGCCGCGGACGCCGGCCCCGAGCAGCCCGCCGCCGGCCGGCACGGGGCAGAGCCGCGCACCGGGTACGGCTCGGTCCCCGGCCCCCGCGAGCATGACCGCCCCCGCGAGCATGAACGCCTCGAGCCGGCGCCCCGGCCGGTCGGTGTGGTCCGGCACACCGAGACGGTCCACGTCACCACCCGGCACACAGTTGTCGACGGCGGGCAGGCCGAGCCGGACGGCCGCTACGGCAGCGGGTACGCAGGCCAGTGGACCCCGCCGGCGCAGGAATGGACCCGGGGCGGTGGCGGCGCGCAGGGGCGTGCACGGTCGGCCGAGCACTCGTGGGGCGACCAGGAGAACCCCCGGCCCGCGTACGACGACGACCGCCCCCGTGCCGCCCCGGCCGCCTGGAACGCGGACGACCACGCCCGTCCCGCCGACGACCGTTCCTGGGGTGGGCAGCCGGTGACCCGTGGTGAGCCGGCCCGACCGGGCGTACGGGACGGCTGGGGACCGGCCCCGGAGGCGGCTCCCCGCCGCGACGAGCCGCAGTGGACCGATCCGCGCGACGCCTACGCCCAGCCGGAGGAACCCGCCTGGAGTGCCCGGTCGCAGCGCGACGACAGTGGCTGGACGCAGTCCCCCCAGCCGGGCCGGGCCGGTGCCGCGGCACCGCAGTCCGGTCCTCCCCTGCGGGCTGACGACACCGGCGAGTACTGGTCGCAGTTGCGTGCCGGCGATCGGTGGGCGGCCGTCCGCGACGACGAGCACGGCCGTGAGCTGCACGTCGGCGAGCGCCGGGCCGAGGTGCACGCAGACGGTACGGGCACCGAGTACCGGATGGCCGACCGCTGGGCCTCCGTCCGCCACGAGGACCCGAGCCGTCGCGAGGACCCACGCCGGCCGGACGACTCACGCTGGTCCGACGACTCACGCTGGCAGGACGACCCGCGCCGGCAGGACGACCCGCGCCGGGGCGAGCCGGCGGGACGGGCGGCGCTGCCGGCAGGTGGGGTGCCCGTCCCGGACGAGTGGCGCCCGCCCCGCCAGCGTGGCCACGAGCCGGAACCCGCACCCGAGCGGGCCGGTCGGCGGCGGGTCGACGAGCGGTACGGCTACCCGCCGCAGGACGACGTGCCACGCGCAGGTGGCGCCCCGGTCACCGACCGCTGGCGCTGACTCCGCAACCGCAAGCAGCCACAACGGCCGCCGGGTCACTTGTCGATGTCGCCGACCACAAAGAACATCGAGCCGAGGATCGCGATCAGATCCGGCACGAGGCAGCCGGGGAGCAGGGTGGCGAGCGCCTGCACGTTGGCGTACGACGCGGTGCGCAACTTCAACCGCCACGGCGTCTTCTCACCCCGGGACACCAGGTAGTAGCCGTTGATGCCGAGCGGGTTCTCGGTCCACGCGTACGTGTGGCCCTCCGGAGCCTTCAGCACCTTTGGCAGCCGGGTGTTGATCGGCCCGGTGAGCTGGTCCACCCGGGCCAGGCACTGCTCGGCGAGGTCCAGCGACGCGTACACCTGGTCGAGCAGCACCTCGAAGCGGGCGTGGCAGTCCCCGGCGGTCTTCGTCACCACCGGCACGTCCAGCTCGTCGTAGGCCAGGTAGGGGTCGTCGCGGCGGAGGTCCAGGTCGAGCCCGGAGGCCCTGGCCACCGGGCCGGACGCGCCGAACGCGGCGGCGTCGGCTGCGGACAGCACTCCCACGCCCACTGTGCGGGCCAGGAAGATCTCGTTGCGTCGGATCAGGTTGTCCAGGTCGGGCAGTCGTCGACGTACCTCGCCGATGGCCGCCCGTGCCCGCCCGGTCCAGCCGTAGGGCACCTCTTCCTTGAGGCCGCCCACCCTGTTGAACATGTAGTGGATCCGGCCGCCAGAGACCTCCTCCATCACCGCCTGGATGGTCTCCCGTTCCCGGAAGGCGTAGAACATCGGCGTGATCGCGCCGATCTCCAGCGGGTAGGAGCCGAGGAACATCAGGTGGTTGAGCACCCGGTTCAGCTCGGCGAGGGCCATCCGCAGCCAGGTGGCGCGCTCCGGCACCTCCATGCCCATGAGGCGTTCCACAGCGAGCACAACGCCCAGCTCGTTGGAGAACGCCGAAAGCCAGTCGTGCCTGTTGGCAAGCACGATGATCTGCCGGTAGTCGCGGACCTCGAAGAGCTTCTCGGCCCCCCGGTGCATGTAGCCGACGATCGGTTCGCAGGCGATCACCCGTTCGCCGTCCAGCACCAGCTTGAGCCGCAGCACGCCGTGCGTCGACGGGTGTTGCGGGCCGATGTTCAGCACCATGTCGGTACCGAGTTGTTCACCGCCGGTCCCGGCGACCAGGCCGGCCCCGGTGCCGACGGTCAGTTCACGGAGGTCCCCGGCGTCGGTGGTCATGCCCGTCATCGTGCCACGGCCGGCGCGAGCTCGATGCCGACCGGTTGGCGCAGCCACAAGTGCCCGCCGAGTCCGGCCGGGTCGGTCAGCTCGGCCACCGCCGACGCGGCGGCCAGCGCCCGCACGTACCCTGCCGGGTCGGTGCCGGCCAGGCTCAGCGGCGGTCGGCCGCCGTCGGCCCCGAGCGCCCGCAGCGCCTCGGACTGCGAGACCAGGGAGTACGCGCACAGAGCCACAGCCGCGCCAGCGGATGCGACGGAGTCCATTGCCACGTGCGCTGTCACATCGCTCGACCCGTCCGGCACCGGAGGCACCTGCCGCCCACCTCGATACCCGGTCAACGTCCCGTCCACCGGCCTGCTCTCCCGCAGGTGCCCGTAGTCGACAGCGACCGCGAGCCCACGTTCGATCTTCTGCACCGCTGCCGCCCAGGCTTCGTCCCTGCTCCTACCTATCTCTGCGCGTGCGTTGCCGTTGGGGGTTTCCGGGCAGCCCGGCCGGCTCCGGGCGGTCAGGCTTGATCCCTGCGCCGGCCGGGCTGGCCGGAAACCCGACTCGCTTCCGCTTGTCGCGTCGGTCCAGGTCGAGGCCGGATCCGGGTCGCTGTCCGCACCTGATGACGGTGGGTCCGAGGGCAGGGGCCACCACGTTGTCAGCCACTCAAGATCAGCAGTGCTGACCAGCTCACCAACCGTCTCGGCGCCGCTGTCCGGGTCGACCAGCACGTATCGCCAGCCATCCCCGGTGAGCGCCGCCACGTCGAGCGGAACGTTGTCCAACCACTCGGTAGCGATCAACAGTCCGGTTATCCCCGCCGGAATCTCGGACACCCACTCGATCTCTTCAGGCAGGTGCTCGGGTCGAGGTGCCAACTCGACAGCCGTGAACCGCACCCGCTCCGCGAGAGACGTACGAGCAGCGGCGAATGACGGATCGCCGGGTGACCGGCGGGCGGAGGCCGTGGAAGTCAGGGTTTCCGGGGAGCCCGCCCACGCAGGGATCAAGCCTGACCGCCCGGAGTGGGTGGGCTCCCCGGAAACCCCCACCGCAACCCCGACGGCCTCGACGAGCCTCTGCAGGGTGAGCAGCAGTTCTCCCCGCCCGGCGCCGACGTCGACCACGGAGAGCCGAGCAGGGTGGCCGAGAGCAGCGTCGACCTGCGAGAGAAGGCGCAGCAGAGCGGCGGCGAACGCCGGGGAGGCGTGCACGCTGGTGCGGAAGTGGTCGGCCGGGCCGGTGCCGGAGACGAAGAAGCCGCCCGGCCCGTAGAGGGCCCTGTCCATGGCGTCCCGCCAGCGGATCGACATCAGTTCACTCCGGGGTCAGGGTGCGTCACCGTGCCGACCCTACGACCTGAGGCGGTGAACGTTTTCACACATCCTGTTTGGGTTCTGCGGCGCGGGAGCATACTTGCGATCGACCGGTACCCCTTCTCGAGGACTGGATCGTCGCCATGAGCGCACCGTTGCGCCCGCGTCCGGCCGCCCAGCTTGGGCCCGCCGTGCCGTGGGATCGCGCCGTCACCGGCGCCCCCGCCACATCCCGCCTGCTGACCGTTGGCGTCGTCGGCGCCGGCCGGGTCGGTGCCGTGCTGGGCGCGGCCCTCGCCGCAGCCGGGCACCGGGTGGCAGCCGTCACGGGTGAATCAGGTGCCAGTCGCGCCCGGCTCGCCCTGCTGCTGCCCGAGGTGCCCCGCCGCCCGGCCGCCGCCGTCGCGCACGCCGCCGCCGACCTGCTGGTGATCGCCGTGCCGGACGACGCGTTGGCCGGGGTGGTCGCCGACCTCGCCGAGCGGGGCGCGCTGCGCCCGGGCCAGGTGGTCGCGCACACCTCCGGCGCGCACGGGCTGGCCGTGCTGGCCCCGGCCGCCGCGGTCGGCGCCCGCCTGCTCGCCCTGCACCCGGCAATGACCTTCACCGGTACGCCTGACGACCTGGCCCGCCTGGCCGGCATCTCGTACGGGGTGACCGCCCCGGCCGAGCTGCGCCCGTTGGCTGCCCGGCTGGTGGCCGACCTTGGTGGCGTGCCCGAGTGGGTGGCCGAGACGGACCGCCCGCTCTATCACGCCGCGCTGGCACACGGTGCGAACCACCTGGTGACCCTTGTGAACGAGGCGGCCGACCGGCTGCGTGACGCCGGGGTGTCCCGGCCGGAGAAGGTGCTCGCCCCGCTGCTGCGGGCAGCCCTGGAGAACGCGCTGCGGCTCGGTGACGACGCCCTGACGGGCCCGGTCTCCCGGGGCGACGCCGGCACTGTCGAGCGGCATCTGGCCCGGTTGGCGGCCACCGCACCGGAGTCCGTCCCGGCCTACCTGGCTTTGGCCCGGCGTACCGCCGATCGGGCGATCGCCGCAGGCCGGCTGCGGCCTGTGGACGCGCAGTCGCTGCTGGGCGTGCTGGCCGACAGCGATCGGGAGGTGGCGGCATGACGCAGCTTGTGCACACGCGGGCCGAGCTGGCCGAGGCGCGGGCCGCGCTGAAGGGCACCGTCGGCGTGGTGATGACCATGGGTGCCCTGCACTCCGGGCACGAGACGCTGCTGCGGGCCGCCCGGGAACGGGCCGACCACGTGCTGGTGACGATCTTCGTGAACCCGCTGCAGTTCGGGCCGAACGAGGACTTCGACCGCTATCCGCGCACCCTCGACACTGACCTGGAGGTGTGCCGGCGGGCGGGGGCCGATCTGGTGTTCGCCCCGTCGGTGGCGGACATGTACCCGGACGGTCAGCCCCGGGTGCGCCTCGATCCGGGGCCGCTCGGCGCGGAGCTGGAGGGCGCCAGTCGTCCCGGCTTCTTCCACGGTGTGCTCACCGTGGTGCTCAAGCTGCTCCAGCTCACCCGGCCCGACCTGACGTTCTTCGGTGAGAAGGACTATCAGCAGCTCACCCTGGTCCGGCGGATGACGCGGGATCTGGACGTGCCGGTCGAGGTGGTCGGCGTACCGACCGTGCGGGAGCCGGACGGCCTGGCGCTGTCCAGCCGCAACCGCTACCTGAGCGAGCCCGAGCGGGCTGCGGCGCTGAGCCTGTCCGCCGCGCTGCGTGCCGGTGCCCGGGCCGCCGACGACGGCCTGGACGCGGGGGCGGTGCTTACCGCCGCGCACGCCGCGTTCGGTGCCGGTACGCCCGGCGCTCAGCTCGACTACCTGGTGCTCACCGATCCCGAGCTGGAGCCGGGGCCAGTGTCCGGGCCGGCGCGACTGGTGATCGCCGCCTGGGTGGGAAGCACCCGGTTGATCGACAACGCGGCCGTCCACCTCGCCCCTCGCTCCTGACCCGGCCGCACCCCTCCACCACCTTTCGAAAGGCCAGCCCCGATGCTGCGGACCATGCTCAAGTCGAAGATCCACCGAGCCACTGTGACCCAGGCGGACCTGCACTACGTCGGCTCGGTGACGGTGGACGAGGACCTGCTCGACGCCGCCGACCTGCTCCCCGGCGAGCAGGTCGCGATCGTGGACATCACGAACGGCGCCCGGCTGGAAACGTACGTGATCCCGGGTGAGCGGGGCAGCGGCGTGATCGGTATCAATGGTGCCGCCGCCCACCTCGTGCACCCCGGTGACCTGGTCATCCTGATCTCGTACGGGCAGATGGACGACGCCGAGGCCCGGTCGTACCGGCCCCGGGTCGTGCACGTGGACGCCGACAACCGGGTGATCGAGTTGGGTGCCGACCCGGCTGCGGTGGCCCCGGGCACGGCCGGCGACCCGGTGCCCAGCCCGCTAGCCGTGTCCGGCGTCTGACCCCACGCGACGCGATTCCGGTCTGTCACCGGAAGGTCATTTCCGGTTACCCTTGGCACGCCGTCGGAAGACGGTCGGTGCTGGGGGAGGCCGCGATGCGCCGTGCCATGACGCCTGTGCTCGCCTCTGTCGTCGCGGCGGTGCTGCTGGTCGGCTGCGGTGCGTCCGGTGACCTGGACGGTGACCTGACCGACGACTGGGCGGCGTTGCCGCCGGCCACGGCGTTCACGCCGGCCGCCGGTGTGTGCCAGGCCGCCGACTTCACCGAGGTGGTCACCCTGGCCAGCTACCAGCCGATCGACTGCGCCGGCCCGCACCGGGTGGAGACCGCGCATGTGGGGGCGTTTCCGGTCGAGCGGGCCGCCGTCCCGGCCAACGGGTCGACCGAGTTGCGCGGCGCGTTCGCCGAGTGCGACACCAGGGCCTCCGCGTACGTGGGCGACGACTGGCGGGCCGGGCGGCTGCGGTTGTCGGTGGCGCTGCCGTCCGGGCCGGGTTGGGCGGCCGGCTCCCGTTGGTTCCGATGTGACCTCACCGAGTTGACCACTGTCGAGGCGGCGGCCACCGTGGTGGTCCGGTCGGGCAGTCTGCGGGACGCGCTGAAGGCGCCCTCCGGGCTGCGGTTGGGCTGCCAGCAGACCCGTGGCGGCGCGGGCAGAGGTGTGCAGACCCTGGTCCCGGTGGAGTGCGGCAAGCAGCACGATGCCGAGTTCGTCGGGGTGTGGCGTGCACCGGACCGGCCGTACCCGACCCGGGACGCCGACTGGGTGCCGCTCTACGACGGTTGCCGCAGCATCCTCGGCCGGTACGTCGGCGTTCCGGACGACGCCGACCTGCGGTTTCGCAGCGGCGTGGTGGTGCGGCCACCGGGTGCTGGCCGTTGGCGGGTCGGTGATCGAGGCGTCCGCTGCTACCTGTGGCTCAGCGACCGTACGGTGACCGCCTCACTGCGCGGCGCGGGCGCTGCCGGCCTGCCGGTCCGGACGAAGTGACAAGCGGGGCCGGTCGGCGCGGCGGGGCGACCGCCGGACGGGGTAGCCCAAACCACTTGTCCCGCCCCCGTCGCCCCCGGACGAGGATGGTTCGGGTTGACTGGGGGGATGGATTTTCCGACCGTCGATCTGCCGGCCCTGCCGCCGTTGCTTGCCGCGCCCGCGCCCGGCTGGGTGGAGACCACCGACGTGATCGTGGTGGGTTCCGGGGTGGCCGGGTTGACCGCCGCACTGCACCTGCGCGAGGCGGGTCTGCACGTCACGGTCGTGACCAAGGTCAACATTGATGACGGTTCGACGCGGTGGGCGCAGGGTGGCATCGCCGCCGTGCTCGACCCGGCCGACACCCCGGCGGCGCACGCCCGGGACACCGAGATCGCCGGGGTGGGGCTCTGCGACCCGGCGGCGGTCCGGGCGCTTGTCGAGGAGGGTCCGACCCGGCTGCGGGAGCTGATGCGGATCGGCGCCGAATTCGACCGCCACCCGGACGGCTCGCTGATGCTGACCCGTGAGGGTGGGCACCGGGCGGACCGGATCGTGCACGCCGGTGGCGACGCGACGGGCGCCGAGGTGCAGAGGGCGTTGCACGCGGCGGTGCAGCGCGACCCGTGGATCCGACTGGTGGAGCACGCCCTGGTGCTGGACCTGCTGCGGGCGCCCGGCGACGGCCCGGACGGCCTCGGCCCGGCCTGTGGGATCACCCTGCACGTGCTGGGCGAGGGCAGCGAGGACGGTGTCGGCGCGCTGCTGGCCCGGGCGGTGGTGCTCGCCACCGGCGGAATGGGGCAGGTCTTCGCGGCCACCACCAACCCGGCCGTGTCCACGGGTGACGGGGTGGCGTTGGCGATGCGGGCCGGCGCGGCGGTCACCGACATCGAGTTCGTCCAGTTCCACCCGACCGCCCTGATCACCCCGCCCGGCGCGGGGGTGCCCGGCGCCGGCCACGCGCAGCAGCCGCTGGTCTCCGAGGCGTTGCGCGGCGAGGGCGCGCACCTGGTGGACTCCGACGGCAAGCGGTTCATGGTGGGCCAGCACGAACTGGCCGAGTTGGCTCCCCGCGACGTCGTGGCCAAGGGCATCCACCGGGTGCTGCTGGCCAGCGGCGCCGACCATGTCTTCCTCGACGCCCGGCACCTGGGCGGGGCTTTCCTGGCCAGCCGGTTCCCGACAATCGTTGCGTCCTGCCTGGCGATCGGCGTGGACCCGGCCACCGACCTGATCCCTGTCGCGCCGGCCGCGCACTACGCCTCCGGCGGCGTCCGCACGGACCTGCGCGGTCGCACCTCCATCCCCGGCCTGTACGCCTGCGGCGAGGTCGCCTGCACCGGTGTGCACGGTGCCAACCGCCTGGCCAGCAACTCGCTGCTGGAGGGGCTGGTCTTCTCCCGGCGGATCGCCGACGACATCGCCGCCGGGCTACCCGAGCAGGCGCAACCGGCGAACGTCGGCGCGTGGCGCGGCAGTGCGGGCTGGCTGCTGCCGGCCGAAGCGACGCCGACCCTGCAACGGGCCATGACGCGGGGCGCCGGGGTGCTCCGCTCGGCCGCGACGCTGACCGGCACGGCGGGGACGCTTACCGAGTTGGGCACCGCCCGTGGTCGGTCGAGGACCGCCGACTGGGAGGCGACGAACCTGCTCACTGTGGCGTCGGCGCTGGTGGCCGCCGCGTACGCGCGCGCCGAGACGCGGGGATGTCACTGGCGGGAGGACTTCCCGACTGTCGACGAGCGGTGGCTGGGCCACCTGGTCGGGTCGGTCGGGAGGCAGGGCGGGTTGACGCAGCAATGGGAGGGGCGGCAGTGAGCGCGAGGAGTGAGCCGAGTTTGCGAGCCCCGCAGTCGCGAATGGAGACGGAAATGACGGAGTCGACGCAGGCGGCGTTGCGGGCGGCCGGACTGGATCCGGCGCAGGTGCGGCAGGTGATCGAGAACGCGCTCGTGGAGGACCTGGGACCGGATTTCCTCGACGTCACGAGCGTGGCGACGATCCCGGCTGAGCAGAGCGACACGGCCGACCTGGTGGCGCGAGCGGACGGTGTGCTGGCCGGGCTGGCCGTGGCCACCGCGGTGTTCGAGCTGGTCGGCGAGGTGAGCGCGTTCGGGCGTACCGTCGAGGTGTCGGAGCTGGCCCGCGACGGTGAGCGGGTGGCGCGCGGCGACGTGCTGGCGACGGTGACCGGCCCGACCCGGCTGCTGTTGACGGCCGAGCGGACGGCGCTCAACCTGCTCTGCCGGATGTCCGGGGTGGCCACCCACACCCGCGCCTGGGCGGACGCCCTGGCGGGCACCAAGGCGATGGTCCTGGACACCCGCAAGACGACGCCGGGCCTGCGGGCGCTGGAGAAGTACGCGGTGCGGGCCGGCGGGGGCACCAACAAGCGGATGGGCCTCTACGACGTCGCCATGATCAAGGACAACCACAAGCTGGCCGCCGGGAGCATCACCGCCGCGTACCGGCGGGTGCGGGAGGCGTTCCCGGAGGTGCCGGTGCAGGTCGAGGTGACATGCGTCGCCGAGGCTCTGGAGGCTGTGGAGGCCGGCGCGGACTTCCTGCTCTGCGACAACATGACGCCGGAGGCGCTGGCCGAGGCGGTGGCCGCCGTGGGCGACCGGGCGGAGCTGGAGGCCACCGGCGGGCTCACGCTGGAGGTGGCTGGCCGGTACGCGGCCACCGGCGTGGACTTCCTCTCGGTAGGTGCGCTCACACATTCGTCGCCGATCCTGGACATCGCGCTGGACCTGCGCTCCGAGTAGTTGTCTAGGCTGCGTGCGTGCTGCTCTGCATCGACATCGGAAACACAAACACCGTGCTGGCGACCTTCGACGGTGACAAGCTGGTGCACTCCTGGCGGATCAAGACCGATGCCCGCTCGACGGCGGACGAGCTGGGCCTGAAGTTCCGGGGTCTGCTCGCCGGGGACAACGTCGAGATCACCGGTGTGGCCGCCTGCTCCACGGTGCCGGCCGCTCTGCGGTCGCTGCGGACCATGCTCGGCCGCTACTACGCCGACGTGCCGAGCGTGATCGTCGAGCCCGGAGTACGGACGGGCGTGCAGTTGGCGATCGACAACCCGAAGGAGGTGGGCGCCGACCGGGTGGTGAACACGCTCGCCGCGTACACCCTCTACGGGGGGCCGTCGATCGTCGTGGACTTCGGCACGACCACCAACTTCGACGTGATCAGCGGTCGGGGCGAGTTCCTCGGTGGGGCGTTCGCCCCGGGCATCGAGATCTCCTTCGACGCGCTGGCAGCCCGGGCCGCCCAGCTGCGCAAGGTCGAGGCGACCAAGCCCCGCTCGGTGATCGGCAAGAACACCGTCGAGTGCCTCCAGTCCGGCCTGTACTTCGGCTTCGCCGGGCAGGTGGACCGGATCGTCGAGCGGATGACCGAGGAACTGGGCGAGGTGAAAGCCGTTATCGCCACCGGTGGCCTCGCCTCCCTGGTGATCAACGAGTGCCGCAGCATCACCCACCACGAGCCGATGATCACCCTGATCGGCCTGCGGATGGTCTACGACCGCAACCGCTGACCCCGCCGGGCGTCAGCGCCGCCGGGCGCGCAGGACCATCGTGCGGTACGGCAGGTCGACTGTCGCGCGCCCGACCAGGTCCGGATGGGTGGCGAAGAGTGCTCGCAGCTCCTCGTCGATCGCCGCCCGCTGTTCCGCCGGGGCGGTGAGCCAGTACGAGCGGGTGTGCAGCATGGCGACTATCTCATCCGGCGTGAGCGTGGCGCGGTGGGTGAACTCGCCCAGCTCGATCGCCCCGAAGGCGGAGCCGAAGTCGGTGTACCTCTCGATCACGTCGCCGGCGTTGTCCCCCAGACGGGCGATCCGTCCCAGTTCGGCGACCCAGCCCACCTGATCGTCCCGGAGGTTCCAGATGGGGGCGAACGTCCCGCCCGGTCGCAGCACCCGCGCGATCTCGGCGTGCGCCCGCTCCCTGTCGAACCAGTGGTACGCCTGCCCCACCACCACGGCGTCGGCGGATCCGTCGGGCAGCGGCACCGACTCGGCGCCGCCGGCCAACGCGGTGCTGCCCGGCGTGGCGGCGTCCAGCCGGGCGCGCATCTCCGGGTCCGGCTCGACAGGGGTCACCCGGTGGCCGAGTGCGAGCACCCTGCGCGTGAGGATGCCGGTTCCCGCACCCAGGTCGACGACCCGGGCGGAGCCGCTGAGCCCGTCCAGCGCCCACCGCACGGCTTCGATCGGATAGCGGGGCCGGAACCGGTCGTAGTCGGCTGCGGCCATACCGAACGAGAGTGCCTGAGTGTGATCCGCCATGGCGGGCAGGCTATCCGGTAACGGGCACCTGAGCGCTTGAGTACGCTCGGGCCTGACCCCCAGTAGTCTTCGTGACGAGGAAGCGTGCCGTGAGCGAGCAGAACGCCGTGCCAGTGGACCCCGCCGACGACCTTCCGGAGCAGATGAAGGTCCGCCGGGAGAAGCGGGACCGGATGCTCGCCGAGGGCGTCGAGCCGTACCCGATCGGTTTTCCCCGCACCAGCACGCTCGCCGAGATCCGCGCGAAGTACGCCGACCTGGCGACCGACACCGCGACCGGCGACCAGGCCTCCGTCACCGGCCGGGTGATCTTCGTACGCAACACCGGCAAGCTCTGCTTCGCCACCCTGCGCGACGGTGACGGCACCGAGTTGCAGGCGATGCTCTCCCTGGACCGGGTCGGGCCGGAGCGGCTGGAGGCGTGGAAGCGCCTGGTCGACCTCGGCGACCACGTCGGCGTGACCGGCGAGGTGATCACCAGCCGCCGGGGCGAGCTGTCAGTGCTTGCCGACAGCTGGGAGATGACCGCCAAGGCGCTGCGCCCGCTGCCGGTGGCCCACAAGCCGCTCTCCGAGGAGGCGCGGGTCCGGCAGCGTTACGTCGACCTGATCGTCCGGCCGCAGGCCCGGCAGATGGTCCGCACCCGTGCCGCAGCCGTACGCAGCCTCCGCGATTCACTGCACGGGCAGGGTTTCATCGAGGTGGAAACTCCGATGCTGCAACTGTTGCACGGTGGAGCGGCGGCCCGACCGTTCGTGACCCACAGCAATGCGTTGAGCACCGATCTGTATCTGCGAATCGCCCCGGAACTGTTTCTCAAGCGCGCAGTGGTCGGCGGCGTCGACCGCGTCTTCGAGATCAACCGCAACTTCCGTAATGAGGGTGTCGACTCTTCGCACTCGCCGGAGTTCGCGATGCTGGAGACGTACGAGGCGTACGGCGACTACGACACGATGGCCGAGTTGACGCGCAATCTCGTGCAGCAGGCGGCGATCGCGGTCGGCGGGTCGACGGTGGTGACCCACGCCGACGGACGCGAGTTCGACCTCGGCGGGGAGTGGCGCTCGGTGACACTGTTCGGAGTCCTTTCCGAAGCGCTCGGCGAGGAGGTCACGGTCCGCACCGAACGGTCCCGCCTCGTGGAGTACGCCGACAAGGTGGGATTGGCCGTGGACCCGAAGTGGGGTCCGGGCAAGCTGGCCGAGGAACTGTTCGAGGAACTGGTCGTACCCGGCCTGGAGGCGCCCACCTTCGTGCGGGACTACCCGGAGGAGACCAGCCCACTGACCCGGGCACACCGCAGCGAGCCGGGCCTGGCGGAGAAGTGGGACCTCTACGTCCTCGGCTTCGAACTGGGCACCGCGTACTCCGAGTTGGTCGACCCTGTGGTGCAGCGCGAGCGGCTGCTGGCCCAGGCGCAGCTCGCCGCCCGCGGCGACGACGAGGCGATGCGTCTCGACGAGGACTTTCTCCGGGCGATGGAGTACGGAATGCCGCCGGCGGGCGGTATGGGAATGGGAATCGACCGCCTGTTGATGGCCCTGACCGGCCTCGGAATTCGGGAAACCATCCTGTTCCCGTTGGTTCGCCCTGAGTAGTCTCAGCTGGCTCTCAGCGTGCCGTAACCGCATCCTATTGACGGGCCAAGCGGCGCACGGGTTATTGTGCTCTCGTTAGCAGGACGACCCTGCTCGAAAGGAATGTGGGACGTGGCCAAGCAAATCATTCACAAGCTGGTCGATGACCTGGACGGTGGGGACGCTGACGAGACCGTCAAGTTCGCGCTCGACGGCGTTCAGTACGAGATCGACCTGTCCGGTGCCAACGCCGCGAAATTGCGCGACGTATTCGCGCCGTACGTGGGTGCCGGCACCAAGGTGGGTCGCGGTGGCGTGGTCATCGGCGGTCGGGCTGCCCGCGGCAGGGGCGGCGCAACCGCTGACCGGGAGCAGAACAAGGCAATCCGGGAGTGGGCCAAGAAGGCCGGCAAGGACATCTCGGATCGGGGTCGTATCCCGCAGGAGATCGTCGACGAGTACCACGCCAAGCGCTGACCCGTTCAGCAATCGGTGGCCGCTGGCCGCCGCAGGGCGACACCGACGCCGGGCCGGAGATTCTCCGGGCCGGCGTCGCCGTCTCCGCGCTGTCCCCGGCCCCGGGAAGCTTTCGGGTCGGACCGGCGTTGTCCACAGCCGGTGGAGAAGATATCCACAGCCTGTGGACGACCTCCCACAGGGCCGCGCGCGGCGTTCGTCGCCGGTGCCGGCCCACCCTCCGTGGGCCCCGGAGACGCTCCGAGGGCCCGGAGAAGGCTTCCGTCGCGCCGGTCGGATTTCGCTCTGCGCGTAGCGACAGGGGTACCGGAACACCTCCTGAGCGCGGACGGTTGTGCAAAACGACGCGGAACTGACCCAGACCAGAGACACACGACCTCAGCTGAGTCGGTCAGCGACGATAGAGTAAGGAGGCACGGACGCCCGTCTTGGACGTTCGCGCACCGGCCCCGCCAAGATCTTGACCATCAAGGCGCACGGCACGTGAGGAGCACGAGGGCATGTTCGAGCGGTTCACCGACCGAGCGCGACGGGTTGTCGTCCTGGCCCAAGAAGAGGCCCGGATGCTCAACCACAACTACATCGGTACGGAACACATCCTGCTGGGCCTGATCCACGAAGGTGAAGGCGTGGCAGCCAAGGCCCTGGAGAGCCTCGGCATCTCCCTGGAGGGCGTCCGTCAGCAGGTCGAGGAGATCATCGGCCAGGGCCAGCAGGCGCCGAGCGGGCACATCCCGTTCACGCCGCGGGCCAAGAAGGTGCTGGAGCTGTCGCTGCGCGAGGCGCTTCAGCTGGGGCACAACTACATCGGCACTGAGCACATCCTGCTCGGGCTGATCCGTGAGGGTGAGGGCGTCGCCGCCCAGGTGCTTGTGAAGCTCGGCGCCGACCTCAACCGGGTCCGCCAACAGGTGATCCAGCTGCTGTCGGGCTACCAGGGCAAGGAGCCGGCCGCCGCTGGCGCCGCGCCGGGTGAGGCCGCGCCGTCGACCAGCCTGGTGCTGGACCAGTTCGGCCGTAACCTGACCCAGGCCGCCCGGGAGGGCAAGCTCGACCCGGTCATCGGGCGCGAGAAGGAAATCGAGCGGGTCATGCAGGTGCTGTCCCGCCGCACCAAGAACAACCCGGTCCTGATCGGTGAGCCCGGCGTCGGTAAGACCGCCGTGGTGGAGGGGCTGTCCCAGAAGATCATCAAGGGCGAGGTGCCCGAGACTCTGAAGGACAAGCAGCTCTACACGCTCGACCTCGGTGCGCTGGTCGCCGGTTCCCGCTACCGCGGTGACTTCGAGGAGCGCCTCAAGAAGGTGCTCAAGGAGATCCGTACGCGCGGCGACATCATCCTGTTCATCGACGAGATCCACACCCTGGTGGGTGCGGGTGCCGCCGAGGGCGCGATCGACGCGGCGAGCATCCTCAAGCCGATGCTGGCCCGTGGTGAGCTGCAGACCATCGGCGCCACGACGCTCGACGAATACCGCAAGCACCTGGAGAAGGACGCCGCGCTCGAGCGTCGTTTCCAGCCGATCCAGGTGGGTGAGCCGTCGCTGGCGCACACCATCGAGATCCTCAAGGGCCTGCGCGACCGTTACGAGGCGCACCACCGCGTCAGCATCACCGACGCCGCCCTCGTGGCCGCTGCCACCCTGGCCGACCGGTACATCTCCGACCGCTTCCTTCCGGACAAGGCGATCGACCTGATCGACGAGGCCGGCGCCCGGATGCGGATCCGTCGGATGACCGCGCCGCCAGACCTGCGTGACTTCGACGAGCGCATCGCCCAGGTGCGTCGTGACAAGGAGTCCGCGATCGACGCGCAGGACTTCGAGCGCGCCGCCCAGCTGCGTGACAAGGAGAAGCAGCTCCTCGGTCAGAAGGCGCAGCGGGAGAAGGAGTGGAAGGCCGGTGACCTGGACGTCGTCAGCGAGGTTGACGACGAGCAGATCGCCGAGGTTCTCGGCAACTGGACCGGCATCCCGGTCTACAAGCTGACCGAGGAGGAGACTTCGCGCCTGCTGCGCATGGAGGACGAGCTGCACAAGCGCGTCATCGGCCAGGAGGACGCGGTCAAGGCCGTCTCGAAGGCGATCCGGCGTACCCGGGCCGGCCTGAAGGACCCGAAGCGCCCCTCGGGCTCGTTCATCTTCGCCGGCCCGTCCGGTGTCGGTAAGACCGAGCTGTCCAAGGCGCTTGCCGAGTTCCTCTTCGGCAGCGAGGACGCCCTCATCCAGCTGGACATGTCCGAGTTCCACGACCGGTACACGGTGTCCCGGCTCGTGGGTGCCCCTCCCGGCTACGTCGGCTACGACGAGGGCGGGCAGCTGACCGAGAAGGTGCGACGTCGGCCGTTCTCGGTGGTCCTGTTCGACGAGATCGAGAAGGCCCACCCGGACGTGTTCAACACGCTCCTGCAGATCCTGGAAGACGGTCGGCTCACCGACGGTCAGGGTCGGATCGTGGACTTCAAGAACACGGTCATCATCCTGACCACCAACCTGGGCACCCGTGACGTGGCCAAGGCCGTGTCGCTGGGCTTCCAGCAGTCGGAGGACTCCGAGTCGACCTACGACCGGATGAAGCAGAAGGTCAACGACGAGCTCAAGCAGCACTTCCGGCCTGAGTTCCTCAACCGGATCGACGACACCATCGTCTTCCACCAGCTGCGTCAGACCGAGATCCTCTCGATCGTGGACATCATGATCCGGCGGATCGAGACCCAGCTGCACAACAAGGACATGGGTCTGGAGCTGACCGACAACGCCAAGAAGTACCTGGCTGCGAAGGGCTTCGACCCGGTGCTCGGTGCCCGTCCGCTTCGTCGCACGATCCAGCGCGACATCGAGGACAACCTGTCCGAGCGCATCCTGTTCAACGAGCTGACCCCCGGTCAGATCGTGGTTGTCGACTGCGAAGGCGACCCGAACGACATCGACAAGTCCAAGCTCGTCTTCCGGGGTGCGGAGAAGCCGGTCGAGGTTCCGGACGCCGTGCCGGCCGACCTCGGTGGCACCGCCGCCGCAGGCGCGGACGAGTAGTAGAACCAGCAGCAAGGGGCGGGGCCCCCGGGGCGGAAACCCCCCGGGCCCCCCCGGTTGGCGTACCCCACCACCCACACCACCCCAAACCCCCTGCCCCCCCCCACCCCGCCCGGCCGCCCCCCCCCCGCCCAAACCCCCCC
>NZ_JBNCNZ010000004.1:168808-472476 GCF_049847245.1 Micromonospora sp. DT68
GGCCGGGCCGCCCGGGGGCGCCCCGCCGCCCCTGGGGCGTTGGTTTTTTTCCCCCCCCTGCTGGGGGGGGGGCCCGGGTGGCTACCCCCCCGGGGGCCCCGCCTTTTCCGTACCCCCACAAGCCACACCTCGCGAACCCCGGTGCCACCCACCTGCCGGCCTGCCGTCCGCGCGCCCGCCTAACCCGCCCGCCCGCAAGATCGCGCATCATCCTGGATGTAGTGGTCTCCCTCGACGTCGAGGCCACTACATCCAGGATCGAGCGCGATCCCGGCCCGGCGCGGCGCGGCGCGGCGCGGGCATGAGCGCGCGCGACGGCCAGGGCCGCGAGGTGCAGGGGGCAGGAGCGCGAGGTGCGGGGTGGTCAGGAGACGATTGGGGTGGTTGGGAGGGGTGGGCCGTCGCCGACGAGGCGGAAGGAGTCCGCGTCGACCGGTTCGACAAGTCCGTCCTGTACGAGCCCGGCCAGGGCGCGGGCGCGCTGCACGTCGTCCGTCCAGACCTGGTCCAGGCGCTGGTGCGGCACCGGCCCGGTGGCCTCCCGGAGCACGCCGAGCAGCAGTCCGCGTACCTGCCTGTCAGTGCCCGCGTACCGCTGGGGACGGCGGGTTGGGCCCGCCGGCTGCTCCTGCCCGGAGGCCCGCCACGCGCAGATCGACTCGACAGGGCAGGCCGGGCAGCGCGGCGACCGGGCGGTGCAGATCACCGCTCCCAGCTCCATGAACGCGGCGCTGGCGAGGGCCGCCGCGGCAGGCTCCGCTGGCAGCAGCTCCTCGGTGGCGACCAGGTCGGCCGGGCGGGTGACCGGTCCGGCGTCCGGTTCGCCGGCAACGGCCCGGCAGACCACCCGCCGTACGTTGGTGTCGACGACCGGATGCCGTTGGCCGTACGCGAACGCGGCCACGGCCCGCGCCGTGTACGTGCCCACGCCGGGCAGCGCCAGTAGTTGGTCCAGTCGGTCCGGCACCTGGCCGCCGTGCCGCTCCACGATCGCGACAGCGCATTCGCGCAGCCGGACGGCCCGACGGGGATAGCCGAGGCGTCCCCACATCCGGATGGCCTCGGCCGGTGTGTCCGCAGCGAGCGCGGCGGGCTCCGGCCAGCGGGCCAGCCAGGCGTGCCAGGCCGGCACGACCCGGACCACCGGGGTCTGCTGGAGCATCACCTCGCTGACGAGGATCGCCCACGGGGTGACGTCGGGTTGGCGCCACGGCAGGTCACGGGCGTGCTGCTGGAACCATCGGCTGACCAGAGCGGCGAAATCGGGTTGAGTCATGGCGTCGTCGATGATGTCACGCGATGTATTCCCGCTGAGTGGGCGGCTCGGGCGGGGTGTCGTCGGGGCGGCGGGCGGATCGGGCAGAATGCGCGGATGAACGAGCTCGCGATCACCGTCATCGGCCGGGACCGGCCGGGCATCGTTGCCGACGTCGCCGAGGTCCTGGCCCGTCTCGGCGCGAACCTCACCGACAGCACGATGACCCGGCTTCGGGGGCATTTCGCGATGACCCTCATCTGCACTGGGCCGGCCGCAGCCGAGGTCGAGGCGGCGTTGGTGGCGCTGACCGCCGAGGGCCAACTGCTGGCGACCGTACGCGCTGTCACGCCCGACGCCGAGGTTGCTCCGGTGGGGGAGCCGTACGTGATGGCGGTGCACGGGTCGGACCGGATGGGCATCGTCGCGGCCATGACCCGGGTGCTTGTGGACGCCGGTGGCAACGTCACGGATCTGAGCACCCGGTTGGCGGGTTCGCTCTACGTGGTGCTGGCTGAGGTCGAGTTGCCTGCTGGTGTCGCCGACACGCTTGTCGAGCGGCTGCAACGGACGGCCGTCGAGTTGGGCGTGGAGGTCACGCTCCGGCCGGCGGACCCGGACCTGTTGTGAGCGGCGAGCAGGGGCCGGTCACCGGCCCGGACGTCGAGGCGTACGCCGGCCTTTGTGGTTGGACACCGGAGGCGTTGGCCGTGCCGGGTGAGGTGCGGGCGGTGGTGTCCGCCCCGCACCCGGTGTTGAGCCAGGCCGGCGGCGATGTCGATCCGACGGCCGAGGAGACCGTCCGGTTGGCAGCCGACCTGGTCGCCACGATGCGGGTCTCGCCGGGCTGTGTGGGCTTGGCGGCGCCGCAGGTGGGTGTTGGTGCCCGGGTGTTCGCTGTCGATGTGACCGGGCATCCGAAGGCGGTCACCGTGCACGGCACGTTCGTGCTCTGCAACGCCCGGGTCGTCGAGGCGACCCGGTGGAAGGCGGGCCGTGAGGGGTGCATGTCGGTGCCCGATCTGACCGGGGACGTGAAGCGGGCCAGTCGACTGGTCGTGGAGGGTGAGCTGCCGGGCAGCGGCGCGACGGTCCGGCTGGTGACGGACGGTTTCGAGGCGCGGGCGTTGCAGCACGAGATCGACCACTGCGCGGGCCTGCTCTTCCTGGACCGGGTGGCTGGCGCGCATGCCGTCTACCAGCGGAAGGTCTACCTCTGAGCGGGACGTGGGCGACCGCAGTGTCCGTCCCTAGTGGAGTGTTGGTGGGTCGTCGGGATGACGTTCCGGCGCGTCGCGTCGGGCTGGTGGGCGCGGCGCGGCTACGGTGGGGGGCATCATGCGTCTGACGGTCGGCCCCCTGCCACCCGCCGTGTACTGGCGGCGTCGCGCCGTCGTACTCGGAGCGGGGCTTCTCTTCCTGATTGTCCTGCTCTATTCCTGCACCGGTTCGGGTCGCTCGGGCGGTCGACAACCGGAGGCGGGGGCGACCCCGACGTCGACAGCGGGCCCGTCGGCTGGGAGCCCGGGGCCGGCCGGTCCCGTGCTGACCCCGCAGACGGGGGTGCCGCCGGCGTCGGAGTCGGCCGCTCCGGAGGCCTCGCAGCCGACCCCCGAGATCACCAGCAACAACCCGCCAGCGAACTCGGGCGGCTCGGCGGACGACGGCACCTGCACCGACGCGGAGATCAGCGTGACCTCGGTGGTGCGGTCGACCTCGGTGCAGCGCGGAACGGTCGTCGACCTCCAGTTGAAGATCAAGAACACGTCGGACCGTACGTGCAGCCGCAACGTCGGCGCCGACCTCCAGGAGATCTTCATCAAGTCCGGTGCCGAGAAGGTGTGGTCGTCGGACACCTGCGGCAAGGCCCAGGGGTCGGACGTGCAGTCCTTCACGCCCGGGTTCGAGCGCTCCTACCAGGTGGGCTGGAACGGGCGGGACGCCACAAGGTGCGACGGCAGCGGGCTGGCCGCAGGCCCGTTCCCGCCGGTCGGGACGTACCAGGTGTTCGCCAGGGTCGGCACCAAACTCAGCGCACCCGTGAAGCTCACCATCACCGGCTGAGCCGGATCAGACATACCGCTCCAGGATGGATGCCTCGGCGAGCCGGGACAGCCCTTCGCGGACACCTCGGGCGCGGGCATCGCCCACGCCCTCGACGGCCTGCAGGTCCTCCACTGTGGCGCCCAGCAGCCGCTGGAGGCTGCCGAAGTGCAGCACCAGACGGTCGACAACGGCCACCGGCAGGCGGGGCACCTTGGCCAGCAACCGGAAGCCACGCGGGCTGACGGCGGCGTCCAGCGCGTCCGAGGCGGCCGGATAGCCGATCGCCTTGGCGACCGACACCAGATCGATCAGCTCGGTGGCACCGAGCAGATCCAACTCGACAAGCGCCTCGTCCAGCGTGCGGGACTTGCGGCCGACGGGCAGGTAGTCCCTGATGACGAGCGTCCGGTCGGCGTCCACACCGGCCATCAGCTCGTCGAGCTGGAGTGCGAGCAGCCGGCCGTCGGTGCCAAGCTCGACCACGTAGCCGGCGATCTCGTCGGCGATCCGGCGAACCATCTCCAGTCGCTGCACCACCGCCACCGCGTCCCGCACGGTGACCAGGTCCTCGATTTCGAGCGCCGACAGGGTGCCGGAGACCTCGTCCAGCCGAAGCTTGTAGCGCTCCAGGGTGGCAAGCGCCTGGTTGGCCCGCGACAGGATCGCCGCCGAGTCGTCGAGCACGTGCCGCTGACCGTTGACGTAGAGGCTGATGATCCGCATCGACTGGCTCACCGAGATGACCGGGTAGCCGGTCTGCCGGGCGACCCGCTCGGCGGTGCGGTGCCGGGTGCCCGACTCCTCGGTGGGGATGGACGGGTCTGGCATGAGGTGCACGGCCGCCCGGACGATGCGCGTGCCGTCGCTGGAGAGCACCACGGCGCCGTCCATCTTGCACAGCTCGCGGACCCGGGTCGCGGAGAACTCCACGTCGAGGGGGAAGCCGCCGGTGCAGAGGCCCTCGACGACCTTGTCGTAACCGAGCACGATGAGCGCGCCCGTACGCCCGCGCAGGATGCGCTCCAGCCCGTCCCGCAGCGCGGTGCCGGGTGCCATCAGGGCAAGGTTGGCGCGCAGCGGATCCCCGGCGCCCCCGGCAGCGGCGGACACGCTCACGCTGATCGGGCGGGCCGGTGAGCCCACGGCGCCGGTGCGGGCCTGGGGCGGTGGCCCGGCAGGCTTGGTGGTATCGCGGTCGATCGGCACGGGCACAGTCTACGGACTGCCGTGCGGTGGGTGCTGTCGTGGTTACTGTGATGTGTCACGATGCTGCCCCTTCCACGCATTTCCGCTTGCGCCGTCCCTGTCCGGTATAGCCGTCCGCGCCGACACGGTGTGTCACTCGGCGGACGCGCGGGCCGCGTGGTGCAGCGCCGAACGTACGTCAGTGACCTCGGTCACGCGCATCTGCTCGGGCCCGGCGCCGGTGCTGGCCGGGCCGCAACCCGGCGGCACCAGGGCGACCTTGAACCCGAGCCGTGCCGCCTCGGCGAGCCGGCGCGGCACCGCGCCCACCCGGCGCACCTCGCCGGTCAGGCCCACCTCGCCGATCGCCACGAGGTGCGGCGCGATGGCCAGGTTCAGACCGCCGGACGCCACCGCCAACGCGACGGCCAGGTCGGCCGCAGGCTCCACCACCCGGATGCCGCCCACGGTGGCCGCGAAGACCTCCCTGTCGTGCAGCGTCAACCGCTCGGTGCGCCGTTGCAGCACCGCGAGCACCATGGCCAGGCGGGCGGAGTCGAGGCCGGAGACCGTACGACGGGGCGAGCCGGCCACCGTCGCGCCGATCAGTGCCTGCACCTCGGTGACAAGCGCACGTCGCCCCTCCATCGCCACTGTCACGCAGGTGCCGGGGACGGGCTCGGAGTAGCGGGTCAGGAACAGGCCGGACGGGTCGGCCAGGCTGCTGATGCCGCCCTCGTGCATCTCGAAGCAGCCGACCTCGTCGGCGGCGCCGAACCGGTTCTTGACGCCGCGCACGAGCCGCAGCGAGGAGTGCTTGTCGCCCTCGAAGTGCAGCACCACGTCGACAAGGTGCTCCAGCACCCGTGGCCCGGCCACCTGGCCGTCCTTGGTGACGTGCCCGACCAGCACTGTGGCGATGCCCCGCTCCTTGGCGACCGAGACCAGCGCGGCGGTGACCGCGCGGACCTGCGTCACCCCACCGGGCACGCCCTCGGTGCCGGTTGTGGAGATGGTCTGCACCGAGTCGAGCACCAGCAGGCCCGGTTTGACCGCGTCGAGGTGCCCGAGCACCGAGGCCAGGTCACTCTCGGCCGCCAGGTAGAGCTTGTCGTGCAGCGTGCCCATCCGCTCGGCCCGCAGCCGCACCTGACTTACCGACTCTTCGCCACTGACCACCAGCGAGGGGCTGCCGGCGCCGACCGCCCACTGCTGCGCCACATCCAGCAGGAGGGTCGACTTGCCGACGCCGGGCTCCCCGGCGAGCAGCACCACAGCGCCGGGAACCAGCCCGCCACCGAGCACCCTGTCGAGCTCGCTCACGCCGGTGGGCCGGGCGCGGGCCGGAGCGGCGCTGATGGTCGCGATCGGCCGCGCCGGCTCGGCCGGTAGCCGGGAGCTGACCACCCGGCCGGAGACGGTCGGGCCGGTCACCGTGGACTCGACCACCGAGCCCCACTCGCCGCATTCCGGGCAGCGACCCACCCACTTGGGGGGCTGGTGGCCGCAGGCGTCGCACTCGTACGCCGGGCGCGGCTCGCGGGCGGCGGACCGACCGCGGGCGGCACCTGCCGTGCCGCCGCGCGGTGAGGTCGATCGGGAGGTGGTCACATCAGGACGCTAGCCGCCCGGTGCGACGAAAACACCCCGGCGTGGTGGTTCCCACGCCGGGGTGTTCGTCGATGTCAAAGCCTGTCACTCGTGGTCGGTGCCGCCCTCGTCGTAGCCACCCTCGCGCTCGATGATCGGCGAGGGAACCGGCGGGGCGGTGAACGGCACAGCGATCGGGGCGGGACCGGTCACGGTGTTGCCGTTGCCGAAGTCGAAGGTCACGAAGACGTTCTGCCCGCTGCGCAGCGCCTCCTTCAGGCCGACCAGCCGGAGCTGGCTGGTCGCCTCGGAGTTGAGCTGGAGGTAGCTCTGCGGGGCCAGCTCGATCCGGGCCGGCTGACCGGGGGCGGCGGGGCTGGCGGAACCGGACGCCCGCGCCGACTCCGGGGCGGAAGGCGTGGACGGGGCGGCCGAGGCCGACTCGGTGGCGGAGGGGGTGGCCGACGGGCTGGCCGTGCTGGATTCGGTTTCCGACGGGCTGGCGGAGGGCGAAGCCTCGGCCGACGGCATGGCGCTTGCCGAGCCGCTCGAGATCACCACCTCGCGGGCGCTGTCGGTGGTGATCGTGACCGTCACGGTGCTCTTCGAGTCGTTGTAGATCACGGCGTTGAGCAGGGCGTCCTGGCCGGCCTGGTAGCCCTCGGTGCCCGGGTAGTCGACAAGCAGGCCACGAACCGCGTACGCGCCGTTGGCGGTCGTGAGGCTGACGCCCTGGACCGACGGTTCCTTCTCGGCCGTCTCGGCGATCTGACCGGTGCCGCATCCGGACACCAGCAGGCTGGCAGCCGCAATACCGGACAGCAACAGGGCCGCCCGCCGGGATCCCCTGATCGAGCGCGTCACGTCGGTCCTCCTCGTTGCGATCCCACCCGGCCGCACGCCGGGCACGGTGGCCATACCCGCGCAGACCGCGCTCCAGGGTAGTTGGAGCTGATCGAGGCCCGCACAGGGACCCGGCAATGCCACCTTCCCGGGTGTCCCTCACACCACCCGACCGCTCGCCACCAGGAGAACCACGTCGATGAGGGCCACGAGCATCACCGCCCGGAAAGCGGACACCGGCCGCCGGCCGGCGCGGGCCGCCGAGCGCCCGGCGTACCAGCTCAGGGGCGGCACCACGGCGGCCGTGGCGATCGCCGCCAGGCCGACCACCGACGGCGGCCCGGGTGGTCCCAGCACCAGGGCCGCGGTCGCGGCGAGGAGGAGGCCCGCCGCGGCTGCCCGGCTGCCCGCCGCGCCGAGCCGGTGCGGCAGGCCGCGTACCCCGGTCCGGGCGTCGTCGGCCAGGTCGGGCAGCACGTTGGCGAAGTGCGCGCCGGCCCCCAGGCACGCCGCCGCCACCAGCAGCCAGGCCGGCGGGGTGGGTTGGCCGGGCAGCCCCAGCACCACGAAGGCGGGCAGCGCGCCGAAGGAGACGGCGTACGGCACCACCGAGAAGGCGGTGGCCTTCAGCGGCCAGTCGTAGAGCAGCGCGGAGACCAGCGCGACAGTGAGCCAGAACGCCGCCGTGGCGTTCGTGGTCAGCGCCAGCAGCGGGCAGGCCACAGCGGCCACCGCCGCGGCCCAGGCCGTGGCGCGCCGGCCGACCGCGCCGGCGGCGACAGGCTTGTCGGTACGTCCCACAGTGGCGTCCCGCTCGGCGTCCAGCGCGTCGTTGGTCCAGCCGACGGCGAGCTGGCTGGCGAGTACGGCGAGCACCACCGAGACGATTCCGGCCGGGCGGTGCCCGACTCCCCAGGCGAGCAGACCGGCCACCGTGGTCACCGCGGCGGCCGGCTCCGGATGGCTCGCTCTGACCAGCCCTAACACCCTCGACGACATAAGGGAAGTCTGGTCGTTACCGAGCAGTCGTGCCACGCTCGGTCCCATGCGAGACGTGGCTGCGGCCGCGGCGTCCACCAGCTCCCGGGTGCTGCCGCCCAACGATCCGCGCCAGTACGACGACCTGGTCGACGAGTGGTGGCGGCCGGACGGGGCGTTCGCGATGCTGCACTGGTTGGCCGAGGCCCGCGCGGCGCTGGTGCCACCGGCTGACCGTCCGGGCGTGGTCCTCGTCGACCTGGGCTGCGGCGCCGGGCTGCTCGCGCCGCATCTGGCCGGCAAGGGTTACCGGCACATCGGTGTCGACCTGACCCGCTCGGCGCTGATGCAGGCGGCCGAGCACGGCGTACGGGTGGTGCAGGGCGACGCCACGGCGGTGCCGCTCCCCGACGGCTGCGCCGACGTGGTCTCGGCGGGTGAGCTGCTGGAGCATGTGCCGGCGTGGCGACAGGTGGTGGCCGAGGCGTGCCGGCTGCTGCGGCCGGGTGGCCTGCTGGTGCTGGACACACTCAACGACACGGCGCTGGCCCGGTTGGTCGCGGTACGGATCGGCGAGCGACTGCCGACGGTGCCGCGCGGCATCCACGATCCACGGTTGTTCGTGGACGCTCGTGAGCTGGTCGCCGAGTGCGCCAGGCACGGCGTCGAGTTGCGCGTGCAGGGCGTGCGGCCACAGGTCGGCGGTCTGGTCGCCTGGTTGTGGCGCCGCGTTCGGGCGACCCGGACGGCGGGTGTGGCGCCTGGCGGCCGTGCCCCGCGCATCGTGCCGATCCGGTCGACGGCCGTGTTGTACCAGGGCTGGGGTGTCCGTAACGGATAGTCGGTCCGTGGCGGGGGTAAGGACGCCGAGGAGGGGGCGATATGACGGTGCACGCGCTTGAGGCGGCCCGCCGGTTGGCGCCGCGGTTCGCCGCGCGGGCGGCGGAGCACGACCGGGACGGCTCCTTTCCGGTCGAGGACTTCCGTGACCTGCGTGAGGCCGGCCTGTTCGGCTTGATGGTGCCGCGCGCGCTCGGAGGTATGGGTGCCACCTTCGCCGAGTACGCGGCAGTGGCCACCGAGCTCGCCCGGGGCAATGGCGCTACCGCCCTGGTGTTCAACATGCACGCCTCGGTGACCGGCGCGCTGGGCGCGGTGACCGAGGAGTTGGCCGAGGCGCTCGGTGTGCCCGACGAGGCGTTGGCCGCCCGGGACCGGCTGCTCACGGCAGCCGCGCAGGGCTCCTGGTACGCGGTGGCGATGAGCGAGCGCGGCGCGGGGGCCCGGCTGTCCCAGTTGAGCACCGTCTACGAGGCGACCGACGACGGTTGGCGCCTCAAGGGCAGCAAGACCTTCTGCTCCGGCGCCGGGCACGCCGACGGTTATCTGGTGGCCGCGCGCAGCTCCGCCGACCAGTCGGTGGTCTCCCAGTTCCTGGTGCCGGCCGGCGATGGTCTGACCGTCGAGCCGACCTGGGACGCGCTCGGCATGCGTGCCACCTCCTCGCACGATCTGCATCTGGACGTCGCGGTGCCGGCCGACCGGCTGCTGGGCGGGGTGGAGGGGTTGGCCCTGGTGGTCGCCCAGTTGATGCCGCACTGGCTGGTGGCCAGCTATGCCGCCGTGTACGTGGGAGTGGCCCGCGCGTCGATCGACGCGGCTGCCGAGCATCTCAACGCCCGCAACCTGGCAAGCCTGCCTGCGGTACGGGCGCGGCTGGGCCGGGCGGACGCGGCCACGGCGGCGGCCGAACTGGTCGTGGCCGAGGCGGCCCGCAGGGTGGACGACGCGCCCGGTGACGCGGAGACCAACCGCTGGGTGTGGCGGGCGAAGCTGCTGGCGGGCACCACGGCTGCCGAGGTGGCCGCGTCGATGCTGGAGGCGGCAGGCACCTCGGCGACCCGGCGCGGCCATCCGTTGGAGCGGCTCTACCGGGACGCCCGCTGCGGCTCGCTGCACCCGGCCACGTCGGACGTCTGCGCCGACTGGTTGGGCATCGCCGCGTTGGGCGGCGACCCGGATCGTGACGGATCGGCGCCACGTTGGTGAGCCGGCTGTGCGGGCTCGGCGCGGGGGATGGGCCGGCCGAGGCGGCCGGTGGGACGGCAAGGGGGAGGACAGCGTCTGAGGAGAGGTGGGGATCGTGCCCGTACCAGTGATCGCGGGGCTCGGGACGGCGCATCCGCCGTCCGCTTCGCAGGCCGAATTGTGGGAGGGCTTCTTTTCCCGGCACTTCTCCGGCACCACCCGGTCGTTGGCCCAGCGGATCTTCGCGAACTCGGGTGTGACCCGGCGCCAGGCCGCGGTCAACCCCCTGTTGGAGGACGTCTCGGACTGGCCGACCGAGCGCCGGATGCGTCGCTACCAGGTGGAGGCGCTGCCGCTGGGCAAGGAGGCGGTGGGCCGGGCGTTGACGGCCGCCGGGATGGGCGCCGGCGACGTGGGCATGTTCATCGTCTGCTCCTGCACCGGGTACGCCACTCCGGGCCTGGACATCCTGCTCGCCCGGGACCTCGGCATGGCGGCGGACACCCAGCGGATGTTCGTCGGCCACATGGGCTGCTACGCGGCGCTGCCCGGACTGGGCGCGGCGAGTGACTTCGTCACGGCACGGGGCCGCTCGGCGCTGCTGTTGTGCGCGGAGCTGACCAGCCTGCACATCCAGCCGTCGAGCGCCCGGGTGGACACCCAGCAGATCGTCTCGCACGCGCTCTTCTCGGACGCCGCAGTGGCCGCCGTGGTGGTGCCGGGTGGCCCGGGGTACGCGTTACGTGAGGTCGCCTCGGTCACCGACACCTCGACGGCCGACCACATGACGTGGGACGTCACCGACGCCGGTTTCCGGATGGGGCTGTCGCCGAAGGTGCCGCAGGTGCTCTCCCGGCACGTACGCGCTCTGGTGGACGATCTGCTGGCCCGGCACGGTGGCACCATCTCCGACGTGGATGGTTGGGCCGTGCATCCGGGCGGTCCGCGGATCCTCAACGTGGTCGAGCGGGAACTGGCCCTTCCGCCGCAGGCGCTGGCGGCGAGCAGGGCGACGCTCGACGAGCACGGCAACTGCTCCTCGCCGACCGTGCTGTTGATCCTGGACCGACTGGCGCGCGCGACGCCTGCGGCGAGGCGTGTCGTCATGCTTGCGTTCGGTCCCGGCCTCACCCTGTACGCCGCTCTGCTCGATCGACAGGACTGACCCTCCACGACCCGGCCGGTACGCTCAGCCGCATGGATTCGGGGGCGGACGATCGGGTGCGGTCGGCGGTGCTGGCCGGTGTTGCCGTGGCCGCCCTGGTGGTCGGTGGCTGGTGGTGGCAGGTCACCGCTCCTGAGCCGACGGCCGGTCCGGCTCGCCCGACGGCCGAGCCGAGCGTGGGGCCGTCCGTCAGCACCGCCGTGGAACGTGTCGTGGCCTCCGGGATGTCCGACGGGCCGGTGCGGGTGCGGATCGATCCCGAGACGGGCGAGGTCAGCGAGGTGCGGACCAGGTCGAGAGTGGTGATGGACCCGGCGACCGGCATGATCACTGACGTCGAGGGCCCGCCGGGCGACAGCTTCGGCACGGGTGACCTGCCGCTGTTCAAGGAGACGGTCTGGCGGGAACGGCGGGAGCTCACCCCGGGAGAGGCCGTGACCCGGCAGTCCGCCGACAATGGCGCCCGCCACCTGCTCCAGGTCCAGTGCACAAGGCGCGGCTCCCTGGCTGTGACGGTCACCGGCGCCCGGCTGGGCGGCCCGTCCCGCATCGTCTGCGACGGCACGATCGCCACGGCCGTGGTGGTTTCCGATGGCGGGCGGATCCGGGTGTCGCTGGTGTCGACGGCCGGGCAGCCCGTCGACGTCCAGGCGCAACTCGTCACGGTGCCCTGAGCGGGGCTCCGGTCACGGGGCGAGGGCGGCCAGCTCATCCTGGTACGTCTCGACCGGCCCGAGGTCGGGAAGCACCTGGGTCACCACGCCCGTGCGGTCGACAAGTAGCGCGGTGAGCGCGCCGGGTCGCCCCGGCTGACCCAGGAACGAGCGCAGCCCGCCAGCGGGGTCGGCCAACGTCCGGACTGATCCGCCGGCCTGCGGCGTGGCCGTGACCGAACGCCCGGCCACGGTGATCACGGCGACCCCGGCGGGGGCGGCAGCCGCAGCCTGGGCTACCCGTTCGGGGCAGGGGCAGCCGTCCACCAGGATGATCATGGCAGGAAGCAGGCCGCGTAGCGGCACGGGCGCCTGAGCGGCGTCGACGAGATCAAGCGCGGGCAGTGCCTGCCCGGTGACCGTCGCGGGTGGCAGGTACGGGCTCGGGCTCGGGGCCGGTCGGTCGGCGGTGCCCCGGGTTGCGCGCGGCCAAGTCACGGCCAGGAGGCCGGCGAGCGTGGTGAGCACCGCCACGAGCAGCACCAGCAGGGGGAGGGCGAAGGTCGGGTGCCCGGCGTGCTGGCCGGCGGCCTGGCGCAACTCGCGGCGGATCTGGGCTGCCTCGCCGGCGAGCGCCGACGCGTCGCCGGGGACCACGATGCGGCCCCACTCGGGTGGCAGGTCGGGCAGCCCGTCGGACGACCCGTGGCCCTCTGCATCCGGCTTGCCCATCGGACCCCCTGGAAGCGTCTCGAGAGCGGAGTGTGGCTCGTACTCAAGGGTCCCGCACCGGGGGCGCCTCCCGCTACATCTGGGCGGAGTCCCGCCGGGCGGGATACCATGGGAGGAGCGCATAGCCCTTGATCTCGGCGTTCCGTTCACCCGTACCGGGAGGTTATCCCACGGTTACGGAGAGTGTTCGAACCATCAGCTTGACTGCCTGTCAAGCTGAAGAAAGACCTCTCACAGGGCCCCTGAGCTGCGCCAACGGTCAGGACATCGGTGAGACATCGTTGCCTGAGCGTGTTACCCTAGACACAGCGAAAGGGGTTTCGAACCTATGGTTTTCAGTGTCGGCGAGACCGTTGTCTACCCCCACCACGGGGCCGCACTCATCGAGGCAATCGAGACTCGGGTCATCAAGGGCGAGCCTAAGCAATATCTCGTCCTGAGGGTCGCGCAGGGTGACCTGACGGTCCGGGTGCCGGCCGAGAACGCCGAGATCGTGGGTGTCCGCGAGGTGGTTGGCGAAGAGGGCCTCGGCAAGGTCTTCGACGTTCTCCGGGCTCCGCACACCGAGGAGCCGACCAACTGGTCGCGGCGTTACAAGGCCAACCTGGAAAAGCTGGCCTCCGGCAACCCGCTGAAGGTCGCCGAGGTCGTGCGCGACCTGTGGCGTCGGGAGCGGGAGCGGGGCCTTTCCGCGGGCGAGAAGCGGATGCTCGCCAAGGCCCGCGACATCCTCGTCGGCGAGGTCGCGCTGGCGGAGAAGAGCACCAAGGACGAGGCGGAGACGCTGCTCGACAAGGTGCTCACCGAGGCCTAGTCAACAGCATCGTCGTACCCACTTCGTAGCGAAGAAACCACCGAGGACCGCGACGTGACCGCGCAGCTCAATCCGCGCGGTGACGTCGCGGTCCTCGTGCCTGCGGCAGGCGCTGGCGTACGGCTCGGCCCCGGCCGACCCAAGGCGCTGCGCCTGCTAGCTGGCGAGCCGCTGCTGGTGCACGCCGTGCGTCGGCTGGCCGCAGCCGCGTCGGTGCACACGATCGTGGTGGCCGCGCCGCCAGCCGAGGTGGCGGCCGTGCGTGACCTGCTGGCCCCGGTGGCACCGGTGATCGTGGTGCCCGGCGGCGTCGAGCGGCAGGCGTCGGTGGCAGCCGCGCTGGCTGCCGTGCCCGACGGTCCGACGATCATCCTGGTGCACGACGCCGCCCGCGCGTTGACCCCACCGGAGCTTGTCGAGTCCGTCGCGGCGGCCGTCCGCAGCGGCCGGGACGCCGTGATCCCCGTCCTGCCGGTCGTCGACACGATCAAAGAGGTCGGTGCCGGCGAGGTGGTGCTCGGCACCGTCGACCGGTCCGCCCTCCGTGCGGTGCAGACCCCGCAGGGCTTCCGCCGGGCCGTGCTCGCCGCCGCGCACGCCGTCGGCGGCGACGCGCTCACCGACGATGCGGGGCTCGTCGAGAAGCAGGGCGTCGCGGTGAGCTGCGTGCCCGGCTCGGAGTACGCCCTGAAGATCACCCGCCCGTTCGACCTCGTGCTCGCGGAGCATCTGCTTGCCGCCGGCGGCTGACGCGTACCCTCGGATCATGATCGTTCCTCGGGTTGCCATCGGGACTGATGTACACGCGTTCGCTCCGGGCCGCCCCTGCTGGGTGGCTGGTCTGCTCTGGCCCGACCAGGACGGTCTCGCCGGGCACTCGGACGCGGACGTCGTCGCGCACGCCGCCTGCAACGCCCTGCTCTCCGCCGCCGGTCTGGGCGATCTGGGTGCCATCTTCGGGGTGGGGGAGCCGGAATGGGCGGACGCCTCAGGGGTGGCCCTGTTGACCGAGACGGCCCGCCGCGTACGCGCCGCCGGCCTGGAGATCGGCAACGTGTCCGTGCAGATCGTCGGCAACCGGCCCAAGATCGCCCGGCGTCGGGAGGAGGCCCAGCAGGTGCTCTCCGCCGCCGTGGGCGCGCCGGTCACCCTCTCGGCCGCGACGACCGACGGGCTCGGTTTCACAGGCCGTGAAGAAGGGCTGACAGGCATCGCGGTGGCCCTGGTGTACGACGCGCCAGCCGCCTAGGCTCGCCGCGATGTCCAGCGACCCCGCCCCCGACCGTTCCGCCGCCGACGGCTACCTCGATCGGGCTCAGCTTCTCGCCGAACTCGGCCGCCACGACGAGGCCGCCACCGAGCTGACCTATGGGCTCGCCCTGAAGCCGGCCGATCCGGAGGCGCTCACCATGCTGGCCCGGGTGCACCTGGCTGCGGGTCGGCCTGCGGACGCGCTCACCGCCGCCGACGCTGCCGTGGCTGCCGCCCCGGAGGCGCTGCCACAGTTGGTGGTCCGGGCCATGGCGCTTGCCGACCTGGAGCGCTACGCCGAGTCCGCCGAGGCAGCCGACCGGCTGTTGGCGCTCGGCCCGGCCGACGCGTACGCCCAGCGCAGCGCGGCGGCGATCCTGGCCGACGCACGCAACGGCCAGCCGGCGCTGAACGCGGCCTGGCGGGGGGTCGAGCTGGCGCCCCAGGAGCCGCAGGCGCACCTGGTGCTCAGCCTGGTGGCTGCCCGGCTGGGGTTGTTCGACCTGGCCGAGCGCGCCTACGGCGAGGCGCTGCGGCTGGACCCGCGTCTCGCCGACGCCCGCCAGGACGTCGGTGTCCTCCGGTTGGAGCAGCGCCGCTGGTCGCAGGCATTGGAGCAGGTAGCCGAGGCGGTACCGGTCGGTCCCAGCCGGATGGATTCGGGCCGTACCGTCGCCCAGGGTCTGCACCGGCTGGTGCTCTACGGTGCCGGCTGGTCGCTCGTCGCGGCGGTGGTGGTGGCGTTCGCGGCCGCCGCGAACGGCGGGTTCTCGCGCATCGTCGCGGTCCTTGCCGCGCTCACCGGCGGCGTCGTGGTCTGGCAGCTCGCGGCGCGGCTGCCGGGCCTGACCCGGACCATCCTGCCCACCCTGCTGCATTCGGACCGGACGCTCGCCCTGGCGGTCTACGCGGTGGCCGCCGCGCCGGTGCTGCTGCTGGTGTACGCGATGGTCGGCTCGCCGTGGCCGCTGGTGCTGGCCATCGCCGTCACCACGATCGCCGAGTTCGCAGTGTTCACCCGCACCGCGATCCGGTGACTAGCCGCGACGCGCCCAGGTCCAGGCGTAGCCGTCGTCCTCGCAGTTGCGGGCCGCGTCGCAGAGGTCCAGCGGGCGGAACGTGTCGACCATGACGGCCAACTCGTCGAAGTAGTCCGCGCCGATGGACCGCTCGGCCGCACCCGGCTGGGGGCCGTGGGTGAACCCGGACGGGTGCAGCGAGATCGAGCCCTGCTCGATGCCGGAGCCGCGCCGCGCCTCGTAGTTGCCGCCGGTGTAGAAGAGCATCTCGTCGGAGTCGACGTTGTGGTGGTTGTAGGGCACCGGGATCGAGTCGGGGTGGTAGTCGACCTTGCGGGGCACGAACGAGCAGATGACGAAGTTGGGGCCCTGGAAGGTCTGGTGCACCGGCGGCGGCTGGTGGATGCGCCCGGTGATCGGCTCGAAGTCGTGGATGGAGAACGCCCACGGGTAGAGGTGCCCGTCCCAGCCGACCACGTCGAACGGGTGGTTGGCGTAGACGTAGCGGGTCCAACCGCGCCGGTGGCGGACCAGCACCTCGACCTCCTCGCCGTCGACGAGCAACGGCGCGTCCGGACCGCGGACGTCCCGCTCGCAGTACGGCGAGTGCTCCAGGAACTGCCCGCGTACGGAGAGGTAGCGCTTGGGCGGGCCGATGTGACCGGACGCCTCGACGGCGAGCAGTCGAACGGGCTGCTCGCCGGTGGGCACCAGCCGGTGGATGGTCGAGGTGGGGATCACGACGTAGTCGCCGGCCACCGCCTCCAGCACCCCGAACGGGGACTCGACCCGCAGCGTGCCCGCCTCGACGTAGAGGCAGTGGTCGCCGGTGGCGTCGCGGAACAGCGGCGACGGGCGGTCGGCGAGGACGTACCCGATGCGGACGTCGTCGTTGGCGAGCAGGTACTGCCGGCCGAGGATCGGGTCGGCGCTGCCGGCGTCGAGCTTGTGGGTGCGCAGGTGGCGGGGCTTGAGTGGCAGGTTGGGCGCCCGGGTGAAGGCGGGCGGGGTGAACTCGTCGGCGGCCAGGATCGCTGTGGGCGCGTGCCGGTGGTAGAGCAGGGACGAGTCGGACGAGAAGCCCTCCTGGCCCATCAGCTCCTCGGCGTAGAGGCTGCCGTCGGGCTGGCGGAACTGGGTGTGGCGCTTGCGCGGCACCTCGCCGACGCTGCGGTAGTACGGCATCTTCGCCTCCCGATAAGTCCCGTCCACCGGCCGAAGACGTCCGATAATCGGACGCTGTTGTCCGTTCCTTGTAGCGTCCCGTACATTCTTGTTCCGTGTCAACGCAGGTGCCCGCACTCCTCGACGGCCTGGTGGACGACGCTGCCGTCTTCCCGCCGGGCAGCGCCGAGCTTCACGACGCGCTGACCGCCCATCGCCGGCACCGCGCCGCCTGGTACGCGGATCTGGTCGGCCCACTGCTCGTCCCCGCCTCGACAGTCGCCGCCGGTGAGCTGAGCGGTGTCGTCGACCCGGGCGAGGGGCTGGTGATCGGCCTGATCGGTGACACCGGGATCGCGGCCCTGCCGTTCGCGCTCTCGTTCCTGCCACCGGACGGTGTCACGGCCCGTCAGGTGGAGGTGGCCGTCGCCAAGCGCGGTGAGGACCCGCTGCCCGGCATCGCCGAGCTGCTGCGGCTGACCGACGAGCTGCCGGGCGTCGAGGCCGTCTACGCCGAACTGCCGCTGACCTTCGGACTGATGGGCGCGCTCGACGCACTGGCCGCCGCCCGCGCCGACGGGGTGCCCATCGCCGCCAAGTTCCGCACCGGTGGCCTGGCCGCCGAACTCTTCCCCACCCCCGCCGAGCTGGCCGCCGTGATCTGCGCCTGCCGGGACCGGGAACTGCCGTTCAAGCTCACCGCAGGGCTGCACCAGGCCGTCCGGCACCTCGACCCGGAGACCGGCTTCACCCACCACGGCTACGCCAACGTGCTGGCCGCGACGCTGGCAGCCGCCGCCGGGGAGAGCGTCGGTACGGTCGCCGAGCTGCTGACAGTGCTCGACCCGCGCCCGCTGCTGGAGCGCGCCACCGTGGGGCTTGACGCGCCGCGTCCACTCTGGGTCGGCTTCGGCTCGTGCAGCATCCTGGAACCACTTACCGATCTGATCCGGCTGGGGCTGGTGAACGGGGGCTACGACGCATGACCTGGGTGACAGGCGTTGACGGTTCGCCGTACGGGGTGACGAACCTGCCGTACGGGGTGTTCCGAACCGACGGGGGGCAGGCGCGCATCGGCGTACGGATCGGGTCGTGGGTGTTCGACCTGGCCGCAGCGGAGGCCGGTGAGCTGGTGCTGGCCGCCGGAGCGCTGGGTCGACCCACACTCAACGACTTCATGGCACTCGGTCGTCCCCAGTGGACGTCGGTGCGGCAGCGGATCACCGAGCTGCTGACCGACCCGGAGCACCGCGCCGCCGTGGAGCCGCTGCTGGTGCCCCTGGACGTGGTGGAGATGCTGCTCCCGTTCGAGGTGGCCGACTACGTCGACTTCTACTCCTCCGAGCACCACGCCTCGAACGTCGGGCAGATCTTCCGCCCCGGCCAGCCGCCGCTGCTGCCCAACTGGAAGCACCTGCCGATCGGCTACCACGGGCGGGCCGGCACCGTCGTCGTCTCCGGCACGCCGGTGACCCGTCCGACCGGTCAGCGGGCGTCCGCCGAGGGCCCGGTCACCGGCCCGTCGGTACGCCTCGACATCGAGGCCGAGGTCGGCTTCGTGGTCGGCGTGCCCAGCGACCTGGGCGCGCGGGTCTCCGTCGACGACTTCGCCGACCACGTGTTCGGTGTGGTGCTTGTCAACGACTGGTCGGCCCGGGACATCCAGGCGTGGGAGTACCAGCCTCTCGGCCCGTTCCTCGGCAAGTCGTTCGCCACCTCCGTCTCGGCCTGGGTGACGCCGCTGGACGCGCTGTCCGAAGCTTTCGTGCCGGCCCCCGACCAGGACCCGCCGGTGGCCGCCTACCTGCGCGACGTACCGCACCTGGGGCTGGACCTGCGCCTGGCCGTCGAGTGGAACGGGGAACGGGTAAGCGAGCCGCCGTTCGCCGGCATGTACTGGACGCCGGCACAGCAGTTGGCGCACCTCACCGTCAACGGCGCGTCAGTGCGAACCGGCGATCTGTACGCCTCGGGCACCGTCTCCGGCCCCGACCGTACGCAGGTCGGTTCGTTCCTGGAGCTGACCTGGGGTGGGGCGGAGCCGGCGAAGGTCGGCGCCGAGAGCCGCACCTTCCTCGCCGACGGCGACACGGTGACCATCACGGCCACGGCGCCCGGCCCGGACGGCACCACCATCGCTCTCGGCGAGGTCACCGGAACCATCCACCCGGCCCGCTGAGCGGCACCGGCAGCCTCGGCCCCGTTGCCTTGGTGGCTGGCGCGCTGCTGTCTGGCGCGCTGTGCGTGTGGCTCGGGCCTGTCCGCCGAGCTCCCTGTCACCCTGCCTCGGCTCCTTTGCTCTGCTTCACTCCACGCAACGCTTGCGGCCCTTTTCTGTTGCGTCAGTTGAAGCAGAGCAAAGGTGGGTGAGTGGCGCCTTCCTCCGCCCTGGCGGTGGTCCGATTCCCCGCCCATCGGGCCGTCTCGCCGATGCGACTCGTGATCGCACCGGCTGTGCGATCACCAAGCCTCGTTACCGCGTTGGGTGACGCGGATCATGTCGCCCCGCCGACCGGTACGTATCGGGTCTACGCCCTACCGCCGGCGGTGGGGCAACCCATCGCACACGGAGGTAACGACGATGCACGATCTTGCGGGAGCCATCTGGCGTACCAGCAGCCGCTCAAACGACCAGGGGCTCTGCGTGGAGGTGGCGGACAACCTGGTCGACGCCCTCGGCGTAGTCGGGGTTCGCGACTCCAAGGACCAGTCCGGTCCCACACTGGCAGTCAGCCCGCCGGGGTGGACAGCGTTCATCGGCGCCATCCGGGACGGTCGCTTCGACCGCTGACCGGCGCGCCGGTACCGGTCGACGACCGGTCCCAAGCGAATGCCGAAACGGACAGCGTGGCCTCCGGGCGGTGGAAATTCCGTCCCGGGGGCCTCGTCCGGCCCTCACCGCGCGTACCGTCGACGACACGGGAGGGTGGCATGTCGACGGTGACGGTTTCCGGTCTCATCGAGGCGCACGCTGTCGATGTCTGGCGTCTGCTGATCGACCTGCCCGGCCGGGCGGAGCGGCTTACCGTTGCCGGGCCGGTCGAGCTGCTCACCCCGGGTCCGTTCGGGCCGGGCACCGCCTGGCGTGAGGAGCGCGCCCAGCCGGGCGGCGGCACGCTCACCGAGGAGTTCCTGGTGGTGGAGGCGCTCGCTCCGCAGCGACTGGTGCTCTGCTCCTCCGGCGCGGGTGCCGACTACCGCATCACCTGGACTTTGCGGCCGGTCCGCCGTCGCCGCCGGGCTCGTACAGCGGTCACCATCACCCAGGAAGCGGTGCCGACCGACCCGTACGGCCGGGTGGTGGCGCTGCTGCTCGGCGGGCTCGCCGCACGGGCGGTGGAGGTGGCCCTCCGGCGTGATCTCGCCGACCTGGCCGTGGCGGCGCGGGCGACAGGCTCGGCCGAAGCCGCCTGACCGGCAGCCGGGCCGGGCGCCGGGCGCCGGCCTTTGGCAGCCGCGAGCCGAGAGCTCGCACCGCCCGCGCTCGGTGCGACCGTGCCGACCTGACCGGGGTTTGGCAGGTTCCGCTGGGTAGGGTGCCGGGCGGAGGTGCGGCATGGGGTTCCCGAGAGGTCGGCGACGGTTCGCGTTGGCTGTGGTGGCGTTGCTCGCCACGGCGGCCACCGCGGTCATCGTCCACCGGGTGCTCGCGCCGGCCGAGGTGAGCACGGTGGCGCGGGGTGAATATCCGGCGGCGGCCCAACCGGCCGCCGGCGTGATCGGTCGGCTGCCGGTCGCCCCGCTGATCGTGGACGAAAGACTGCGGGTGTACGCCGCGCACCGCCAGGTCTATGCCGATCGGCCGGTCGACGGACGGCACCGCACCAGCCCTTACTGGTCGTACCGGCGGTGGCCCGCGGAACTCACCGGGGTGGTGGCCACCGGCGGCACGGTGGTCAGCCGCTGGTCGGACGGCCAACTTGTCGCGCTGGACGCACCCACCGGGCGGGTGCTGTGGCGGGCCGACGGTCCGGTGCCCGCCAAGAGCGCGACTGTGGTGCGGCGGACCGGAGCCGCCACCGTTTGGGAGCCACGCGGGCTCTACCTCGCCGACCTTGCAGACGGTCGTACGGTGCTGGTGGCCACCGGCGACACCCAGGCGGGTGCCGTGGAGGTGGCCGGCGGACGGGTGCTGTGGCGGGTCGACCTGCCCGGCGGTTGCCGTCGTGACATCGGCACCACAGCGTCCGGACAGCTGATCGGCCTGGACGGCTGCGCCGGACCGGCCACAGTCGAGTTCCGGGACGCGGCGACGGGCGCGGTGGGTACGCGCTGGCGACCGCCGGGCGGCTCGGACGAGTTGGTGGCGACTCCGCTCGGTTGCCGTACCGGCCGTTCGGACTGTTCGGGGCTGCGGACCGCCGGGCCCGGGGATGCGGGAGGTCGGGGCTGGCTTCTGGGCGCTGGCGAGCCGCTTGCCGCTCCCGCGCTGGACCCGGCCGGTGCCACGCTTGTCGACGAGCAGGCTGTCGCAATTGTCGACGACGGGGTGGCGGTAGGTCGCTCGGCGCGCGACGGCAGCGAGTTGTGGCGGTCGCCGGCGCTCGGAGGGGCGCAAGTGCTCGCGGCGCAGCCCGGCCTGGTGCACCTGCTGACCGAGGCGAACGACCTGGTGACACTGGATCCGGCGACCGGCAGGCAGCTGTCCCGCTTTTCGATGAACGTCGGCTCCGATGGCACGGGCTGGGCGCCCGGTGCGGTGTCCGCCGAGGACGGCTACGTCGCTGTGGAGCGGCTCCGGAAGCCGGTCGATCCGGAGGGCGACGACCAGCGCTACTACCTGACGGCCGAAGCTGTGATCCTGGCCGCCGCCCGTCCCCGATAACCGAACCTCGCGGTGCTCTCACCGCCAGGCCGCGACGCGTCCCCGGCGCTGCCCGGCAGGGTGCCGGCGGACGCGGAACGCCAGCACGAGACCGGCGCTCAGCAGTACGACCACGATGCCCACACCGATGCTCCAGGCCGACACCACTCGGGACACGACGCTGGCGCGTGTGCCGACCTGACCGGGGTCGGGGAACTGGACCTGCACTGTGACGCTGCGCTTCACCAGGCCGCTCTCCAGGTTCACCTCGGCCTTCCACGGGCCGTTGGGCAGCTCGACCGGCAACCGGGCGACGACCTGCCCGGAGTGCCCCGGCGCCAGCGTGACGCCCTGCCCGATCGGGAACGGTCCGGCCCGGCTGCCGGCCGGCCCGTCGGTCAGGGTGATAGTGCCGGTGAGGTCGACGGCGCGCCCGCCGGTGTTGGTGACCTGGGCGGTGATCGACGGTTCGCCCTCCGGGCCACGGGCCGGGTGTACGTCGCCGATCGTGAAGTCGGAGGCCGGTTCGCCGCCGGGGCCGATGTCGAGATACATCCGGACGCCGACCCGGTGGACCTGGTTGATCTCGCCGGTGGCACTGGACGCAGGGGCGGTGGCCCTGGGCGCGGAGGCGGTGGCCGCCCAGAGCACGCCGTACCGCTCGCCGCGTGAGGCGTCCGGCGGCACAGTGATTGTCGCCCGAACCCGAGCTTCACCCCAGGGCTCCAGCGTGAACGCGGCGCGGTCGAGGGTGACCCAGGAGGTCAGCTCGTTGGCTTCGCGGTCCCCGCCGAACTGGAAAGCCGAATCGTTCAGGGTCGCCGCAGCCGGGTACACGTCGATGTGGCGGGTTCCGGCTGTTCGGTTGACGATCAGCAGTTGCCGTTTGATTGTCGTTCCCGGCGGTAGGTGGTCGACGATGTAGCGCAGCGCCCGGGGGTCGGTGCGGCGGTCGGTAGGGGCCTCCAGTAGACGGATCCCGATGCTGCCCTCGTCCGATGCCGGTTCGGCCGCGCCGGCCCGGGTCGACTGTCCCGGACCGGCGAGGCAGAACAGGGCGAGCGCGACCGCGATGGTCGACCGCCCCCGGCGGCTACGCCACCGAATGTGTCACCGTGCCGGTGTAGGTGCCCGCGATGTTGTCCAGCGGGACGTTGACCACGAGGGTGGGGTTCCAGGTTGCGCTGTTGCCGCCGGTCCCGCCGGAGTGGGTGAACGCGGTGAGCTGGGTGCCGCTGGACAGCGCCGCTGCGTCGCCGGCGGTGGCCTGCCCAGGTGTGAAGGTGCCGTTGCCGCTGGTCGCCGTCGCCGCGCCGGACCAGTAGTCGACCTCCTCGGGGAGGACCGTCTCGGCTGGGGAGCCGCCGCCGGCCTGGAAGACCGTGGCCGTCACCGAGGCGATCCAGGAGGCGTCGTCGGAGGCCCGGGAGTCGGTGACCGTCACGTCGCCGAGCTGGCCGGTGATGGTGCCACCGGGGGCACCGGAGCCAGGTCGGCGGTGGCGGGCGCAACGACGTCGAGCGTGCCGGCGAGCACCTCGAAGGTGGTCGTCGTGGTGTCGTCGGGCGCGGCGGCGGCTGGCGCGGCGAGGAAGCCCACCATCGCGGTGGCGGCCGCGGCGGCGAGACAAGTCTTGGCTGTACGCACTGTTCGTTACCCCGTTTCTCGAAGTGAGCCGGCGTGCGTCCTCGGCACGACCGGCTTACTTCGGAAGTTAGGGCAGAAACTACGCAGAACTGCACAAACCACACTTATGTCACATATCGGTCACTTGGTCAAGCTAGTGCCGTCTCCGCGACCGCGAGGAAGGCGTCGTTCTCGGCTGGCGTGCCGATGGTGACCCGGACCCCGTCGCCGGGGAACGGTCGGACGATCACGCCGCGCGCCTCGCACGACTTGCCGAACGCCACGGCCCGGTCGCCCAGCGGCAGCCAGACGAAGTTGGCCTGGCTGGTCGGCACGTCCGGCACGAACTTGCGCAGTGCCTCGGTGACCCGGTCCCGTTCGGCGATGACCAGCGCGCAACGGCGCTCCATCTCGCTGACCTGGGTCAGCGCGGCGAGCGCCCCGGCCTGGGCGGCCGTGCTCGTGGAGAAGGGGGTCGCCACCTTGCGGATCGCCGACGCCACCGCCGGCTGGGCGACCAGCCAGCCGATCCGCAGCCCGGCCAGGCCCCACGCCTTGGACAGCGTGCGCAGCACCGCGACATTCGGCCGGTCCAGGTAGTCCAGGCCGTCCGGCACCTCGGGGTCGGTGACGAACTCCCGGTACGCCTCGTCGATGACCACCAGCACGTCGTCGGGCATCGCGTCGAGGAACCGGTCCAGCTCGGCTCGGCGTACCGCAGTGCCCGTGGGGTTGTTCGGGTTGCAGACCAGGACCATCCGGGTCCGGTCGGTCACCGCCGCGGCCATGGCCGCCAGGTCGTGCCCGTGCCCGGCGTCGTTGGGCACCCGCACGCTTGTGGCGCCGCTGGTCGCCGCGATGATCGGGTACGCCTCGAACGACCGCCACGAGTAGAGCACCTCGTCACCGGGCAGGCAGGTGGCCCGGACGAGGTGCTCGGCGAGCGCCACCGACCCGCAGCCGGTGGCGATCCGGTCGGCGTCCACCCCGTACCGCTCGGCGAGCGCGTCGCGCAGCGCCACGACGCCCATGTCCGGGTAGCGGTGCGAAGCGGTGATCGCCTCGGTGACCGCCTCGACGACGCCGGGCAGCGGCCCGTACGGCACCTCGTTGCTGGCCAGCTTGATCGCTTCCGGCAGGCCCAGTTCGCGAGCCAGGTCGGCGGGGCTGCGCCCGGGAACGTAGTTGGGCAGCGCGTCCAGGTCGGCGCGGGTCAGGCGCAGCGCCGGCTCGTGACGTCCGGGATCGGTCATGGGGTGTCTCCCGAGGGCTGGGGGTGGTCGTCAGGGGTGGCGGAATCGGTGCGGTCGGGGAGCTGCACGACCACCGTCTGCGCGCGCTTGTCGTGCAGCGCCTGGCGGAGCGGATGGTCGAAGAGCGGGGAGAGCGCGCCGATCAGTTGCAGCACCAGGCCGAGGCCAGCGCAGTACCAGAGCAGTGTGGGCAGGCCCATCGTGCTCCACCGGCTGAACGCCCGACCGAGGCCCAACGGTTGGTCGGCGGCGATCGGCACCGCACGGATCCGCATGACGCGTTTGCCGAAGGTCTGCCCGTTGGCGCCCATCGAGGGCACCTCGTACGCCAGCCAGAGCGCCGCGGCGATCATGACGATCACCAACTGGAGGAGCCCGGTCTGCTCGCTGATCGGCGGCATCCCCTCGGTGGAGGTGTTGCCTTCCAGGCCGCGCCGGAACGCCTCCCGCCAGTACGGCAGCATCTCGCTCAGCCACCGCCAGACGAACCAGCCGTTGACCACCGCGTTCAGGGCGAAGACGATGCCGAAGTCGATCAGCCGGGCGGTGAACCGGCGGCCGTAGCCGGCAAGCGGCAGCCCGTGCGGACGCGGCTCGGGTGGCCGGCCGGTCCAGCCGGCCGGCGCACCGGGCGGCGCCCAACCGGGAGGGCCGGCCTGCGGCGTCCAACCGGGCGGCGGGCCTGCCGGCGTCCAGCCCGGGGGGCCGGCCTGCGGAGGTGTCCAGCCGGGAGGGGCGCCCTGCGGGGGCGTCCAGCCAGACGGGCCGCCCTGCGGCGCCCAGCCGGGCGGGCCGGACGGTGGCGTCCAGCCTGAGCCCTGGCCGGCCTGCGGGTCGTGCCCAGGCTGCGTTGTCGTGCCAGGCGGCGGTGTCGCGCCGGGCTGTGATGTCGTGCCGGACTGCGGCGGCCAGCCCTGCGCGCCGGTCACCTCGTTGGTCGCGGCGGGCGCGCCCTGGGTGGCCGGCACGGGAGGCGGCTCGACCGGGGGCGGCCCGTCCGGCGGGGTGGCGTCGACGGGGATGGGAGCGCCGAGCCAACCATCACCGTCCCAGTAGCGCCGGGTTTCGGGGTCGGCGGGGTCGACGTACCAGCCGGGCTGCACGCTCACGCCGCCGCTCCGCTTCGCCGCGCGCCGGAGGTAGACGCCACGCTACTGAGCCTGATGGGTCGCTCGCTGTGCTCACTCACGAGGCAACCTTAACGACGACGGTTCCGGCGAACTTGTCGTGGAGGCACTGCTGCCAGGGCTTGTCCCAGAGCTGCCAGAATCCGTCCGCGTAGCTCACGCCCGGGATCAGCGTGGCCGCCAGGTACTGCACGAGCCACCGCCGGCCGGCCATCCGCCGGTCGAGCGTGCCGTTCGGATCGAGCGGCACCACACGCAGCTTCATGATCTTCTTGCCGAGCGTCTGGCCGCCGCGCTTGAGGTACTCCACGTGGTAGAGCCAGTAGATCCCGAGCAGTACGACGACCAGCGTGAACTGCAGCAGCAGGACCGGCAGGAAGAAGCCGGTGAGGAACGTGACAGGGGTGGGCTCCACGACCGTGCCGTCCGGGTCGAGCTGGGTCATCTCGGTGAACATCCACCACCAGAGGGCCAGGAAGGCCGGCATGAACAGCACCATCGCCACGACGCTCGCCAGCGCCGTGTCGATGATCCAGGCGATCAGCCGGTCGCCGAAGCTGGCCAGCGGCTGCCCGGCCGGGCTGAGCGCCGGAGGGGCGACCGGCCACTGCGGCTGCGGGTACCCGGGTGGGGCGTACTGCGGCGGCACGGCGTACCCGTGGGGGATCTGTCCAGGCTGCGGCGCGAAGCCGCCGGCGGCGGGCGGGGGCCCACCGGCCAGCGGCGTCGGGTACGTCGGAGGCTGCGTCACGCTCGCAAGTGTTACAGGTTGCCGCGCGCTTCCTGCTCCCGCTCGATTGCTTGAAATAGCGCCTTGAAGTTGCCCTTGCCGAAGCCGAGCGAGCCGTGCCGCTCGATCAGCTCGAAGAAGACCGTCGGACGGTCCTGCACCGGCTTGGTGAAGATCTGCAGCAGGTAGCCGTCCTCGTCGCGGTCGACCAGGATCTTGCGGGCCTTCAGCTCCTCGATCGGCACCCGGACGTTGCCGATGCGGGCGCGCAACTCCGGGTCCTCGTAGTACGAGTCAGGGGTGTCCAGGAACTCCACACCTGCGGCCCGCATCGCGTCGACGCTGGCCAGGATGTCGTTGGTGGCGACGGCGATGTGCTGGGCACCGGGGCCCTGGTAGAACTCCAGGTACTCGTCGATCTGCGACTTCTTGCGGGCGATGGCCGGCTCGTTGAGCGGGAACTTCACCTTGCGGGTGCCGTTCGCCACGACCTTGCTCATCAGCGCCGAGTAGTCGGTGGCGATGTCGTCGCCGATGAACTCCGCCATGTTGGAGAAGCCCATCACCCGCTTGTAGAACTCCACCCACTCGTCCATCCGGCCCAGCTCCACGTTGCCGACCACGTGGTCGACGGCCTGGAAGAAGCGCTTCGGCTGGAGGCCGGCGGCGATCATCGGCTGCCGGTCCACGATCGGGCCGTGCGCCACGAAGCCGGGCAGGAACGGGCCGGTGTAGCGGGACCTGTCGACGAGCGTGTGCCGGGTGTCGCCGTACGCGCCGATGGCGGCCATCCGGACGGTGCCGTGCTCGTCGCTCACCTCGTGCGGCTCGACGACGCCGGTGGCGCCCTGCGCGACGGCGTGCGCGTACGCGGCGTCGACGTCGGGCACCTCGAGCGCGATGTCGCTGACCCCGTCGCTGTGCCGGGCCACGTGCTCGGCGCCGTCTGCGTCGGGGCGCACCGCGCCGGTCAGCACGAACCGGGCCGAGCCGCTGGTCAGCACGTACTGGGCGTGGTCCCGGTAGCCCTGCTCGGGACCCCGGTACGCCACGCAGGTCATGCCGAACGCAGTGGAGTAGTAGTGCGCGGCCTGCTTGGCGTTGCCGACCAGGAAGTGCACGTGGTCGAGGCCCCGCACCGGGAACGGGTCGTGGCTGATGTCGTGGTCGACCGCGCCGACGAGCTGGTCGATGTCGACGTCCTCGGTCGACTGGGGTCGGTCGATCGCCTGGGTCATGGTGGCCTCCCTCGCGTACCGGCCGGCCTCGTGGGCCGCCGTGGTCTCTGTCTTGTGGCGAGGATCGCGGTGCGGGCCATGGCTGGGCAACCGTTTGGATAAATGCTGGTCAGGTTGCGCATTCGGTATGGTGTCAACCCATGAATGGTGAGCAGAATGTACAGCTCGACGTGCTCGACGTCCGCTTGATCGAACTGCTCACCGAGGAGCCGCGGATCGGCGTGCTGGAGTGCTCCCGCCGGCTCGGCGTCGCCCGAGGCACCGTGCAGGCCCGGCTCGACAAGCTCGTCGACAGGGCCGTCATCGGCGGCTTCGGGCCGGAGATCTCACCGGCGGCCATCGGGTTCGGGGTGACAAGCTTCGTCACCCTGGAGATCAGCCAGCGGCACGGCCACGACCCGGTCACCGCGCACCTCGCGGCGATCCCCGAGGTGCTGGAGGCGCACACCATCACCGGCTCCAGCGACGTGCTGTGCCGGATCGTGGCCCGCTCCAACACCGACCTCCAGCGGGTCATCGACCAGATCGTGTCCTCCGCCGGGATAACCCGCGCCTCGACGATCATCGCGCTGGCCGAGCAGATTCCCTACCGCACGCTTCCGCTGGTGCGCAGCGCCGTCCGCACCGACGGACGATCCACCACGTAACACCTCGACGCCCAGAAAGCGCGGCGACACGGCGGCGCGGGCGTACGGAAGATCCGTGATCGTGGCTACGGTGTGCGGTGTGGCGAAGGGGAGCGTGCGCGGTGGGCTGCTGGTCGGCCTCGCCGTGGTCGTGGCCCTCGCCGCCACGGGTGTGTGGAACCCTTTCCCGGCCGTGTGGGACTGGGTGGACCGCAGCGAACCCATCTCCGAGCCGGACGTCGTCTGGCAGCAGCGGGTCGGTGGCACCCCGCGCAGTGTGACGATCGCCGGTGACGCCGTCGTGGTCGAGCAACGTACCCGGGTCGAGGCCCGCAGCCTGGCCACCGGCACCCAGCTCTGGGAGCGCAAGGCCGACTGGTCGGCGGTCGCCGGCGGTGACCGGGACCCTGTCGTCGCAGTGGGCAAGCTCCTGGTCAAGGGGTACGAGCTGCTCGACCCGACCACCGGCGCGACCCGGCGACGCGACGACGACGCGGTGGCCGTGTGGACGTACCGCAACCTGCTGCTCGACGCCCGCTGCACGGATGCCACCGACTGCACCCTGAGCGCCTGGGACCCGCGCGGCAGCAAGCCACTGTGGACGGCATTCCTGCCCGGGGTGCACAGCGGGCTGCTCGCCGACAACCCGGGCCTGCGGGGCACCCGCCGGCTGACCGCCACCCGCATCGACGACGGGGTGGCCGGGCCGGAGCCGGTGCCACCGCTGCTCGGCTTCCCGGTCGACGGCCGCGTGCACGTCGTGGACACCGCCACCGGACGGGTGCTCCAGAACGTCGAACCGGGTCGGGAGGAGCGGCTCTCCGTGGTGGGCGGCCGGATGCTGCGGATCGCCGCCCGATCCCAGGACGGCACCTGCTACTACGCCATCTCCGCCCGGGACCCGGCGACCGGGCAGGAGGCGTGGCAGCGGGCCGGGGTCAACCTGCGGACCGCCGACTCCGCCGGCTGCGTGCAGCGCGAGGACCCGCAGGGCGCCCGGAACGTACTGATCGGGGTCGGCGCGGACGGCCGCGAGGCGGTCATCGACGGGTACGACGGGCGGCTGCTCTGGGTCGGCGACGCGGCCACCAAGCTGATCGCTGTCGACGACCGCTACGCGGTGTTCCGCAGTGCCGACAAGCGCTCGGTGGTGTCCCGTGAGCTGGGCACCGACCGGGTTCTGTGGACCCGCTCCGCCAGCGCCAAGGCCGGCGCGGCGCTCACCCCGTACGCGGCGGTGCTCGGCGACGAGAAGCCGTCCCGCCTGGTGGCGGTGGACCCCCGCAGCGGTCGGGAGTTGGCGGTCCTGCGTACCTCCGCGAACGCCCTCGCGGTCGGCCCACAAGGAATGATCATCGGTGAGGGGCGGGAGATCGGGTACGTCCGCTTCGGCGCCACCGGCGGCGGCCCCGCTCCACGGCCCGGCGAGGGCGGCGTCCCCGGTCCGGGTGGCACCGGTCCGGGTGGCACCGGCCCCGGCGGGCCGGGCGACGACAGCACCTGCGGTCCGAAGCGGGAGCTCTGCCCCGACGGCAGCAAGGACGGCTGAGCCGGGCCCGTCGACCGGCCGTAAGGCGGGGTGAACGGCGGTGTGCCAGGGCCTCGTCGGAGCCCGATCGGCGCGGCGGATGAGAGCACCGTCCCAGCAGCAGCCCGGCGGGTGGGAATGATCGACCCGTCTGCCCTAGGCTTGCCGCTCATGAGCAGTGCCGCCGGATTCTCGTACGCCCCCCTCCTGCCGACCGGCCCCGACCAGACGGACTACCGCCTGATCACCGACGAGGGCGTGGACGTCGTGCACGGCCCGGGAGGCCGCCGGTTCCTCACCGTGGAGCCGGCCGCGCTCACCGCGCTGACCGCCGAGGCGATGCACGACATCGCACACTTCCTACGCCCGGCGCACCTGGCGCAGCTCCGCGCCATCATCGACGATCCGGCCGCGTCGCCGAACGACAGGTTCGTCGCGCTGGACCTGCTGCGCAACGCAAACATCGCCGCAGGTGGTGTCCTGCCGATGTGCCAGGACACCGGCACCGCCATCGTGATGGGCAAGCGCGGCCGGCACGTGCTCACCGACGGTACGGACGCCGAGGCGATCTCCCGAGGTGTCTACCAGGCGTACACCCGGCTGAACCTGCGCTACTCGCAGCTGGCCCCGCTGACCATGTGGGACGAGCGCAACACCGGCAGCAACCTGCCCGCGCAGGTGGAGCTGTACGCCGAGGACCCGGACGGGCACGCCGACGCGTACAAGTTCCTGTTCATGGCCAAGGGCGGCGGCTCGGCCAACAAGTCGTACCTCTACCAGGAGACGAAGGCGCTGCTCAACCCCACGCGGATGATGCAGTTCCTGGAGGAGAAGCTGCGGCTCATCGGCACTGCGGCGTGCCCGCCGTACCACCTGGCCGTCGTCATCGGCGGCACCTCCGCCGAGTACGCGCTGAAGACCGCGAAGTACGCCAGCGCCAAGTACCTCGACGCGCTGCCCACCTCCGGGTCGATGAGCGCGCACGGCTTCCGTGACCTGGAGCTGGAGGCGGAGGTGCTGGAGTTGACACGCAACTTCGGCATCGGCGCGCAGTTCGGCGGCCGGTACTTCTGCCACGACGTACGGGTGGTCCGGCTGCCCCGACACGGCGCTTCCTGCCCGGTGGCGATCGCCGTCTCCTGCTCGGCGGACCGTCAGGCCGTCGCCAAGATCACTCCGTCGGGTGTCTGGTTGGAGCGCCTGGAGACCGACCCGGCGCGTTTCCTGCCCGACGTCACCGACGACTCGCTCGACGCCGAGACGGTCGTCCGGGTCGACCTGAACCGGCCGATGGACGAGATCCGCGCCGAGCTGTCCAAGTACCCGGTGAAGACCCGGCTGTCCCTGTCCGGCCCGCTGGTGGTGGCCCGCGACATCGCACACGCCAAGATCGCCGAGCGGCTGGACGCGGGTGAGCCGATGCCGCAGTACCTGCGCGACCACGCGGTCTACTACGCGGGCCCGGCGAAGACCCCCGAGGGGTACGCGTCCGGCTCGTTCGGCCCGACCACCGCCGGCCGGATGGACGCCTACGTGGAGAAGTTCCAGGCCGCCGGCGGTTCACAGGTGATGCTGGCAAAGGGCAACCGGTCGGGCCAGGTGACCCGCTCCTGCCAGGAGCACGGCGGCTTCTATCTCGGCTCGATCGGCGGCCCGGCGGCCCGCCTCGCCCAGGACTGCATCCGGCACGTCGAGGTGCTGGAGTACGCCGAGTTGGGCATGGAGGCGGTCTGGAAGATCGAGGTGGAGGACTTCCCCGCCTTCATCGTTGTCGACGACAAGGGCAACGACTTCTTCGCCGAGGTCACCAAGCCGGTGCTCACCGTCGGCCGCCGCTGACCGACACGTACGCGAAAAGGGGGTGCCGGGCGATCCGCCCGGCACCCCCTGTGTCGTCGGTGCCCCACCGACATCGGTGCGCCCGCCCCGCTGGGGTTGGGCAGGCGCAACCGCCCCCGTCGGGCCCCGTCACCGACCACCTGAAGATCTTCCGGTAGGCCGCCCTCGATCCGCTCTCAGATCACTATCGCCGCCGCGGACAGGGTCAGTTCGGGCGAGGTCATCGACGCGCCGCCCGGCTCGGGTGTTGCCAGAACGCGACGGACTTTCCGTTGTCGCCCCCCGAACGACCTGGTACTGACTAGATCGACCGGCACCACGGCGATGGGAAAACGACCTGTGGACGTGCAATTTCTGGTCCTGGGACCGGTACGGGCCTTTGTGGATGGTCAGGAGTTGGACCTACCGCGGCGGCAGGTCCGGCTGCTGCTCGGTCTCCTGCTGCTCGAACCGGGCCAGCCGATTCCGGTGGACCGGCTGGCCCAACTTCTCACAGCGGACCGACACGTCTCGAACCCGAGGGGAACCGTGCAGACCGCCGCCGCCCGACTGCGCGGCTGCCTGGCCTCAGCCGGGTCCACGGCCCGACTGGTCCGGGAGGGCCAGAGCTACGCCCTGCTCACTGAGCCCGAGTCCATCGACGCCCAGCGCTTCCGGACCCTGGCGGACCGTGCCCGCCGTGAGCAGCTACCCGCCGACCGCGTCCGGTATGGACGGGAAGCCCTGGCGCTGTGGCGCGACGATCCGCTGGCGGACGTCGCCTCGGACGAGCTGCGACGCCGGGTCGGCCGGCCGTTGATCGAGATTCATCGGCAGCTCCTCGAACTGTGTGTGGCGGCGGACCTGGAGATGGGCCGCCACGAACAGGCGGTCATCGAGCTGACCAGGGTGACCGAGGCGCAGCCGCTCAACGAGCAGCTCGTCAAGTTGCTCATGCTCTCCCTCTACCGGTGCGGGCGTCGACAGGACGCGCTTGCGGCATACCGCCAGCATCGGGATTCGATCAACCGGGACCTGGGTCTCGATCCCGCCCCCGAGCTGCGGGACCTCGAGGTGGCGATCATCCGCGAAGACCCCGATCTCGACCTCCGGGCGAACCCGCCAGAGGAAACGGGGACCAGCCTGCCCGCCGCGCAGCCCTGCGACCAGTGTCTGGACGCGGAAGAGCAGATCCGGTTCGGGATCCTGGGCCCCCTGCACGTCGGTGGTGGCGAATCCACAGTCACCGCCGGTCGGGACCGGATCGTGCTCGCCATGCTGCTGCTACGTCCCGGTCGGATGGTGCCGGTGGAGGAGTTGGTCGACGCGGTCTGGGAGGAGCACCCGCCGGCCACTGCCCGAGCCCAGTTGCAGACCTGCGTGTCTCGGCTGCGGGGGCGCCTGGCCGAGCTGGGGATGGCACCGGAGACCATCGTCACCGACCCGGCCGGGTACGGCATCCGACTTGCCCCGGACGAACTCGACTCCGAGGTGTTCGCCAGTGACGTGGAGTCCGCGCGGAGCGCCGCCGCAGCCGGCCGGTTGAGCGAGGCGGCGAAGTGGTTCCGCTCGGCCCTGGCGCTCTGGCGCGGGCCGGCGCTCGCCGGCATCAGCTGCCGCAGCGTCCGCCGACGCGCGCAGACGCTTGACGAACAGCGCCTCACCGCCCTGGAGGAGTGCGTCGACATCGAGCTACGCCTCGGGCGGGCCCTGGAGCTGATCGACGAACTCACCGAGAGCGTCGATCAGCACCCGTCGCGGGAGCGACTGCGCGGCCAACTGATGCTCGCCCTGTCGTCGGCGGGCCGGCAGGCGGAGGCGTTGGCCGTCTACCGGGAGGGACGGCGGTTCTGCGCCGAGGAGTTGGGCATCGAGCCGGGCGCCGAGTTGCAGGCGCTGCACCAGCGCGTACTCGCCGGTGACCTGGCCCTGGCCAGGCAGGCCCCCCGGCTGGTCGGCCCGGTCCGCTCGCTGCCCCGGGCGATCGGCGACTTCACCGGCCGGCAGGAGACTGTGGCCCGCCTCGTGAAGGAGGTACGCGAAGGCGCCCGGATCCAGCTCATCGACGGCATGGCCGGCAGCGGCAAGACCACCCTCGCGGTGCACGTCGCCACCGCCCTCAGCGACGACTATCCCGACGCCCAGCTCTACATCGACCTGCACGGGCACAGCGAACGGACCCCGTTGACGCCGACTGCGGCGGCGGCCACGCTGCTGCGGCAGCTCGGTGTGCCAGCGGACCGGTTGCCGGGAAACCCGGAGGACCGGTTGGCGCTCTGGCGGACCGAGCTGACCGACCGGCGTGCGCTGGTGGTGTTGGACAATGCCGCCACCGCCGACCAGGTGGCGCCGCTGCTGCCCAACAGCTCGCAGTGCCTGACGCTGGTCACCAGCCGTCGTCGGCTCGTCGGGGTGGACGAGGGACGACCGTCGTCGCTTCCGGTGCTCGACCCCGACGAGGCTGTCGAACTGCTCGGGCGGGTGGCCGGCCCGGAGCGGGTCGCGGCAGAACCGGAGGCCGCGAACGAGGTGGTCCGCCGCTGCGGTCACCTGCCCCTGGCCATCCGGCTGGCCGGGGCCCGGTTGGCCCACCGCCCCCGTTGGCGGATCGCCGACCTGGCCGAGCGCCTGACCTCGCGGCCGGATCCGCTTGCCGAGTTCGAGGCGGGCGAACGGTCCGTCGGCCGCGCCTTCGCCCTGTCGTACGCGCAGGTGTCACCCGCCGCGCAGCGCACGTTCCGGCTGCTGGGCCTCTATCCCGGCGTACGGTTCGACGGCCTGGTAGCCGCAGCTCTCACGGAGTTGCCGGTGCCCGATGCGCAGGACCTGCTGGACGAGCTTGTCGACGCGAACCTGGTGGACGAGGTGGGGTCCGGCCGGTACCGACTGCACGACCTGGTGCGGGAGTACGCCCGCACGTTGGTCGCCGCACCGGAACGTGCGACCGAGCGGCGGGACGGCATCGAACGTCTGCTCGACCATCACCTCCAGGTCGGCGCGATGATCGCCCGGAAGAGGGAAATCTCCGCCACTTGGACCCTGATGTCACTGCCCGAGCCGGTCCGTGCGGACCTGGTCGCGTCGGCCGCCGAGCAGGGGCGAGCCTGGTTCGACGAGAACCTGGCCGAGTTGACCGGCCTGGTCCGGCTGGCGTACGCCGAGGGTTACCGCAGCCACTGTTGGCAGCTTGCCCGGGCCTGCTGGCACGCCCAGTACGACGGCGGCCACCTGGAGGAGTTGATCGAGACGCACACCCTCGGTCTGAGCGCCGCCGAGGAACTGGGCGACGACACGGGCACGCGAATCATGTTGAACTACCTCGCGTCGGGCTATTTCCGGATGGGCCACCTGTCGGAGTCGATCCGCCTCATGGAGCAGGCGGTCGGCGTGTACCGCAGACTCGGGTTGCGTCGCGAGGTGTGCAACGCCCTGGGCAATCTGGGCGCCGTGTACGGCCTGAACGGTGACTACCGCCGTAGCCGTGAGTGCTATGACGAATCGTTGGCGCTGGCGCGACGCCTACAGGCGATGGGGGAGCTCACCAGCGGGCTCAACAACCTGTCGGTCACCCTGCTGTACCACGGCCGGCTGGACGAGGCGCTGATCGTCTGCCGTCGGCACCTGTTCCTGACCCGGGTGACCGGCGACCTGCGCCACTTCGGCAGGGCCCTGGGGCACCTGGGCATGATCCGGCACCGGATGGGGGACGTGGAGCCGGCGCGTCGGTTACTGCGGCATGCGCTGCGCCTCAGGCGGCAGGAGGGTGCCCGGGTCGGCGAGGGTGAGGTGCTCAACGAGATCGCGATGATGGAACGCGAGGCCGGCCGGCCGGAGCGCGCCGCCGACCTGCACCGCAAGGCCCTGGTCGCGATGACCGAGGCGGGGGACCGGATCGAGCAGTGCACCTCGCGCAACCTGCTGGCCAGGGCGATCCTGGCGCAGGGCGACGCGACAAGCGCGCTCGACCTGTATCGGCGGGTGCTCGCGGACGCCACCGTGCTGGGCGCCCGCTACGTGCAGGCCCAGGCGCTCGTGGGTATCGCCCGCTGCGTGCGCGCCACCGACCCGGCGGCGGCCCGTACCCACCTGCTGCGGGCGCTTGCCCTGTTTGAACAGATCGAGTTGCCGGACCGGCACGAGGTGGAACGGCTGTTGGCCGAGCTGGGTTGAGGGCCGCGCCACTTTCCCTGCACACCGGCGGGTGGCGCGGCAGGATGGTATGCGTGACGACTCCAGAGGCGACCGGCTACCGAATCGAACGCGACTCGATGGGCGAGGTGGAGGTGCCCGCCGAGGCTCTGTGGCGGGCGCAGACCCAGCGCGCGGTGCAGAACTTCCCGATCTCCGGCCGAGGCATCGAGCCGGCGCAGATCAAGGCGCTCGCCCAGATCAAGGGTGCGGCGGCCGAGGTCAACGGCGAGCTTGGTGTGATCGACGCGAACGTGGCCTCCGCGATCTCCGCCGCCGCCGCGCACGTGGCCGACGGCGGCTACGACGACCAGTTCCCGATCGACGTGTTCCAGACCGGCTCCGGAACGTCGTCCAACATGAACGCCAACGAGGTGATCGCCACTCTGGCCAGCCGGGAGCTGGGCTCGCCGGTGCACCCGAACGACCACGTCAACGCATCCCAGTCCAGCAACGACGTGTTCCCGTCCTCGATCCACCTGGCCGCCACCCAGTTCATCGTGGAAGATCTGCTGCCGTCGCTGACCCACCTCGCCGAGACGCTTGAGGGCAAGGCGGCCGAGTTCGAGACTGTGGTCAAGGCGGGCCGTACCCACCTGATGGACGCCACGCCGGTCACCCTCGGGCAGGAGTTCGGCGGGTACGCGGCACAGGTCCGCTACGGCGTGCAGCGGCTGGAGGCGGCGCTGCCCCGGCTTGCCGAGCTTCCGTTGGGCGGCACCGCCGTGGGCACCGGGATCAACACCCCGCTGGGTTTCGCCGCCGCAGTCATCGAGAGGCTGCGCGCGTCGACAGGGCTGCCGCTGAGCGAGGCGCGCAACCACTTCGAGGCGCAGGGCGCCCGGGACGCGCTGGTCGAGACCTCGGGGCAGTTGCGCACCGTCGCCGTGGGCCTCTACAAGATCGCCAACGACATCCGTTGGATGGGCTCCGGCCCCCGCGCCGGCCTGCGGGAGCTGCGCATCCCCGACCTCCAGCCCGGCTCGTCGATCATGCCGGGCAAGGTCAACCCGGTGGTCGCCGAGGCCATGCGGCAGGTCTGCGCCCAGGTCATCGGCAACGACGCGACGGTCGGCTTCGCCGGCTCGCAGGGCGACTTCGAGCTGAACGTGATGCTCCCCGTGATGGGCCGCAACCTGCTGGAGTCGATCCGGCTGCTGGCCGCCGCGAGCCGGCTGTTCGCCGACCGTCTGGTGGCCGGCCTGGTCGCGGACGCCGAGGTCTGCCTGGCGTACGCCGAGGGGTCGCCGTCGATCGTCACCCCGCTCAACCGCCACCTGGGGTACGACGAGGCCGCGTCGATCGCCAAGGAGGCGCTGGCCAAGCAGACCTCCATCCGCGAGGTGGTGATCTCCCGAGGCCACGTCGACTCCGGCAAGCTCAGTGAGACCCAGCTCGACGAGGCCCTCGACCTGCTCCGGATGACCCACCCCTGACCTGCGGGTCGCCGCGCGGTGCCGCCCAGGCGAGAAAGCGGGAGTAGAGCGAGGCGGGGTCCGGGCCGTCGTGCGGGTTGAGCCGGTACAGGTCGGCGGCCGCGTCGTGCAGGACCGCGCACAGGTAGATGCTCAACGCGATCCGGTCGTGCGCGTACTCCTGCCGCAGTGTGAGCCGCGCGACCGGGCACGGCCAGGGTGCGGCGCAGACCCGGCAGAGCCAGAGTGGACGCAGCGGCAGGTGCTGCCGGCGTGGCGTAGCCGAGCGGTCGTCCGGTGCGCTCCGGGTCATGGTGCGGCCTCCCTTGGAGCCGAGCGCCACCGTCAAGATCGCGCTCGATCCTGGATGTAGTGGTCTCCGCCCGCCAGGAGCCCACTACATCCACGATCGAGCACGCTCTTCCGGGGCCGGTCGGCGTGGTCTGGGGTGGGACCGCCCGACCGGGGAGCGGGCGGTCCCCTGCGGCGCCTACAGGCCCGGGGGACGGGGAGCGGTGCCGCACCTCACAGTCTGGTGATCGGGCGACTACGGTCGGAAGGGTTTGGTCGCGTCGTCGTAGTAGCCCTGTTTCGGGTGGTACCGCCGCTGGCGGCCGACTGGAGTTGATCGTCGGCGGGGTGGAGGGCGGCAGGCATGGCCGATGGGCAGATGACGGCGGCGGCGTTCCTGATCGCGGAGCTTCGTCGGGCGCGAGCCCGGCGCGGTTGGAGTCAGGAGGAGCTGGCCAAGGCGGTCAACTACTCGGCGTCGATGGTCAGCGCCGTCGAGTTGGGCCAGCAACCGCCCACCGGCAAATACCTGGAACTCGTCGACCGCGCTTTGGACACCGGCGGCCTCTTCGGCCGCATGTCCACCGAGCTGGTCAGCCTGGACCGGGCCCAGCCGTGGCTGCGCGGCTGGCAGGCGATCCTTGAGCAGGCGCGCACGGTCCGGTGGTACGAGCCCCGCTACGTGCCCGGTCTCTTTCAGATGGAGGACTACGCGCGGGCGGTCTTCGAGGCGGGTGGCCTGCTCGACTCCGATGAGGTTGACCGGCGAGTGACCGACCGGATGAACCGTCAAGAAGTGCTGCACAGCGAGCGATCCCCACACATCGTGGCAGTGCTGGACGAGGCGGTGCTGCGCCGACGGGTGGGCGGGCGCAAGGTGATGCGCGAACAGACGCTGCATCTGGCGAGCATCGCCACCGGACACCCTCGGGTCAGGCTGCACGTGGTGCCGCGATCCGCAGAGGAGTATCCGGGGCGCTCGGTGGGCAATTTGCGCTCGCTGCCCTGCCAGACGGCACCGTACTGGCCTATCTGGACAGTCAGGTTCGGGGTCAGGAGCTGGATCGGCCTGCGGATCTCGCGCGGTTGCAACGGGTCTGGGAGGCTACCTTGGGGGAAGCCCTGCCCCCGCAGGCTTCCGTCGAGTTGATGAACGAGGTGGCCGAGTCATGGAGCTGATCGGCGCTGACTGGCGCAAGAGCAGCCGCAGCAACCAGGACGCCAACTGTGTCGAGGTGGCTACGAATCTGGGGGACGTGGTCGGGGTGCGTGACAGCAAGGACCCGGACGGACCCGTGCTCGCCGTCGACGCGTACTCCTGGCGGCTCTTCGTGGCGGCGATCCCGCGCTGACGCGACCGCCTGCCGCGCGGCGGTGGTCGGGTTTCCCCGCGCGGATCGCGCGGGTGGCGGCGGCCCGGGTAATCGGCTCGACCTGCGTCGCGTCGCGGCGGGATGATCCGGTAATGGATGGCGATGGCCTGGAGGGTCCTGCGGGGACCGAGCGGTTGCGGTTCCGGCGGTTCACCGCTGCGGATGTGGACGCGCTTGTCGAGTTGGACAGCGATCCCGAGGTGATGCGGTTCCTGACCGGTGGCGTCGCCACACCGCTGGCCACGGTCCGCGACGAGCAGTTGCCGAGGCTGTTGGGTCAGTACGACAGGTACCCCGGGCTGGGCCGCTGGGTGGCGCTCGATCGGGCGACCGGCGAGTTCGTGGGGTGGTTCGCGCTCGACCCGTCGGCCGGTGGTGACGAGGCGGAGTTGGGCTACCGGCTGCGTCGCGCGACGTGGGGGCGTGGCCTGGCCACCGAGGGCTCCCGGGCGCTGGTGCGGCACGCCTTCGACGTGGGCGGGGTGCGTCGGGTGTGGGCCGAGACGATGGCGGTCAACGACCGGTCCCGGCGGGTGCTGGCGAAGGCGGGGCTGCGCCACGTGCGCACCTTCCACGTGCAGTGGGACGACCCGATTCCGGGGACCGAGCACGGCGAGGTGGAGTACGAGTTGCGGGCGCAGGATTGGGCGGCGGCTCAGGGGCGGCCGGCGGCCCGACGGGCACGGTAGGCGGTCACCGCCGCCCGGTTGCCGCAGCCGGAGTCGCAGAACCGCCGCGACCGGTTGCGGGACAGGTCGACGACCACGTTGTCGCAGTCCGGGTATTCACAGATCCGCAGCCGGCTCAGCTCGCCCATCCGGACCAGGTCGGCGATCGCCATCGCCGCCTCCACTGCCATCCGGGACGCGAGCGGTGCGTCGCGGGGCACGGCGTGCAGATGGTACGGCTGGTCGTCGTGCTGGATGAGCTGCGGCAACGCGCGGTGTTCCAGCAGCAGGCTGTTGACCACGGCGACGACCTCGGGTGGCTCGGCGTACCAGATGCGGCGCAGGCGAGGGCGCAGGTCCCGGACGGCCTGCAACTCGGCGTCGTCGCACTCGTGCCGACCCGTGTAGGAGTGCCGTTCGAAGTAGCTGTTGAGCGCGGCGACGTCGGGCAGAAGTTCGCCCTCCCGCCCATCGGTGTTGACGAGTGCTGCGGCAGAGATCAGCGAGTGTTCCGTGTCATGAGCGAATAGCAACTTGACTCCTGTCACAGGTGCCACTTAGCGTCATCAGCGCAAGGGTAGTTTGCTCATGACATCTTTGCCGTCCCGAGGAGAGCGAAATGCACCAACGACCCGCCGCGGGCGCCATGCTGGCGGTGCTCTCCGCGGTCACCTTCGCCACCTCGGGCACCTTCGCACGTTCGCTCATCGACGCCGGCTGGTCGGCCGAGGCCGCGGTGATCTGCCGGGTCGGCATCGCCGCCCTCGTGCTCGCGATCCCCGCCCTGCTGTCGCTGCGAGGCAAATGGCACGTGCTGCGCAGCAACCTCACAGCGGTCGGGATGTTCGGTCTGCTCGGGGTCGCCGTGGCCCAGGTGTGCTTCTTCAACGCCGTGCGCTACCTGCCAGTCGGCGTCGCGCTCCTGCTGGAGTACCTCGGCATCATCCTCGTCGTCGCGTGGATGTGGCTGCGGCACGGGCAGCGCCCCCGCCAGCTCACACTGATCGGCTCGGCGGCAGCCCTGTGCGGCCTGGCATTCGTGCTGGACGTCACCGGCAGCGGCACCTTCCACCCCGTGGGCGTGCTCTGGGGACTGGGCGCCGCAGTCGGCCTGGCCGGCTACTTCGTACTCGCCGGCCGCGCCGACCCCCGGCTGCCCTCCGTCGCCCTGGCCAGCGGCGGGATGGCCGTCGGCGCCGTCGCACTGCTGCTTGTCGGGCTGACCGGCCTGCTGCCCCTGCACGCCACGTTCGGCGAGGTCACCTTCGCCGGACAGCGCACCAGTTGGCTGCTGCCCATCGCCGGGCTGTCACTGATCGCCGCCGTCGTCGCGTACCTCACCGGGGTCGCCGCCGCCCGCATCCTCGGCGCCCGGCTGGCGTCCTTCGTCGGGCTGACCGAGGTGCTCTTCGCTGTGCTGATCGCGTGGCTGTTCCTCAACGAACTGCCGACCGCCTGGCAGTTGTTCGGCGGCACGCTGATCATCGCCGGAGTCGCGCTGGTACGCCTCGACGAGCTGCGCGCAACGCCGCCGGCCCTACCCGTACCGCCCAGGCCCGCGCTGGCCGTCGACGGACGGTGAGGCGGTGTGTCGTGCCTGTCGCGCCTGGCCTCCGATTGCGGTGAGACAGTGGGCAGCGTGCTGACAACCGTGGTGTTCGACGCCGACGAAACACTGCTGGACCTGAGACCGGCGGTGACCGGCGGACTGATGGCAGTCCTCGACGACATGCGGCGGCGGACCCCGGCCGCCGCCGACGTGACACTCGCGGAGTTGGAATCCGACTGGGGTGCGGTCTTCGGCGAGCTCAGCGCCGCCCCGGTGACGGAGATCCGCCGCGCCGCGTTGGCCCGATCGTTGGCCCGCGCCGGGCTTGACGACCACCTGGACGAGATCGCCGACCTCTTCTTCGCCCGCCGGTTCGCCCTCACCCGCCCCTACCCGGACGTACTGCCGGCGCTGGCCATGCTTCGCTCCCGGTACACGCTGGGCTTCGCCACGAACGGCAACAGCCGCGCCGAGCGTTGCGGGCTCGCCGGTGAGTTCACCTTCGAGGTGTACGCCCACGAGAACGGCCTACCCAAGAAACCCGCCCCGGAGTTCTACGCGGCGGTGGTAGCGGCGGCCGGCGTCCCGGCCAGTCAGATCGTGTACGTCGGTGACTCGTGGGTGCACGACGTCGTCGCACCTCGCACCGCCGGCCTCCGCTCGGTGTGGCTGAACCGTACCGGCCGGGCTCGTCCCGATGGATTCCCGCCCACCGCCGAAGTGTCGACGATGGCCGACCTGCCGGCGGTGCTCGCCGACCTGCCCGCGGTGGCGGGTGGCTCGCCTACGGTGCTCGCCGATCTGCCTGCGCTGCCGGTTGAAGCCGCCGGGCTTGCGGCTCTGACGGCCGATCGTCCAGCGATTTCCGTCGATCAGGATGGAGTGGCTGCCGACCTGGCCGGATCCGGCAGAGAATCACCGTCATGACGGACGCTCGTCTGGCGGAATCCCGCTAGGTGTTGTGTGATGACGCCACGTCCCTCAACGAGAGGATCCGATGTGGTGAGCAAGCGCTTCACCGTCGGCGCTGTCGCAACCGCGGCAGTGCTGGCGCTCACGGCAGCGGGACTGGGTGTACCAGCCAGTGCCGCGCCTACCAGCTCCCGAACCTTCACCGTCGTCGCCGAGGACGGTGTCGCGGCCGAGACGGCCGTCGCCGCCATCAAGGCAGCCGGTGGCACCGTGGTGTCCCGGTCCGACGAGGTCGGGATGTTCCAGGTGACCAGCGACCGGGCCGACTTCGCGGCCAAGGCGACCGCCGCCCCCGCGCTCGTTGGCGCCGCCGAGCAGAAGGCGATCGGCCGCAAGCCGAAGCTGGACCGCGTCGAGCAGGAACACCTGAACAGCGCCACCAGGGCCGCCGCCGGTAAGGCGGCCAAGAAGGGCGCCAAGCTGGACCCGCTCGACGACAAGCTCTGGGGCCTCAAGATGATCGGGGCCGACAAGGCCCGCAAGGTCGAGCCGGGTGACCGTCGGGTGACCGTCGGCGTACTGGACACCGGCGTCGACGCCAGCAACCCGGACATCGCGCCGAACTTCAACTGGGCGCTGTCGCGCAACTTCGCACCGGACCTGGTCGACATCGACGGTCCCTGCGAGGTCCCGAGCTGCCTCGACCCGGTCGGCACCGACGACGGCGGGCACGGCACCCACGTGGCGGGCACCATCGGTGCCGCCGCGAACGGCTTCGGCCTCTCCGGTGTCGCGCCGAACGTCTCGCTCGTCGAGCTGAAGGGTGGCCAGGACTCCGGCTACTTCTTCCTGGACCCGGTCGTCAACGCCCTGGTGCACGCAGGCCGGTCCGGCATCGACGTGGTCAACATGTCGTTCTACGTCGACCCGTGGCTCTTCAACTGCACCGCCAACCCGGCCGACTCCCCCGAGAACCAGGCGGCGCAGCGGGCCACCATCAAGGCCATGAAGCGGGCCCTGAACTTCGCCCACAACAACGGCGTCACCCTGGTCGGCGCGCTCGGCAACAGCAACATGGACCTGGGTGCGCCGCGCACCGACACCAGCAGCCCGAACTACGGTGACACCGCCCCGTACCCCCGGCCGATCGACAACAACAGCTGCTGGGACCTGCCCGTCGAAGGCCCGCACGTCATCGGGGTGTCGTCGGTCGGCCCGTCCGGTAAGAAGTCGGACTTCTCCAACTACGGCACCGAGCAGATCTCGGTGGCGGCACCGGGCGGCTGGTTCCGGGACGGCTTCGGCACCGACACGTTCCGCACCGACGCCAACATGATCCTCTCGACGTACCCGAAGCACGTGCTCCAGGAGGAAGGCTCGGTCGACGCCGACGGCAACATCGTCGCCGGTTTCGAAGAGTCGGTCTTCAAGCAGTGCAAGGCCAACGGCGAGTGCGGCTACTACACCTACCTCCAGGGCACCTCGATGGCGTCCCCGCACGCCGCCGGCGTCGCCGCGCTGATCGTCAGCCGGCACGGCAAGCCGGAGCGTCGCGGTGGCTTCGGCATGTCGCCGAACCTGGTCGAGCAGCACCTCTACCGGACGGCTGCGGAGCACGCCTGCCCCGAGCCGCGCCTCCAGCAGTACCGCAACGAGGGCCGGGACGAGACCTACGACGCGTACTGCGCCGGTGGGGTCAACTTCAACGGCTTCTACGGCTACGGGATCGTCGACGCCTACGCGGCGGTGAAGACCCCGCTCAAGCCGAACGCCCGCCCGTAACGCACCACGTCGGGGCCCGGAGACACCTGTCACCGGGCCCCGACCCGCGTCCCGGCGTGTTCCGGCTTCTGTCCCGGCGTGTGTCCGGCGTGGTCCGGCCCGTGGCCCGGGGTTGTCCAGCCCGTGCCGCGGCTGTCCGGGGCGGCCGGGCGCTTGATCGACTCGGCTTCCTGGAAACCGGGGTGTCGAGGCGAGTGGGATAGCCCGATTTCCAGGAACCCGTGATGCTCTTGGCCGGTCGGGGCGGTCGGGGCGGTGGCTCACCGGCGCCAACCGCGGGCGACCAGCGCAGCGCGTACCTCACGGAGCACCGCGGGGAACTCGACGTGCAACCGTCGGCTGGTCACGTGCAGTACCAGCCAGCCCGCCCCGACGAGTAGGTTCAGCCGGCGGCGGTCGCGGTGCAACTGTTCGGCGTCCGCATGCCACTGCCCGTCGTACTCGACAGCTACCCGGTATTCCGGCCAGGCCAGGTCGGGATGCAGGACGATCCCGTTGGGCAGGCGTACCGGATGTTGAACGGCCGGTCGCGGCAACCCGCCCAGCACCAAGCGGACTCGAAGTTGCGATTCCGGCGGGGATTGAGCCCCGCCGTCGGCCAGGCCGAAGATCCAGCGCGCCCGACGCGCACCGAAACGGTCCGCATTGTGGGCTGCCATCTCGGCAAGCGTGTCGCTGTCGGTCAGGCCCTGCCCGAGCATCGTGTCGACGATGGCTACCGCCCGGATCGGATCGAGCCACACTGCCGTCTCCCAGGCGGCCCGCCCCGGGTCGGAGCGGGGGATCGCACCTCGCTGCCCCCGGAACTCCCACCCCGGTGGGGAGTCGGCGACCGACGTGCCCGGCCTGCGGACGGGCTCCACCCTGGCGACGCTCATCCGCCTGTCGCCCGGCCCGGTTGCCCGCGTGTCGCCTGAGCTGACCCGCACCGCGCTGCCAGGTGTGGTTCCGGATCGCTCATCGGCACTGGTTTCGGGGGACGGAACGCCGACGTCGATGTGCACGCGGAGGCCGCGCTGGGCGCCGACCCGCAGCGGTCGGGGCACGAGGACGTGGACGTCGTCGGTGAAGGCGGCGGCGTGTTCGACACCGTGCAGGTAGGCGGCCGAGGGGCCACCAACGACCACCCCGGGAGGTAGCCGGAGAAGAACGGCGCGACAGGCAAGGGCGTGGTCGCGGTCCAGTCGTGCGTCGGCGTACACGTCGTGGCGCACCCGCACCCAGGCGGCGCTGCGCAGCTGATGTTCGGTGAGCAGGCCGTCCCGGACAGCGTCGGAGCCGCGGAAGACCTGCCAAGCCAGGGCATCGGGTCGATGTGGACGTGGTGGCATGACGAGCAGCCTGCCGACCACTCATCGCCAACGGATACCCCTGTGGATAACCCGCCAGGCCGCCCGGCCGGCCCCTGTGGACGGCCGCCACGGCGATCGCCGGCCGTGGTATGGCCGTCGGGCTGGAGATCGACTCGCCTTCCTGGAAATCGCGGTATCCGAGCGGCGGCGACAGCCCGATTCCCAGGAAGCCGAGTCGATCAACCGGCGGCGTCAGCGGCGGCGTCAGCGCAGGGCGGTCGAGATGGCGGTGGCGGCGGCGAGCACCTGCGGGCCGACCGTGTCGACGTCCAGCGGGGCGAGCGCGACCACCCCGACGCTCGCCTCAAGGCCTGGTACACCGAGTACCGGTGCTGCCACCCCGAACGCCCCGGACTGCAACTCGCCACTGCTGCTCACCGGCTCACTCGCCCCTGCCCGGCCTGCGAGGATCGCCCGACCCGCAGCGCCCCGGTCCAGTGGATGCCGTGCCCCGGTCCGGTACGCCACGTGGAACGACGTCCAACTCGGCTCGACCACTGCCAGGGCCACTCCGTCTCCGCCCTCGACCACTGTCAGGTGCGCGGTTGCCCCAGCCTGCTCGGCGAGCCGGCGCAGGGCGGGCAGCGCCCCCTCGGCGAGCAGTGGTTGGGCGCGGCGGGCAAGGTGCAGTACGCCGACACCGAGCCGGAGCCTGCCGTCGCTGTCGCGCCGCAGCATCCCGTGACCGATGAGCGGAGCCGCCAGCCGGTAGACGGCCGCCCTTCCGATGCCGAGCCGGGTCGCCGCCTCGGTGACTGTCAGTCCGCCCGGCGCGTCGGCGACCAGGTACAGCAGCCGCAGCCCGCGGTCCAGCGTCTGCGCCGTCTCCCCGCCCCGCCCCGCGACCGTGCCGGCACGCCCAGCGACTGCCTCGGCCTGCCCAGGGCTGGTGGAGGTGGCGGATGGCTCACCGGGGTGTGCGGTCGGATCCACGCAGGCAGCGTACGACCCGGCACCGGCGGACCCGGACAGACACGGACGGCTACCCTTGTACGGTGACGCTACGCCTGTATGACACCGCCACCCGATCGGTGCGGGACTTCGTCCCGCGGGAAGCCGGCAAGGTGGGGGTCTACCTGTGTGGTCTCACTCTTCAGGCTCCGCCGCACATCGGCCACCTTCGCTCCGGCGTCAACTATGACGTGCTGCGCCGTTGGCTGCTGTCGGCAGGTTACGAGGTCACGTTCATCCGCAATGTGACCGACATCGACGACAAGATCCTGGTCAAGGCGGGGGAGCAGGGTCGGCCGTTCTGGTCGATCGCGTACGCGAACGAGCTGATCCTCGCCGAGTCGTACCGGGCGTTGAACGTGCTGGCGCCGACCTATGAGCCGCGCGCCACGGGGCACATCCCCGAGATGCACGAGCTGATCATGAAGTTGATCGCCGCCGGGCACGCGTACCCGGCGACCGACGGCTCCGGCGACGTCTACTTCGACGTGGCGTCCTGGCCGACCTACGGATCGTTGTCGGGTCAGTCCCCGGACGCTATGCAGTCGGCAGGTGACGCCCCCGACCGGGGTAAGCGGGACCCGCGTGACTTCGCGCTCTGGAAGGGCGCCAAGCCGGACGAGCCTGCGGATGCCTACTGGCCGTCGCCGTGGGGGCTGGGCCGCCCTGGCTGGCACATCGAGTGCTCGGCGATGTGCTGGCGCTACCTCGGCCCGGAGTTCGACATCCACGGCGGTGGACTGGACCTGACGTTCCCGCACCACGAGAACGAGATCGCCCAGTCCAAGGCTGCCGGGCTGCCGTTCGCCCGTTACTGGGTGCATCACGGGCTGCTCAGCATCGGCGGCGCCAAGATGGGCAAGTCCGCCGGCAACGCGCTGGGCCTGGCGTACGTGGAGTCGCTCGGGGTGCGGCCGGTCGAGCTGCGGTATTACTACGCCGCCGCCCACTACCGTTCGGTGATCGACTACTCGGAGGACTCGCTGCGCGAGGCGGCCACCGCGTACCGGCGGATCGAAGGTTTCGTGCAGCGGGCCGCCGAGCGGGTGGGCGCCGGGCAGCCCGGCGGACTTCCGGCCGGCTTCGTCGCGGCAATGGACGACGACCTCAACACCTCCGCCGCGCTTGCGGTGTTGCAGCAGCACCTCCGGGACGGCAACACCGCGCTGAGCGTCGGCGATGATGTGACCGTCCGCACCACGCTGGCCGAGGTACGGGCGATGCTGGATATCCTCGGCATCGACCCCCTCGACCCGGCGTGGACCGGTGGCGGCAGTTCGAACGATCTGCGCGCCGTGGTGGACTCCCTGATCGCGCTGGCCCTGGAGCAGCGCGCGCAGGCCCGGGGCCGCAAGGACTGGGCCGCCGCCGACGCGGTACGCGACCAGCTCAAGCTGGCCGGCGTGGCGGTCGAGGACACCCCCCAGGGCCCCCGTTGGACTATTGGAGAGCAGGACTGATGGCCGGCAACTCGCAGCGCCGTGGCCGGCGACTGACGCCGAAGGCGGGTGCCCCCAAGGGCTCCGGCGGCAAGAACAAGGACTCCCTGGCCGGGCGGGGCCGCACCCTGCCCGCCGACGAGCGGCCCTGGCACAAGGGTTATTCGGGCACCGAGAAGCTGCCGCAGCGCACCGCCTGGAAGCAGGACAAGGAGCGTCGCGCGGCGGCCGAGGAGGGGCGTGCCCCGAAGATCGGTCAGCCGGGCAGCAAGGACACCACCTGGGGCAAGGGCGGCGGTCGTGGCGTACCGGGCGGTCGGGGCGGTGCCGCCGGCCGAGGTGGCGCGGGCGGTCGCGGTGGTGCTGCCGGTCGTGGCGGTGCTCCCGGTCGGTCTGGCCCCCGGGTCGCGCCGGGCCGCAAGTCCAACCCGGCCAAGGACACGCCGGAGCTGCTGGTCGGCCGCAACCCGGTGCTGGAGGCGCTGCGCGCACAGGTGCCGGCGACGGCTCTGTACACGGCCCAGGGCATCGACATGGACGACCGGATCAACGAGATCATCCGGACGGCCGCCGACCGGGGCATCGCCATCCTGGACATCAGCCGGGCCGAGCTGGACCGGATGACCGGCGGGGTGCTGCACCAGGGCGTCGGATTGCAGGTGCCGCCGTTCGCGTACCAGTCTTTCGAGGACATGGTCGTCGCGGCCCTGGAGCAGCCGGCGCCGCTGCTGGTCGCGCTGGACGGGGTCACCGACCCGCGCAACCTGGGTGCGGTGATCCGTTCGGCCGCCGCGTTCGGCGCGCAGGGTGTCTTCGTACCCGAGCGGCGGGCCGCCGGTATCACGGCGACCGCCTGGCGGACCAGCGCCGGCGCGGCCGCGCGGGTGCCGGTGGCCCAGGTCACCAACCTGACCCGGTCGCTGAAGGCGTGCCGGGACGCCGGCTTCATGGTGGTCGGCCTGGACGCCGACGGCGACACCGACCTGTACGACCTGGAGGCCGCCGTCGGCCCGCTGGTGGTCGTGGTGGGCTCCGAAGGGCGCGGGTTGTCCCGGCTCGTCGGGGAGACCTGCGACCTGACCGTCAGCATCCCGATGATCTCCGAGGTGGAGTCACTAAACGCCAGCGTGGCCGCCGCGGTCACCCTCGCCGAGGTGGCCCGCCGCCGCTCGGTCGAGCTGTAACCACGCCGACGAGGCTCCTCCCGGTCCGCCGGGAGGAGCCTCGTCGCGTGTCCAGGCCCGGTAGGCCCAGGCGTCGGTACGACGAAAGGGGCGGTCCGCCGTAGCGGACCGCCCCCATCGGTACGGCGTTACGTCAGATCCGGCTGCCGGTGGCGGCGTGGAAGACGTGGCTGCGGCCGGTGCGCGGCTTGACGAACACGGTGTCACCCATGTTCGGCATGGTGCGCCGGTCGGTGCGGACGACGAAGCGCTCCGAGTTGCCACCCAGCGCGGCGTGCCCGTAGACGTTGGCGTCCGACCCGAGGTCCTCGACAAGCTCGACCACGACCGGCATGCCGCCCTCGGTCGGGCTGACCAGGTCGCAGTCCTCCGGGCGGAAGCCCACAGTCACCTTGCCGTCGCCGCCCTCGGCGCGGGCAGCGGCGACCTGCTCACGGCTCAGCGGGATGTGCAGCTCGGCGAACTCGGCGCCCTGCTCGTTCAGCGGAACGGTCTTGATGTTCATGGCGGGGGAGCCCATGAAGCCGGCGACGAACACGTTCGCCGGGGTGTCGTACAGCGCCCGGGGGGTGTCCACCTGCTGGAGAACACCGTCGAGCAGCACCGCAACCCGGTGACCCATGGTCATGGCCTCGACCTGGTCGTGCGTCACGTACACAGTGGTCACGCCCAGCTTGGCCTGCAACGACGCGATCTGGGTACGGGTCTGCACGCGCAGCTTGGCGTCGAGGTTCGACAGCGGCTCGTCCATGAGGAAGACCTGCGGCTCGCGGACGATCGCCCGGCCCATCGCGACACGCTGACGCTGACCACCGGAGAGCGCCTTCGGCTTACGGCTGAGGTACTCCTCCAACTGGAGCAGCCCGGCCGCCTCCTTGACCCGCCGGTCGATCTCCGACTTGGAGGTCTTGCGCAGCTTCAGGGCGAACGCCATGTTCTCGTACACCGTCATGTGCGGGTAGAGGGCGTAGTTCTGGAAGACCATCGCGATGTCGCGGGCCTTCGGGGGGAGGTGGGTGACGTCGCGCTGGTCGATGTGGATCGAGCCGGCGTCGACGTCCTCCAGACCGGCGAGCATCCGCAGGCTTGTGGACTTGCCACAACCGGACGGGCCGACGAGGACGAGGAACTCGCCGTCGCCGATTTCGAGGTCCAGCTCGTTGACGGCGGGACGCTCGGTGCCCGGGTAGATCCGGGACGCCTTGGAATAGGTGACCGTAGCCATGGTGAAGCGCTTCCTTTCACCGGCAGGAACGTGCCGGACGATCCGAGTGAAGGAGCGACCGGTACGAAGCCGTACCGGTCAGCGGACGTCGGGTCGCCACGAGGGTGGCTGATCGTCATCCGTGTCACTGCACCGTAAACGTGTTTAACCCCGCTGCCAAGATGGGGGGTCGCCGGAAGTGAGTCAGCGGTCAGGCATTCCGGTCACTCGGGCACGGTAGGACATCAATCGACACGTCCGATCGGCCACCTGGAGACGTACGGGCGTCGGGTTGTTGACGTTTCCCGTGCTCGGGAGCCCTCGCGAGCGGGATATCCGGACGGCAGTCGCTATGCTGACCTCGACGCACGCGCCCCTGTAGCTCAGCTGGCCAGAGCACTCGCCTTGTAAGCGAGATGTCGCCGGTTCGATCCCGGCCGGGGGCTCCAATTCCATCAGGCTTTTTCCGAGCGCCGCCGCCGCGCGGCGACGTAGCGGCGCATCTTCTCGGCAGTGCCGCAGTCGTCCATGCTGCACCAGCGGCGACTGCGGTTCTTGCTCTCATCGTGGAAGAGGAAGCGGCAGCCTCCGCAACCCTTGATCCGGTCCAGCGGCCCTGCGGTGAGCAGTTGGACCGCCGCATGCACCACCGGCCGGAGAGGTCGGGCAAGCGTCTGGTCATCTCGCCAGACCCACGCGAACGTGCTCCCGCCTTCGAGCTGTGCGTGGCTGAGGGCGTCCGCTTCGTCGTCCCGCAGCCGGGCCAGGGCGGCCGTGCTCGGTGCGCCTCCGGCGGCCAGCGATCGGAAGATTTCGTCGAGGTAGTCGCGGGTGTCAAGCGCTCGTGAAAAGGCAGCATGAGCGCCTTCTGGGTCGTTGCGTGACAGCCGGCGTAGCGCTGTCGCCTCAGTTTGGGTGAGGGTGCCCGCGTGCACGCCCCAGGCGACCAGTTCCGGATAGCCCGTGAGCACGTCGTCGTCCGAGGGCCCGACGGGTGGGCCGGTGCGGGTGTTGACGAAGTCCAGGGCGAGGTTGCCGCCCACCAGGTGCATCCGCGTCACGTCCTCGGCTGTTTCCATCAAAACTGACTTTACCAGTTGACCCTCGTCGGAGGCATCGCTAGCTTGTTTCTAGTGTAAGGAACTTAGCCGGTAACAGTTGGAGGGGTGGATGGGCCGCTGGCGAGCAGTGGGGGCACTGATCGGCTTGTCCGGCGGGACGTTCCTCTACACCACAGCCGAGGCGCTGCCGATCGGCCTGCTGCTCCCGATGGCCGCGGACCTCGCCGTCACACCGTCGCAAGTGGGCATGCTCGTCACCGCGTACGGCGCGGTGGTGGTTGTCGCCTCGATTCCGTTGACGGCCCTGGCCAGGAGGATTCCTCGCCGACGACTGCTGTCGGCGCTCCTGGCCGGCTTCGTCGTCAGCACCGCGATCACTGTGTTCGCGAGTACGTTCGCGTTGCTGCTGGCGGCCAGGATGGCAACCGCTGCGACGCATGCGTTGTTCTGGGCCGTTGTGGTGCCGGCCGCTGCCGAGTTGTTCCGACCCGGGCTGCGCGGTCGGGTGGTGTCGATCGTGTTCGCCGGCGGCAGCGTCGCCCTGGTCATGGGGGTGCCTGCGGGCACCTGGCTCGGCGAACGCGCGGGCTGGCGGGTGTCGTTCCTGGCGGTGGCCGGGCTCGGCGCGGTCGTGCTCGTCGCGGTGGCGTCACTGCTGCCCTCCGCGCCGCCCGATCAGGGACACGCCGCCCGAGGTGCGACACCCGACGTCCGCCGCTTCTGGCTGCTGGTGGCCGTAGCGATCCTGACGACCGCAGGTGCCATCGCCGCCTACACCTACGTCGCCCTCTTCGTCACCGAGGTCAGCGGGTTCCCCGCCTCGGCGGTCGGGGTCATCCTGTTGGCGCGCGGTGTTGCCAGCGTGCTCGGGATTCTCGCTGTCGGAGCGGTGGTGGACCGCAACCCGTGGCTGGCCCTGGTCGCGACAGTCGCGCTGCAGTCGGTGGCACTGCTCGGGCTGTACGCGATCGGCCACCGCCCGGCGGCTGCGGTGGGCCTGCTCGCTCTGGCCGGACTGGCGTTCGCGGCATTCACAGCTGTGCTCGGTGGCGTCGTCCTCCAGGTGGCGCCAGGGCGCTCCGACCTCGCGGCCGCCACCGTTTCCGCCGCCGTGAACGTCGGCATTACCGGCGGCGCCCTGGTCGCCGGTCTCGCGCTGCCGGGCCACGGCGTGCGCAGCACGGTGCTGCTCGGCGCCCTGCTCGGCGTCGTCGCTCTGATGGTCATCGGTGCTGGCCTCACCGGGCGGGGTCGCCGCCGGCGCATACGCGCAGCAGCGCCGACTGCCGCAGCCCCAGTTCGGCTGACCGAGCTGTCCAGTCCTGGCGGTAGCCTGGGGTCGGGCAACGAGCCGAGCGGGACGGGGGTCCGATGAGTCGCGCGGTGGAGCAGTCGAACCGGGCGATGCTGCGCGCCAGGGACGCGATGGACCGGGCGTACGCCCAGCCGTTGGACATCCCGGCGTTGGCCCGGATCGCGCACGTGTCGGATGCCCACTTCATCCGGACGTTCCGGGCCACGTTCGGCGAGACTCCGCACCGCTACCTGCAACGTCGTCGGGTGGAGCGGGCGATGTCGCTGCTCGTGGAGACCGACCGGGACGTCACCGACATCTGTTACGCGGTCGGCTTCAGCAGCCTGGGCACGTTCAGCCGCACGTTCCGGCAGATCGTCGGGGAGTCACCCACGAGCTTCCGTCAACGGACGACACCGACAAACGTGCCGTCCTGCTTCACCAAGGCGTGGACCAGACCTGTCAGTTTTGGATAAGCAGCAGGTCAGGGGCGACCTCTACCGTCATGGGCATGACGATGAACGCGATCAGCCGCTCCCAGATCTACGTCCTGGACCAGGACGAGGCACTCGACTTCTACGTGAACAAGCTCGGCATGGAGGTCAACACCGACCAGGACCTCGGTTTCATGCGGTGGTTGACCGTCAACCTGCCCGGCGACCCGGAGCGGGAGATCCTGCTGGAGAAGCCGGGCCCGCCGGCACTGGACCCGGCCACCGCGGAGCAGGTCCGTGAGCTTCTCACCAAGGGCGCCCTGGGCGGATACCTCTTCATGACCACCGACGACGCCCGCAAGACGCACGAGGATCTGGTGGCGAAGGGTGTCGAGATCACCGACGAGCCGACCGAGCGTCCGTACGGGATCGACTTCGGTATCCGGGACCCGTTCGGCAACCGGATCCGCATCGGCCAGATGTTCCCCCGATCGTAGGGGCGAGCCACAGCGGAGGGCGCGGGCGATCCCGCGCCCTCCGCTGTGTTGAGGTGTGGGCATGCGGACGCGGCTGCTGTACTTGACCCGACACGGCGAGCAGGATCTGACCGGGCAGGGCGAGCCGGACACCGGCCTGTCGGAGCGCGGTCGGCGGCAGGCCGCGTTGCTCGGCGAGCGGCTGCGGGGCCGCCCGTTCGCCGCCGTCCACCACGGGCCGCTGCTCCGGGCCGCGCAGACCGCCGAGCTGGTCGCGCAGTCGCTGCCCGGGGTCCCGGTGTACGCCACGGAGCTGGCCGGTGACCACCTGCCGCACGACACGGATCCGGCTGGCCTGCCGCAGGCGTACGCCGAATTCCTTGCCCGGTTCTCGGCGGCCGAGAGGGCCGACGGGCCGAAGGTGACGGCGGCGGCGGTGCGGCGGTTCGCCGGCCCGGTCAGCGCGGAGGCCGCCGGTGACGAACCGATTCGCGAGCTGGTCGTGACGCACAACTTCCTGATCGCCTGGCTGGTGCGGCACGCCCTCGACGCGCCGGAGCACCGGTGGCTGGGTTTGAACCTGCACAACGCGGGTCTGACCGTGATCCGGTACGGCCCGGCGGGGCCGCCGAGTCTGATCGCTGTCAACGACGTTGCCCACCTGCCTCTGGAGTTGCGGGGCACCGGCCTGCCGGTGGACTACCTGGTCTGAGTGTCGGTGGCGCGCAGCAGCAGTTCGACGAGCGCGCGAGTTGCCGGCGGCGGTGCGGGGTCGGCGGGGCAGTCGACGTACCCAATCTCGATGGTGCCGACGGTCAGCCGGTAGCTGAAGGCGTCGGCGCAGCTGGTAGTGCTCGTGCCCTGGCGGGCCTCGGTGGTGAGCCGGGGGTCGGCGGCGAGCCCGCGTAGGCGGCCGAGGTCGGCGGGGGCGAGTTGGCCGGTGCGCCGGCTGCCGGCCCGGTCCACCGCAGTCCACCTGCCGTCCGGCTCGACTGTCACCTGGTCGCCGCGGCCGGCGAAGCCGCCGGAGCGGAACAGCAGCACGCGCGCGGTCGAGCTGTCGGTGGCGCCGGAGGCGGTCGGCGTGGGTGCCGAGGTGGCGGGGACAGCGGACGGCGGGGCGGCAGTGGCCGAGGTGCCGTCGGCGGTGGCCGACGGCTGGGCCTGGGGGGTGTCGGCCTGGTCGGTGCTGGTGCAGCCGACCAGGAAGGCGGCCAGGAGCGCGATCGTGGCACCGGCTGTCGAGGCGGGTCTCATGTCCGTCGGACGCGCGATGCCTGCCGTTGGTTCCCTTGTCAAGGCACTCATCCGTTCGGCCAATGTCGATGTCTGGGAACGGTTCAGCCCTTCTCTTTTCGTCAACACATGGCTATATCTACATGCGTGACTACCCCCGTCACACTCTTTCTCCTTCCAGGAGGGCACGTGAAACGATCCGTCGCCGCCGTCAGCGCAGCGCTGCTCACCAGCGGCCTGCTGACCTGTGTCGCCACCGCGGCACAAGCGGCCCCACCCACCGCCCCCGCGCCGGGCGCCTCCGCCGCGGCCCAGGCGGCGAGCGTCCTGCGAACGAACCCCGGCGCGGTCCAGGGTTCGAGCGCCGAGTCCTACCAGGTGCAGAGCACCAAGGTGGACGCCTCCGGCGCGGCGCACACCCGTTACACCCGGACCTACCAGGGCCTTCGGGTGTACGGCGGTGACTTCGTCATCCACACCGCGCCCAACGGCACCTACGCCGGCAGTTCGGTCGGACTCGCCGCACCGCTTACCGTCGCCACCACGGCCAAGGTCACCGCCGACGCGGCACAGAAGGCCGCCCGCGCCGAATTCACTGGCAAGGCGGAATCGGTGGGCGCACCCGAGCTGTTCGTCGACGCCAGCTCCGGCAAGGGTCGGCTCGCCTGGGAAACTGTGGTCAGCGGCTGGCAGCCCGACGGGCAGACCCCGTCCCGGCTGCACGTCATCACCGACGCCGTCACCGGCGCGGCAGTGGGGTCGTACGACGAGATCGAGTCGGTGGTCGGCAGCGGCCAGGGCATCTACAGCGGCTCGGTAAGCATCGACACGACGCTCTCCGGCAGCACGTACCAGATGATCGACCCGTCGCACGGCAACGGCCGTACCTGCGACATGAACAACGGCACGTCCACCTGTACCACGTTCACCGACGCCGACAACGCCTGGGGCACCGGCGCCGCCTCCAACCGGCAGTCTGCCGCCGTGGACGCGCACTTCGGTGCCGCCAAGACGTTCGACTACTTCAAGAACGTGCACGGCCGCAACGGGATCTTCGGCAACGGCCAGGGCGTGCCCAGCCGCGTGCACTACGGCAACAACTACGTCAACGCCTTCTGGGACGGCGCCCAGATGACCTACGGCGACGGCTCGGGCAACTCCCGGCCGCTGGTGTCGCTGGACGTGGCCGGGCACGAGATGAGCCACGGCGTCACCGAGGCGCTTGCCGGCCTGGTCTACTCCGGCGAGTCCGGTGGCCTCAACGAGGCCACGAGCGACATCTTCGGCAACATGGTGGAGTTCTACGCCGCCGCGCCGAGCGACCCGGGCGACTACCAGGTCGGTGAGAAGATCAACATCAATGGCAACGGTACGCCGCTGCGCTACATGTACAACCCGTCGCTGGACGGCTCGTCCGACAGCTGCTGGTCCACCAGCACCCGGAACAAGGACGTGCACTACTCCTCCGGCGTCGCCAACCACTTCTTCTTCAACCTCGCCGAGGGCACGGGCGCCACGTCGTACGGCACCTCTCCGGTCTGCGGCTCCGCTCCCGCGGTGACCGGCATCGGCCGGGTCAAGGCCGAGAAGATCTGGTACCGGGCGTTGGACGTCTACTTCACCTCCAACACGTCGTACGTCAACACCAGCAACCCGGCGAACACCTCCCGCGCCTACACCCTGCGCGCGGCCACCGATCTGTACGGCAGCTGCTCCACCGAGTACAAGGCCGTTCAGGCCGCCTGGACCGCTGTGAACGTGGCCGGCAGCGACTCGACCTGCTCGACCGGCAACGACTTCTCGGTGTCGCTCTCGCCGACCTCCGGCGCGGTCAACCCGGGCAGCTCGGTCTCCACCACTGTGGCGACCGCCACCACCAGCGGTACGGCGCAGACCGTGACGTTCTCCGCGTCCGGCCTGCCCAGCGGGGCGACCGCCGCGTTCAGCCCCGCCTCGGTGACCTCGGGCGGCTCGTCCACCCTCACCATCAGCACCTCGGCGAGCACCTCGCCCGGCACCTACTCGATCACCGTCAACGGTGCCGGCGCTGTCACCCGCAGCGCCACGTACTCGCTGACAGTGAACGGCACCGGTGGCGGCTGCACCGCGCCGGGTCAGAAGCTGGCCAACCCGGGCTTCGAGTCCGGTGCGACCGGCTGGACGGCCAGCTCCGGCGTCATCACCAACTCCAGCACCCGGCCGGCCCGCACCGGGTCGTACAAGGCGTGGCTGAACGGGTACGGCAGCACCCGCACCGAGACGCTGGCCCAGTCGGTGACTCTGCCGGCCGGCTGCTCGTCGTACGCCCTCAGCTTCTGGCTGTACGTCAACTCGGCCGAGACGACCACAAGCGTCGCGTACGACAAGCTCAACGTGCAGGTGCTCAACTCGAGCGGAACGGTGCTGGCCACGCTGGCGACCTACTCGAACCTGAACAAGGGCACCAGCTACAGCCAGAAGTCCTTCTCCCTGGCCGCGTACGCCGGTCAGACCGTCAGCCTGAAGTTCACCGGCACCGAGGACTCCTCGCTGCAGACGTCCTTCGTCATCGACGACACGGCGCTCAACGTCTCCTGACCTGAGCTGACACGCCAGGACCCGGCGGCCACCCCTCACGGGCGGTCGCCGGGTTCGCGCCGTTATGGTCGCCGCACCGCCGTGTGCCGGCGGGTCGGATCGGCGGCGTACGCCCCCGGACGGCTGACGCGGAAAGGGGGCGGACGTGTCGGACGCGGAGTTGACCGTCGACGTGACCGGGCCGGTGGCGACCGTGGTGATCCACAACCCGGCTCGGCGCAACGCGATGACGGCGGCCATGTGGCGGCAGTTGCCCGAGCTGCTCGATCGGCTGGAGCCCGACCCCGACGTACGCGCGTTGGTGCTGACCGGCGCGGGCGACGCCTTCTGCGCCGGCGCCGACCTCGGTGACCTGGCCGAACTGCTGGACGCGGGCGACGCCAGCATCGCGGTGACCGCCGAGGAACGCCTGGCCAGTTTCGCCAAGCCGACAGTGGCGGCCATCCGGGGTGCCTGCGTCGGAGGTGGCGCCCAGCTCGCGGTGGCCTGCGACCTGCGGATAGCGGCGGACGACGCCCGGTTCGGCGTACCGCCGGCCCGGCTCGGCCTGGTCTATCCGGCACCCACCACCCGCCGGCTGGCCCGGCTGGTAGGCCCGTCCGCCGCCAAGCACCTCCTGTTCACCGCCGAGCTGATCGACGCCGAACGCGCCCTGCGGATCGGCCTTGTCGACGAGGTGCTGCCCGCCGACCGGCTCACCGCGCGGGTGGACGAACTCACGGCCACGATCGCGCAGCGTTCGCCGCTGAGCGTCGCAGCGGCCAAGGAGATCGTCGACGACCGTGCCGGGCCGGCGCGGATCGCCTGGTGGCACCGGAAGGTGGTGACAACTGGCGAGGCCCGGGAGGGCGTGGCGGCGGTCGCCGAACGCCGGACGCCCCGCTTCGCCTGGCGAGCGCCAACCGGCGGCTGATCGGCAGCCGCTGCGGCCCGGCAGCCGGGTGGCCCGCCTACCTGTCAGTGCCCCCTTTGCTCTGCTTCAACTGACGCAACACTTACGGCTCGTATCTGTTGCGTGGGTTGAAGCAGAGCAAAGGGTGTGACGGGGCACCTGCCGGGCCGCGTGAGCCCAGCCGGACCTGACCGCCCCACGGTCGTTGTCGATTTCATGTATGGCAAAACCTCGATCCCGGGTGGTGTCGGCCCGGGGCCGTACGGCAGGCTGTCCGTCGTGCAGCGTGATCGGGTGCTTGCGGGCCGCTACCGGCTCCTGGAGCGTCTCGGCAGTGGCGGCATGTCAGCGGTGCACCGGGCGTACGACGAGGTGCTCGAACGCGACGTGGCCGTGAAGGTGCTGGTCGTCTCGGGTGCACACGGCAGGCGGCGGATCCGGGCGGAGGCCAAGGCGGCGGCCCGGCTGTCGCATCCGCACGTCACAAACGTCTACGACTACGGGGAGTCGCCGCTCGACGGTGTCCTGGTCCCGTTCGTGGTGCTTGAACTGCTCGACGGCCACACCCTCGAACAACGGCTGGACGCCGGGCCGCTGCCGCCCCGCGCCGGATTGCGGGTCTGCGCCGAGGTGGCGTCGGCGCTCGCGGCAGCGCACGCCCAAGGGCTGGTGCACCGCGACATCAAGCCGGGCAACGTCATGCTCACCCCCGCCGGGGCGAAGATGCTCGACTTCGGCATCGCGGCCGCGATCGGCGACCCGGAGATCGACTTCGAAGGGCGGCTGCTCGGTACGCCGGCCTACCTCGCCCCGGAACGGCTGGCCGCCGGCGAGGTGCTGCCGGCCTCCGACGTGTACGCCCTCGGATTGCTCCTGCACCGGGTGCTCACCGGCCGGCTGCCCTGGGCCGCCGAAGCGCAGGTCGGGATGCTGCGCGCGTCCGAGCATGTCGAGCCGGACCCGCTGCCCGATATCGATGGCGTGCCGGCCGAGGTCCAAAGGTTGTACCGCTGGTGCCTGGCCCACGACCCGACCGACCGGCCGCCGGCCACCGAGGCGGCCCGCATCCTGCTGGTCGCCTCCGGAGCGGTGGATCCCGTCAGCGGCGTGGTCGGGACGGCTGTCAGCGCCGCCCAGCCGGCGTCGACCACTGCTGCCCAGGGCGGCGATTCCGCCGAGCCGGAGCGAGCTGCGGCAGCCGAGTCGGGCGGGCGGGTTGAGCCGGGCGGGCGGCAGGGGGCGTGGCGTCGGCGGCGGGCGATTCTGGCTGTCGGTGGCGCGCTGATGGCCGCCGTGGCGATGGCAGGGCCCCTTGGCGACTCGAACAATCGTCGACAGGGGCAGGACGCGCCGCCGACAGGCGTCGGCCCGGGCACCACGTCGGTGGGGTTTCCCCGTACCGCCGAATCGGCCGCTGCGACGGACCCTCGACCGTCTGCGGCTCCGTCGGCCAGAGACACCTCGCCCGTCCCCCGGCCCGGCCCTCCGAGCAGACCGGGACGGACGTCCACCCCGAGCCCGACCGCCACCATCCCCGGGCCCGCACCGACCGGGGCCGCCTCGCCGCCCAGCTCGTCCTCCGGCGTACCGGTGGAGGCGCGTGGCGGAACGGTAACCGTTCGCTGCGTGGGAAAGCTGGTCGAGGTGCTCGCGGTGACGCCAGCGCCCGGCTACCGGGCGGAGACGTACGACCCGGGACCGGCCAAGCAGGTCCGGCTCGGCTTGGGGTCTGCCGGGAACCGCAGCGAAATACGGGCGCACTGCCCCAGCGGCCGTCCAAAGTCGACTGTCAAGGAACGCGCCTCCTAGCCGAGAGCGCATCCCTCACCAGCGGCTGCAGCGACGGCACGCACCCTGGACCAGGGGCCGGCGGGTGCCGCGCCGGGACGCACCCCGATGCGGCCCCCCGTTCCCGCCGGCCCGGTCGGTCACCGCGCGGCCAGCGCCGACCAGCCCGGGTTCACCGGCTCCCGGCGCAGCGGCATGGCCGCCTCCGCCGGCGTCCGGTCGCCCTTGCGCTGGTTGCAGGCGTAGCAGGCGGCGGTCGTGTTGCGCCAGGTGTTCCGGCCACCGCGCGAGCGGGGCAGGATGTGGTCGATTGTCGACGCCGGGCCGCCGCAGTACGCGCAGCAGCGGTTGTCGCGGCGCAGCACCCCGGCGCGGGACCAGGCCGGCCCGGCGCCGAACCGCCACCGGGTGACCACGTAGCGGACCAGCCGCACCACCCGGGGCATCGGGAAGACACCGATCACCTGGTCCGGCTCGGCCTCGTGGATCTCGGCCACCCGGCGGCAGAGCATCCGGACGGCGTGTTGAACGGTGACCCGGTGCAGCGGGCCGAGGTCGGCGTTGATGACGAGGACGGCGTCCACCGGGATCTCCTTTCAGAGGCGGACTGATCCGGACAGCGAAGAGCCGCCCGGTCCGGCTGTCGGACGGGGCGGCTCAGCGCGTTCGGGTACGCGTCAGTCGGGCCGGCCCGCCCGGGGACCTTCCGCTCGGCAACCGCAGCCGGGCAGCACCGACGACGACACGGTGGTGACGTGCCACATCGTCATTGCCTGCTCCCGCGGTGGTGGTTGACCTTGCGCGATCACGGTAGGTCGGCGGGGGAGAGAGGGGCAACGTATTTCGATCGGCTCTCGGGCGACTCGGGGCGTCGCTGACGACGGGTCCGGGGAGCGGTTCCCACCGAGCGGCGGGCGATGGCCAGCGGCCGGTCCAGTCGGAGTGCCATCCGCGCGGTGAGTTCGCTGTCCAGCAAAGGCCGGTTGACCTCGGCGGCGACCGCCAGGGCCGGGCCGGACACGGAACGCCAGATGGCGGCCAGGCCGGCGCCGAGGCCGAGCAGTGCGACGGCGGCCCGCGTGGTGGGCGAACCGACCGCCGCGGCGGCGCTCACCCCGACCACGGCGAACAGCACCACAAGCAGGGGCACCAGCACCGGCCAGAAGATGCCCCGGGCGGCCTGCGCCACGAGCCGCCGGTCGCGGATGATCAGGTTGCGGGCGACCACCGCGTAGTCCTCCTCGTCGAGCAGGTCGCGGGGGTGCAGGCCACCGGTGAGTACGCCGCGCCACAGGTCACCCTGGTTGCGCAGCTCGCGACTCAGCTCGGCGGCGTCGGGCTCGGTCGGGTCACCCCGCCCGGCCCGCTCCACCACTACCGCCCAGGCTGCCAGCGAACGGCGTACCACGGCAGCCGAGTACGGCGGCAGGACGCTTGCCAGCTCGTCCAGCCAGCGACTGAGCTGGATCTGGCGGCCGCTGAAGCGGCGCAGCAACTGGGTGGCGTCGCCGGGCCGGACAGTGTCGGCCAGCGACCGGCCGAGCCGGTAGGCCAACCCGATCCGGAGGTTGGTGGCCATCGCCCACCGCAGCACCTCCACGTTGAGGTCGTCCAAGGCGAGCAGCAGCGATTCGAGGTCGAGGGGTCCGGGCTGGTCCAGGTCGGGCAGCCGGTCCAGCTCGGGGAGTCGGGCGCGGGCGGCGGACGTGTCGGGCAGTTGCCCGGTGTGCCGGGTGAGCGCGGCGATCTGGGCCAGCGCGACGTCGACCCCGTCCAGGTACATCCGCATCCGGCGCGGTGTCGACATCTCGGTCAGGTTGGAGAGCTTGGCCGGCGGGTGGGTGGCGACGGCGGGTGAGGACTCGGCGTGCTGGCCGTGGTGGTACGCGTCGGCCATCCACCAGCCCAGCCGCAGGGCGGTGACGACGCAGGCACGCTCGTCGCGCAGTAGGGGGTACGCGTCGTCCCGGCCGGACTCCTCGGCCAGCGGGAGGCTGCCGGCGCGGTGCAGTGGTGACATCTCCGCTGCCCTCCCGCCCGGTCGATCGACGGATGATCATTCGAGCGTACGGCAGCGGGCTGTCGGTTATGTAGGTTTCTGTCGGTTTGGGGTCTGCCGCCCGGCGAGCAGCCCTCGGGGGCGGATCGACCGCACCGGCTCGGCAGCAGCGCCCTCGGCGCGCAGGATGTGGTTCGCCGCGATGATCCCGGTTGCCGCAGAGCGTTCCATGAGGGCGCTCGGGAAGTCCGTGGCGATCCCGTCGCCGGCCAGGTAGACGCCTGTCGCCTCGGTGCGTACCCCCGGACGCCAGGCGTGGCTGCCCGGCGTGAACGCCGGCGCCTGTGCCTCCACCCGGGCGCGCAACTCGCGGACCCGCAGGTCGGCGGCCTCCGGCCAGAGCGTCACCAGCTCGCGGCGCATCCGCTCGGCCAGCTCGTCGGCAGGCACGTCGGACTCGCAGGCGTACGCGTGCAGCTCGACGACCGAACCGCCGGTCTGCCGCGCCCAGCGACGTGACTCGTTCTCCAGCCGGTGGTAGAGCGTCACCGAGTCCAGTGTTGGTTGACGGGACACACCGCTGAACACCGCCCGCTCGGCGGACACGTCCCCGTCGCACCAGTACCGGGCCACCGCGTACGGCGGGCCGGGCGTGCCGAACGCGGGCATCCGCTCCGCCAACTCCGGTGCCTGCTCGACCAGGTCGGGAGAGGCCGCCACCAGCGCGGCGAGAGCCGGCGGATCCACCGCTAGCACCACGTGGCCGGCCGAATGACTGCCGCCGTCGGTGGTCGTCACCCGCCAGCCGTCGGCGTCACGGTGCACACCAGTCGCACCGGAGCCGACGCGCACCTGGCCGCCGTGCTTCTCCACGTGCCGGGTCAGCGGCTCCCAGATCGCCGTCGCGTAATCCTCGTCGGGGCAGTCGAACGCCAGCCCTTCCGGGTTGCCGAGCAGATAGAAGTGGAACTGGGCGACCATTTCGGCTGCCGACATCTCCGCCTCGTGGTTGAAGAACGAGTGCGAGAAGACCTCGAACAGCATTGCCCGCGCCCGGTCCGGCAGCCGCAGTGACGCCAGCAACTCGTCGGCGGTGCGGTCGTCCAGCTCGGCGTAGGTGCGTACCGGGTCGTAGCTGAGCAGCGGCAGCGCGGCGTCGCGGTCCATCGACCGCAGGTCGGAGAGGCGCAGGCTGGGACTGCGCAGCAGCAACGCCAGCAGGTTGGCCGGCGGTGCCGGCGGCAGCTTGCCGAACTCCTCCGTCGGCCACTGTTCACTGAGGATCGGATAACCCGGAATGGGCTTGAGAAACCCCAGGTCGGCGTCGACGCGGCGGAGGATGGACCGCCAGTTGTAGTACTGCCGGAAGAACGCGTGGAACCCGTGCTCGTTCTGCTGGCTGCCGTCGGCGAGCGCCTCCGGCCACGCGCCGAGCCGGCCACCCAGTGTCGGCGCGGCCTCCAGCACCGTCACCGCCACACCCCGCTCGGCCAGCACGACCGCCGCCGACATGCCGGCGATCCCGCCGCCCACCACCACCGCCGACACCGGTCGCGGTACGCGGTCCGCGCCATCGCCGCCCGGGTCCACCACGTGCTGACGTACGCCGATGAGCCGACCCACCACTCGCGACAGCGCCACGGGCACCTCCCTCTCCCCGCCAGTCTCTCCTAAGGCAGGCAGCGGCGCTCTCTGTCGGAGGCCGGCCAGACGTACTCCAGGTCCGTCGGCACGTCCGGGCCGAAGATCGAGCCGTAGTGCTCCGGGTCCTTGCGCAGCAGCGACGAGCGGTGGCTGAGGTGCAGGTCGTCGCGACCCAGCCAGGGCGGCAGCTCGCCGGCCCGGGTCAGTTCGTCCTGGGTACGGATCACCCCGGGGCCGCAGGCGGCGGCGAGGTCCACGGCCAGCGTGGCGGCACACGTGTCGGCCCGACCCGGCTCGGTCCAGACCGCGCACATGTCCAGCCCGTAGCGGGTGAGCGCCTCCTCGTACCCGGCCCACATCTTCACGGCGGGGTGGTTGCGCCAGCCGTACCCGGGGCGGGTCAGCCCGCGCAGCACCTGGATGGCCTCCACCCGCTGCTTGCCCAGCCGCCTCTGGTCCAGCGCGCGGGCGCTGGCCAGAAAGTCCGGATACGGGAGGAAGGTCTGCATGGCAGTGCTCTACCCGCCGCGTGGGGCCGGCATGCCTGGCCGGGGATGATCCGGACGGGGTCGCCCAGTGTGGTGGTGCTGACTACGATCCGGACATGGCTGAGCCGTGGCGGGACCGGGCGCGACGGGCGGTCGAGTGGAACTGGCGACTACGGGCCGCCGGGGATCCCCGCCCGCACTACGTGATCTGCGGCCGGGACGCACTCGCCTACTACGTCGCCCACGCGATCCTCGAAACCGAACTGCCGGTCGGCGGAGCCCGGGTGACAGTCGTGGTGCCGGAGCGCTACCCCCGCAACGCCCCGGACGTGGCAGCGTTGCGCGGGGTCCGGGTGGTCCGCTCCGACCGGCTGGACGTGGCCACCTTCGAAGCCGCCGGGCTGGCCGGTGCGACCGGGCTGGCCCTGCTGCACCAGGACGACGTGGGCAACCTGCACGCCGCGCTGTGCGCACAGGCCGTCGACCAGCGGGTCCGCCAGGTGCTGCGCATGTTCAACGGCACCCTCGCCGACGGCGTACGCAAACTGCTCAAGGCGCCCGTCGAGGTTCTCTCCGACGCCGAGATGGCAGCGCCGGCCTTCGTGGCCGCCGCGCTCGGCGAGGTCGACCCCAGTTCCTTCCAGCACCGGGACAAGACGCTGCGGGTGGCCCGGCGGGCCGACGTCCGCCCGCAGGACGTGGTGTGCGCGCTGGCCCACGTCAGCGAGGAGCAGGGCGTCAAGCTGCTGCCGGCCGAGCAGGCCGGCGCGGACCTGGTGCTGGCCGAGGCCACCGGTCAGCCGCCGGGCACCGAGGTCGCCGCCCGGCGGCTGGTCCGCGCCCGACGGCGGCGTCGTCCGGTGGCGGTGCTGATGCGCGCGGTACGCGGCTTCGCCACCCGCAAGATCGGCATCGCGGTGATGCTGGTGCTCGCGCTCATCGCGGTGCTGGGGGCACTGATCTCCCGCGCCGAGAACGTCTCCCCGCTGGAGGCGCTGTACCTGACGCTTGTCACAACGCTCAGCGGCGCCGACCCGGACACCGCCAAGCCACCGGACGCGCAGATCATGCAGGTGGTGCTCAACCTGGCCGGGCTGGCGCTGATCCCGCTGATCACCGCAGTGGTGGTCGACGGCATCGTCAACGCCCGGCTGGCCCTGCACACCGGCCGGCAGCAGCCGGCCCGGGCGGGGCACGTGGTGGTGATCGGCCTGGGCAACGTCGGCACCCGGGTGATGGCACGCCTGCGCGAGTACGACGTCGAGGTGGTCGCCATCGACAAGGACCCGGAGCCGCGCGGCGGTGCCCTGGCCCGGCAACTGGAGGTGCCGTTGATCGTCGGTGACGCCGCCCTGCCGGAGACGCTCATCGCCGCGTCGGTGGCCGACTGCCAGGCCTTGGTGGTGGCGTCCACCGACGATGTGGCGAACCTGGAGGCGGCACTGACCGCCCGGGACCTCCGCGACGACCTGCGGGTGGTGCTGCGCCTGCTCGACGGCGACTTCGCCGCACGTGTCGAGGAGACCCTTGCCCTAGGCGTGTCCCGATCGGTCTCCTATCTGGCCGCGCCGGCCTTCATCGGTGCTCTCACCGAACGCGCTGTCATCACCACGATCCCTGTCGACCGGCACGCGCTGCCGGTAGCCGAGGTGCCTGTCGCCGCCGGCTCCGAGTTGGACGGCCGTCCCCTGAGCTCGGTCAGCCGGGACGGGCAGGTCCGCCTTATCGCCCGGACTCCGACCGGTGGGGGCAGGACGATCTGGTGGAAGGACCTCGACCCCCGTCAGGTGATCTTCGCGGGTGACCGGCTCACAGTTGTCGCCCGCCGACGCGGCCTGGACTGGCTGACCGGTCAGTGCGCCCCGCCCGCGCCGGTCTCCCGGCCGGCCGACTCGGTCCACGGCGGAGTGCACAGCCTGGCGGCGGCGGCCCCCGTGGTGCCGGGCCAGGCAGGTGCGGGGGTCGACACGACGCACCCCGTTCGTCCGGCGGGAGATCTGCCCTCGACGACCAACGGCGGTCTACCTGACGAACCCGAGGTGACCCCGTCGACATGACGGGACCGGCAAGGTGAACTGACGGCGTCCGGTGAGCCCGGGCCGACGTTGTCCAGCTACCCGAGTTGCGGTGGCGTACGCTGTGCGTACACTCGGGCTGTGAGTGCCAAGGCAGAGCGACTGCACCTGCGGGTCGACGAGCAGCAGAAGGCGTTGCTGGAGGCGGCGAGTCAGGCGTCCGGGGACAGCGTGTCGACGTTCGTGTTGAAGGCGGCGACCGAAGCCGCGGCGGATGTGCTCGCCGACCGGCGGGTGTTCGTGCTGGACGAGGACGCCTGGCGGGTCTTCGACGAGGCGTTGCACGAGCCGGCGCAGGACGTCGCCGGGCTGCGGGAGCTGTTGACCGGTCCAACGGTGCTCGATCCGCCGGCAGATGGTGCGTCGCGGTGAGATCCCGCTTCTCGGCGGTCGAGCCGCTGTCGGCCGAGTCCGCAGTGACCGGGTTCGACTGCGGCTCCCGCGCACAGTCGGTGTGGCTGGTCGAGCATGCCCTACAAAGCCACCGAGCGGGCTTGTCCCGGGTGTACGTGGTGCGTGACAACGAGCACCCGGATCAGCGAGTGGTCGGCTACTACGCGCTGGCTGCCGGGAGTGTCGCTCCCGCCGATGCCTCACCTCGCCTACAGCAGGGGGCCGGCCGCTACCACCAACCGGTGGTGATCCTGACTCGGCTCGGAGTCGACCGCAGCGCCCAGGGCGTCGGTCTTGGTCGAGCGCTGGTGGTCGATGCCCTGCGGCGTATCGCCTCCGCCGCCGAGGTCATCGGCGTACGCGCCGTGCTCATTCACTGTGAGACAGAAGCTGCCCGCGACTTCTACCAAGGGCTGGCCAAGTTCGAGGCCAGCCCAACCGACCCCATGCACCTGCTGCTGCTGATGAAGGATCTCCGCCGGGCGCTGAGCGGCTGACCGATCCGCAGGAACCGGTCGACACTGAGCGACAATCCATGGCATGCGTTTCCGCGTCCTCGGGCCGACCAGGGTGCTGCTTGCCGACGGGCGAGAGCTTCCCGTGGGCGGCCCTCGGTTGCGCACGCTCCTGGCGCTCCTCCTGCTCAATGCGGGCCGCATCGTTCCCGCCGAGCGGCTGATCGACGGCCTGTACGGCGAGCACCCACCCCGTGGACCGGCCAACGCGCTCCAATCCCAGGTGTCGCGGCTGCGTCAGGCCCTGCCCGCAGAGGACGCCCTGGTTGAGTTTCACCAGGCCGGCTACCGCCTGGCGGTGGATCCCGAGGACGTCGACGCGCACCGGTTCGAACGTCTCGCCGAGTCGGGGCGCCGCGCGCTCGCCGCTGGTGACTGGTCCCACGCGGCGGCTGTGTTGCGCGAGGCGTCGGAGTTGTGGCACGGCCCTGCTCTGGCCGATGTGCTGAACGCACCAGCGCAGGCGGCACGGCTGGACGAGCTGCGGCTGGCCGCCGTCGAGGACCGGATCGAGGCGGAGCTGGCGTTGGGCGGGCACAGCGCGCTGGTTGCGGAGCTGCGGGAGCTCGTCGTCGCGCATCCGCTGCGGGAACGGGCGCGAGGTCAGCTCATGCGCGTCCTGTCCGGGCTGGGCAGGCCGGCCGAGGCGCTCGCCGAGTTCGAGGACGCGCGGCGCACGCTCGCCGAGCAGCTCGGCGTCGATCCTTCGGTGGAGCTTGCCGCGATCCATCTGGCGGTGCTGCGCGGTGAGGAACGCCCGGCGACCGAGCAGGCGCTCCCGAGCCAGCTCACCACGTTCGTCGGACGTGAAGAAGAACTGAAGCGCGTTGGTGACCTGCTCGGCGAGCGGAGACTTGTCACCCTCACCGGCCCCGGGGGAGCGGGCAAGACGCGGTTGGCGATCGAGGCGGCGGGCCGGGCCGGCGGGGAGATCCGTTTCGTCGAGCTGGCCGGGCTGACCGACGGGTCGGACGTACCGCAGGCGGTGTTGAGTGCGCTCGGCCTGCGCGACGCGGGTCTGCGCGCCCCGGCCGAGCACGGCCGACATCCGACCGACCGGCTGGTCGAGGCGTTGGCGGAGCGGCGGCTGCTGCTCGTGCTCGACAACTGTGAGCACGTCGTCGCCGACGTGGCCCGGCTTGCCGCACGGATGCTGAGCGCCAGCCCGTCGCTGCGCGTCCTGGCCACCAGCCGCGAACCGCTCGGGCTGGCCGGCGAGGCGTTGTGCCCGCTGTCCGGGCTCACAGTGCCGCCGCCCGACGTCCCGGCGCTGGCCGTCGACGACTACGCGGCGGTGCGGCTGTTCGCCCAGCGGGCCGCCGACGTCGTACCCGGCTTTGCCGTCACCTCGGCAAACGCAGAGGCGGTGCTGTGCATCTGCCGCACCCTCGACGGCCTGCCGTTGGCCATCGAGCTGGCCGCTGCGCGGCTGCGGGCGCTGCCCGTCGCGGAGGTGGCTGCCCGCCTCGACGACCGGTTCCGGCTGCTCTCGGTGGGCAGCCGGGCCGCCCCGCCGCGGCACCGGACGCTGCGCGCGGTCGTCGAGTGGAGCTGGGACCTGCTCGACGACGACGAACGGAGGCTGGCCCGCCGGCTGGCTGTCTTCGCTGGCGGTACCACGCTGGAGGCGGCCGGGCGGGTCTCCGGCCTGCCCACCGCCGAGCTTGTCGACGCGCTTACCGGTCTTGCCGACAAGTCCTTCGTGGAGCTGACCGGCGGCCGATACCGAATGCTCGAAACCGTGCGCGCGTTCTGCGCCGAACGCCTCGCCGAGGCCGGTGAGGCCGAGCAGTTGCGGCGCGCGCACACCGCGTACTTCCTGGAGTTCGCCTGGACAGCCGGTGACCACCTGCGCGGGCCGGATCAGGTGCGCTGGCTGCGACGGCTCGACGCCGAACGGGACAACCTGCACACGGCGCTGCGTCGTGCCACAGCTGCCGGTGACACGGCCGAGGCGGCCGGGCTTGTCGCGGCCCTGTCGTTCTACTGGTGGCTGCGCGGCATGCGTGGGGAGGGCGCCCGGCTGGCCTCCGCCGTCCTCGACCTGCTCGGCACCGAGGCACCGCCAGGGCTGAGCGAGGAGTACGCCCTCTGCGTCTACAACGCCTCGCTCGGAGGGTTCGGCCAGTTGTCGTCCCTCGGCTCGGAGCAACCGCTGCTCTACGGCCTCGACAGGCTGCCCCGACAGCCCTTCCTGCTGTATCTGTCGGGGATCTCGAACGGACCGCCGGCCGGCGGTGTCGAGGACGTCGACGACCTCATGCGGCACCTGCGGCGGCTGGCCGGCCCGGATGTCTGGATCAACGCGCTCGGCACGATGGGGCTCGGCTCTGCGCAGATGTCGACGGGTCAGTGGGAGCGGGCCAGGACCTCGCTCGGCGTCGCGCTCGACGGTTTCCGGGGTGCCGGAGACCGGTGGGGGTCCATGATCACACTCGGCGCGCTTGGCGAGGTCGCCGCCTGGCAGGACGACCCGGACACGGCGAGCGATCTGCTGGACGAGGCAATGGGCCTGGCCGAGCAACTCGGGTCGGTCGTCGACCGGGCCGACATGATGCGTACGCGTGGCGAGATCCGGCTGCGCGCCGGTGACCTCGTGGCGGCGCACAACGACTTCGCTGACGCGCTGCACCTCGCCCAGCGCAGCGGCGCGCCGGAGTTCGTGTCCGCCTCCCGGCTCGGCCTCGCCCGGGTGGCACAGCTGCGCGGCGACCTCGCCGAGGCCAGGCGGCTCTGCGAGGCGGCGCTGGTCGGCGGACTCACCGGCTGGTACGTCGGCGAGGCCACCCGTACGGAGATCATGCTGGTGCTCGCGCAGATCGCCGAGGCGGAGCAGACGAGCGTGACAGTGCCTGACCAGCCGCCGTCAGCGGACGGTGCGTGACCGGTCAGCGCTGCCATGCACCGTCGTGGCATGACGACATTCGAAGTGGTCGCCGAGGGGCTGGGCAAGCGGTACGGCCCGACCCTCGCGCTCGACACGTTCGACCTGGCAGTGCCGGCCGGTACGGTCCACGGGCTGCTCGGTCCGAACGGCGCGGGAAAGACGACTGCGGTACGGATCCTTGCCACGCTGCTGCGGTTCGACACCGGCCGGGCAACGGTGGCCGGCTTCGACGTGCTGCGTCAGCCCGACGAGGTGCGTGCCCGGATCGGGCTGACCGGGCAGTACGCGGCGGTCGACGAGATCCTCACCGGCCGGCAGAACCTGGAGTTGTTCGGTCGACTGTTCCGGCTCGGCCCGAAGGCAGCCCGTCGACGCGCCACCGAACTGCTGGAACGGTTCGGGCTCGACGAGGCTGCGGGGCGGTCCGCCGGTGAGTATTCGGGCGGGATGCGCCGTCGGCTGGATCTCGCCGCCAGCCTGATCCGTACGCCGCGTGTGCTGTTCCTCGACGAACCGACGACAGGCCTGGACCCGCGCAGCCGCAACCAGGTGTGGGACCTGGTCCGCGCCCTGGTGGCGGAGGGAACCACTGTGCTGCTGACCACGCAGTACCTGGAGGAGGCCGATCAGCTCGCCAACCGGATCTCGGTGATCGACGCCGGGCGGGTGGTCGCCGAGGGCTCGCCGGACGAGCTGAAGTCGATGACCGGCGGTGACCGGATCGAGGTGGTGGTGCGGGACGCGGCGCAGTTGGCCGGGGCCGAGCAGATCGTCGCCCGGGTGTGCGGCGTGCAGCCCGAGCGGGATGCGGAGATCCGGCGAGTGAGCGCGCCGGTCGCCGACCGGGTCGCCGGTCTGATCGACGTGGTGCGGGCGTTTGACGACGCCGGCATCGCTGTCGAGGACATCGGTCTGCGTCGCGCGACGCTCGACGAGGCGTTCCTGCACCTGACCGGGCACCTGTCGGACGGGGTGCGCGGGTCGGCCGCACGAGAGGCGGCTGTGGCATGACGACGGCGGTGACCGACGGCTGGACGATGACCAGGCGGAACATGACCCACGTGATCCGCGCGCCGGAGGAGCTGATCCTCTACTTCTCGTTGCCGATCATGTTCGTGCTGGTGTTCGGGTACGTCTTCGGCAGCGGCATGCAGGTGCCAGGTGGCGGCAACTACCGGGAGTTCCTGCTCCCGGGGGTCTTCGTGATGACGATGCTGTACGGCCTCGGCGCCACCGCGACGGGCGTGGCGCTGGACCTCAGCCGGGGCGTCGTCGACCGCTTCCGGTCGATGCCGATGGCGCGTTCCGCCCTGCTGGCGGGCCGTAGCGCCGCCGATCTCATCCGTGCCCTGCTGGAGATGTCCACACTGCTGGTCTGCGGCCTGCTCGTCGGCTGGCAGTGGCGTGACGGCGTGGGCCGGGCGCTGCTCGCTGTCGGGCTGCTCCTGCTGCTGCGCGTCGCGATCACCTGGGCCGGCATCTACCTCGCGCTGCTGGTTCGCAACCCGGACACGGTAGGCGTCATCGTCTTCCCTGCGGCGTTTCCGTTGACCGCCCTGTCCAACGTCTTCGTCGCGCCCGAGTTGATGCCGCGGTGGCTCGGTGCGATAGCGGAGTGGAACCCCCTGTCGGCGACCGTGGCGGCGATCCGCCACCTGTTCGGCAATCCGGGTCTGGGTGGCGATTCCTGGCCGGCGGAGAACGCCATACTGCTGGCGGTGCTGTGGCCGGTGGTCCTGATCGCGGTGTTCGCGCCGCTGGCGGTGCGCCGCTACCGGCGGCTGAGCCGCTGACAGTGGGCGCTACTCCGGTCGGCGGCGGGCACCAAGCGCCAGGTACCCGACGACACCGGCGGCGAGCACCCCGAAGCCCGCCACGACGCTGCCCAACGGCAGGTTGACAGCGAGCAGCAGGCAGCCGACAAGCCCCAGACCGGCGAGGACGCGGACCGGCAGTCGCCGGTCCGCGTCCCGGCCCAGGGTCAGCGCCGCCGCATTGGTGATCGCGTAGTAGACCAGCACCGTGCAACTGGAGAAGCCGATCGCGTCGCGTACGTCGCCGAGAAGCACCACCACGATCACCACGGCGGCCACGGCCAGCTCGGCGCGGTGCGGCACCTGGTGCACCCGGTGCACGGCGGCCAGCGCCCCGGGCAGGTCGCGGCGGCGGGCCATCGCGAGCGTGGTCCGGCCGACCCCGGCGACCAGGGACAGCAGCACGCCCACGACCGCGATGGTCGCACCGGCGCGGACCACCCAGGCAAGGCCCGGCAGCCCGGCGGCGGTCACCACGTCGACAAGGGGCGCTGCGGAACCGGCAAGGCGGTCGGCGCCGAGCACGCCGAGCGTGACCACTGCCAGCACCAGGTAGATCGCGAGCACCGCGCCGAGCGCCAGCGGCACCGCGCGGGGAATGGTCCGCCGCGGGTCGCGGACCTCCTCGCCAAGTGTGGCGATCCGTGCGTACCCGGCGAACGCGAAGAACAGCAGCCCGGCGGCGGTGAGCAGACCTCGCGCGGAGCCGCCGGAGTCGGTCAGTCGGTCCAGGTGCACCGGCCCGCCCGCCACGCCGACGACAGCCACCAGGGCCAGCACCGCGAGCACCACAGCCACCAGCACCTTCGTGGCGGTGGCCGTCTTGCCGATCCCCCGCAGGTTCACGGCGGTCACCGCGAGCACCGCGCCGACTGCGACAAGCCGGGCCTGCCCCGGCCACAGGTACGCCCCGATCGTCAACGCCATCGCCGCGCAGCTCGCCGTCTTGCCGACCACGAACCCCCAACCGGCAACGAAGCCCGCGAGCGGGCCGAGGCGTTCCCGGCCGTAGACGTAGGTGCCGCCGGACTCCGGGTAGCGGGCCGCCAACCGCGCCGAGCTCGTCGCGTTGCAGTAGGCGATGAAGCCTGCAAGCAGCAGCGCGGGCAGCAGCCCGGCGCCGCCGGCCGCCGCCGCGGCCGGGCCGAAGACCACGAAGACGCCCGCGCCGAGCATCGAGCCCAACCCGATGACAACCGCATCGGGTACGCCGAGCCGCCGCGCCAGTTGATCCACGAGCCGAGACCCTAGGGGTACGAGGTGAACGGCCGGTCCCATTCGCGTAGCCGGCCGGGAAGCGGCAGATCGTCCCAGGGCACCCGGTGCAGCAGCCGGTCCAGCAGCAGCCCGAGCAGCAGCCCGGCCACCGAGTCGGTGAGCCAGTGCCAGCCCAGGTAGGTGGTGGTGGTGAGGACGACAAGCGGCGGCACCACCCGGATCACTGTGACCAACCGGGCCGGGAGCTGCCGGCCGAAGCTGCGCGCGAGCGGGGCGAGCAGCAGAGCGATGACGCCGTACCAGACGATGGCGTTGGCGACGTGGCCCGACGGGTAGGACTGGGCGAACCGGACCGGCAGGTCGTCGTGGAACAGCGGCAGCGTCTGCTCGGGAGGCAGGAACGGCTCCTTGACGCTTGCGCTCGGCGCGGCGCGGGCGGTCCACACCTTGAGTGGACCGATCGTCAGGTTGGTCAGCACGAACCCGACGACAGGCGGCAGCAGGGGGCGTACCGAGCGGAGCCGGACGGCCAGCAACACGCCCAGCCCAGCGGCGATCAGGGTCAGCGGGGTGCCCTGGCCGAGCAGGTTGAACACCCGCGCCACCCAGTACGCGACAGTCGGCCGGTGCCCGTCGGCCCAGTCGGCGACCGCACGGTCCAGCCCGAACAGTTGGTCGGCGGCGAGCGCGACGGTCAGCCCGACCAGTCCGGCAAGCAGCAGGGCGTCGAACCACCAGCCGGCCGGCCGGACGGGACGCAACCGCAGCTCACGTCGTACCCCCGAGGTTTTGAGCACGCGACCACGCTACCGGCCCGGCGTGCGGTGAGGTGTTCAGCGCTGTGGGCCGAGCCACGATGTGCGGCGGATGCGAGGGCGAACCGTCATGCTTGTGCCCGTGCGGATCACCTCTGCCCTCGTCGACCCGGCGCTGCTCGACCTGCCCTGGTCGACACCGCTGGAAGAGTGGCCTGCCCAGCACCTGGTGGCCCTGCCGCAGGGCATCTCGCGGCACATCGTCCGGTTCGTCCGGCTCGGCGATTACGTGTACGCCTTCAAGGAGACCCGCGAGCGGATCGCCGAGCGGGAGTACGACCTGCTGCGGGCGCTGGAGCGGATCGACTTCCCGTCGGTGGAGGCGGTGGCGGTGGTCGCCGACCGGCAGACCGACGACGGGGAGCCCCTCGAATCGGTGCTGATCACCAGGCACCTTCAGTTCTCCCTGCCGTACCGGGCGCTCTTCTCGCACACCCTGCGTCCGGAGACGATGAGCCGGCTGTTGGACGCCCTCGCCGCCCTGATCGTGCGGATGCACCTGACCGGTTTCTTCTGGGGCGACTGCTCGCTGTCGAACACGCTGTTCCGCCGGGACGCTGGCGCGTTCGCCGCCTACCTGGTGGACGCGGAGACGGGCGCCCTGCACAACTCGCTCTCCAACGGACAGCGCGGCGAGGACCTGGAGATCGCCAGGGTGAACATCTTCGGTGAGGCGCTCGACCTCCAGGCCGCCGGCCTGCTGCACGAGTCCATCGACCCGGAGGTGGTCTGCGAGGAGGTCGTGCAGCGCTACGAACGGCTCTGGCACGAGATCACCTACGAGCAGGCGATCGAGCGGGAGGCCCGGCACGACATCGAGGGTCGCATCCGCCGCCTCAACGAGCTGGGCTTCGACGTGGCCGAGGTGGCCATGTCGACGATCGAGGGCGGGCGCTACCTGGTCCGCCCGAAGGTCGTCGACGCCGGCTACCACACCCGGCGGCTGCTGCGCCTCACCGGCCTGGACGCCGAGGAGAACCAGGCCCGCAAGCTGCTCAACGACCTGGACGCCTACCGGGCGGAGAGCGACCTGATCGACGAGCAGCAGGCGGCGCACCGCTGGCTCACCGAGGTCTTCGAGCCGGTGGTCCGGGCCGTGCCCGCGCACCTACGCCGCAAGTTGGAGCCGCAGGAGCTGTTCGCGCAGATCATCGAGCACAAGTGGCTGCTCTCCGAGCAGGCCGGCCGGGACGTCGGGATGCGTCACGCCGTCCAGTCGTACCTGGCCGACGTGCTTGTGCACCGCCCCGACGAGCAGGCAGTCCTCGGCGTCGAGGTCCCCACCGCAGGCTGATCCCGCCCGCTGTTCGCGGCAGGCAGCACCCGCGTCGGCGATCACTCCACCCAGGAGCCGCCGCGCAGCACGCGCACCACGTTCAGGTCATCGTCGAGCACCACCAGGTCGGCGCGGAGGCCGACCTGAAGGGCGCCCACCCGGTCGCCGAGACCGATGGCGCGGGCCGGAGTGGTGGCCACCATCCGGGCGGCGTCGGCCATCGGGATGCCGGCGTCCACCGCGTGCCGCAGCGCCGCGTCCATTGTCAACGTGCTGCCGGCGATCGCGCCGTCACGGGCGAGCCGGGCCACCCCGTCGGTCACGGTGACGGCCTGGCCGCCCAGCTCGTACTCGCCGTCGGCCATTCCGGCTGCGGCCATCGCGTCGGTGATCAGCGCTGCCCGGTCGGGGCCGGCGGTCGTCGTGGCGAACGTCAACATTCCGTCGTGCAGGTGCACCCCGTCGGCGACCAGCTCGCAGATCACCGTTGGCGCTTCGAGCAGCGCCACCACCGGGCCGGGCTCACGGTGGTGCACCGGCCGCATCCCGTTGAACAGGTGGGTGCCGACGCTCGCGCCTGCGGCGATCGCGGCGCGGGTCTGCTCGTACGTGGCGTCGGTGTGGCCCACGGCGGCCACCACCCGCGCGGCGGTGAGCAGCTTGATCGCCTCCAGCGCGCCGTCGCGCTCCGGGGCGAGGGTGACCATCCGGACCGTGCCGTGACCCAGCTCGATCAGCTCGGCCAGCTCGTCGGTGGAGGGGTCGCGCAGGTGCTCCGGGTTCTGCGCGCCGCAGCGGGCGTCCGAGAGGTACGGGCCCTCGAAGTGGACACCTGCCAGCACGCCCTCCTCGACAAGGGGTGCGAACGCCTCGGTGGCCGCCCGCATCACCGGAAACGGCGAGCTGACCAGGCTGGCCAGCAGGGTGGTGGTGCCACGTCTCAGGTGGAACCCGGCCGCCGCACGGGCCTGGTCGGCGTCGCCCGTGGTGAAGGTGTGCCCGCCACCGCCGTGCGTGTGCATGTCGACGAAACCCGGCAGGATCCAGTGCCCGTCCCGGACCGACGGGTACTCGGCCACGGCGGTGATCCGCTCACCGTCCCACTCGACGCAGCCCTGCCGGATCACACCGGTCGGGGTCACCACCCGGCCGTTCACCCGTACCGTCATCGTTCCTCCTGAGGGTCACCGACGCCCGCGGCGTCCAGGGCTAACAGGGCGGCACCGAGGCAGCCAGCCTCGTCGCCGAGAGCCGCCACCACCAGTCGCGGCTCCCGGTGAAAGGTCAAACGCTCGCGCAACGCCACCCGCAGCGGGTCGAGGAGCAGATCCCCGGCCTGGGCCAGGCCACCGCCGAGCACTATCGTCGCCACGTCGAACAGCGCCTGACCGGTGGCCAGGCCGTCGGCGAGCGCCTCGACCGCCTCCCGCCAGACCTGCCCGGCGAGCGGCTCGCCGGCCGTAGCCCGCTCGACCACCCCGGCCGCCGTCACCTCGGGCGTTCCACCGGCCAACTCCGCATACCGGCGGCCGATCGCGGAGGCCGAGGCCAACGCCTCCAGACAGCCCGGCCGGCCGCAGCCGCAGCGCGGGCCGTCGGGGCGTACCAGGATGTGGCCGATCTCGCCGGCGGCACCGTGCGCGCCGGCGGCGGCCACACCGTCGACGACGTGGGCGGCGGCGATGCCGGTGCCGATCGCCACGAACAGCACGTGGCCGGTGCCGCGCCCGGCGCCGAGCCGCGCCTCGGCGAGACCACCGACGCGCACGTCGTGGCCGAGCGCAGTGGGCAGGCCGAGCCGCATCGCCACAAGATCCCGCAGCGGTACGTCCCGGAAGCCCACATTCGCCGACCACACAGCGACCCCACGCGCCTCGTCGACGACCCCCGGCACGGCGACGCCCGCCGCGACAGGGGTGAGCCCGTCGGCGCGCGCCTTGGCGGCCAGCCCGTCGGCGACGTCGAGGATTGTGGCGACCACTGCGGACGGGCCGCGCCCGGCGTCGGTGGGGTGCCGCTCGGCGCGGACCACGACGCCATCCGGCCGGACCAGCGCGCACTTCATGCCGGTACCGCCGACGTCCAACGCAACGACCACCCGGTCGGCGACGCCGTCGGTCACGGTGTCAGCCCGGTTCGCGACTGCGGGGCTCGCAAACCCGGCTCACTCCTCGCGCTCACGGCGCTATCTTGGTTCGCGACTGCGGGGCTCGCAAACCCGGCTCACTCCTCGCGCTCACGGTGCCACCTCGGTTCGCGACTGCGGGGCTCGCAAACCCGGCTCACTCCTCGCGCTCACGCCAACACCACGGACCGGGTGAGGTGCCGGGGCGCGTCCGGGTCGAGGCCGCGGCTTGTCGCCAGCGCGACGGCGAAGCGCTGGGCCAGGATCAGGTCGGCCATCGGATCGACAGGCGTACGACCAGCCGACCAACTGCCGAGCACGGTGCGCCAGCCGTGCGTACGGCTGTGCACGAAGGCCGCGCCGGTGGCCGCAACGTCCTCGGGCAGCCCGTCGGGCAGCTCGCCGAAGGCCCAGACCAGGCGGCCGGGGCCGGCGATCGAGATGGGCCCGTGGCGGTAGTCCATTGCCGGGTACGCCTCAGCCCAGAAGGTGGCCGCCTCGCGGCACTTCAGGGCGGCCTCCTGGGCCAGCCCGACCGTCCACCCCCGACCGAGGAAGGTGACCTGCTCGATGCTTGTCGGGTCGATCGGCAGCGGGGAGCGCACCGCCACTTCGGCGTCGGCGGCGAGCGCGGTCACCGGGTCGCCGAGGTGGGCGCGCAGCAGGGCCAGAGCGGTGGTCGCGAAGCGGGTCTGCACTACCGACCGCTCGTCGGCGAAGGGCATCGTCACCGCGGCGGTGGCCAGGTCGACAGCCGGGGACGCCGGGTCGCCGACGATGACTGTGGTGGGGGTGCCCCCGCGCAACGCGGCGAGCAGCTCCAGCACCTCCGTGGTGGTGCCGGAGCGGGTGATGGCGATCAGCCGGTCGTAGCGGCGGCCGGCGGGGAACTCGGACGCCTGGAACGCGTCGGTCTCGCCCTGGCCGCTCTGCTCGCGGCGGGCGGCGTACGCCATCGCCATGAACCACGACGTGCCGCAACCGACGACGGCGACCCGCTCGCCGGGGCGCGGAAGGTCGCCGTGTACGACGCCGGACAGCCGGGCCGCTTCCCGCCAGCAGTCGGGTTGGCTCGCGATCTCCGCGTCCACGTACGTCATGGGAAACTCCCTCGCAGCCGAGCTGTGCGCAATACGGCTCGTTACATCCGTATTTCGCGCGTCATTCTGCGCGAACCGGGGTGGCTGTGGCAACCGGCCGGCCGTTCGCGCAGGTCTGTCTTTTGCGCCCACCCAGTTTCGCGCACTAGTGTGCACGCAATCAATCACCGTTCGTGCAGTCAGTGGAGGGCCCTCGGTGGACCGGTACGCCAGATGGAACGCCCTGCTCGAGATGCTCACCGACAACGGCCGGGTAAGCGTCGAGGCGGCAGCCGAGCGGCTGGACGTCTCCCAGGCCACCATCCGGCGTGACTTCGACCAGCTCGCCCAGCAGCAGATGATCACCCGCACGCGGGGTGGCGCGGTCGCCAACGGGGTCTCGTACGACCTGCCGTTGCGCTACAAGACGGCGAAGCACTCGGCGGAGAAGCAGCGGATAGGCGCCGCTGCCGCCGCACTCGTCACGCCCGGCACCGTGGTCGGCCTGAACGGTGGCACCACGAGCACCGAGGTGGCCCGGGCGCTCGCCGTACGGCCGGACCTGAACACCAGCGCGGAGGGCGCCCAGCTCACAGTGGTGACCAACGCGCTGAACATCGCCAACGAGCTGCTCGTGCGGTCCCGGATGAAGGTGGTGGTGGCCGGCGGGGTGGTGCGCCCGAAGTCGTTCGAACTGGTCGGCCCGCTGGGTGGGGCGCTGCTGCGCGAGGTCACGCTTGACGTCGCGTTGCTCGGCGTCGACGCGATCGACCCGCAGCTCGGCGCGGCTGCCCACCATGAGGGGGAGGCCGCCATGAACAACCTGATGGTGGCCCGCGCCAAGCGAGTGGTGATCATCGCGGACTCGTCAAAGCTGGGTGGTCACGCCTTCGCCCGGATCTGCCCGGTCGAGCGGGTCGAGACCCTGGTCACCGACTCCGGTGCCGCACCCGAGGTGGTGGACGCCTTCCGGGCGGCGGGAGTGCAGGTCGTCTGCGCCTGAGCAGTCACGCTCCGTCAATGGAATACATCGATCGGCGCGTCGATGCATACCGGGTATTGCGCGCGCCTGCATACCGCGTATGGTGTCGGCTGTCACGCCCACCATCGGGGGAGGTGCAGCTTGCCAGCTGTCCTGGAGATCGAAGGTCTACGTAAGACGTACAAGAGTCGTCGACGAGGCACCCGCAACGCGCTCGACGGCTTCGACATGCGGGTCGAGGCAGGGCAGGTGCACGGCTTCCTCGGCCCCAACGGGTCCGGGAAGACGACTACCCTGCGCACACTGCTCGGCCTGATCCGGCCCGACGGTGGCCGGATGGCGTTGCTCGGTCACGAGGTGCCCCACGCGCTGTCCACAGTCGCCAGCCAGGTCGGGGCGATCGTCGAGAGCCCGCAGTTCTTCCCGCACTTCACGGCCCGCGACACGCTGTCCCTGCTGGCCGGCGCGGGCGAGGTGCCCGCCGTCCGCGTGGACGAGGCACTTGAGCTGGTCGGGCTGCGCGACCGGGCCGGCGAGCGGGTCAAGACGTACTCGCTTGGAATGAAGCAGCGGCTCGCCGTCGCATCCGCCCTGCTGAAGGACCCGAAGCTGCTCATCCTCGACGAGCCGGCGAACGGCCTCGACCCGGGCGGCATCCGCGAGATGCGCACGCTGATGCGGACACTCGCCGAACACGGCATGACAGTGGTGCTGTCCAGCCACATCCTCGGCGAGATCCAGCTGATCTGCGACTCGGTCACCATCATCTCGCTCGGTCGGAGGGTCGCCTTCGGGCCTGTCGACGAGGTGCTCGCGCAGCACTCGTCCGGGGGAGTCCGGGTCCGGCTGGAGGCGGTGAGCGACCTGCCGGCGGCCAACGACGCGCTCACCCGGGCCGGCGTCCGGGTCACCGCACACCCGGACCACCTGATGCTGGCCGGCGTCGACAAGCCGGCAACCGTCACACGTCTGCTCGCCGAGCAGCACCTATACGTCAGCGAGCTGGCTCCGATCGCGGTCGACCTGGAGAGCGTCTTCCTGGAACTCACCGCCACCGCGCCGGTCCCCGGTCAGAACCGGCAGGTCGACCAGTCCACAAAGGTCGGTGGGACGGGCCAGCCCGGCGCCGCCGCAGGAGGGTGGGGCGCGTGAGCCTCTATCGTACGGAGCTGCGCCGGCTCGCCAAGCGGCGCTTCACCCGCTACATGTCGCTGCTCGGCCTGCTGGTGCTGGCCGCAGTGGTGGTCGGTGTCTTCTTCACCAACCAGAAGATCGACGCCGCTCAGCTCGCCAAGGCCGAGCGTCAGGCCGACCAGCAGCACCAGGAGCAGGTGCGCTGGAGCGAGCAGGAGCGTGTCGAGTGCGAGCGGGCCAAGGCGGCCGGCACACCGAACGACGGCCGCTACCCCGCCGACTGCTCGATGATCACGGCGCCGAGCCGCGACCAGATCGAGGCGAAGTGGTTCCTGCCTTCGACCTTCAACTTCCGCGAGACGTTCGACGAGACGCTGGTTCCGTTCGCGGCGATCCTCGCGCTTGTCGGGTTCGTGATCGGCGCGTCCTTCATCGGCGCCGAGTGGAGCACCGGCGGCATGATGAACCTGCTGCTCTGGAGACCGAAGCGGCTCACCGTACTGCTCACCAAGCTGGCCGCGCTGCTCACCGGCGTCCTGGCGGTGACGCTGCCCGCCGCGGTGCTCTGGTTCGCCGGGTTCTGGGCGGTAGCGACATTCCGCGGCAGCACCGAGAAGATGACCTCCGGAGCCTGGCAGTCGTTCGCCCTGACCGGGTTGCGCGGCGTGGCCCTGGTGCTGGTCATCACCACCATCGGATTCGCGCTCGCCTCGCTCGGCCGGCACACGGCGATGGCCCTCGGTGGTGTCGTCGCGCTCATGGTGGTCGGCCAGTTCGGGTTGGGCATCCTGCTGTCGATGGCGAGCGTACGGTTCGCCGAGGCGTGGCTGCTGCCCACGTACGCGTTGGCGTGGATGACCAAGAAGATCACCCTGGAGGACTGGAACTCCTGCAACGCGAACTACTACGGCGAGTGCAACCCGGCCACCATGGACATCACCTGGCAGCAGTCGTCTGTGCTGTTCTCGGTCGGCGTCGTGGTGATCCTCGGCGCGGCGCTCTGGGCGATGCGGCGGCGCGACATCTCCTGACCGGCGTCAGCCCGACAGGCGACGACAGCGGCGCGGCCGGTCCGGCCGTCGGTCATCCGACGAGCGGGGCCGGCCGTGCCGGCTGCTGCGACCTTGGTCGTCCCTGGTTAGGCTGAACGTCATGCCCGCCGACGCCTCCCCGGCCGCCCCCGAGCCGTCCATCGACGCTCGTCCGGGCGACACGACCGGCGTCGGCTCGCCGAGCGTTCCGACGCCCCGGCCGGCGCCACAGGTCGAGAGCACCGACGACGCCGGGCTGGACGACGACATTGGGCTGGACGACGAGCTTGCGGCCGAACCGGCCGAACCGGCCGCTGCGGGACTGACCGCGCGGGAGCTGGCGATCCTCGCCTTCGAGCAGCAGTGGTGGCGGCACGCCGGTGCCAAGGAGCAGGCCGTCCGGGACACGTTCGGGCTCTCCTCGACGCGCTACTACCAGCTGCTCAACGGGCTGTTGGACAATCCGGCCGCGCTCGCGGCCGACCCCGTGCTGATCGGCCGGCTCCGCCGGCTGCGCTCGTCACGCGCCCGTAACCGCCGCCGCTGAGCGGAAATCCGTCCTCCGCGCGCCCCGAAGCGGCCGTCGCGCCCGTACCGACAATGCCCTGTTGAGTACGGCGTCCCCGGTGCCCGGTCCGCCGCAGTCGGCCAAAGCATGTCGCCAGGCCCGACGGGTAGGCACCGGGGACACCGAGCCGCTGCTCAGCGGCTGCGGTCCGACGGGGGGAGGGATCATGACGGGTGCCAACCCGAGCCGGCCATCGCAAGGTGCGACCGGCAGGGCCCAACAGGCACGGCAGGAGGCGTCCCAGGTCGGGCACCAGGCTGCCCAGGCCAGCGGCCAGGTTGCCCACACCGCCGCCGTGCAGGGTGGGCAGGTGGCCGCCGAGGCGCGTCAACAGGCCCGGCACCTGACCGGAGAAGCCACCGACCAGCTTCGGGAGCAGGCCCGGTCGCAGCAGCAGCGGGCCGTCGACGGTCTACGCGACCTGGGACAAGGGTTCCACTCCATGGCCGAACGGGACGGCGACTCCGGGCTGGCCGGGCAGGCGGTCCGGCGGGCAGCCGACGCCGCCGAACGCGCCGCCGGTTGGCTCGACGGACGGGAGCCCGGTGAGGTGCTTGACGACGTGCGGACGTACGCCCGCCAGCATCCCGGCACCTTTCTCGCTGGCGCGGCGGTGGCCGGGCTGCTGGTCGGACGGCTGACCCGAAGCCTGACCGGCGGTGGCGGCGGCGTGGCGATGTCCAGCGGGCCACCACCACAGGGCGAGGCAGCCGGCGCGCGACCGCAGCCGTACAGCGGGATGGCTCGGGCGCAGAACGTCTCGCCGCCTGGCCAGCCGGAACGGGACGTGCCGGGTGGGGTGGCACCGTGAGCGCCCCGGAGAAGGAGCGAACCCAGGCGTCCGTCGGCGACCTGATGGGTGACGTGACCAGGGACCTCTCCACGCTGGTGCGCAAGGAGATCGAACTGGCCAAGGCCGAACTCCGCGAGGAGGCCACCCAGGCCGGCAAGGCGGGAGGCATGTTCGGCGGGGCGGGGCTGGCCGGGTTCCTGGCCGTGCTGTTCGTGTCGTACGCCGTCTGGTGGGGTCTGTCCAACACGATGGACGAGGGCTGGGCCGCGCTGATCGTCGCGATCATCTGGGGAGTCATCGCTGGTGGCCTCTTCGTCAACGCGCGGAACCAGGCGCGCCAGTTGCGTGCCGTGCTGCCACGGACGAAGCAGAGCGCGCAGGAGATGCCGGACGCCCTGCGGGGCCGGTGACCACGTCGCGAGGGGAGCAGGTCATGTCGAATGATCCGGATCGGATCCGGCGGGAGATCGAGACGACCCGCAACGAGTTGAGCAACGATATCGACGCGTTGACCGACAAGATGAACCCGCGTCGGATCGCCGGTGACCGCGTGGGCGAGGCGCGTGGCGCGTTCACCCGAGCGAAGGAGAAGGTGATGGGCAGCACGAGCCACAACCGTCAGCAGTCCAGCGAACGGATGTCGCACATGGCCAATTCGGTGCGCGACGAGGCCCGGTCGTTGGGGCACCAGTCGCAGGGTGCGGTCTACTCGGCACGCAACGAGGCGCGGTCACTCGGGCGGCAGTCCCGTGAGCAGGCGCAGGGAAATCCACTCGCGGCAGGTCTGGTCGCCTTCGGAGTCGGGCTGCTGGCCGCGTCCCTGGTCCCGCCGAGCGGGCGGGAGCGGCAGTTGGCCGGACGGGCCCGCGACATGGTGAGCGAACACTCCGATCAGCTGCGCGACCAGGCGAGCCAGGTCGGCCACCAGGTCCGGGACAACCTGCGGGAGCCGGCGCAGCAGGCGGCACAGTCGGTGCGGTCCACCGCCGAGCAGGGGATGTCCGAGGTCTGGGAGCAGGGCCGGTCCGCCGCCGGGAAGGTGCAGGGGCAGACGCATGCGGCCGTCGACGACCTCCGGCACCGGTGACCCGGTCGGCCGGGCGGGGACCGCGCCGATGATGCGGGTCCGCACCGCGTCCGCGCCGGCCCCCGGCCGCGAGGTCAACGAGGATCTTGCGTTCCAGGTCGGCCCGCTTGTCGGCGTCCTGGACGGCGCGACAGTGCCGGACGGCTTCGACACCGGATGCGTGCACGGGCCGGAGTGGTACGTCCGGCACCTGGCCGCCCGGATCGCGGTGGCCGAGGCGGTACGCCCGGCCGCCCGGCTGACGAGCAACCTGGCCGCCGCCATCCTCGCCGTCCGCGCCGACCACGGCGGGCAGTGCGACCTCGACCACCCTGGTACGCCGTCCAGCACCGTGTGCCTGCTGCGGGACCGTGGTGACCAGGTGGACTACCTGGTGCTCTGCGACAGCCCGCTTGTGCTCGACGAAGGCGGTCACATCAGGGTGGTGACCGACGACCGGCTGGAGGTGGCGATGACCGAGCTGCGGCAGATGGTCGCGACCGTACCGGCCGGGCCGGCGGACCCGGTCACCCGGTTCCGGCACGCGGTGGGCGTCCAGCGGGAGCGGATGAACCGTACCCACGGCTACTGGGTCGCGGCGGCCGACCCGGATGCTGCGTTCCACGCGGTGACCGGGACGGTGCCCCGGCGCGGCCCGGGGGCGCTGCGCCGGGCGGCGCTGCTCAGCGACGGCGCGTCCAGCGCGGTCGAGCAGTTCGGGTTGACCGACTGGCCGGGGTTGCTGGACGAGTTGAGCGCCGACGGGCCGGCGGCGCTCATCGACCGGGTCCGGGCCGCCGAGCGCGACCACGCCGACCGGCTACGCCGGCACAAGGCGACCGACGACGCCTCGGTGGTGTTCTGCGAGTTCGAGTCCGCCGTCTGAATCCCTGTCACCTCGAAGGGCGGCAACGGAGCGTGAGGAGGAACACCCCGAGCGCCCGACCGGCCGGTACCGGTGACCGGACCGCCAGTGCAAGGCCAATGGGGTGGACTTCAGCCGATGGGAACGGCAGACTGCGGCACGTGCCAGGTGCGGTCCGGCTGGAGCCGGTGGACGAGCGGAACCTTGAGTCGTTGCTCTCAGTAGCGGCTGCTGAAGCCGAACCCGATGACGTGATGCCCCCGGTCGAGGCGCCCGCCGGCTGGTCGCTCGCCCGTCGGGAAGCGTTCCGCAACTACCACCGGGGAAGCTTCGGCGGTCTGGACGGCCCGACCGGCTCGCAGATGTACGCCGTCACCGTCGGCGGCGAGGTGCTGGGCATGATCAGGATGACTCGCTGTGACGAGCCGGGCACGGTGGAGGCCGGGATGTGGCTCGGCAGGTCCGCGCGCGGGCAGGGGATCGGCGCCGCCGCCCTGCGCGGGCTGCTCATCGCCGCGGCCGGGGCCGGCATGCGAAATGTGGTGGCCGAGACGACCCCTGACAACGCCGGCGCGATAGCGGTCCTTCAGAAGTGCGGTGCGACGCTGCGCGAGGCCGGCGGCAAGGTGCACGCCGAGATCTGCCTCGACTCTACGCCGCCCGCGCGCTGAAGCTCTACGTCGTCCGCGCCCTGAAGCTCGTCTGACCGGTCGCCGAGCCGGTCAGCCCCGCTCGGCGGCGTACTTGGCGAGCCATTCCACCTGAGCCGGGTCCAGCGACGGGCGGACCCGTTCCCGCGCGATGGCCACGTGCGCGGCGGTGACTGTGGCGGCGGCAAGCGACTCCCGCATCGCCGCGAGCGCCGCCTCCCGGACCAGCGCCGCGCAGTCTGCCGCCGAGAAGCCGGTCAATTCCTCGCCGAGGGAGGCCAGGTCGACGTCCGGTGCCAGCGGTACGTGTCGGGACGCGGCCCGCAGGATCTCCGCGCGGGCCTCCGCGTCCGGTGGCGGCACGTAGACAAGCCGCCCCAACCGGCCCGGCCGCAGCAGCGCCGGGTCGACCAGGTCCGGCCGGTTCGTCGCGCCGATGACCACCACGTTGCGCAGGGTCTCCACCCCGTCCAGTTCGGTGAGCAGGGCGGCGACCACCCGATCGGTCGTGCCCCCGTCGGTGGCCTGCCCGCGTACCGGTGCCAGCGCGTCCATCTCGTCCAGGAAGATCAGCGTCGGCGCCGCCTCCCGGGCACGGCGGAACAGCTCACGTACGGCCCGTTCGCTCTCACCCACCCACTTGGAGAGCAGTTCCGCGCCCTTGACCGACAGCACGTTCGCCCGCCCCGATCCGGCCAGAGCCGTCACCAGGTACGTCTTGCCGCAGCCGGGCGGGCCGTAGAGCAGCACACCGCGGGGCGGCTGCACGCCGAGCCGGGCGAAGGTGTCCGGGTAGGTGAGCGGCCAGAGCACCGACTCGGTCAACGTCTGCTTGACCTCGTCGAGCCCACCCACGTCGTCGAGCGTCACCGAGGCCAACTCCAGGGTCGACGCGGCCATCGTCGTGGGCCGTACCACCTCCAGGGCGGCGGTGAAGTCGGCCATCGACACGGTAGGAGTCTGGGCGGACTTCTGCCGCAGCGCGGCGCGTACCCCGGCCTCCCGGACCAGCGCGGCCAGGTCCGCCGCGACGAACCCGGGGGTACGCCCGGCCACCTCGTCGAGCCGGACGTCGTCGGCGAGCGGCACCTGCCGGGTCAGGACGCCGAGCTGCTCGCGGCGCAGGGCGGGGTCGGGAAGCGGGATGCTGATCCGCAGCGACAGCAGGTCGGGTGCGCGCAGCGCCGGGTCGACAGCCTCCGGTCGGCTTGTGGTGCAGACCACTGCGACGCCGGCCCGGACGCTCTCCGCGAGCACCTGCCGGAACACAGTGGCCAGCGGGCCGGGTTCGTCCGCCGGGGCCAGCGCCTCCAGGTCGGTGACGAGCAGCACCGCCGGCCCGTCGGCGCGGGCAGCCGTCGCCACGGACCGCAGCCGGTCGGCGGCGGCCTGGTTGCTCAGCGCTGCCACCTCGGGCGCCCACAGCGGGTGTACGCGCGCACCGACCTTTGCCGCGACGGCCCGGACCAGCGCCGACTTGCCGGAGCCGGCCGGCCCGCCGAGCAGCACACCGAGCGAGATCGTGGTGCCCAACCGGCCCAGCACCTCCCGATGGTGGAAGCCGAGATCCAGGAGTTCGGTCAGCTCCTCGGCCTGGGCTCGCAGCCCCGGCAACTCGTCGACGTCGGGCGCGTCGTCCACGTCGTCCGTCTCCGGCGCGAGGGTGGCGTCACGCCGGGCGGCCGGGCTGGCGTCGGCCGGAGCGGAGGAACGGCCGGCGGTCGGGCCGTGGGTGGCCCGGCCGTACTCCCAGCCGACCTGCGTGTCCATGGTGACCAGCGACCCGGCGGACGGCTCGACGGCGACAACGGTGAGCAGGGTGCTGGTCCAGGCGAACCCGATCGTTGTGGACAGGCTGCGGCGGGCCGCCTCGACCAGGCTGCGCACCGAGGCGTCCGGCAGCACGTCCTGCGGCAGCAGCGACACGTCGTCGCCGACCGTGAGCACCTTGCCCAACAGGGCCAGCCGGAGCATCTCCGGACTGACCGCCGCGACCACCTCCACAGGCCCGGCCAGTGTGACCCGGCCCGCCGGGGTCAACGGCAGCGGCGACACCCGCACCTGACCGCCGTCGCGCAGCCCGAGGTTGCCGAGCGTCAGGTCATCGGCGTACAGCAGGGCACTGCTCGCGCCCGCGTCGGCCGCCGCGACGATCCCGGCGGTCTCCCGGCGGCCGGCCAGCCGGACCGGGTCACCGGGGCGTAACCCCAGCGCGGTCAGCGCCTCCGGGTGCAGCCGTACGATGCCCCGTCGGGCGTCCAGCGCCGCGGGCCGCAGGCTCGCGATCAGAGTCAGGTCGGGTTGCGCCACCGCCCGACCGTAGCCGCCGTCGGCCAGCCGTGGCGATCAGCGCCCCGGATCCACCTCGTCCAGCAGCGTCGGATCGCGCCGGATCAACTCTGCCAGGCGGGCCGCCGGGTCCGGCGTCAACCCGTGTGGGCCGGGTGTCCAGGCCGCCACCGTCCGACCGGACAGCGGCCAGGACGGTGGCGGCTCCACCGGTGCCACAGCAGGTGCCGCCGGTGCCGGACCGACAGTGACGTCTTGGCCGTCCCAGTCGACCCGCAGCGGGTACGTCCGGCCGTCGTGCTCGACGTGGACCGTCACCGCCAGCCCCGGGTGGGCGCTTACGACCTCGCGTACCGCCTCGGCCACCGCCTCGACCGGCCCCCATCCGGCGGCGTCGGCGGGTTCGTCCCGCCCAGCGTGTCGCGCGTCATGGCGGCCCGACCCGCTGGTGTCGACCCGGCCACCCGGGCCGTGCTCCGGGCCACCCGCCGGACGCGGCGTCGAGGTGTCGTCACGGTCACTGGTCCTGCGGCGCAGCGCCTCCTCGCGCCGGGCCAGCCGGGCCAGCGTCTCGCCAAGGTCGCCCCTCACCCGATCACCCCTTCCCGCCACGACCGGAGCCGGTCGGCTCAGGCCCTACCCTTCCCGGTCGCCCGGTCCAACGCGCGGTCCAGGACGACCAGCAGGGCGTCCCGCACCGAGAGCCGGTCCCGGGCGTCGAACTGCACCAGGGGCACGTGGTCACCGATGGCAAGCGCCCAGCGGATCTCACCCAACTCCAGTGCCAGTCGACCGTCGAACGCGTTGACGCCGACCACGAACGGCAACCCGGCCTGCTCGAAGAAGTCGATCGCCGGATAGCAGTCGTCCAGCCGGGCGCTGTCGACCACCACCAGCGCACCGAGCGCGCCCCGGGCCAGGTCGTCCCACATGAAGCCGAACCGCGCCTGCCCCGGCGTACCGAACAGGTAGAGCTTCAGGCTGCGGTCGATGGTCACGCAACCGAAATCCATCGCCACCGTGGTGGTGGTCTTGGCCGACCGGATGCCGGGGTCGTCCACGCCGATCCCCGCGCTTGTCATCTCGGCCTCGGTGGTCAACGGCGCGATCTCGGAGATCGCCCCCACTGTGGTGGTCTTACCCACCCCGAAACCGCCGGCGACGAGGATCTTCACCGGTATCGGTGGCGTCGCGGGCGGGCGGCCGGACGGCAGCGACGGCGCGGCGCTCGGCGTCGGCCGGTACGGCGGTGGCGGAGGCGCGGTCGGCGGCGGGCCGATGCGCCCGAGCATGGGATCAGTGCCCGGCGACGTGCCGTAACGGGCAGCGGCGCTGTTGCCGGCGAGACCCCCGATCGGGGCGACCGGCCATTCAGGAGATCGCACGGAGTCCATCAATCACTCGCAGGATGAGGTCGGGGTTGAAGGCGTCGTTGCCATCGGTGACATGCACGTCCAGGTGACCGGCGGCGCGCAGGTCGCCGACCAGGACACGGGTCACGCCGAATTGCAGCCGGGTCCGGGCCGACAACTCGGCCACGGAGATCGGCTCTGCGCAGAGCGCGAGGATCGCCTGAAGCTCCGGCGCCAGCAGGGCTGTCGACGTACCGGTCCACCGGCCGTCGTCGGCGCGCAGGGTCACCTGCGTCTCCAGCCCGATCGCCGGGTCCACGCTCTCCACCCGTCCCGAGGTGAGCACGAAGGGGCGTGGACCCGCCGGACGGCCGTCGTCCGGCTCCGGCGCCGCCGGCGTGCCGCCCCCACCCGGGTGCGGCGTACGCAGGTAGGGGCGGATCCGGACCCGCGGGTCCGGATCCGGATCGTCGCCGGGGACCTCCGGCGTCATTGCTGGACGGAGTTCTTCAGCTCGACGATCAGCCGCGGGGTGAGCGCCCCACCGGCCCGCCCCGCGAAGAGCGTCATCTCGTAGGCGACGGTGCCCAGGTTGGCCGATCGGTCGGCGACGACGCCGAGCACCGACCCGCTGCTGATCGCGCTGATCAGCAGGTAACCGTCGGCCATGTCGACGATCACCCGGTTCAGGCCGCCGAGCGCGTACCAACTGGCCGCCCCACCGGCGAGGCTGGTCATGCCGGAGACCACGGCGGCAAGCCGCTCGGCGTTGGACCGGTCCTTGATGGCCGACATGGCCATCAGCAGCCCGTCCGAGGAGACGGCGATCGCCTCCAGGACCCCGGCCGTGCTGGAGGTGAAGGAGTCCAGCAGCCAGTTGAAGGTGCGGGCCTCAGGGCTGAGGTCCCCCGCGGCGCCGGGCTGGCTCTGGTCGACGTTTTCGTGCAGGAAGGGGCTGGTCACCGTGATGATCCTTCTTCGTTCCGGCGGTCTGGACTGACTTCACGGAGGGCGCGGGCAACGCCCGCCTCGAACTCGGTGATGAGGTTGCGAACCTCGGCCGGGTCGCCGGGGTGCGGGCTGGTCGGCGGGCAGGGCGGGGTGACCGCGAGGTTCGCTCCGGGCACCCGCCTGTTGAGGTGTGGACGGTCCAGTGTGGTGTCTGCGGGGGCGCCGGTGCCCACTATCGGGTGGATGGGGTCGCCCGGCGTCGCGGGCAGGTCGATTGTGACGGTCTGCTCGGCTCGGCGTACGCCGGCCTGGACCGCCTCGACCAGGGCCCGGGCGGCGGTCGGGTCGGCGGCCGTGGCGTCGACCGGCCCGACCGGCGCGGCCGTGGCGCCCAGGCTGGCACCGGGTACCCGTTGCCGGACCCGGGGTCCGCTGGGGGTGCCCGACGGTTCCCGGGTCTCCGGCGCGGTGGCCGGGCGCTGTTGGCCGATGTCTACGCGCGCCGTTCCCTGGGCTGGCCGACGGGGCAGACCTGTGCTGGGGTCCGTCAGGTCGGCCGGTGCCGACGGTGCCGGTGCGTGCGCCGCGTCGACGGTGACCGGGGAGTCGCCGGGCTCCCGGGCCCCGAACGCGTCCCAGGACTCGCCGGATTCCAGGCTGCGCGTGGCCCGGCTGAGGAGGTCCGTCTCCAGGCTGGCCGGCGCGGCGGTGGCCGCCGCAACGGTGGCGGCACGGGAAGGGGCACTCGGAGCCGGGTCGACGGCGGCGGAGGGGCGTCGGCTCCGGTCCGGCACCGCGGCCCGAGCCACTGTCGCCCCGGCCCGGTCGGCACGGCGCACCACAAGCGACGCCGACGGGATGTCCAACTGGGCGGTCACCCCACCGCCCACCGTGGCGGTCAGGTGCACCGTCCAGCCGTGGCGGCGGGCCAACCGGCCCACCACGAAGAGGCCGAGTACCTCGGTCGGTGCGAGGTCGAGGCGTTCCCGCCGGGTGAGGCGTGCGTTCTCCTCGAACAGCCGCTGCTCGGTCATGCCGATGCCCCGGTCCACCACTGTGAGCCGGGCACCGACCTCGGACGGCTCACCGGCCACCAGCACCCGGGTGTGCGGCGGGGAGAACACCGTCGCGTTCTCCATCAGCTCGGCCAGCGCCAGGACGAGGTCGCCGACCACTGCCGGTGCGGCCGAGATGCCCGGCGGCACCTGCACCTCCACCCGGGTGTAGTCCTCGATCTCACCGAGCGCCAACCGCACCACGTCCGCCAGCGGCACCGGCGCGGTGTGCGGGTCGGCTCCGGCCGAACCGGAGAGCACCACCAGGCTGCCGGCGTTGCGCCGCAACCGGCTGGAGATGTGGTCGAGCCGGTACAGGTGCTCCAGGCGGCCCGGGTCGGCCTCCTGCTCCTCCAGCCGGTCGATCAGGGCGATCTGCCTGCCCACCAGGTTCTGGGTACGCCGCCCGACGTGACCGAACATCTGTGCCACGTTGCGCCGGCCGGCGATCTGCCGCTCGACCAGCTGCGCCGCCGTGTTCTGCACCCGGTCGAAGGCCCGGGCCAGGTCGCCGATCTCGTCGTTGGCCCGAATGTCGACAGGTTCCAGACGTACCGACTGTGCGCTCTCCGCCTCGTCGTCGGTGACCCGGATCAGCTCCGCCTCCGCGGTCCTTGCGACCCGGTCGGCGGAGCGGGTGAGGCGGGTCAGTGGCCGGGCCACGGTCCGCGCGACAGCCGCGCTCAGCAGCACCACCAGCGCAATGATCAGCACTGCGGCACCACCGACCAGGTGCGCGGCGGTCAGTGCCCGCCGTCGCTCGGCGGTGACCTCGGCGACCACGTCGGCGACAAGCTTCTTCTCGACGAACTGTCCGAGTCGGATCATCGAGCGGACGGACGGGAAGAGCGCGTCGAGCGGCACGTCGCGGACGGCGCCGGCCGGGTCCCGGGCGCTGGTGACCAGGAAGTCGGGGCTGGTACGCGCGGCGACAGCCGAGTCCAGGAGTTGGGCGACCTTGAGCTGATCGGGTGTGATCAGGCTCCGGAAGCGTCGGCTGTCCACCTGGAGGGCGGCGATGCACGCCACGTACGCGGCGCTGGCCTGCGGTGCGCCTGTCGCCTTGACCACCAGGCTCAGGGTGGCGCAGGCGCCCAGACCCTCGTCGGCGCGCAGCAGCCCGTCGAGGGCGAGCACCTGGCGGCCGGTGAGCGTGTCGGTGTCCACGCCGAAGTTCAGCCGGAGCGACTCGATGAGCCCGGTGTTGACAGGGCCGAACCCCTCCATCACCTGGATCGGGTTCGCGGTGCCGGTCAGCACTGCCGAGCGTAGATCGATGAGGCTGGACACCGCGTCGAGGGCGTGCTCGACCCGGTCGGTCAGCTTCGTGTCGGCTCCGGATCGCAGGTCGGCGACCCGGTCGTCCACATCTGCGGACTTCCGGATCAGTTCGGAGCGGTCGACCCGGCGGAGCAGGAAGCCGATCGAGAGGACGCGTTCCTGCTGAAGGTCCTGAAGGAGACTGCCGACCTGGCTGGCGAGCCGTACGCGGTCGGTGATCTCGCCGGCGCGTTGCGCGGCGGCAACCCGGTCGAGCACCACGGGAACGGCGAGGCCGACCAGGCTGAGCAGGGGGATCACCACGAGCAGCGCGAGCTTGCCGCGGATCCGGAGCCTACCGAGAAGCATCGAAGGGCCCCCACTGCGCGATCTCCGTGTGCTGGGTCGCGCCGACGGGTTGCAGCGTTCGCTGGTCGGCGGGTCTGCCCGTGCCACCCGGCGGCTGCCAGGGATCACCCGTCGTCAGGTCGCCCGAGCTGTCCACGTCAGTGGTCGGCGTGGCCGCGCGTCGGTGGGCCCGGCGGGCGGCCGCGATCAGCAGTGTGGCGAGCCAGCCCAGCAGCAGCACGGCGACGGCTGCGGCACCGACTGTGATCCAGCGGTCCCGGTCCAGCCCGTCGAGCCGTTCTACGAGCAGGGCGTCGAGTTCGGCGAGGACGACCGGCTGAAGTTGCCGGGCGGCGTTGCGCGAGTTGAGCGCGGCGGCGGCCAGTTGACCGGGATCCACCGCGCCGGTGCCGGCGGCCGGGGTCGAGTACGCGGCAAGCGCCTCCACCGACCGCTGGTAGGCGTCAAGTGGGGTCAGCACGTTCGCGCCCAGGTCGGTGCTCTCCGAGCTGTCCACCGCCGATCGCAGGTTGTCCACCACGCCGTTGGCGGGGGCGAGGGCGGATACCCGCACGCTGGTCAGTTCGATGAGGCCGCGGGTCCGTTCGGCGGCGGGCCGGCGGCTGACGAGCGTGCCCAGGTCGGCGAGCCGGCCGGCGCCCACCATCGCCTCGGGCAGTTCCTGGCCGACGCTGTCCTGGAGGAAGTACGAGTCGGCGCCGGGATCACGGACCAGCCCGGAGCTCTCCCGGACCTTGTCGTGCAGGTCGAGCAGCAGGTCGGTGACCTCGCCGTACGCGGTGTAGGCGGATTCCGGGTCGGCGGGGCGGCGGTCGCGCAGCGCTTCCAGTTTGGCCCGGAGCCCGGCCCAGCGTTCCTGGCTGCGCAGTTCGACGCCGATGCGGGCGTCCAGCGTGGCGGCCTGCTCGACGGCGCGGGTCAGCGGCTCACCGGGGACGGGCCGGCCGCTGACGGCGGCCGACTGGGCCTCCACAAGGGCTTCGGTGATCGGGGCGAGGGCGCGCAGGTACTCCACGCCCAGCCGTGCCCGGGAGGCCTGGTCCCGATTCTCGCCGGTGTGTTGCCAGCTCTGGGTGAGCAGCAAGCCCACCGGGGCCAGGAGCGCGGCGATGAGCAGCAGCGGCAGCATTCGGCCCAGCGTGGACGTCCGTCGACGGGCCCGCGGCGCGGGAACTGTCATGGTGTGTCTCCTCCGGCGTCGGGCGGGGGTCGACGCGGTTTCGGGTTCATCGATGAGTCCCGTCCGCCGGACCGGAAAACTAACCGAAGCCGTCGAGGTGGGGTCGCTGGCGCAGAGTCAGGTTTGCGTCAGTTCGAGCGATGTCACCATTCGTCCGGGTTGTAGACACGCTGCGTGGCATTGGTGGGTGTGACATGGAGGGATCGAGGTGGATTTCCGACGAAGATCGGAATTCACGGAATGCGAACTCAACTCACTGGCCAGCGCTGGACGTTGCGCGGTCGCACCCGTCTCGATCACCGATCGGAGTAACCGAACGGACGTACGGCGGATCTCAGCCAGCGCTCAGGCTCGGGGCCGTACCGTGTGCCGCATGAGATCGCCGTCGCCGGCCGCGTGGTTCCGGCGTGCCCTGCCCACCCGCCGTCGCGCGATCGCCGCGACGGCGGTCGTCGTCCTGCTGGCTGCCGCCGTGACCTGGGCGGTGTGGCCGCAGGGATCGGGGGTACGCACCGAGAGCGCGATGCTCACCGTCCGCTCTGGACCGGCCGGTGACCAGCCCGTCGACCTGGACACCACCCTGTACCTGCCGGACGACGCCTCGTCCGGACGGAAGGTGCCGGCCGTGCTGCTGGCGCACGGGTTCGGCGGCACAAAAGATTCGGTGCGCTCCGACGCGGAGGAGTTCGCCGGACGCGGGTACGCGGTGCTCACCTGGACCGCGCGGGGCTTCGGCCGCAGTGGTGGTCAGATCCACCTGGACAGCCCGGACTACGAGGTACGCGACGCGCAGCGGCTGCTGGACTGGCTGGCCGACCGGCCCGAGGTGCGCACCGACGCTCCCGGCGATCCGAAGGTAGGCGTGGTCGGCGGCTCGTACGGCGGCGCGCTGGCGTTGCTGCTGGCCGCCCAGGACCGGCGGGTGGACGCGATCGTCCCCATGATCACCTGGAACGACCTGTCCCGCGCGTTCCTGCCGGAGAGCACCGGCGCGTCGCCGACCGAGGGCGTGTTCAAGAAGGGCTGGGCGGGCCTCTTCTTCGGCGGGGGCGGCAACGTGGGCAGCGGCCCGGCCGGGCTCTCCGGCACGACCGCCGCCCAGCCGGAGGGCGCACCCGCGTCGGCCGGCCCGCCCAGCCCGGGGCCGGGCAGCGGGCCGGGCACCGGTCCGGGTGGCGCACCCGCCGGAGCGGCCGACCCGGCCTGCGGCCGGTTCGCCGCCGACATCTGCGCCGCGTACCTGCGGATCGCCACCACCGGCCAGGCCGACCAGGCCGCCGTGGACCTGCTGCGCCGGTCCAGCCCGGCCGGCGTGCTGGACCGGATCACGGCACCCACCCTGCTGGTGCAGGGCGAGGCGGACACGCTCTTCCCCCTGGGCGAGGCGGACGCCAACGCCAAGGGCATCGCCGCCGCCGGCACCCCGGTGCGGGTCGCCTGGTTCACCGGCGGCCACGACGGCGGTGCCGGCCCCCGCTCGGATTCGGACCGGGTGAAGTTCCTGACCGCCCAGTGGCTCGACCACTACGTCAAGGGCGAAGGCGACGCGCCTGGTGACGACTTCACCTGGTCGCGCATCGCCGGCTTCGACGCGCTCGATCGAGGTCTGGTCGCCACCGGCTTCCGTACCACCGACTACCCGGGTCTGGACGGCGACAGCCGCCGGGAGGTCACCGTCGCCGGCCCGCCGCAGCCGATCGCGAACCCGCCGAACGGCAATCCGGCGGCCATCTCCTCGATCCCGTTCGCCGGCGGGCTCACCTCGCTGCTCGGCGGAGTGGCCGGCGACGTGCCGGGCCAGCACGCCCGGTTCGAGTCGACGCCGCTGACCGAGGCGGTCGACGTGGCGGGCGCGCCCACCGTCACCCTGCGGGCCGCGTCGCCGACCGGCGAGGCCGTGCTCTTCGTCAAGCTCTACGACGTCGACAAGGACGGCGCCGCGACCCTGTCGAACGGGCTTGTCGCGCCGGTCCGGCTCACCGGTCTGCCGGAGCAGGTGCAGGACGCCCGCCCGGTCACCGTGACGCTGCCCGGTATCGTCCACCGCGTCGAGGCCGGACACCGGCTGCGCCTTGTGGTCGCCACGTCCGACCAGGCGTACACCACGCCTGCCGAGCCCACCGTCTACACGGTGGCGGTGGACGGCGCGGTGAGCCTGCCCACGATCGACGGCGAGCCCATCCCCACCGCCGCGACCGTGTGGCGTTGGGTGCTCGCCGGCCTGCTCGCGGCCATCGCGATCGGGCTCGTCGTGGTCGTCGCAGTGGTCCGCCGCCGCCATCGCCGCCAGGACCGCTCGGTGCATCCGGAGTACGCGGACACGCCGCTCGCCGTGCGCTCCCTGCGCAAGGAGTACGCGGACGGCTTCGTGGCCGTGTCGAACGTCGACTTCGAGGTGCACCCGGGTCAGGTGGTGGGTCTGCTCGGGCCGAACGGCGCCGGTAAGACCACGACCCTGCGGGTGCTGATGGGGTTGACCCAGCCGACCGCCGGTGAGATCTACGTCTTCGGTCGGCGGCTGGTGCCCGGCTCACCGGTGCTCTCCCGCATCGGCGCGCTCGTGGAGGGGCCCGGTTTCCTGCCGCACCTGTCCGGCCTGGACAACCTGAAGGCGTACTGGCGGGCCACCGGACGGCCGTGGGAGGACGCGCACTTCGACGCGGCGTTGGAGATCGCCGGGCTGGGCGACTCGGTGCACCGGAAGATCAAGAACTACAGCCACGGTATGCGCCAGCGTCTGGCGATCGCCCAGGCCATGCTCGGCCTGCCCGAACTGCTGGTACTCGACGAACCGACAGACGGGCTCGACCCGCCGCAGATCGCCGAGATGCGCCGCGTCCTGCAGCGGTACGCCACCGACGGGCGCGCGGTGCTGGTCTCCAGCCACCTGCTGGCCGAGGTGGAGCAGACCTGCACGCACGCGGTGGTGGTGAACAAGGGTCGGATCGTGGCGTCCGGGCCGGTGGAGGAGATCGTGGGCGAGTCGCCGAGCGTGCTGTTCGACGTCAGCGACCCGGTGGCGGCGCGGGCGGTGCTGGACCAGTTGCACGGCGTTCGGGTGCTGCCGGAGAGCGACGGTCAGTTGGTGGTCGACACCAACGGCACGGCCCGCAGCGAGGTGGTGGCCGAGCTGGTACGCGCCGGCATCGGAGTGGACCGGGTGGTGCCCCGGCGGCGCCTGGAGGACGCGTTCCTCGCCCTGGTGGGCGAGAACTCTCGGGGAAGCGGTGACCGGTGATGGCTGGCTCTTCCGTCGACACGCCGTCGGGCGTCACCGATCCGGCCGGTGCGGCCCGTGGCTACCGGCCGTCGGCCACCATGCCGTTCGCGGCGGAGTTCCGCCGGCAGGCGTCGCGGCGGCGTACCCAACTGGCGCTCGGGTTCATGGTGCTGCTGCCGCTGATCATCCTGATCGCGTTCCAGTTCGACTCGGGCGGCGACGACGACAACGGCCGCAACGAGTTCTCCAGCCTGGTCGAGCTGGCCACCTCGGGCGGGCTCAACTTCACCCTGTTCTCGATCTTCGTGTCGGCGTCGTTCCTGCTGGTGGTGGTCGTCGCGCTGTTCTGCGGCGACACGGTGGCAAGTGAGGCGAGCTGGGGGAGTCTGCGCTACCTGCTGGCCATCCCGGTGCCCCGCGCCCGGCTGCTCACAGTGAAGCTTGTGGTCGCGCTCGCGTACTCGGGGCTGGCCCTGCTCCTGCTGGCCGGCACCGCCCTGCTCGCCGGCACCCTGCGCTACGGCTGGTCGCCGCTGCGCAGCACTGTCGCCGCCGAGCTGGAGCCGACCGAGGGGCTGCTCCGGCTGCTCGCCGTGCTCGGCTACCTGGCGGTCGTACTCCTGGTGGTGGCCGGGCTGGCGTTCCTGCTGTCGGTGACGACGGACGCCGCGCTCGGCGCGGTCGGCGGCGCTGTGCTGCTGTGGATCCTGTCGAGCATCCTGGACCAGATCACCGCCCTGGGGGCTCTGCGCGACTTCCTGCCCACCCACTTCAGCACCGCCTGGCTGGGGCTGCTCTCCACACCGGTGCAGACCGACGACGTGGTGCGCGGCTGCATCTCGGCGATCTGTTACGCGACGCTGTTCTGGGGGCTGGCGTTCTGGCGGTTCACCCGCAAGGACATCACGTCGTAGCGGGTTCGCGCAGACCGGGCCGGAGTAATCAAATTTGTCGCAGACCTGCGCGCCCAGTATGACGGTGGCCCTGAGATCCGAGCCGACGACGCCGAGTCGTTGATCCTCTCGACCATCGACCCCTCGCTTGACTATGCGATCAGCCAGGAGATGATCGGACGCATCCAAGCGGCGACGGTCCAGAAGGTCTTCACTGACGAGGCTCTCGCTGACGCCGAGTTGGAGGCGCTGCTCACGGAGGCAGCCCAACTCGCTTCGCGGGACTGAGGAATACCAGCGGCAGGGGCAGCCGAGCGCTGACGATCGACACCTGGGATCGGACGCAGATGCCGTAGCAAGGCACTACCGTTCAGCCGAGGACGTTCATGACGCGAGGCATGAGCGATCACTTCGGCGTTGCGAACGCCGCCGACCCTATCGAAATCCGTACCCTCAGTCAGCCCCGGAACAACCCGCAGTGACTTGGCCGGAGAGGCTACGCCCGGAGCGCAGGCTGCGGTGGGGGAACCACCTTGTCGAGCTGTCGCTCCAGGCTCAGCGGCTCGTCGAAGAACTCGACATCACTGACGGTCTGGAGCTCCGTCACGATTGCCGCCGGCCAGTCTCGCTTCGTGCCGGCCAAGGCAGCAATGCGGCGCTCCTTTGCGATCGTAGAGAGACCAAAGACGTGGTAGCAGTGCTCGGCCGCCTGATCGGGGTCACGCAAGCTGAGCGCCTGGACGTATGCCGCCTTGCCGTCGTTGGCCACCCGCACCGTCACCGAGCGGGTGCGCCCGGACCCGAGTGGGATCGGCGCGTCCCGTTGGAGGTGGCGAGTGCGACCGGCCCAAACGGTGACTCGATCGGCAACCCGATCGACGAACCGCATGCCCGCCTGCCGGGGTGCGAGCCACCGAAGCTGATCGGCCCGCAGCGATGCCTGGGCGACGGCAAGGATCAGTCGGCCCAGATCGTCGGCGGTGCCGAAGGTGGCAAGCTCACCCGGGACGGCGTTGACCCCGTTGAGGCCAGCACCGCGGGTGATTTCTGCGAACGCTTCTGCGGCGCGACCGGCGAAGAGGTTGACCCCTGCCATCGCCAATAGAGTGGCGGCCGTTGCGCGATCACTGACTCGGAACCCCGTGCCCATCGGCTCGACCAACACCCGCACGCCGTCGCCGTCGCCGTAGGCCAACGGCAGATCAACAAGCAGACCATCGCCGTACGGGTGCGCGACAGTGTTGTCATTGGCAGCCCGCAGGACCGCGCCGATCACGGTCGTAGCGTCCACGATCATCCCCCTCACGGTTCTGACCAGCCGAAGTCGGTGCCGAACGTGATGAAGCATTCCGCAGCGAACGCTTCCAGGATCGCACGATAGGTCCCGGGTGACACCCGTGGTTGCAGCGGAACGAAGGGGATGTCGTCGGGCTCGTAGGCGGCCTCCTCGCCCCCGCCGGGCTCGACCCGGTGCTTGTGGGTGCCGGCGAACGGACGGTGTGGGGTGTTGACGCACAGTCGGCGGGCTGAGAAGGCCGTACGGCCGTCACCGGCAAGGTATTGAAACTGTGGCTCGCTCGGCTTGAGGTAGTTGACCCGCACCTGTAGACGACAGGGCGCGAGGGCCTTGATCTTGGTGTCGACCCGGATAACCCCCTCGCGCGCAACGTGGTTCTTCGTCGCCCAGATGATTCCGCCGACAGTCACCGCTGCGGCGAGCGGCGACAGAAGCGCACCGAGGTTGTCCTGCGTCATCAATCGGGACGTTTGCCGACTCACACTTTCGCCCTTCTCGCCGGGTATCCCGTTAGCCGAGCACGTTCATGGAGTTGCGTGGGGCCTGAGAACTCCCCTGGAGCAGGGTCATCGCCTCGACGAGGCGTTGCTTGCTCTGCTCGCCGCGCGCGATGGCCTCGGCGATGGTCGGCTGCCCCGTGCCAGCCGCCACCGCGCGTAGCCGGGCCAGCGTCTGCTCGGTCGCCTCGATGGCCGCGCGGATATGCTGCTGGGTGCTGTTGCCCTGTTCGGCGGCCTGTGCGAGCGCGGCCTTGACTTCCTCGATGCTCGCCATGCGGCCCCTCCGGCTGACGAGGCGAGACATTCTCGCTCCGTGTGCTGGGCCGGACGCTATCGGACACTGCCGTCTCGTCGCTGCCCCGGAAGATCGCCACAGTCGGCATGACGACACCATCTCGAAGACGCCGAGCGCCGGGTTCCCCGGATGAACAAGTGCGTCGTAGCCTTACGGGCTCAGCCGAGACGTATCGAGATGGTGGGGCAACGCTTCGTGATCACTGGGGAACTGAAGAGCAAGGTCGACCGGATCTGGGATACCTTCTGGTCGGGCGGTATCTCCAACCCGCTTGAGGTGATCGAACAGATCACCTACCTGCTGTTCATCCGCCGACTGGACGACCTACACACGCTGGCCCTCAACAAAGCGACGCGGACCGGCATACCGATCGAACGGCCAATCTTCCCGCCCGGCAGCGACGCCAAGGGCAAGCCGTACGAGGAGCTGCGCTGGTCACGCTTTAGAAACGTCGGCGCGGCTGAAATGTTCGACACGGTTGGTGAGCACGTCTTTCCGTTCCTTCGGACGCTGGGCGGCGACGGCTCGACCTACTCCACCCACATGAAGGACGCCCGCTTCACCATCCCGAACGCTGCGCTGTTGTCCCGAGTGGTCGACATGCTCAACAGCGTGCCGATGGAAGACCGGGACACCAACGGCGACCTGTACGAGTACCTGCTCGGCAAGATCGCCACAGCCGGTCACAACGGACAGTTCCGCACCCCCCGGCACATCATCCAGCTCATGGTGGAGATGGTCGCTCCCGGGCCTGATGACACCATCTGCGACCCGGCCTGCGGCAGCGCCGGCTTCCTCATGGAGTCCAGCAGGTACGTCAGCCGGGAGCACGAATACCTCTTTCACGAGCCCAAGCGCAACCGGCACTACCACCACGACATGTTCCACGGCTTCGACTTCGACAGCACCATGCTGCGCGTTGGCAGCATGAACATGCTCCTGCACGGCGTCGAGAACCCGGTCATCGAATACCGCGACTCACTCGCGCAGAGCGTCGCCGACGAGGCCGAGAAGTATTCGATCATCCTGGCCAACCCGCCCTTCGCCGGCAGCCTCGACTACGACAGCACCGCGAGAGACCTGACCCAGGTCGTCAAAACCAAGAAGACGGAACTGCTCTTCCTGGTGCTCTTCCTGCGGCTACTCAAGCCGGGTGGCCAAGCGGCGGTCATCGTGCCCGACGGGGTGCTCTTCGGGTCGAGCAAGGCGCACAAGGAGATCCGCCGCATGCTGGTCGACGACCACAAGCTAGACGCGGTGGTCAAGCTCCCAGGCGGCGTTTTTAAGCCGTACGCAGGCGTGTCGACGGCGGTGCTCTTCTTCACCAAGACCAACAGCGGCGGCACCGACAACGTGTGGTTCTACGAGGTGACCGCCGACGGCTGGAGCCTGGACGACAAGCGGACCCCGCTGCTGCCGGAAGACAAGCTCGGTGCGCGGCCGTCGGTCGACTTCACCGAAGCCGACCACGCCAAGAACAACTTGCCGGACGTGCTGGCACGCTGGGCGCAGCGCAACCATGACGAGCTGAAGCGCGCACGAACCGAGCAGAGCTTCTGCGTAACCAAGGACGACATCGTCGCCCAGGACTACGACCTCAGCCTCAACCGCTACAAGGCGGTCGTACACGACGAGATCGAGCACCGGCCTCCGCTAGAAATCCTCGCGGACCTCGAACGCCTCGAATCCGAGATCCAACAGGGCATGTCCGACCTGAAGGCGATGCTCGGATGAGCCGTCCGGCGATCGTTCCTCTTTGGGATCTATTGACTGAGGTGAAACCCGGGTATGCCTGCGGTGAAGAGGTCGAGGATGGCATCCTACAGATTCGCATGAATAACGTGACCCGGGACGGTCGACTCGACCTTTCGAGACGGCGATTGGTTCCGCGCCAATCTGAGCGCATGGAGAAATTTTCACTGCGTCCCGGTGATGTCCTCTTCAACGCCACGAACAGCCCCGACCTTGTAGGTAAGGCGGCCCTGTTCACCCGATCGACCGAAGCGGTGTTTAGCAACCACTTTTTCCGACTGCGGGTCGATGAGGCGAAGGTGCTGCCGGGTTACTTGACGCGCTGGCTGCAGATGCAATTCTTGCGCGGCGTGTTCAAGTCGATGTGCCAGCAGTGGGTGAACCAAGCCACCGTAAGTCGAGACGCCCTACTGCGGCTATCGCTTCCACTCCCTGCGCTTGGTCAGCAGCGCAGGATTACCGAAATGTTGGACTGCCTGGATAATCTGAGCACCAAGCAGCGGGAGGCTCAGGCCCTGCTCGACGAGCTTGAGCGGTCCGCTTTTCTGGATATGTTCGGCGATCCTTTTGCGAACCCCCACGGGTTTCCTGAGTGCGAATTGGCTGAGCTCGTATCCAGGGGGGACCGGATTAATTACGGAGTTGTCCAGCCGGGAGGTTACGACGAGACTGGGGTGCCGATGATTCGTGTCGGCGACCTGGCTGATGGTGGAGTTGATCGGTCTGTCTTGAAGCGCATAAGTTCGTCAATTGAGGGTCAATATTATAGATCCCGTATCCGTGGAAACGAGATACTTGTTAGCTGTGTTGGATCGATTGGTTCGGTATCGATGGTTGGTCCGAAGGACGTGGGATCCAATATTGCCCGCGCTGTTGCACGAGTGCCTCTCGACGACGACGACACTCGCCAGTATCTGATGGCGTATCTGCGAACAAAGGCAGTGCAGGACTACTTCGTGCGCGAGTTGCGGACAGTAAGTCAGCCGACCTTGAACATCAAGCAGATTGCGGCCACCCGGGTCCTTGTCCCGCCACCCAACCTTTTGCGTAAGTTTGCGATTCAAGCCGCCGCCGCCAATCGGCTTAAGGGTATGCACCGGGCGCGCTTGGCCGAGTTGGACGCCCTCTTCGCATCTCTTCAGGATAGGGCCTTTCGTGGGGAGCTTTGATGTGTGACGATCGAGGGCTGTCCACACGCCGGGAGGATCTTCGTCGATGAGCAACTTCGTGTTCCTGCGCGCCGAGTGGCCCGAGTTGTTCGCCGAGGCCGAGCAGGCCGAGCTGAACGCTCTGGTCAATCCGCGTACGGCCTGCTTCTATGCTCGCCGCTGCCTGGAACACGCGGTGAAGTGGCTCTATCGCGCCGATCAGACATTGCGGAAGCCGAACGACACTCGGCTCATCGCCCTGATCAACGAGCCGACGATGAAGAACCTGGTCGGCGCGACGATGACCGCCAAGATGCAGATCATTCGCATCAAGGGAAACTCGGCGGTGCACGACAAGGGGCAGGTGCCCAAGCCGGACGGCGAGAATGTCGTCCGGCAGTTGTTCGACCTGACGTACTGGATTGCTCGTCGTTACACCCGCGACCCTTCCGCCGTACCCCCGGATGCTCTTGTCTTTGACTCTGCGCTGGTGCCGCGACCGGCGGATGCGCGGGCGCAGAGCCGCGCGGAGGTGCGCGCGCTGGACGAGCGGCTGGCCGCCCGGGACGCTGCCCTGGCCGCGGCGGAGGCCGACAACGCCGACCTGGACGCGCAGGTAGCCGCCCTGCGCGAGCAGATCACGGCGGCGAAGGCCGCCAACGCGGCCCGGCCCGACGAGCACGACTACAACGAGCAGGAGACCCGCGACCGCTACATCGACGTGCTGCTCGCCGAGGCGGGTTGGCGGCTCGACCAGCCACGGGACCGGGAGTTCCCGGTCACCGGCCTGCCGCACGGGTCCGGCACCGGACGGGTCGACTATGTGCTGTGGGGGGACGACGACAAGCCCCTCGCCATTATCGAGGCGAAGCGCACCCGCCGTGACCCGTTGACCGGTCAGCAGCAGGCCAAGAACTACGCCGACGCGTTGGAGGCGGCGCACGGGCAGCGGCCGGTCATTTTCTACACCAACGGCTACGAGACCTGGCTCTGGGACGACGCCTGCTATCCGCCCCGGCCGGTGCAGGGTTTCTACACCCGTGACGAGCTTCAACTGCTCGTGCAGCGACGTACGACCCGGCGGCGGCTCGCCGAGCTGACCATCGACGGGGGGATCGTCGAACGGCACTACCAGCAGCGGGCCATCCGGTTGATCTCCGAGGCGTTCGAGGTGGACTGGCAGCGCAAGGCGCTGGTGGTGATGGCCACCGGCGCGGGCAAGACCCGCACCGTCATCGCGCTGGTCGAGCTGCTGATGCGTGCCAACTGGGTGAAGCGGGTGCTGTTCCTCGCCGACCGGGTGGCCCTGGTCAACCAGGCCGCCAACGCGTTCGGCGCCCACCTGCCCGACGTGACCACCGTCAACCTGACCGCCGACAAGGTCGGCGAAGGCCGGGTGTACGTCTCGACGTACCCGACCATGCTGGGCCTGATCAACCAGACCGATGGCGAGATGCGCCGCTTCGGGCCGGGGCACTTCGACCTGATCGTCATCGACGAGGCGCACCGGTCGGTCTACCAGAAGTATCGGGCTATCTTCTTCTACTTCGACGCGCTGCTCGTCGGGCTGACCGCCACCCCCAAGGATGAGGTCGACCGCAACACCTACGGGCTCTTCGACCTGGTGGACGGCGTCCCCACCGACGCGTACACCCTGGAAGAGGCCGTCGACGAGGGATATCTGGTGCCGCCGCGGGTGGTCGCGGTCGACCTGCGGATCCAGCGTTCCGGGCTGCGCTACGACGAGTTGACCGAGCAGCAGAAGGACGACTGGGACGCCCTGGAGTGGGGCGACGACGTCGACGTTCCCGATGAGGTGAGCGCCGAGGCGGTCAACAAGTGGTTCTTCAACGCCGACACTGTGGACAAGGTCCTCGAATACCTGATGACCAAAGGTCACCGGGTGGCCGGCGGTGACCGGATCGGCAAGACGATCATCTTCGCCAAGAACAACGAGCACGCGAAGTTCATCGCCAAGCGCTTCGACGACAACTACCCGCACTACCGGGGCGACTTCGCCCGAATCATCACCCATCGGGTTGAGCGCGCGCAGGGCCTGATCGACACCTTCTCGCTCCCCGACAAGCAGCCGCACATCGCCATCTCCGTCGACATGCTCGACACCGGTATCGACGTCCCCGATGTCGTCAACCTGGTGTTCTTCAAGATCGTGCGGTCCAAGACGAAGTTCGCCCAGATGCTCGGCCGGGGCACCCGCCTCCGGCTCGACCTGTATGCCCCGGGCATCCACAAGAAGGACTTCTTCGTCTTCGACTTCTGCGGCAACTTCGAGTATTTCGGCCAGGACCCGACCACCACCGAGGGCTCACTCAGCCCGTCCCTCACCGAACGGATCTTCAAGGCCAAGGTCGAGCTGGTCAGCCAGCTCGACCAGCGTCGACCCGGCGACGCCGCCGACAGTGAAGCGGCCGATGGTACGCAGAGCGAGGCTGGCCTGCGCCGGGACATTGCCCGAGACCTCAACGGCCAGGTGCAGGGCATGCGCCTGGACAACGTGGTGGTGCGTCCACACCGTCGCCTCGTCGAGTACTACGTCGACCTCGCCAACTGGCACCGGCTGTCGCCGGAAGCCTCCGCGCAGATCGTCGCTGGCCTCGCCGGCCTGCCCAGCGAAGTCCGCGACGACGGGGAGGAGGCCAAGCGCTTCGATCTGCTGATCCTGCGGATGCAGCTCGGTTTGCTGGTGCCCGACAGCCGGTTCAACCGGCACCGCACCGAAGTCCAGGAGGTCGCCTCGGCGCTGCTGGAACAGACCAGCATCCCGATGATCCAGCAACGGGCTCAGTTGCTCGACGAGGTGGCCGGCGACGAGTGGTGGCAGGACGTCACGCTACCCATGCTGGAGCTGGCCCGGCGTCGGATGCGTGACCTGGTCCGGCTGGTGCCCAAGGCGCGTCGCACCGTCGTCTTCACCAACTTCGCGGACGAGATCGACCAGGAGGTCGAGGTGCCGTTCAGCGGCGTGACAGTCGGCACCGACCTCGATCGCTTCCGCGCGAAGATGCGCGTCTACCTGCGCACCCACGAAGATCACGTAGCCGTGCAGAAGCTGCGCCGCAACAGGCAACTCTCCGGCACCGACCTCGCCGAGCTGGAAAGGATGCTCGGCGAGAGCGGCGTCGGCGACAAGCAGGACATCGACCAGGCCCGGCGATCCTCCGAGGGCCTGGGCCTCTTCATCCGCTCACTGGTCGGGCTGGACCGCGAGGCGGCCCGGGATGCGTTCAGCGAATTCCTCGTCGACCGGAACCTCAGCGCCGCCCAGCTCGATTTCATCAACCTGATCATCAACGATCTGACCATGAACGGTGTGATGGAGCCGGGGCGGCTTTACGAGTCCCCGTTCAACGGTGTCGCCCCACGTGGTCCCGAGGCGCTCTTCTCCAACCCCGACGCCGACCGCATGGTCTCGATCCTCCGCTCGATCAAGAACAATGCCACCCCGGTGACCGAGGTGGCATAGCAGCCGCAGCATCTCTTTCGCGGCTCGACCAACTGCCCCACCTCCGGGGCAGCTCGACAGGCTGTACGGGCCGCGTGACACGCTGTACCGTCGTCTCGGGAGCGCTCCCACGGCGGCGGCCCGCGTGACGCTCCGTCGAGGCCGTCCGTCGTCACGGGTGTGACCGGACATGTTCGATCGGGGATTTTCCCACTAGCAAGGAACTTGTTCACTTCGATGGATTCATGCTCCATGATGGTTGATATCGATATCCATCTATGGAGGTCCCATGAACGTCTCTCGGCTCGGCGGGCCGATCCTGTCCCTGTTCCGCATCGTGACCGGCCTGCTGTTCACGCTGCACGGCCTGTCCTCGATCTTCGGGTTGTTCGGCGGCAACCCCATGACCGGCAAGGCGATACCTCTCGGCACGTGGCCAGGCTGGTGGGCCGCGCTGATTCAGCTGATCTGCGGTGCGCTGGTGCTTGTCGGTCTCTTCACCCGACCGGCCGCGATTCTCGCCTCCGGTTCGATGGCGTACGCCTACTTCGTCGTGCACCAGCCGGACGGCCTGCTGCCGCTACAGAACGGCGGTGAGTTGTCCGCGCTCTTCTGCTGGTCCTTCCTGCTGGTCGCGGTGCTCGGCCCAGGCTCCTGGGCGCTCGACTCGCTGTTGGCCCGGCGTCGCCCCGCCACTCTGACCGCGCCGATCGCCGAGCCCACTTCGGTACCGGTCTGACCGCGCTCCCACCGCGCGTCGCCGGGGCCTCGACGAGGCGGCCCCGGCGACGCGCCGTGCTCGTCACCCGTCCTGGCCTGGTCGGTTAGCTCACAGCGTGGGATCAGCGCTGGATGCGACGGCCGGCGGTGCCTAGACTCGGCGGCACAACTGAATACCTCATCCAGAGGGGCTGAGGGATACGGCCCGACGACGCCCCGGCAACCACCCCGCGCGCTCACCGCTGAGCGACCCGTGGGGCAGGTGCCAATTCCGTCCCTGCCGCACCGTGCGATGCGGGGAAAGATGAGAGGACTCTCGACATGACGTCGACGCTCGCCGCCTCCGGCATCGACACCTCCGCCAGCCCCGCCCGCGCCCTGGTCTGCCGCGCCTGTTCGGCCCGCTACCCGCTCGCCGCGCAGCACGCCTGCTACGAGTGTTTCGGCCCGCTGGAGGTCGACTACGACACCGCCGCCCTCGCCACAGTCACCCGCGAGCAGATCGAGGCCGGCCCGAACAACATCTGGCGGTACGCCGCGCTGCTGCCCGCCGGTCAGGACCCGGCCACCCGGGTGACCGTCGACCCCGGTCTGACGCCCCTTGTGGCGGCCCCGCACCTCGCCGCCGAGCTGGGCATCACCGCGCCGCTCTGGGTCAAGGACGACAGCGCCAACCCCACCCACTCGTTCAAGGACCGCGTCGTGTCGGTGGCGCTCACCGCCGCGAAGGCGCTCGGCTTCACCCGGTTCGCCTGCGCGTCGACCGGCAACCTGGCCAACTCGGTGGCCGCGCACGCCGCCCGCGCCGGGGTGCCCTCGGTGGTCTTCATCCCCAGCGACCTGGAACAGGGCAAGGTCATCACCACGGCCGTCTACGGCGGCGAGCTCGTCGCCATCGACGGCTCGTACGACGACGTGAACCGGCTCTGCGGCGAGTTGGTCGAGACCGACGAGTTCGAGGACACCGCGTTCGTCAACGTCAACGTCCGGCCGTACTACGCGGAGGGCTCCAAGACCCTCGGCTACGAGGTCGCCGAGCAGCTCGGCTGGCGGATCCCCGCCCAGGTGGTCATCCCGATGGCCAGCGGCGAACTGCTCACCAAGATTGACAAGGCGTTCTCCGAGCTTGTCGAGATCGGCCTGGTCGAGGCGCCGGCCGGTGGCTGGAAGGTCTTCGGCGCCCAGTCGGCCGGCTGCAACCCGATCGCTTCGGCGCTGCACGCCGACACCGACACCATCACCCCGGTCAAGCCGACAGGCATCGCCAAGTCCCTCAACATCGGTGATCCGGCCGCCGGCCTCTACGCGTTGGAGGCGGTCCGTCGCACCGGCGGCTGGATGGAGTACGTCGACGACGACGAGATCCGCGCCGGCATCCGCGACCTGGCCCGCACCACAGGGGTCTTCGCCGAGACCGCTGGCGGCGTCACAGTGGCGGTGCTGCGCAAGCTCGTCGAGTCCGGTCGGCTCGACCCGACGGCCGAGACGGTCGTGTTCAACACCGGCGAAGGGCTGAAGACCATCGACGCGGTGGCCGGTCAGGTCGGCCCGACCCACCACATCAAGCCGTCGCTGCGCGCTGCCCGCGACGCCGGCCTCCTCTGATCCAGCGGCGTCGAGCCGTCCGTCGAGGGCGAGGGATCGCCCGGACGGGGGATCGGGCCGATCCGCCGGGTAACTGGCTTTTCGCAGTGAGTGTAGAAAACCCGCCGCTGCGGACTTGACGACAGGAACCGGACGGCGCAAGATGCTCCGTGCGGGAGGGCATTTCGCCGGAGACTTTTGAAGTTCTTGCGACCCAACGCCGGAGGCGTTGTGCGAGTGTCCCTCCCGACCACGTCCGATCGGGCCACCGGATTAATTCGGTGGCCCGATCGCTTTTTCCGGTGACAGGCTCGCCGGCATGAGCATCACGATCGCGTCCTTCGACGGCGCCGACCAGGCCGCGGTCGACGAGGCGTACCGGATCGGCGCGGCCGCCAGCACCATCGACCTGCCGGACTTCCCGCCGTTCTGCCGGCGACGCTTCGACGCGCTCCTGCACACGCCGATGCCCCGCACCGAGTCGCTCTGGGCACTGGCCCGGCTGGACGGCGTACCGGCCGGCTACCTGCAACTGGACCTGCCCCAGCTCGACAACACCGACAACGCGACAGTCGAGCTGACGGTGCATCCCGAGCTGCGGCGTCGCGGCGTCGGCCGGGCACTGCACGAGTACGGGGTACGCCTGCTGCGCGAGCACGGACGCAAGCGGGTGGTCGCTATGACCGTCTCCACGATGCCCGACGGGCCGCCCCGATCGGTGGCGGGTGACGCGTTCGCCGCCACGATAGGAGCCCAGGCCGCGCTTGTCGACGTGCGTCGCCGACTCGACATCGACAGCATCGACCGGGTCGCGCTGCGCGCTGCGCTCGCCGAGGCCCACACCATGGCCGAGGGCTATCAGTCCGTCACCTGGCAGGGTGCGACCCCGACGGAGTACCTGGCGGACATCGCCTATCTGGACGGCCGACTGCTCATCGACGCGCCAATGGGCGACGTGCAGTGGGAGCCGGAGCAGGTCGACGCCGAACGCATCCGGGGCACCGACCGGGCGTTGGAGGCCAGGGGCCGGCGGCGCTACCACCTCGGGATGCGACACGAGGCGTCCGGTCGGCTTGTCGCCTGGACCCTGCTCGACGTGGGCGCCAGCGCAGACTGGCACGCCTTCCAGCAGATCACCATCGTCGACCCCGCTCACCGTGGGCACCGGCTCGGTCTGCTCGCCAAGATCGAAAATCTGCATCACCTGCTCACCCACGAGCCGGCGGTACGCGTCGTCGACACCTTCAACGCGGCAAGCAACAGTTACATGGTGGCGATCAACGAGCGGCTCGGCTTCCGCCCGGTGGACTCCTGGAACAACTGGCAGCTCACCCTCTGACGGGCGATCGGCGCTACTGCTCGTGCGGGGTCCTCAGGCATGATGGCGGCATGACGGAGACCCCGCATCCCCTGTACGACAGGCACGCCGACACCCTCAACCGTGCGCTGACCGCGATCACGGAGCGGGGCTACTGGTCCGCGTACCCAGAATCCCCAAGCCCCCGGGTGTACGGCGAGACCGCCGCCGCCGACGGCAAGGCCGCCTTCGAGGCGTACCTCGGTGGGGACTTCCCCCTCGACCAGCCCGGCACGGGCCGGCGGATCGCCACCGAGGCGAGCCCGTTCGGTGTGGAGTTGGCCGTGCGCTACCCGCACGCCGGCACCGACGAGCTGATCAGGGCTGCCTCGACGGCGCTGCCGGCCTGGCGTGACGCCGGCCCGCAGGCCCGGGTGGGCGTCTGCCTGGAGATCCTCGACCGGTTGCACAAGCACATCTTCGAGCTTGCCAACGCTGTGCAGTTCACCAGCGGGCAGGCGTTCGTGATGGCCTTCCAGGCCGGCGGCGCGCACGCGCTGGACCGGGCGCTGGAGTCGCTGGCGTACGCGTACGCCGAGATGACCCGGCACCCGCAGACGGCCGGTTGGGAGAAGCCCGCGGGCAAGGGCGACCCGCTGCGGATGACGAAGACCTTCCACGTGGTGCCCCGTGGAGTGGCGCTGGTGATCGGCTGCAACACCTTCCCGACGTGGAACTCGTACCCCGGGCTGTTCGCCTCGCTCGCCACCGGCAACCCGGTGATCGTCAAGCCGCACCCGCGCGCGGTGCTGCCCCTGGCCGTCACAGTGAAGTACGCCCGGGAGGTGCTCGCCGAGGCCGGCTTCGACCCGAACCTGATCCTGCTGGCCGCCGAGGCGCCTGGCGAAAAGCTAGCCAGCGACCTGGCCCTGCACCGGTCCGTGAAGATCGTCGACTTCACCGGGTCCACCGAGTACGGCGACTGGCTGGAGACGCACGCCCGGCAGGCGTCGGTCTACACCGAGAAGGCCGGGCTGAACACGGTGGTGATCGACTCCACCGACGACTTCGCCGGCATGTGCCGCAACCTCGGCTTCACGCTGACCCTCTACAGCGGCCAGATGTGCACCACCTCGCAGAACATCCTCATCCCGGCCGGTGGCATCGAGACCGACCAGGGCCACAAGAGCTTCGACGAGGTGGCCGGCGGCATCGCCGCGGCGGTCGGCAAGCTCACCGCCGACCCGGCGCGGGGCGTCGAGCTGACCGGCGCCATCGTCAACGACGGCGTGCTGGAGCGGCTGGCCGAGGTGACAAAGGTCGGCGAGCCCATCCTGGAGTCGCGGGCCGTCGCGCACCCGTCGTACGCCGACGCCGTGGTGCGTACCCCGACGATCGTGAAGCTGGCCGCGGACGACGCGGACACCTACGGCCGGGAGTGGTTCGGGCCCATCTCGTTCGCCATCGCGACCGACTCCACGGCGCACAGCCTGGAGCTGATGCGCCGGACCGTCGGCGAGAAGGGCGCGCTCACGGCGGCGGTCTACTCGACCGACGAAGCAGTGCTGGACGCCGCCGAGGCGGTGGCCGTCGACGTCGGGGTGCACCTGTCCTGCAACCTGACCGGTGGGGTTTTCGTGAACCAGTCCGCGGCGTTCTCCGACTTCCACGGCAGCGGGGCGAACGCAGCGGCCAACTCGGCGCTGACCGACGGGGCTTATGTCGCCAACCGGTTCCGGGTGGTGCAGTCGCGGCGTCACGTCTGATTGTGGTTGCGGTTGGGGTTTCCGGGGCAGCCCGACCCGCTCCGGGCGGTCAGGCTTGATCCCTGCGCGGGTCGGGCTGCCCCGGAAACCCTTTGTGGGCACGCTTGTCGAAGCCTGCTTGGGTGGTCAGATCAGCACGCGGTTTTGCAGTGGCAGTTTGGCGGGGCGGCGCATCTGTAGTTCGGTCAGGGCCGGGATCGTGGGGTGGGGCACGCGTACCCCGGTGTCCTTGAAGCCCAGCCGCTGATAGGCGCGACAGGCGCGGTCGTTGCCGACCACCACCTCAAGCATCAACTCCGGCCGACCGCAGGCCAGCGACCAGGCCGCCACCTCGTCGATCAGATCACCGAGCAGGCCGCTGCCCCGCCAGGTCGGCGTGACATAGACCGCGTAGATCACTGTCAGGTCGGCCTCGCGCGGCGCCACAGTGCCACCGGCGTGCCCGACCAGCCGACCTCCGGGATCGGCGACGAACTGCGCGGTGTCGGACCCGATCGAGGTGTACGCGATCCGGGCCGCGTACTCGGCGTGCGGCCGGGCCGCCGCTTCCGCCAGGGTCTCCAGGAAGGCCAACGGCGCGTCGGCGAGCATCTCCAGGCGCAGGGCCCGCATCCGGCCGGCATCCTCCGGCCGGACCCGACGGATCTTCGCCTGCCGAACGGCGGCCGAGTCGGTGTCGGTGGTCATGTCTGCATGCCTACCACAGGGGCAGAAGCCGTTTTCCGGACCGCGCCTGACCCGTTCCCACCCGGATCCTCGGCAGGCCCACGCGCATCCCGCGGTGGTTGATCAGGGCCGGCAGCGGCCACCTGCGCAACGACGGGCGTAAATCAAGCGGGGGTTGTCGCCACCGTCAGGCGTGCTGAGGGAAGGGTCAGGAATATGCCCGATTTGTGGTCGTGCGCGGCCGTCACTCCTCGTGTAGCGTGCGATTTCGGTCACCCCCTTCAGCGGCCGTCGTCGATCGCTGAAGCGGTGGGCCGGAGGCGTCCGGCCCTGCCGTGCGCCGGGGCCAGGCAACGCCGCGCAGAGTGAGGAAGTGCACCGTGGCACAGGGCACCGTGAAGTGGTTCAACGCCGAAAAGGGCTACGGCTTCATTGCCGTCGACGGCGGTCAGGACGTGTTCGTCCACTTCTCCGCGATCGAGATGGACGGCTACAAGGCGCTGGACGACGGTCAGCGGGTGGAGTTCGAGATCGCCCAGGGTCAGAAGGGTCCGCAGGCCGAGCACGTACGCGTCGTCGCCTGAGCGCAGCCCCGCACCCATCCGCCCGGCCGGTAGCCGAATCGTGTCCGGTCGTCGGCGGGTCGGGGCTGCGCCGGCGAAGCCCACCCGGGAAGATCGTGAACCGTTCCAGCCATTGCTGAGGAGGGTTCATGACCGACCAGCCGCCCCCGTCCAACCCGCCGATCGGGCCGGGGGAGCAGGGTCCGTCCGATCCGCTTCCGCCCGGCGCGACGCCCGCGTCCGGCCCGTACCCCGGTCAGCAGCCCGGATGGGACGCCGCCCAGGGTGGCTGGGGCCAGCAGGCAGGTCAACTGCCCGCCGGCCCGCCGCCAGGGTGGGGTGCCCCGCAGGGTGGGTGGGGTCAGCCGGGTGGTCCGCCGCCGGGCTGGGGTGACCCGCAGGCCGGCTGGGGTCAGCAGGCCGGTCCGCCGCCGCAGGGCTGGGGTGACCCGCAGGCCGGTCCGCCCCCGCAGGGCTGGGTCTTCCCGCCCACCGGCGGCTACCCGCCCGGCGCTGGTCCCTACGGCGGTCAGCACTGGTACCCGGGGCCGCAGGTCGGCTGGTACCCGCCCGGCCTCGACCCCAACGACCCGCTTGTCACGCCGCCCGGTGCCGGTTTGCCGGGCTGGCTCGACCGGTTCAACGGCGCACTGCGGCGAGGCTGGCGGCAGTTGGTGCCGATTCTCCTGCTCACCCAGGTGCTGCCCGCGGCTGTCCTGGCGATCATCTCGCTGGCCCTGGACCCGACGGCAAAGTGGGATACGCAGCCCGTCGACCCGGTGGCCGGGCTGCCGGACAACTTCGGTGCCGAGCTGTTGACCTTCGTCGTGGTGCTGATCGTCGGCAGCCTGCTCATCGGTGCGGTGCAGGCCGTCGGGTGGGCCGCAGGCAGTTGGGTGATCACCCAGCAGGCCGCGGGCAGGCCGGCCAGCCTCGACGGGGCGCTGCGGTACGGCGTACGCCGGGCGCTCGGCCTGTGGGGCTGGACGCTGGTGATGGGCCTGCTCGTCGGCGTGGGTATCTGTCTCTGCGTACTGCCGGGCATCTATCTGGCGTTCGCGCTGAGCATGGCCGGCCCGGTCTACCTCTTCGAACGGCACAACCCGATCGGCCGGTCGTTCCGGATGTTCCACGACCGGTTCGGGATGATGCTCGGCCGTGTGGCGCTGGTGGGCGGCGTGGTGCTCGTCATCAGCTTGATCTCCGGCGCCCTGGAGTCGGTGGGCACCGTCCCGTTCGGTACGGATCCGCTCGGCGCGCCGGGCTCCGCGGTGGGCGTGGTGGCCGTGATCGTGGTCACCTCGGTCCTGGCCCTGCCGGCCTACCTCGTCCAGCTGGCCGGCCTGCTGGTCACGTACACCGAGCAGCGGGCCCATGAGGGGCCGGTGAACAGCGCCGGACTGGCTGCGGAACTCGGCTGAGCGGCCCCATCGTGCTTGCACTCGGCAGGTGAGAGTGCTAAAAAAGGCATTGGCACTCGCACACTGTGAGTGCCAATGGTCGGGACGGTGGGGCCAGGTCGCACCGGTGTGGAGACACCGGAGCGGCACATGGCCGGTCGTCGCGGGCTATCCGGCCCGGCCGAAGGACGTCGTCGTCGCCAGGTGGCGACGTCCCAAGGTGCGTACACCAGGCGGCCCATCCGGGGCACACATCTCGGGTGGCCCGTGAGTGTCCAGGAGGACAACGCCGTATGGCCAAGATGATCGCGTTCGACGAAGAGGCTCGCCGCGGCCTCGAGCGAGGCATGAACCAGCTCGCCGACGCCGTGAAGGTGACCCTCGGCCCCAAGGGCCGCAACGTGGTGCTCGAGAAGAAGTGGGGCGCCCCCACCATCACCAACGATGGTGTGAGCATCGCCAAGGAGATCGAGCTCGAGGACCCGTACGAGAAGATCGGCGCCGAGCTGGTCAAGGAGGTCGCCAAGAAGACCGACGACGTTGCCGGTGACGGCACGACGACGGCGACCGTCCTGGCCCAGGCCCTGGTTCGCGAGGGTCTGCGCAACGTGGCCGCTGGCGCCAACCCGATGGCCCTGAAGCGGGGCATCGAGGCTGCTGTCGCGAGCGTCTCGGAGGAGCTGTCCAAGCTCGCCAAGGACGTCGAGACCAAGGAGCAGATCGCCTCCACCGCCTCCATCTCCGCCGGTGACAGCACCGTCGGCGAGATCATCGCCGAGGCGATGGACAAGGTCGGCAAGGAAGGCGTCATCACCGTCGAGGAGAGCAACACCTTCGGGCTGGAGCTTGAGCTCACCGAGGGCATGCGCTTCGACAAGGGCTACATCTCGGCCTACTTCATGACCGACCCGGAGCGCATGGAGGCCGTCTTCGACGACCCCTACCTCCTGATCGTCAACAGCAAGATCTCGTCGGTCAAGGACCTGCTCCCGATCCTGGAGAAGGTCATGCAGTCCGGCAAGCCGCTGCTGATCATCGCCGAGGACATCGAGGGCGAGGCCCTGGCCACCCTGGTCGTCAACAAGGTCCGGGGCACCTTCAAGTCGGTCGCCGTCAAGGCGCCGGGCTTCGGTGACCGCCGCAAGGCCATGCTCGCCGACATCGCCATCCTCACCGGTGGCCAGGTCATCAGCGAGGAGGTCGGCCTCAAGCTGGACGCCGTCGGCCTCGACATGCTGGGCCGCGCCCGCAAGGTCGTGGTGACCAAGGACGAGACCACCATCGTCGACGGTGCCGGTGACGCCGAGCAGATCCAGGGCCGGGTCAACCAGATCCGTGCCGAGATCGACAAGAGCGACTCCGACTACGACCGCGAGAAGCTGCAGGAGCGGCTGGCCAAGCTGGCCGGTGGCGTCGCGGTGATCAAGGTCGGCGCGGCCACCGAGGTCGAGCTCAAGGAGCGCAAGCACCGCATCGAGGACGCCGTTCGCAACGCGAAGGCCGCCGTCGAGGAGGGCATCGTCCCGGGTGGTGGCGTCGCGCTGGTGCAGGCCGGCAAGACCGCCTTCGACAAGCTGGACCTGGTCGGCGACGAGGCGACCGGTGCCAACATCGTCAAGGTCGCGCTGGACGCCCCGCTGCGGCAGATCGCCGTCAACGCCGGCCTTGAGGGCGGCGTCGTGGTGGAGAAGGTCCGTAACCTCGAAGCGGGTCACGGCCTCAACGCCGCCAACGGCGAGTACGTCGACCTGCTGGCCGCGGGCATCATCGACCCGGCCAAGGTGACGCGCTCGGCGCTGCAGAACGCGTCGTCGATCGCCGCGCTGTTCCTCACCACCGAGGCCGTCGTCGCGGACAAGCCGGAGAAGACCCCGGCTGCCCCGGCTGGCCCGGGTGGCGGGGAGATGGACTTCTGAGTCCAGTTCCGACACACCGAACGGGGCGGGCCGCTGATGCGGTCCGCCCCGTTCGTCGTGTGGCCCTTTTGTCGTCAGGTGGGCAGTGGCCGCTGGTTGCGCCGTTTCTTCGCCTGGTCGTACGGCGGAGGCAACTGGATCGGCGCGTCCACCATCTCGTGTGACTCCACCGCCGACGCGTCGTCGGTGGTCATCTCGGCAAGCTGCTCGGCGTCGCCGTAGTCGAGCCTGTCGAACGGCAGTTGGTCGGGCAGTTCGGCGACCGGCTTCCAGGTGATCGGCGGGCCGTCCTCGGTCTGGTCATCATCCGTGGTCATGGCTGCCTCCTCTTACCGAAACGGTAGGGGGCGCCGATCGGCGATGCGGGCGAATCGCGTTATATGGATCTATATCCTGTTCGCCCTTTAACCGACGTCGAGTGTCCGCCGGTACAGGAAGAAGACCCGCTCGATCCGCGCACCAGCGCTGCCCGAGTAGAACGGCACCGGCCCCACCCAGCCGATCTGCGCCCGGTCCAGCCCCGCCGCCCGCTGGTCACGCAGGCAGCGCCGCAGCAGCACCCCGCCGATGCCCGTCCCCGCAGCAACCGGTGCGGTGCCCATCGGCCCGAACCAACTCGGACGGGACGACCCGTACGCGGCGAAACCGAGCACCTCGCCGTCCCGCTCCGCAATGTGGCAACCGGCGCCCTCGCGACCCACCGACCCCGCCAGCTCGCCGTCCCACGTGCCACCGAAGGTGGACCGGGCGAACTCGGTCAGCGTCGGCAGATCCGCAGGCTCCGCCCGGCGTACGGTGACACCCTGCTCGGCAAGCCGCCGCTCCGCCGCCTCGGTGGACCGCAGTGCCGGCGAACCGTCGTACGACAGGTCGGCCGTCATGTTCCAGACGGTCCGGTCCTGTCGGTAGCCAAGCGCGAGGGCGGCACAGACCGCCGGCGTGTAGCGGACGTCGATGCCCGGCCACGCGTAGTACGGCGGGTTGCCGGCCAGCAGCACCTCGGTCGCGCCGCGTTCGGCCAGCACCCGTTCGGCCCGCCCCAGCAGTGCCCGACCGACACCTTGGCGGCGGTGGTCCGGCAGCACGGCCACCAGGTCGACGTGCCCGACGGTCGGATCGCTCGACGACACCGAGCAGAGCAGCACGCCGACAAGGTCAGCACCCTGGTACGCGCCCAGCCCGACCACCGGCCGCCCGGCGGTGGCGGCCCGGGGCCACAGCACGTCCACGATGGCTGCCGCCTCGGTGGCGTCCTCGGCCAGGTCGAGAGCCTGTGCGCAGAGGCGTACCACGCTGGGCGCCAGGTCGGGGGTCAGCTCGGTGACGACGATCTCGGCGGTCATGGTGGCCGACCCTAGATCACCACGCGTCGTGCCGCGTTCCCGCCCGCCGCGTTCCCGCCCGCCGCGTTCCCGCCCGCCGCGTTCCCGCCCGCCGCGTTAGGAAGGGCCCCTTCCTATACACGAGGCGTTAATAAGGTGCCCTTCCTTACGGCTGGGCGGCGCGGACGGCGGCGTAGGCGTCGACCTGGCCTGCGCCTGTGACGTTGGCCGGGCCGCCGCAGGTGTCGGCCGGGTTGCCGGAGCGGTACGTCGGCGTCACCGGTGTGGCCGTGTCACGCAGGATCTGCCGGGTCCGGGGCAGGTCGCCGATCAGCGCCGGGTTCGCCGACCACATGAGCGCGACCACTCCGGCGACCTGCGGGGTCGCCATCGACGTACCGTCCAGCGCTGCGTATCCGCCGCCGGGCATTGCCGACACCACACCGACCCCCGGTGCCACCACGTCCGGCTTGCCCGCACCGCCCGGAACCGGCCCGCGCGAGGAGAACTGGGCCACCCGCCCCTGCGCGTCGACAGCGCCCACTGTCAGCACGCTCACGTACGGCGCCGGCGGGTCGTCGATCGACGCGCACCACGGGCCGGTGTTGCCGGCGGCGGCGACCACGAAGATGCCGGCGGCATCAAGCGCCGTGGCGGCCGGCAGCAGCGCTGCCGGGTCGCAGCCCTCGATGGGTGGGCAGCCCCACGAGTTGGTGAGCACCTGCGGTGCGCGTTCCGGTCGGCCGTCGGTGAACGGGTCGCCGCCGGCCGGAAAGGGGGCAAGCATGAACTGGAGGCAGTTCAGGTAGTGCCCCGGGCTCCCCAGGTTGCGGTCCAGGTTGACGCATCCGACCCACTGCGCGTCAGGGGCCACTCCGACGCCGGCCCGGCCCACAGCGCTACCGGTCGTGTGGGTGCCGTGCCCGCCCTTGTCGGTTGGGGCGCGGGTGCCGTTCCACGGGTCGTACCAGGAGTCGTCCCCACCACGGAACCCGGCTCGCAGCGCCGGATGGTCACCGTCCACCCCGGAGTCGGAGCTGCCCACCACGATGCCCGAACCGGTCACCCCGAGCTGTGACCAGACCTTGTCGGCGCCGATCTGCTTGATGTTCCACTCCGGGCCGGTGGGCGTCGGCGCGGTGCCCCGGGTCTGTCCTGCCGGAGCGGGCAGCGGTCGCAGTTGTTGGCTGACCAGCACCCGGGCCACCTCGGGCCGGCGGGCCAGCCAGGCCCGCACGAACGGGCCGCCGTCCACCTCCACGGCGTTCACCAGGTAGTACGGCACCGGGTCGAGTCGTAGCCGGGTCACGTCGCGGCGCAGGTCGGCCTGGGTCCGCTCGGCGGTGGCCACCAGCCGCCGGTAGACCTCCGCCGCCCGCGCGTCCCGCCCGGCCCGCCCAGGTGTGGCGGTCGGCAGGTCGCTCAGGTCGGCCTGTTCACGAAGCACCACCAGCAACCGCTCGCCGTGCAGACCGGGCTGGCCGGGACCGACGTCCACGACGACCGTGGTCACCAGCAGCACCAGGGCTGCCACCGCCGCGACCCGGCGGCTCGGGGTGCGTGCCTTGGGCCGGGCGAGCAGCACCGCGTACCCGATGGCGACCAGGACCGCGACGGCGAGCCCGGCACCGGCGGCTACCGCCACCCAGTACGGCACGTCGCGGGTGCCGACCAGCAGCAGGCTGATCTCCTCCGGGTCCGTGAACGCCAGCGGGCCGAGCACGGCCAGGCCCACCAGCCAACCCGTCGCGGCCCGACCGGCGCGTGTGGCGTCGGCCGGATCGGCTGTGGGTCGCCAGGTCGCCGCCCACAGCGCGGCGAGCGCGAAACCCGCCGGTGGCAGGGGCAGCAGGGCGGGCAGCTGCGCGCCGGACTGGCCGACGCCGGCAGCCAGCAGCAGCAACGCCACCCCGGCGACCAGGCCACCGACAAGCACCAACCGGGCCGGGCGGGGCGGCCTACCGACAGCGAACATCGACCAGAACGTTGCGTCAAGCAGGGTCGCGGCCAGCACACTCACTGCGGCTGCCGCCAGCACGGCGAGCGCCGTCTCCAGCAGCCCGCCGAGCGCGCCCAGCCAGACCCACGGCAGCAGGAGCGCCAGGCCCGCGGCGACCGCGAGCAGCGGCACCGGACCGGGGCGGGACGACTCCCGCCGCCGCCCGACCGGCTCCGCGACGCCGCCGACCTCGGGCCGAGCGGTGTGGCCGTCTCCGTGGGGAGCGGCGTCGCCGACCTCGGGCTGCGCTGCGTCGCTGTCTCCGTGGGGCGCCGCGCCGACGACAGGGTCGGAAACCTTCGGGTACGCCCGTCGGCGCGCCGACAAGCGCACGGCGAACGCGCCGAGCAGCGCCAGGCCGGCAAGCCCGGCGAGATACGCCTCGTGGTGCACCGGTGGCACGACCCGCAGCACCGTGAACACCCCACTGGCCAGCGCGGCGACCAGCCAGACCCACCCGGTGGCCCGGACCGCGGCAGAGCGGGGCAACAGGGCCAACAGCAGGGCGGGTGTGCCCACCAGCACGACTGTGGCAAGGCCCAGCACCGGCCAGAGCCAGCCGACCCGGTCCAGCCCGAAGGCCAGCAGCACCTGGTCGGTGACCCAGCCACCGGCCTGGGTTCCCACGGTGACCGCCACCGTCCAGCAGCCCGCCAGCACGGCCGCGACGACCGGCCACGGGCTGGGCCGGGGCGCGGCCCACGGCTGGTAGGGCGGTGGTTGACCAGCGGGTGACGCAGAGCCGACCTGCATGACTCGCACAGTACGGGGCGAGCGCCGCATGTCGACCGGTGACCAGGGCGGTTACGGTGGACGGGTGCGTGACCCCAACATCTCCCGATCGGTCGCCGGGCAGCTCTCCCCGGCCCGCCGCGCTGCTGACCTGCGCCGACTGCGCGCGGAACGCTTCGACGTGCTGGTCATCGGAGGCGGAGTGACAGGTGCGGGCGCGGCTCTGGACGCGGCATCCCGAGGGCTGAAGGTCGCCCTGGTCGAGGCACGCGATCTCGCCTCCGGCACGTCAAGCCGTTCCAGCAAACTCATCCACGGTGGGCTTCGCTACCTGGAGCAGTTGGAGTTCCACCTGGTCCATGAGGCGCTTACCGAGCGGGGTCTGCTGGCGACCCGGCTCGCGCCGCACCTCGTTCGCCCGGTGCCGTTCCTGGTGCCGCTGCCGGCGGGTCGGGGCCTGCGGGACCTGCCCGCCCGGATCTTCCGCCGCTCGTACTACGGCGCAGGTGTGGCCGCGTACGACGCGTTCGCCGGTCTCTTCGGCGGTGGCCGGGGCATGCCGCTGCACCGGCACCTGACCCGGGAGAGTGCTCGGCGGATCTTCCCGAGCCTGCGGGCCGACGCGCTGGCCGGGGCGATCCGCTACTACGACGGGCAGGTCGACGACGCCCGGCTGGTGGTCACCCTGGCCCGTACCGCCGCCAGCCTCGGCGCCACTGTGGTCAGCAGCACCCGCGCCGTCGGGCTGATCCGGCAGGCGCGCGAGGTCACCGGCGTCCGGGTGCGTGACCTGGAGGCGCCGGCCGGGTCGCCGGATGCCGAGTTCGAGGTGCAGGCCCGCACGGTGATCGCCGCCACCGGTGTGTGGAGCGACGACATGTCCCGGATGCTCAACGACGTGGGGCTGCGGCCCGGCATCCGGGTACGCGCCTCGAAGGGCGTGCACCTGGTGGTGCCGCGCTCTGCGATCACCGGTGAGACGGGGCTCATCCTGCGTACGGCGCGTTCGGTGCTCTTCGTCATCCCCTGGGGCGGGCACTGGATCATCGGCACCACCGACACCGATTGGCGACTGGACAGGTCCCATCCGGCGGCCTCGGCCAGCGACATCGAGTACCTGTTGCAGCAGGTGAACACAGTGCTCGACAGGCCGTTGACCACTGCCGACATCGAGGGCGTCTACGCCGGGCTGCGTCCGTTGCTGGCCGGTGAGGCCGACTCCACCTCGAAGCTCTCCCGCGAGCACGCCGTGTTCGAGCCGATGCTCGGGCTGATGCTTGTCGCCGGTGGCAAGTACACGACGTACCGGGTGATGGCCTCGGACGTGGTCGACCGTGCGGTCCGCCGGTTGGGCGGCGGCCGTGCGTCGCGTACCGCCGATCTGCCGCTGCTCGGCGCGGACGGCTATCCGGCGCTGTGGCGCGACCGTGCCGACCTGGCCCGCCGGCACGGTGTGCCGGTGGGTGTCCTGGAGCACCTGCTCGAGCGGTACGGCAGCCTCACACTGGACCTGCTCGCCATGATCGACGCCGATCCGTTGCTCGCGTCGCCGCTGGCCGGGGCTCCGGAGTACCTGGCCGCCGAGGTCGCGTACGCGGCTCGGGCCGAGGGTGCGCTGCACCTGGAGGATGTCCTGACCCGGCGGACCCGGATCTCCTTCGAGACGAGTCACCGTGGCCTGGAGTCGGCGGAGCACGCCGCCGAGCTGATGGGCGGTGTGCTCGGTTGGGACGCGGCGACCCGGGCCCGCGAGGTCGAGCACTACCGCGTGCGGGTGCAGGCGGAGCGGCAGTCCCAGTTGATGCCTGACGACGCCGCCGCCGACGCGGCACGGTTGGGCGCACCGGACGTCAGGGGTTACGCCGCGGATCGGGGTGGCGATGATCAGGCAGAGTTGCGTCCGTCCGCTCGGTGATGAAAAATACGTTACCAAGGGGTAACTATCGATTCTCCCCCCAATGGCGGTTTCGGACCCCACCGACGGTGGGGTAGGTTCCGCGCGTGCCTTACCGTGCGCACTCCCGCCTACTTCCGCTCTTGCTCGCCGCAGTGCTCACAAGCGTCCTGACCGGTTGTTCGCTTTTCGACAGGGATGCCTCCGCCGGGCCGGCCGCGCAACCACCAGCCGGTACGGCGGCGGGTGGGTCGGAGCCCGAGATCCCGACAACTGTCGCCGTGGGACAGGTCAGCCTGCTGCAACGGCTCGGCGCGGATGGTCCGCTGCGCACCCTGAGCGTCGAGCGGGACGGCAGTTGGCGGTGCCTCGACTGTGCCGGCGACGGGGTCACCTCGCGGGGCAGGCTCGCGCCGGAGCAGACCGCACGGCTTCAGGTGCTGCTGGCCGATCCGGCGCTGGCCAACGAGACCGACCAGGTCCGGCGGTACCGGACGACCTGCATCGACGCGCTCACCTCGAGCCTGCTCACCTCCTCCGGGCTGATCACCTCGCAGGACTGCCCGGGTGAGGAGCGCACGACAGTGGCGGGGGAGATTCTGCTGTTGCTCACCCAGGCGACCCCGGCCGAGGTCGAGGGCTGATCCACCGCTCTGCGCGGGTCAGAGCACCTTGCCCGGGTTGAGCAGCCCGGCCGGGTCCAGCGCCGACTTGATCGCCTGGTGCACCCGGACGCCGACCGGCCCGATCTCCGCGGCCAGCCAGTCCCGCTTGAGCAACCCCACCCCGTGCTCGCCGGTGCAGGTGCCACCCAGGTCCAGGCCGAGCCGCATGATCTCGTCGAACGCCCGCCGGCCCCGCTCCACGCTCGCCGGGTCGGCCCGGTCGACAACGATGTTCGGGTGCATGTTGCCGTCCCCGGCGTGCCCCACCACGCCGATCGGCACCGCGCACTCAGCAGCGATCCGGGCCACCCCGTCCAGCAGCGCGGCGAGCGATCCGCGCGGCACCGCCACGTCGTCGATCACCAGGCCGCCGTTGCCGCCCGGGTAGGCGTCGGCCGCGAACTTCTCCATCGCCGGGTGCGCCAACCGTCGGGCCTGGAGCAGGGCTGCGGCCTCCACCGCGTCGGTGGCCGCGTACACCTCGTCGGCGCCGGCCGCCTCGCACACCTCGGCCAGGGCGGCCAGGTCGTCGGCCGCCCGGCTGCCGGTGTCGGCGGCGGCCAGCAGCAGTGCCTGGGCGTCGGTCCGCAACCCCATCGGCTGGTACGCCTCGATCGCCCGCAGGTGGGTCTGGTCCAGCAACTCCAGCAGGCTGGGGGTCAGCCCGCGGGCCGCGATCTCGGCCACCGCCGCGCCGGCCGCCGCCGTGGACGGGAAGACCGCCACCAGGGTCAACGACTCCGCCGGTGCGGGCCGGAGCGAGACAGTCACCTCGGTGATCACCCCGAGGGTGCCCTCCGAGCCGACGAAGAGCCGCGTCAGGTCGTAGCCGGCAACCCCCTTTGCGGTACGCCGGCCGGTGCGCAGCACCTCGCCGGAGGCGAGCACCACCTCAAGGCCGAGCACGTACTCGGTGGTCACCCCGTACTTGACGCAGCACATGCCGCCCGCGTTCGTGGCCACGTTGCCGCCGATGGTGGACGACTCCCAGGAGCCGGGGTCCGGCGGGTACCAGAGCCCCTGCTTGGCCACCGCCGCAGCAAGCGTCGCGTTGACCACCCCCGGCTGGACCACCGCGATCCGGCTCACCGGGTCGATCTCCCGGATCTCGTTCATCGCGACGGTGCTGAGCACCACCGCGCCGTCCACGGCGTTCGCCGCGCCGGCCAGGCCGGTCCGCGCGCCCTGCGGCACCACAGGTACGCCGTACCGCGCCGCCGCCCGGACCACAGCGACGACCTGCTCGGTGCTGCTCGGGCGGGTCACCACAAGCGGCATCCCGGCGGCGCAGAGGTCGGCCTCGTCGCGCTGGTGCATGCGCAGCAGGTCCGGGTCGGTGAGCACGGCGTTCTCGCCCAGAGCGGCGCGCAGGTCGTCGAGGAGTCCGGTGGTGGAGGCCATGCAGCCGAGGCTAGGTCGCCGGTGGCCGATCATCAACATGATCAACTCTGCGGGATAACTTGGGCACATGCTCTACCTGGACCAGCCCGCCTGGCCGTGGCGCGGCCGACTCTGGTCACACCTGATCAGCGACGTCTCCTACGCCGAGTTGCACGCCTTCGCCGAGGTGTTGGGCGCACCCCGGCGTGGCTTCGACCGCGACCACTACGACATACCGGCCGACCGGTTCGAGTCGGCGGTGTGGCTCGGAGCGCGTGTGGTGCCGAGCCGGGAGGTGGTCCGGTTGCTCCGCGACGCCGGCCTGCGCCGCCCGAAGCACCTGGTCAGTCCGCGAGCATCGACGGCCCGTTGAGGCTGGCCAGCTCCCGGCGCAGGTTGTCCCGGGCCGGCTGCTCCCAGCGGTCGGCGAGAGGGGGCAGCCGGAACAGCTCGGGCAGCGCCAGCAGCCCGGTGAGGACGCCGGCCCGACCCGTCCGGAAGGCCGGCTCGGGCACGTGCGCGTACTCCTGGCGGATCGCCGCCGCGTAGCGGTCGTAGGCGGCCGGCGGCGCGGCCAGCACGGCGAGGTCCGCGTCGCAGAGCAGGGCGCCGTTCGAGTCGGCGGGCGCCACCGCGTGCCCGGCGGTGAGCAGCACGAGCCGCCGTACCTCGGCCGTAGCCGCCTGCGGCACCCCGAGCCCGCTGAGCAGGTCTGCGGCCAGCTCGGCGCTGGCCCGCTCGTTGCTGTCGCCAGCGGCCCGGGGATCGTAGATCGCGTCGTGGCACCAGGCGGCCAGGCGGACCAGGTCGGCCCGCTCGGCCAGCGCGGCATGCCGGTCCACCACATCGAGTACGGCGGTCAGGTGCGCCACAGTGTGGTAGCGCCTGTGCGGTTCCCGCCACCGGGTGAGCAGCTGCTCCCCGGCCCGGGCCGCGGCATCGTCACAGGTCGCCCCGGCACCCCGGGCTGCCGCCCGCCACCGGCCCAGCAGATCGGTCACCGTCCGAGTTTGCCGCAATCCGTCCCCGGTGCGCGGGGCGGGAGGATTCAGCGCGCCCGCCACGGGTAGTCGCGCCCATGGCAGTGGCCCGCGACAAGAGACCGCCGATGGTGCGCCGCGCCCCGTTGCGGGAAGGTCTGGTGGACGTCGACGGTGCCCGCATCGCCGAGGTCACCGAGGAACTGCGCCACCGCAGCCGGGCCACACTGCACGACCGGCTGCACCGGGTACGGATGGCCGGTGGGCTGGCCGTCCAGGCCGGGCTGGCCGCCGGACTGGCGTACCTGATCTCGCACAAGCTTCTCGGCAACCCGCAGCCGGTCTTCGGGCCGATCTCCGCAGTCGGCACCCTGGCCGCGTCTGTCGGGCAACGATTCCGCCGGACCGTGGAGCTGATCCTCGGAGTGGCGATCGGGGTGGCGATCGGCGACATCCTGATCTACCTGGTCGGCACCGGGGCGTGGCAGCTCGGCCTGGTGGTCACGGTGGCGATCCTGCTCACCATCTTCGCGGGCGCCAGCATGGCAATCGTCATCCAGGCGGCGGCCACGGCGGTGCTGATCGTGACGCTGAGCCCTTCCACGGAGGATCTGGAGATCCCGCGCTTCATCGACGCGTTCCTCGGCGGCGGGGTCGCGCTGCTGGTGACGGCGGTCCTGCTGCCGCTCAACCCGCTGCGGGTGATCAATCGCGCCGCCCGGCCGGCGCTGGACCTGCTCGCCGACCAACTCGACGCCGCCGCCGACGGGTTGCGCAAACGGGACCGCGACGCCACCCAACGGGCACTGGACCGGATGCGCAACAACAAGGAGGAGTTGGCCACCCTGGCCGAGGCGATCGAGGGCGCGAAGGAGACGGCCACCCTCTCGCCGGCCCGCTGGCACCGCCGTAGCGAGCTGACCCACTACGCGGAGGCGGCCGACCCGATCGACCGGGCGATGCGCAACACCGGCACACTCATCCGCCGGTCCGTCACCCTTATCGAGGACGACGAGCCCGTGCCGGAGCCGATGCCGGACGGCATCGAGCACCTCGCCGAGGCGGTCCGGCTGCTCAAGCATGAGTTCGCGTCCAGCCAGGAGCCGCAGAAGGCGCGGGAACGGTCGTTGCGGGCGGTAAGCGAGGCCGGCCGGGCGTACGGCGCCGGGGTGGGCTTCTCCGGCAGCGTGGTTGTCGCGCAGATCCGTACGACGGCAAGTGACCTGCTCGTGGCGTCCGGGATCGAGCAGGACGAGGCGAACCGGTGGATCCGCACCGCGTTCGGCGAGCAGGAGAGGCCGGTCGGTGAGCCGGCCGAGCCGGGCGAGGCACCGAAGCCACCCACCGCGCCGCCCATCGGCTGAGCGCGCAGCCCAGCGTCAGTGCCGGCCGCATGGCTGTGGATGCGACCGGAACAGCAGGCGGCGGATGGCTACGCTGACCGCATGGCCGACACCCCGCCCGGTGCACCCCTGCCGTCGTTGCCGCCCGCGCCCGCGACCCAACCCGGCGGCGAGGCGCCCCGGATGCCGTTGCGCCGACTTGGCTGGCGACGGTTCCTGGTGCTGGCCGGGGTGGTGCTGCTCATCGCCGCGTGCGCGGTCTTCATGCTCTTCACGCTCGGGCAGTCGCTCGGCGCGCAGGCGCTGCTGATCGGTGTGGTCGCCGCGATCCTGCCGGTGCCGGTGCTCGTCGCCTGCTTCCTCTGGCTGGACCGGTACGAGCCCGAACCACTGAAGTACCTGATCTTCTGCTTCACCTGGGGAGCCTTCGTCTCCACCGCCGCCTCGCTCACAGTGAACGAGTTCTCGGCCGCCCAGTTCGCCGACAGGGGGCTGCCGGTCGCGCTCACCGGGGTGCTTGTGGCGCCGTTCATCGAGGAGCTGACGAAGGCCCTCGGCCCGATCCTGCTGCTGGTGTTCCGCCGCCGTGAGTGGTCCGGGATCACCGACGGCCTCGTCTACTGCGGGCTCTCCGCTGTCGGCTTCGCCATGGTGGAGAACATCCTCTACCTGGGCGGGCACGGTTATGCGGCAGGCGCCGACCAGTACGGCCCGGCGACCGGCACCCAACAGGTCATCGCCATCTTCATCGTCCGGATCCTCCTGTTCGGGTTCGCCCATCCGCTCTTCACCTCGATGGCCGGTGTGGGGCTGGGCATCGCGGCCCGTACCGCCGACCGTCGGGTCCGGGTGCTCGCCCCCATCGCCGGCCTGCTGCTGGCGATGATCCTGCACGGCACCTGGAACCTGCTGCCCACGCTGACCCAGGCCACCGGCGAGGTAGTGATCATGTTGTACGGCTTCCTCAGCCTCATGGTCCCGGTGTTCTTCGGCATGGTCGGGCTCGCGCTGTGGCTGCGTGCGTGGGAGGGCCGGCTCACCGAGCGGAGATTGCCTGACTACGTGCGCGCGGGCTGGCTCAGCCCACCCGAGGTGGCCGCGCTCAGCAGCCTCGGCCGTCGCCACGCGGCCCGCAGTTGGGCACGCCGGGTCGCCGGAGACGCCGGTGTACGGGCGATGCGGGGGTACCAGTTCGCCGCCACCCGACTGGCTCTGCTGCGCGACGGCACGTTGCGGGGCCTGGACCGCAAGCCCGCCGACCAGGAGCGGACCGCCGCCGAGGAGCGGCAGTTGCTGGAGCAGATCACCGCGTACCGGTCGTTCTTCGTGGGCCGGGACCCGCAGGCACCGGTAGGGGTCTGGGACGGAAGCCGCTACCACCTGCGCTTCCCGGACGGTACGCAGCGACCGGTGGACGCTCCCGACGAGCCTGTGGTGCCGATTCCCGTGGTGCTGGCCCCGCCGCCGCCTCCGCCCGGATACGGACCGCCCGGGTACGCGCCGCCCGGCTGGCCCGGTGCACGCCCGCCGGCGCCCTGGCCGCCCGCTCACCGCTGACGGCGGTCGGTGCGGCGGCGAGCGGCGCTCAGGTCATCAGGGTGGTGAGGAAGTCACCGAGCCCCTGGGCCATCGCCATCAGCGCGGCCCCGATCGCCTTGAACAACTGCGCGGCGCCATCCGGCCGGAACGCCATGAAGTAGATCAGGAACGCGACGCTGCCCCAGGTCAGCAGCTTCTTCACGAATACCGGCATCGTCCCTCCCCAGGGCAACGGTCGCCGGCTGGCTTCCCCACGTGGGGCCGGGCAAACGGTGCAGGGTGCAGAGTGCCTGCGCGGCTCGGTGGCCGAAAAGTGCCTAGAGGTAGAGGCCGGTCGAGTCGTTCTCGACGCGCTCGGCTGCCACGGCGTGCACGTCGCGCTCGCGCAGCAGCACGTACCCGCGCCCGTGCAGCTCGACCTCGGAGCGGTCGTCGGGGTCGAAGAGCACCCGGTCGCCGGAGACGATGGCGCGGACGTTCGGCCCCACACCGACGGCGGTGGCCCAGGCGAGACGCTTGCCGACCGCCGCTGTCGCCGGGATGACGATGCCAGCGGTGGAGCGCCGCTCGCCCTCGCTGCCGTCCATCCGTACCAGCACGCGGTCGTGCAGCAGGCGGATCGGCAGTCCGGAGTCGAAATCCTGGTCGGCGGTCACGGGGAGACGCTACCGTGTCGCCGGCGACCCGCCGCCGATGGTTACGCCAGAGGTGGCGGGGGCACTGTGTGGCGGAACTGTCCTAGGGTGTCGGGACGGACGTATGCTGTGCGACCTGTCACCGTGGGCGGGCCGGACTTTTCTGCCAGGAGGTGCGCTTGAGCCGCTTCGAGCAGGTACGCGGGCGGCTCCGCCGCGCCTACCAGTCGAGCCGGGATTCCGTACGCTCCGACCAGCAGAAGCCGAGCGACGTGCCGGAGACGGCCGGGGTGGCCTCGCCCGCCGTACCGGGGCCGGTCGCGCCGCCGGCAGCCACGGTCGTCGGTGCCGAGCCCGCGATGGACCTGCACAGCTCGACGTCCAGTCGCGATGACGCGGATGTGCCGCACGGGCTGCGGATCGCCGCGGCCTGGTGCTGGCGCCTGATCGTCATCGGGGTGGTGGCCTGGGCGCTGCTCCGGGTCGTCGGCACGATCAAGATCGTGATCATTCCGCTGGCCATCGCGCTGCTGCTGTCGGCGCTGCTCGCGCCGGCGGTGGGCTGGCTGCTGCGGGCCCGGCTGCCCCGGTCGCTGGCGACCGCGGTGGTGCTGGTCGGCGGCCTGGCGGCTGTCATCGGCACGCTGACCTTCGTGGTCAACGAGTTCATTCAGGGTGTGCCGGAGTTGAGCGCGAAGTCCTCCGAGGGCGTCCGGCAGATCCAGAACTGGTTCAAGACCGGCCCGCTGCACCTCTCCGACAGCCAGTTCGACCGCTACATCGCCGAGGCGCAGAGCTGGATCAACGACAACACCTCGAAGTTCACAAGCGGCGCGCTGAGCACCGCCGCGACGCTTGCGGAGGTGCTGACCGGCGCCCTGCTGGTGCTCTTCGCCACGTTCTTCTTCCTGCGTGACGGCAACCGCATCTGGCGTTTCCTCGTACGGCTGCTGCCGGTGGCCGCCCGCTGGAAGGTCGACGACGCCGGTCGGGCCTCCTGGCAGACCCTCGTGGCGTACGTCCGCGCGACAGTGCTCGTGGCGTTCATCGACGCGGTCGGCATCGGCATCTTCCTTGTCATCTTCGACATCCCGTTCGCGTTCCCGCTGGCGGCGCTGGTGTTCCTCGGCGCGTTCATCCCGATCGTCGGCGCCACGCTCTCCGGCGGTGTGGCGGTACTGGTGGCGCTTGTCGACAGCGGGCCGGTCACCGCGCTGATCATCCTGGGTGTGGTGATCGGTGTGCAGCAGGTGGAAGGGCACGTGCTCCAGCCGCTGATCATGGGTCGGGCGGTGGCCATCCATCCGCTCGCGGTGATCATCGGTATCGCCGCTGGCGTGGTACTGGCCGGCATCACCGGCGCGCTGGTCTCGGTGCCCCTGATCGCCGTACTCAATACGGCCGTGCGCCGACTGGCCGCCCGTACCGTGCCGGACACCCCACCGGACGCCGTGGTCGTCGCCTCACAAGCTCCCTGAGGCCGGCGCCGCACCGGCCGCACAAGCCCGACGCGCGCGTCGCGCGGCCGCGGGGCGTGCAGTGGGCGGGGCGCGCCGTCAGGAGCTGGCTAGGCGTTCCAGGGCGCCGCGGGCGACCTCGGGGCGTGTCGTGTACCAGAACGGTGGCAGCGAACGACGCAGGAACGGCCCGTAGCCCCGGGCCGTCTCCAGCCGGGAGTCGAGCACCGCGACGACCCCCCGGTCGCCTGTCGCCCGGATGAGCCGGCCCACGCCCTGCGCCAGCCGGACCGCCGCGATCGGCACGCTTACCGCGGCGAAGCCGGAACCGCCGCCCGCGTCGACTGCTGCGGCACGCGCCGCCGCCAGGGGCTCGTCCGGCCGGGGGAAGGGCAGCCGGTCGATGACCACCAACTGGCAGGCGTCGCCCGGCACGTCCACCCCCTGCCACAGCGACATCACCCCGAACAGGCAGCTGGAGCGCTCCTCGCGGAACCGACGCACCAGCAGCGGCAACGCCTCCTCGCCCTGCAACAGCACCGGCAGGTCGGTGCGCGCGCGCAGCAGCTCCGCCGCCTGCTGCGCGGCCCGCCGGGACGAGAACAACCCGAGGGTACGTCCACCGAGCGCCTCGACGAGCCCGAGCAGTTCCTCCCCGGCGGCCTCGGGCAGCCCGGAGACGCTGGGGCGGGGCAGGTGCGCAGCGACGTACAGGATGCCCTGCCGGGCGTAGTCGAAGGGCGACCCCACGTCCAGCGACCGCCAGCCCGGACCTTCGGTGGCCGGCACTACCGCGCCCGGGTTGGTGTCGCCGGCCAGGCGACGGCCGGGCGCCTCGGCGGCGGGGCGGCCGGGTGCGGTGCGGGCGGCCAGCGCGGCGGCGGCCGGCGTCGGCGGTGCGGGCGGGGGCGCGTCCAGGCCGAGGGCGCGAGCCACGGTGTCGAACCGGCCGCCGAGCGCCAGTGTGGCCGACGTGGCGACCACTGTGCGCTCGTCGTACAGGTGGGTGGCGAGCGTGCCGGCCACCGACAGCGGCGCGACCACCAGGGCCCGGCGGCTGCCGCTGTCGTTCTTCTCCACCCAGGCCACGTCGTGGTCGGCTTCCTCCAGCAGCCGCTGGGCGGTCGTCGACAGGTCGTCCAACGCGGCCTTGGCCTGCTGCTTGCGGACCGGGTCGGGGTCGTCGGACTTGACGTCGCCGATGGCGTCCAGGGCGGCGCGGGTGGCCGCGTCGAGCAGCGTGCACGCCTCCCGTAGCGGCGTCGGCAGCCCGGCGGTGAGACGCCCGGCCGGTGCTTCGGCCAGCCCGACGGCGAGCGCGTCACCGGCTGCGGTGAGCGCCTCGGCGGTCTCCGGTCGCAGCAGCGGGCGTGCGCGGCGGGTGGACCTGTCGATCAGCTCCGGGACCAGCTCCGCCTGGGCGGCCGACGAGACCCGGTCGGCCAGCTCGTGCGCCTCGTCGACGATGAGCAGCTTGTGCGGCGGCACGATGTGGCGTTCGGCGAGCATGTCGACGGCGAGCAGGCTGTGGTTTGTCACAACGATGTCGGCCTCCCGGGCGCGCGCCCGGGACGCCTCGGCGAAGCACTCCTGCCCGAACGGGCAGCGGGTCGCCCCGACACACTCGCGGGCCGGCATCGACACCAGCCGCCAGGCCTGATCGTCGACGCCCGGGTCCAGCTCGTCGCGGTCGCCGGTGGCGGTCCGCTCGGCCCAGCCGCGCAACCGCTCGATCTGCTTGCCCAGCCGACTCGCCTCGCCCAGCCATTTCGTTCCGCCGCCGGGCCGGGCGGGCGGGGTGTCGAAGAGGGTGTCCTCCGGCTCGTCCTCGGTGGAGTTGTCCAGTCGGGCCAGGCAGAGGTAGTGGTGCCGGCCCTTGAGCACCGCGAACGTGGGCCGGCGGCCGAGCAGCGGCTCGACCGCGTCGGCCAGCCGGGGCAGGTCGTGGTCGACGAGTTGGGACTGCAACGCCAGCGTGGCCGTGGAGACCACGACCGGGCCGTCCACGGTGAGCGCTGGCGCGAGATAGGCGAGCGACTTGCCGGTGCCCGTGCCGGCCTGGACGAGCAGGTGCTCGCCGCTCGTCACACACTCCTCGATAGCGGTGGTCATCTGCTGCTGGCCGGGGCGCGCCGCGCCGCCGGGGACCGCGCCGACCGCCGCCGCCAGCAGCTCGGTGCCGCTGGGCCGGGCACCCCGCCGCCGGCTTCCGGCACGGGCCGACGGGGTGGCGGAACCGGTGGCGGTGCGGGGCGGAGTCACCGTGCGACGGTACCCGCCGCGCCCGACACCGGCTGCGCCCATCCGCCCGCGTGGCGCGCAGCCGACCGGTAGGTCGTTTCGGTGGTAGCCGTCCGGTTACGGCGGCACTACGAGGCGTGGGCGGTATCGGTTAAGGTGCGAATCATGCCGAGCGACGTGGTCCGAGTGATCTACCGCAAGTACGACGGCAGAGCGCACCGTGACTACCCGGCTCGTCGCCTCGCTGAGGACGACCTGGGCATCTGGCTCGGCGTCCCGTTCGGCACCGAGTCCGTCTACCACGGCCGGCCGTCGGTGGAGAAGATCCCCTTCGTCCTGCTGGTGCCGCACCACGCCTGGTGGACGTGCATGTTCAACCCGCCGCCGCGCACCAGCGAGGTCTACTGCGACATAGCAACCCCGGCCCGCTGGGAGTCCGACGACACGGTCCACCTCATCGACCTGGACCTGGATGTCGTCCGCCGTCGCGCCACCGGCGTTGTGGAACTGCTCGACGAGGACGAGTTCGCTGAGCATCGGGCGCGCTTCGGATACCCGGAGGACCTGGTCGTCGAGGCCGAGGCGGCCGCCCGCTGGCTGTTCGGGGCGCTCGGTGACGGCACCGAGCCGTTCGCCACCGCGTACCGGAAATGGCTGGCGCTTGTGGTCTGAGCCGGCGCCGGCTCACAGGCGTGGCGGCCACCCGTCGTCGTCGCCCAGCGGCGGCACGTCGCCAAGCTTCTCCGGGTTGAGCTGGTTGAACACGCCGGTGATCCGGGCTTCGTGCACGGCGAAGGCGACGACAAGGCGGATCGGTCGCCCGTCGCTGTGCACCGTCTCCATCTGAAGGCCGAGCACACCGTCGACAAGCACCGGCCGGGACGTCACCCGCTGCCCGTACCGGCCGGCCCGACCGAACAGGCCGAGGATGAAGCGACCCACAGCGTCCGCGCCGACCACCGGCCGGCGGGCAGCCGGGAAGTGCCCACCCGAGTCGCCGAGGAGGATCACGTCCGGGGCGAGCACCCGCAGCAGTTGATCCAGCTCGCCGGACTCGGTGGCGGCAACGAACGCTTCCAGCACCCGCCGCTGTTCGGCCGGATCGGCGGTGTGCCGTGGCGCGTCCGCTGCGGTGACCGCCCGCCGCGCCCTGGAGGCGAGCTGCCGGGCGGCCGCCTCGGTGGTGCCGAGCACGTCGGCGATCCCGGCGAACGGCACAGCGAACACGTCATGCAGCACGAGTGCGACCCGCTGTTCGGGCGCGAGCCGCTCCAGCATCACCCGTATCGCGGTGCCGACCTGGTCGGTGCGGACCGCCCGCTCGGCGGGGTCGGGGGCGTACCCGTCGGTCGGCGGCTTGGCGTCCAGCGGGCTCACCACCGGCTCCGGAAGCCACTGCCCGGGGTACGCCTCGCGCCGGACCCTCGCCGAGCGGAGGACGTCGAGGCAGATCCGGGCGCAGGTGGTCGTCAGCCAAGCGGAGAGGTCGCGGATCTCGGCACGGGCCGTCGGATCGGCGAGCGCCCCGGCGTAGCGCAGCCAGGTCTCCTGCACCGCGTCCTCGGCCTCGCTGCGGCTGCCCAGCATCCGGTTGGCCACCGCGAGCAGGCGGCGTCGCTCGGCCTCGAACTCCGTCGCCAGGTCCCGCACGACCCACCACCCTCCCCGACCGGTACGTGTCCTGGAGCCCATCCTCCCGCCAACCGGACGAACGGGCAGCCCCGCCACCACTGATGACGGCCCGGTGACCGGGCGGGCCCGGTCGGGGTGTGCTGACGGCTCCGCCGGTCCCGGCGGGCGGGGCGGCCCTCGACGGGCGGACGACCGGCGGGTGGGCGATGATCCGAGGATGAGTGCACCCCAGCACGGGCAGATCGTGGCGCCGGACGGCGGATCCGTGCGGAAGCTGTTGCGGGTGACCGCGCCGGTGGACCTCGCGGCGATCGACCCCCGGTCCACCCCCGGGCTGCCGCCGACCGAGGTGACCGGGGAACGCCCCAAGACCTGGGCCCGTGACCAGGTCGAACTCGTCGGCGGTGAGTTGGGCAGGCAGCAGGAGATGCTGTACGCGATGGCCACGGCAGCCTCGGACCGCCCGGCGCGCCGGGTGCTGCTGGTGCTCCAGGCGATGGACTGCGGCGGCAAGGACGGCACGATCAAGCGGGTGGCCGGCGCGATGAACCCGCTGGGCCTGCACATCCGGTCGTTCGGTCCGCCGACGCCGCAGGAGCTACGGCACGACTTCCTGTGGCGGATCCGTCGGGCGCTGCCGCCGCCCGGGTACGTCGGAATGTTCAACAGGTCACACTACGAGGACGTGCTGATCGCCCGGGTCGGCTCGCTGGTGCCGGAGGTCACCTGGCGAGCCCGCTACGACGAAATCAACTCCTTCGAGCGGGAGCTGGCCGACGGCGGGGTGACCCTGGTGAAGGTGATGCTGCACATCTCGTACGCCGAGCAGGGCGAGCGCCTGCTGGAGCGGCTCACCGACCCGCGTAAGCACTGGAAGTACAACCCGTCGGACGTCGATGCCCGGGCGCAGTGGGACGACTACCAGGCTGCGTACGCCGAGGCCCTGAGCCGGTGCGGCACGGACGCCGCGCCCTGGTTCGTGGTGCCGGCGGACCGCAAGTGGTACCGGGACTGGGCGGTGGCCCACCTGCTGCGAGAGACGTTCGACACGCTGAATCTCGGGTATCCGCCTGCCGATTTCGACGTGGCGCACGAGCGCGACCGATTGAGTGTCGGGGGAGCGGGGCGGTCGGGACCGCAGATGAACAGCAGGTGAACGAGCGGTGAATCAGGTCTGACCAGGGGTGGGCCGACGCATTCACGCTTCGAGCGTTTCCTAGCATTCACCAGGCGGACGCCGATGGACGCCGCCACCTTCCACCGACACGACGAGGTCTGTGCTGTGAAGTTTTCCTTCCGCCCCACCGAGGGCGCCTTCTACGAGCTCTTCACCAGGGCTGCGCAGAACCTGGTCCGGGGCACGGCGCTGCTTAACGAACTGGCCCTTCCAGGTGTCGACGTCCAGTCGGTCAGCGAGCGGCTGACCGAGGTCGAGCACGACAGCGACCAGATCACGCACGATCTCTACAAGAAGATCAACTCGACGTTCATCACGCCGTTCGACAGGGAGGACATCTACCGGCTCGGCTCGCTGCTCGACGACGTGATGGACCACCTCGAGGCCGTCGGCGACCTGCTCTACCTGTACGGGCTGACCGAGCTGCCGGCGCTGCCCCGCGAGCTGCACGAGATGGTCAACGTCCTCGACCAGCAGGCGAAGCTCACCGCCGACGCGATGCCCCGGCTGAAGTCGATGAAGGACCTCGAGGACTACTGGATCGAGTGCAACCGGCTGGAGAACGAGGGCGACCGGATCAACCGGCAGCTGCTCGTCCGGCTCTTCTCCGGCGAGTACGACGCGCTGACGGTGCTCAAGATGAAGGAGGTCGCCGACGAACTGGAGGCCGCCTGCGACGCCTTCGAGCACGTGGCCAACACCGTAGAGACCATCGCGGTCAAGGAGTCCTGAGCCGGTGACTCTGACGCCCGAACTCATCGCCGTGCTGGCGGTGATCGCGGTGGCCCTGGTGTTCGACTACACCAACGGCTTCCACGACGCTGCCAACGCGATCGCGACAAGCGTCTCCACCCGGGCGCTGACACCTCGGATCGCCCTCGGGCTCGCCGCGGTGGGTAACTTCATCGGCGCCCACTTCGGCGCCGGGGTGGCGAAGACCGTCGGCGACGGCCTGGTGACCCTGCCCACCGGGGTCAGCAGTCTCGGTGTGGTGTTCGCCGGGGTGCTCGGTGCCATCGCCTGGAACCTGATCACCTGGTACTTCGGCCTGCCGTCGTCGTCCTCGCACGCGCTCTTCGGCGGTCTGGTCGGCGCGACCCTGCTGTCCACCGGCGGCATCGTCCAGTGGGTCACAATCGGCGAGAAGGTCATCCTGCCGATGGTGCTGTCGCCGATCGTCGGTCTGACCCTCGGTTACCTGGTGATGCTCGCCATCCTCTGGCTGTTCCGTAAGGGGCAGCCGGGCAAGCTCAACCGGGGCTTCCGCTGGGCGCAGACCGCTTCGGCCGCCGCCATGTCGGTCGGCCACGGCATGCAGGACGCCGCCAAGACCATGGGCATCGTGGTGCTCGCGCTCTACACCGGCGGTTTCCAGGAGAGCAAGACGCACATCCCCGGCTGGGTCTTCTGGACCTCGGCGACGATGCTGGCACTGGGGACGTACGCCGGTGGTTGGCGGATCATCCGCACGCTCGGTCGCAAGATCATCGACCTTGGCCCCCCGGAGGGTTTCGCCGCCGAGACGGTGGCCAGCGCGGTGCTCTACTTCAACGCGCTTGTGTTGAAGGCGCCGATCTCCACGACCCACACGATCACCTCGGCGATCATGGGTGTGGGCGCGACGAAGCGGCTCTCCGCGGTCCGCTGGAACGTCGCCGGCAACATCGTGCTCGCCTGGATCATCACGTTCCCGGCGGCCGCGCTCATCGCCTGCGTCGCCTACCTGCTGGTCCGGCCGATCTTCGGCTGATCCCCGCCGCTCGTGAAAGGAAGGGCCCCCTATTAACGCCAGGCGTTAATAGGGGGCCCTTCCTTTCACGAGCTCACTCGTAGCGGACGCCGATCTGCTCGCGGATCGCGTCCAACAGGGCCATCACCTCGAGGGTGGTGGCGTGCGGCACCAGCGGGCTCTCGGTCAGCCCGGCGGCAAGGCAGCGCTGCACCTCGATCGCCTCGTGCTGGTAGCCGTTGCCGACGATCTCGGTGGTGATCGTCTCCGGCTCGACGCCGTCGCGGTGCAGAGTCAAGAAGCCCGGCCGGAAGAAGGGCTCCGGCAGGTCGATGCGGCCTGTGCTGCCGGTGATCGAGGCGGTCAGCTCACTCGCGCCGACCATGCCGCAGCTCAGGGTGGCAAGCGCCCCGCTGTCGTAGCCGAACAGGATGCCGGTGTTCTCGTCCGTCCCCTCCGGGCCGAGCTTCGCCCACGAGCGGACGTGCTGCGGCACGCCGAGCAGCAGGTGAGCCAGGCTGATCGGGTAGATCCCCAGGTCGAGCAGCGCACCCCCGCCCAGCGCCGCGTTGCGCATGCGGTGCTCAGGCGGGAACGGCCCGGCCACCCCGAAATCGGCCCGGACATTGCGCACCGTGCCGATCGCCCCGTCTGCGATCAACTGCACCGCCCGCAGGATCAGCGGATTCACCCGCATCCACATGGCCTCCATGAGGAAGACCCCGGCGGCGCGGGCAGTGTCCACCACGTCGGTGCTGGTGGCGAGATCGAGGGTGAACGGCTTCTCCAGCAGCACCGGCTTGCCGGCGGTCAGGCAGGTCAGGGCCGCCTCGTGATGAGCGGCATGCGGAGTCGCCACGTAGATCACGTCGACCTCCGGATCGGCGGCCAACTCCACCCACGAACCGTGCGCGCGCTGCGCGCCGTACCGCTCGGCGAAGAGCTTGGCGGTCTCGACGCTGCGGGAGCCGACGGCGACCAGTTCGGCGTCCGGCACCAGTCGGAGGTCTTCGGCGAAACGGCTGGCGATTTGGCCGGTGGCCAGGATGCCCCAACGAGTCATGCCAGCAACGCTAGTCGAGCCAGCTCAACCGCCCGACGCCCGGCCCGCCCAGGGGCTCACGGCCGAGGTGGCCCGCCAAGGCCGGCGATCACCTCGTCGCATCGATTGCTCGTCGCCATGCTCGTACCGTGCCGAGTCGCGCTCGTACCGTGCCGCGTTCGGCCCGGGGCCGTGACGCTGTGCGCGCTGTTCCTGGGCCAGGTCGGGCTGCCACAAGCGTGATGACTCTCAGACATCAATATGTCTCACAGTCATCACGCTGAAATGAGTGACCGGACCATCGCCCATCTCGCGAGAGGTGCGGCACGGCGAGACGCGCGGCATGGCCAGACGCGCGGCATGGCCAGAGGCGCGGCATGCATTGCCGGCACGCGGACAGCGCCGCGCGGACCGACGGTGGCGTCGCTGTGTCGAACGTTCCTGCCGGCCGCCCGCACGGCCGTCAGCGCCCGGGCGCGCATCCGTGCAGGTGCCGTCGGCAACTAGGCTCGCGCCATGACGATCGACAGCGACGGCTTCGCCGCACCGGCCGCCCTGGTCGAGCACGCCCGCCGGTTCCAGGCCGAGGGTGGCACCCCGGCGGTGCCGCGGGTCGCGGCCACAGTGCTGCTGCTGCGTCCGACCGACACCGACTTCGAGGTGTACGTCATCCGCCGGGTCGCATCGATGACCTTCGGCGGTGTGTACGCCTTCCCCGGCGGTGGGGTCGACCGCTCCGACTCCGAGGCGCACCTGGACTGGGCGGGCCCGCCGCCGGCCGGATGGGCGCAGCGGCTGGGGGTCGACCCGGACGCCGCCCAGGCGGTGGTCTGCGCAGCGGCCCGCGAGGTCTTCGAGGAGGCCGGCGTGCTGCTCGCCGGCCCGGACCCGGCGACGGTGGTGGGCGACGTCAGTGGAGATGACTGGGAGGCCGCCCGGCAGGACCTGGAGGGGCGACGGCTGGGCTTCGCGGCGCTGCTCGCCGACCGTCGGCTGACGCTGCGATCGGACCTGCTGCTGCCGTGGAGCCGGTGGATCACGCCTGAGTTCGAGCCGCGCCGCTTCGACACGTACTTCTTCGTGGCCCTGCTGCCCGAGGGGCAGCGGACCCGGGACGTCTCCGGCGAGGCCGACCACACCCTCTGGATCCGCCCGGCGGACGCGCTGGCCCGCCACGCGGCCGGCGAGTTGACCATGTTGCCGCCGACCCTCGTCACGCTGGCGCAGGTAGCGGCCGCCGGCGACCTGGCCGGGGTGGCGCGTGCGGCGGCCGACCGGGACGCCGCCACGCCGATCACCCCACGCCTGGACCTTCCGCCCGACGGCGAACCCCGCTTCGTGCTCGGCTGACACGCAGCTCGCCGGTTGCCGGCGAACATCTGCTCGATCCAGGAAGTAGTGGTCTCATCGTGCGGCCGAGACCACTGTTTCCAGGATCGAGCACGATCTTGAGCGTCCAGCGCAGGCGCGGGGTGCGCGCACGGCGGGAGGCGGACGTCGGTGACCGGATCGGGTCAGCTCAGCCGAAGCGGCCGGTGATGTAGTCCTCGGTCTTCTTCACGCCGGGGTTGCTGAAGATCTTCTGCGTGTTGTCGTACTCGATGAGGCGGCCCGGGTCGCCGGTCTTCTCGATCGAGAAGAAGGCAGTCCGGTCCGACACACGAGCGGCCTGCTGCATGTTGTGGGTCACGATGATGATCGTGAACTTGTCCTTGAGCTGGAACATCAGGTCCTCGATCGCCAGCGTGGAGATCGGGTCCAGGGCCGAGCACGGCTCGTCCATCAGGACTACCTGCGGCTCGACAGCGATGGTCCGCGCGATGCACAGTCGCTGCTGCTGACCACCGGAGAGGCCCGCGCCGGGCTTGCCCAGCCGGTCCTTGACCTCGTCCCACAGGTTCGCCGAGCGCAGGGCCTTCTCGGCGGCCTCGTCCAGGATCGACTTCTTCCGGACGCCGTTGAGCTTCAGCCCGGCCACCACGTTCTCGAAGATGCTCATCGTGGGGAACGGGTTCGGCCGCTGGAACACCATCCCGATCATGCGCCGGACCGCTGTGACGTCCACGTCCCGGTCGTAGATGTCCTGGTCGTCGACGGTGAGGCTGCCCTCGACCCGGGCACCCGGCAGCACCTCGTGCATCCGGTTGATCGACCGCAGGAACGTGGACTTGCCGCAACCGGACGGGCCGATCAGGGCGGTGACCGTCTTCGGCTCGACTGTCAGGTTGATGTTCTCGATCGCCTTGAAGCCGCCGTAGTAGGCGGTGACGTTCGAGGCTTCGACACGCTTGGCCATTGTGGTGGTACCTCCGGGGTTCATCGGCTGAGCCGGTTGCGACGGGCCAGCAGCTTCGCCGCGATCGTCAGGACGAGTACGAGGGCGACAAGCGTGAGCGCAGCGGTCCACGCCCGCGCCGGCGCGTACCGCGACGCGTCACTTGCCTGCTGGTAGACGAAGAGGGACAGCGACGACTGGTTGTTCTCGAACGGGTTGACGTTGATCGCGGCACCGCCGCCGGCGACCAGCAGCACCGGCGCGGTCTCGCCGGCCGCGCGGGCGATGGCGAGCATGACGCCGGTGACGATGCCAGGCAGCGCGGTCGGCAGGACCACCTTCAGGATGGTCTTCCACTTGGGTACGCCGAGCGCGTACGCGCCCTCGCGCAGCGGCGCGGGAACGAGGCGGAGCATCTCCTCGGTGGACCGCACGATGGTGGGCAGCATCAGCACGCTCAGCGCGAGCGCGGCGGCGAAGCCGGAGAAGCTCGGCCGGCCGTCGTTGAACCACGGCGACACGATCAGCACCCAGAACGCCAGCACGAAGAGGCCGGAGACGATCGACGGGATGCCCGTCATCACGTCCACGAAGAACCGGATCGCGAAGGCGAACTTGCCCCGGCCGTACTCGACGATGTAGATCGCGCAGAGGATGCCGAGCGGCACGGTGATCAGGGTGGCGATGCCGACCTGCTCAAGCGTCCCGACGATCGCGTGGTACGCGCCGCCGTTCGCGTCACGCGCCCCGATGTTGTTCATCGAGGTCTGGAAGAAGTTGACGTCCAAGCGTTCGGCGCCCTTGCTGACGAGCGTCCAGACCACCGACACGAGCGGCAGCAGCGCCAGCACGAACGCGGAGTGGATCAGCGCGCTCCAGGTGCGGTTGCGGGCCGATCGGCGCCCCTCGACAGCGTTGGCGGCGGCGAAGAGCCCCACCAGGTAGAGGATCGCGCCGAGGACGACAACGAGGACCGGGCCGCCGATGCCGGCGCCGTAGACGATCACGGCGGCGAGGGCCAGGGCCGCGACGGCGATTGCCGGTGCGGCGTACCGGGGCAGACGGCGTGCCCGCAGCGAGTCCGGCTGGGCCGGCGGAGGGGTGCGGCGGGAGGTGGCGGTTGTGGTCATGCGGCCGACTCCGTGAACTCCCGGCGGCGGTAGATGATCGCCCGCGCCGTGATGTTGACGATCAGCGTGATGGTGAACAGCACCAGGCCGGAGGCGATCAGTGCGCCCCGGCCGGTCTCGTTCGCCTCGCCGAACGCGTTGGCGATGTTGGCGGCGATGGTGTTGCCGCCGTTCTGGATCAGGTTGAACGAGATGCCGAAGGTGATGCCGAGGGTCAGCGCCAGGGCGATGGTCTCGCCGAGCGCCCGGCCCAGACCGAGCATCACCGCGGCGATGATGCCGGGGCGCCCGTAGGGGAGTACCGCGGTGCGGAGCATCTCCCAGCGGGTGGCGCCCAAGGCGAGGGCGGCTTCCTCGTTCGCCGTGGGCGTCTGGAGGAACACCTCGCGGGACAGCGAGGTGATGATCGGCAGCACCATGATCGCGAGCACCAGGGCGCCCAGCATGACGGAGGCGCCGAACGGGCCGTCGCCGCCGAAGAGTGGGATCCAGCCGAAGTGCTGGTTGAGCCAGATCGAGAAGTCCCGGACCGGGCCGCTGAAGACGTCGCGGCCCCAGAGACCGAAGACCACGCTGGGTACGGCGGCGAGCAGGTCGATCAGGAAGCCGAGCGCGGTGCCGAGCCGGCGGGGAGCGTAGTGCGAGAGGTAGAGCGCGATGCCCAACGCCACCGGAACCGCCACGAGGAGCGCGAGTGCCGAGCTGAGCACTGTGCCGAAGGCGAGGGCGCCGATGCCGAACTTCGGCTCGGTCTCGTTGGGGGACCAGCCCTCGTAGGACCAGAAGTTCTCGGTGTTGGCGCGCAGGGCCGGCACCGCCTTCGCGACCAGGAAGATCGCGATGGCGGCGATGATGACCAGAACGGCGGTGCCGGCGGCAAGTGTGAGACCGCGGAAGGCCCGCTCGGCGCCGAACTTACGGCTGCGCGGCAGCGCGCCGCCGCCGCCCAGCCCTCCGCTGCCCGGGGGACGGGTGCTTACTGGTGCCTCGGCCACGTGCGCCGAGGCACCGGCGGGCCACTCGTGACTCTGGGTCACTTGCGTCCCGCCGGTGCCGGCGTCGGCCGAGCGGTGAGGGGTTTCACCCATCTGCTCGCTCGATTCGGTTGCTGAGGTGTTGGGGTCGGGTCAGGAGAGGTTCTTGACCGCGGTCTCGACCTTGGTGCGAACCGTCTCCGGCAGCGGGGCGTAGCCCAGGTCGGTAAGCGAGTTCTGGCCCTCGGCGCTGGCGGCGTAGCCCAGCAGTCCCTTGATTAGCTTCAACTTGTCGGCCGCGAGGCCCTTGCTGCAGACGATCTCGTACGTCGCCAGGACGATCGGGTAGGCCCCGGCCTCCTCGGTGTTGTAGTCGATCTTCAGCTTGAGGTCGTCGCCCTGGCCCTCGATCTCGGCACCGGCGATGGTCTTGCCGGCCGTCTCGGCGGTCAGCGCGGCGAACTCACCGTTACCGTTGCCGATCTTGGACATCTTGAGGCCGGCGTTCTCGGCGAACGACCACTCCATGTAGCCGATGGAGCCCTCGGCGCCCTTGACCCGGCTGGCCACGCCGTCCGAGCCCTTGGCGCCGGTGCCGCCCGGGCCCTTCCACGCCTTGGCGTTGCCGAGCGTCCAGTCGGCCTCGGCGGTCTTGGAGAGGAACTTGGTGAAGTTGTCGGTGGTGCCCGACTCGTCCGAGCGGTGCACGGTCTGGATCGTGGTCGCCGGCAGCTTGGCGTCCGGGTTGTCGGCCTTGATGGCCGGGTCGTCCCACTTGGTGACCTTGCCGGCGAAGATCTTCGCCAAGGTGGCCGGCTTGAGCTGGAGGTTGTCCACGCCGCTGATGTTGTAGGCGACGGCCACCGGGCCGATCACCATCGGCAGGTGAATGGCCTTGCCGTCGACGCACTTGGCGTCGGCCTGCGGCTGCTCCTCCGGCTTCAACGCGGAGTCCGAGCCGGCGAAGTCGGCGGTCCCGGCGATGAACGCCTGGATGCCGGCGCCGGAACCGGTCGGCTCGTAGTTGACAGTGGTGCCCTGGCACTTCTGCTGGTACGCCTTGATCCACTCGGCCATGGCGTTCTTCTGCGCCGACGAGCCCTGGGCGTTCAGCGTTCCGGTAGCGCAGTCGATCGCGGCGGCCGAGCCCGAAGCGCCGGCACCGGCAGCGGGCTCGTTGTTGTCCGAGCCGCATGCGCTGAGGCCGAGCGTCGCGGCGAGAGCGAGGCCGGCAATCGCGCCGTACCGCTGGAGCTTCACCTGAGGGTTCCCTTCGCGTCTGACTTGGCACCCCGAATCCGGGGCCCGAGAACCGGCACTGGCCGGCTGACACGAAAGTTAGAAGTGCCAGGTAGCCGGTTCGCCGGTCACAAGTGAACGCAAGGTGAACACGTACGGCCTGGAAGATGACCGCTCGCTGAGGGCGAGTTGTCCGTTAAGTGAACCGGGGCACTTCAGTGCCCCGTTGCAGCTCAGCCGAGGTGGTAGTTGATGTGCGCGGACCAGCGGGCGAAGCCCATCCGCTCATACAGCGCGACAGCTGCGCTGTTCGACTCGTCCACGTAGAGCATCACCCGGTCCAGGCCCCGCTTGTCCCGCAGGTAGGCCAACCCCGCAGTGGTCAGGGCGCGGCCGAGCCCGCCGCCGTGCGCTGTCGGTTCGACGCCGAGGACGTACACCTCGCCGATGCGGGCCGACCCCGGACGCTCGTGCACCTTGGTCCAGTGGAAGCCGAGCAGCCGGCCGGTACCGGTCTCCTCGGCGAGCAGGAAACCGGCCGGGTCGAACCATGGCTCGGCGAGGCGGACAAGCAGGTCGTCCGAGGTCCACCGGCCCTGCTCTGGGTGCTCGGCGAAGGCGCGTGAGTTGAGGGTCAGCCACGCCGCGTCGTCCGCCCCCGGCCGGAACGCGCGCAGCGCCACCCCTTCGGGCAGGCGCGGCTCGCCCTGCGCTGTGGTCAGTGGCCGGCGCAGCTGCAGGAGCACCCGCGCCCGGGTGAAACCGAGGTCCACGCCGAGCGCCGCGGCCGAGGGGTGGTCGCCGTGCGCCCACGCCCGCAGCGGCCCGGTGGCCGAGGCGAGCACGCCACGGGCCAGCGCCCGACCGGTGCCCCGCCGCCGGTAGCCGGGGTGCACGACGAGTTCCACGCCGATTCCGCCCACCGGGTCGGTGGTGTCCAGGTGCGCGTACCCGGTGAGGGTGCCGTCGTCGGCGCGGGCCAGCAGGTGTACGGCGCTGGCCTCCGGGTCGCGCAGCCGAAGCAGGACGTGCTCGTCGAGCGGGTCCGCGCCGTCGGTGTCGCCCGCGGCGCGGGCAAGAGCCAGCACGTCGGCGATGTCCGCCGGAGCCAGTCGGTCGGTACGGGTCACCTGGTCGCTGGTCGGCTCCGCGCTGCTCATTCCGCCACCGTATCCGCTGGGTGCCGTGCGGCTCGGACCGTCGCCGAGTAAAGCCGCAGCCGGCTCAGGTCGGGTCGGTGGGCAGTGCCTCCAACTCGAAGTGCGTGCTCAGCTCCGGCAGGATCCGGCGTAGCGCGTCGACGGTGCCCTGCCGGTCGCCGCCCGCGTCGTGCAGCAGCACCACCGAGCCTGGTCCCACCTGCGTGGATACCGTCGCGGCGATCTTGCCGGCGCCGGGGGCCTGCCAGTCGGACGGGTCCACCGACCAGTGCAGCGGGGTCATGCCGAGCTGCCGTGCCACCGACACCACCGGATACGTCCAGGCGCCGCCGGGCTGGCGGTACCAGACGATGGGCGCCTCCGGCACCGCAGCCCGGATCGCTGCGTTGGTGCGCAGCAGGTCGGCGCGGATCTGGTCGGTCGACCTGTTGCCCAGGGAGACGTCGTGGTGCCAGGAGTGGTTGCACAGGGTGTGCCCGTCGGCCACGATCGCCTGGATCAGGTCCGGGTGGTTCTGCGCGTTCTCGCCCACCACGCAGAACGTGGCCTTGACGTCGTACTCGCGCAGAGCGGCGAGGACCTGCGGGGTGTAGCGCGGGTCCGGCCCGTCGTCGAAGGTCAGCGCGAGTCGGTCGCTGCCGGTGCCGGTGTGCGCGCCGAACAGCCGATCGCCGCTGGCGTCCCGCCCCGAGCCGTCCTGACCTGCCTCGGTGGGGCCGGTGCTCTGGCTGGCGCTCGGGGTGCCGCTGGGCTCGTCGGGAGGGAGCTGGTCGGTGTAGTGCGGCTCGTCGCCGTTCGTGGTGGCGCCGGTGGCGTGCCGTCGGGGCTGCTCCGGGACGAGACTGCGGCCCAGCACGTACGCCGAGCCGAGCAGTGCGACCACAACCAGCGTCACTATCGCCGCGGCGCGCGCGGTCGAGTTGACCCGGATCACGGCTTCCGCCTCGTCGACAGGGCGCGCCCGCCCGTTGCCCCCGTGGTACCTGCGCGCACCGTCGCCCCCCTTTTCCGACAAACCCGGCAGTCAGAATAGAGCCGGCGAGCTGCGCAAAAGGGGCATATGGGAAATCGTCCGGAGGTGGGATCGCGTCCTCGGCGATCCCGGGTCAGGGTCAGACGGGCAGTGGCGCGTGCTCCGCCTCGGGCAGGGACCGCGACGGCGGCACGACGAACTTGTAACCCACCTGACGGACCGTACCGATCATCGACTCGTACTCCGAGCCGAGCTTCGCGCGCAGCCGCCGGACGTGCACGTCCACCGTCCGGGTGCCGCCGAAGTAGTCGTAACCCCACACCTCGCGCAGCAGCTGGTCGCGGGTGAACACCCGGCCCGGGTGCTGGGCCAGGAACTTCAGCAGCTCGAACTCCTTGTAGGTGAGGTCGAGCGGGCGGCCCTTGAGCTTCGCCGCGTACGTGTCCGGGTCGATCGTCAGCTCACCGGCGCGGATCGAGCCGCCGGCACCGGCGGTCGCGTTGCTCAGACGCCCGACCGCCAGGCGCAGCCGCGCCTCCACCTCGGCGGGGCCGGCCGAGGCGAGGATGACGTCGTCGACGCCCCAGTCGGCGTTCAGCGCGATCAGGCCGGCCTCGGTCACCACCGCGACGAGCGGCACACCGAGCCCGGTGGCGTGCAGCATCCGGCAGGTCGCCCGGGCCTCGCTCAGCTCCGAACGGGCGTCCACAAGCACCGCGTCCGGGCTGGGCCCGGCGACAAGTGTGCGGACGTCTCGCGGCGCGGTGCGAACCGAGTGCGGCAGCAGGTCGAGTGCCGGCAGCACAGCCGACGGCTCCCCCGCTCGCGCGGTCACCAGCAGCAGGATCTCCACGATCACCTCCGTCCCGGCGGCGCATCGCCGCGCGCGACCAGACACACTCATCGAGGAGTGCGCTGAGAAATTGCGTGGTCCCGGCGTCGCTGACGGGCGGGTAACGCGTCTGAGACTAACCGATCGCCTCGCCCGCACCATCAGGCCCTTTCCTGTTTGTCTAGCTTGCCCCTGATCGTGGCGCACTTTTTAACGTTGCTGAAACCCGGGACCACCGTGTCGGGCGGTCGGTCTGGCACGATCGGGGCGTGTTTCCCTCCACCTCGTCCGACGCCGATCGCGAATCGTGGCCCGACGGCCCCCGCCCGGGTCCGGCCGCCCCGACCCGTGGCCAACCGCCGGCGCCGCGCACCGGCCCGGCCGGCACCGATGGCGAACGCCGTGAGCGCGGTGGGCCGCGCCGGGCTCGCCGCGCCGGTGAGCCCGCCCGCCGCTCCGAGGACGAGGTCGACGAGCCGGAGGAGGAGGTCGTACCCCCGGTCGAGGTGCGCCGCCCGCTGGCGCTGACCATCGCCGGCTTCGCCGCGCTGCTCGGTCTCGGTCTGGTGCTCGGTGCGCAGACCTCCGGGCCGGGCAACCGGCTGCCGTTCGCCTTCGTCGTCTTCGGCGTCCAGTTGCTCTTCATCCTCGCCTGGACGATGGCGATGCGCCCACCGGCGGTGCTGCTGGTCGCCGGGGTCAGCGCGGTGGTCGCCGCAGGCGTCGACGTCGCCGCCGTGCAGACCGACGTCGCCGGGCTGGCACCACTGGGTTACCTGGCCGTCGGCGGTTTCCTCGCCGCCGTGCTCGGTCAACTGGTCCGTCGGGTCGACCGTGCCCGGGTCACCGATTCACTCGGCGCCACGCTGCTCATCGTGGTCGGCGTGGTGGCGTTCGGCACCCTGATCGTGCTCAGCCGCATCCCGGCCGGCACCCAGGCCATCATGGTCTGCCTGACCGCCAGCGGGGTCGCGCTGACAGTCGCCCGGCTCACCGACGCGGTGTTGCCGTGGCCCCGGCTGGCCCCGCAGGTGCCCCGAGGTGCCGCTGGCGTGGTGGCTGGCGCGATGGTCGGCACGCTTGTCAGCGCGGTGCTCGGGAGCTACCTGGTGGCACCTTTCACGCCGACGAGGGCCGCGGTGCTCGGCCTGGTCGCGGCGGTCACCGCCGTGCTCTCCGACCTCGCCGTGGGGTACGCGGAGGCGGGTCGAATGATGGCCGGCGAACTGCCCACAATGTGGGTGGCCCGGCACATGCAGGGGCCGCTCGGTGGCTTCGCCCTGGCGGCGCCGGCGGCGTACGCGATGTGCATGCTCTTTCTTTGATCCATCGTCGGGCCGTGAGTCACGGTTGAGCGCGGCGCCGGTCGGGTACCTACGGAGGCGCCGCGCTGCGGCACCGGTACGCACGCCCCGCCGCGCCGCGGCGGGTGGAGACAGGAGGCGGCGTGGCCCAGGAGTATCCGGCCGGCGATGCCCGGCCCCGACGGCGCGGTCGCAAGCTGCTCATCGGCCTGGTCGTGCTGCTCCTGGTGGTGGGGGGCCTGCTGGTGGTCGCCGACCGGGTGGCTGTCGGTGTGGCCGAGCGCCTCATCGCCGACCGGGTCAGCCAGGAGGTCAGCAAGCAGGGCGCGCAGGCCGCCGCTCCCAAGGTGGAGGTCGCCGGGACGCCGTTCCTCACCCAGGTGCTCGACGGTCGCTACGAGCGGATCTCCATCCAGCTGCGGGACGTGCAGGCATCGGTCGAAGGTGACGCCGTACGGCTGCCGGTGCTCGACGTGGACGCCCGCAACGTGCGGGCATCGCTGGACACCCTGCGTACCGGGCAGGGCGACGTCGTGGCGGACACCGTCAACGGCACCGGCACGATCAGCTACGACAGCCTCGCCGCACTGCTGAACCGGCCCGGGCTCACCCTCGGCGAGCAGGGCGGCAAGCTCGCGGTCACCGCGCCTGTCGACGTGCTCGGCCAGAACTTCACGGTCAGCGGCACCGCCGACGTCACCGTCGCCGAGAACGGCGCTGTCGCGCTGCGCTTCAGCAACCTGGACGCCGAGGGTCTGCCGAACCTGCCGCTGGCCCGCGCCGTCCTGAACAACTACGCCAAGGGCATCTCCGTCGACGTGCCGTTGCCGGATCTGCCGTTCCAGCTCGCGGTCCGGGAGGTCCGGCCGTTGCCCGAAGGTCTGGCCGTCACCGCCGACGCGAAGGACGTGCCGATCAACTCCGCAGGCTGAGTGGCACGTCAGTTTTCTCCGGCGGTGGGACACGCCAATGGTTCGACAGCCGGGGCGATTCCCGGATGCTGGTCGGCTCTGTGGCAGCTCCGTCACTCACTGGTAGGCTCCGTGACCATGGGGATTCACCTCACCAAACGGCGCGCGGTCGACCTGTGCCGCGTGGCCACCTGCCTGTGTCGCCCCGTCATCTGACGGCGGGGCTGTTTTCGGCCGCCTGATGGCGGCCACCGGCTTGCAGGGTCCTCGACCCCTCCGGTGATCCCACCGAACGCCCGGCAGCGGCGCCGTCGCACGAACCCGTGATCCCGTCCTTCCGCTGGGTCCCGCGCGCGGTGCGACAAACTGCATCCATCGACATTCGCGCGCTGACTCACCATCCATTCACCAGGGAGTGATTCGATGAGTCGCGACACCGCACTCGTTTCGGCCGAGTGGGCCGAGAAGAACCTCGACGCCCCGGGCGTCGTCTTCGTCGAGGTCGACGAAGACACCTCGGCCTACGACACCGGCCACATCGCCGGCGCCGTCAAGATCGATTGGCGGACCGACCTTCAGGACCAGGTCCGCCGGGACTTCGTCAACAAGACCCAGTTCGAGGCGCTGCTCTCCGAGCGGGGCATCAGCAACGACGACACCGTCATCCTCTACGGCGGCAACAACAACTGGTTCGCGGCGTACGCCTACTGGTACTTCAAGCTGTACGGCCACGGCGACGTGAAGCTGCTCGACGGCGGCCGCAAGAAGTGGGAGCTGGACGCCCGCCCGCTGGTCACCGACGCGGTTCAGCGGCCGAAGACGCAGTACGTCGCGCAGGAGCCGGACACCTCCATCCGCGCCTTCCGTGACGAGGTCGTCGACGCCATCGGCACCAAGAACCTTGTCGACGTGCGCAGCCCCGACGAGTTCGCCGGCCGGCTGCTCGCCCCCGCCCACCTGCCGCAGGAGCAGGCGCAGCGGGCCGGTCACATCCCGACCGCGATCAGCGTCCCGTGGTCCAAGGCGGCGAACGAGGACGGCACGTTCAAGTCCGACGACGAGCTGCGCAAGATCTACGCCGACGCCGGTCTGGACGACGGCAAGGAGACGATCGCCTACTGCCGGATCGGCGAGCGCTCCTCGCACAGCTGGTTCGTGCTCCAGGAGCTGCTCGGTCACCGCAACGTCAAGAACTACGACGGATCCTGGACCGAGTACGGCTCGCTGGTCGGTGTGCCGGTGGCGCTCGGCGACGAGCCCGGGGAGGCCTGACGATGACCGCTCCCACGGCTGCGGGTTGCGCCGCCCCGGACCAGGCCGCGCCGCTGCCGGCCAGCCTGGACCTGGAGAAGGAAACCGTCATCACGGGCATCGTCCGCTCCGCGGCGGACGAGGTCGTGCCGGGCGCGTACGTTCGGCTGCTGGACTCGACCGGTGAGTTCACCGCCGAGGTGGTCACCTCGGCAGCCGGGCAGTTCCGGTTCTTCGCCGCGCCGGGTTCCTGGACGCTGCGGGCACTGTCCCGGCACGGCAACGGCGACGCCGCCGTCACCGCCGCCCGGGGCCTCAACGAGGTCACCGTCACCGTCGCCTGACCCACTGCTCTGATCGACCGGGCCGGTCACTCCTTCGAGGGTGACCGGCCCGGTCGTTGGTGTCGCCCCCCGAAATACATCGGTGTACGTCACTATCTATGGGTGAAGTCACGGTGGGTGTGGGCTGGAGGCGACGTGTCCGGTGCGGACGTCCCGATCGTCGTCTGCGTCAGTGCGGACGTGTCGGTGCGTGAGCGGGTCCTGCGCCAGCTGGACGGGGTCGGCCCGGTGCTGAGCTGTGCCGACCTGTCCCAGCTGCGGGCGATGCTGTTCCCAGCAACGGCGGGCCCGGCACCGGCCGTCGTCCCGCCGGTGGCGCAGCAGGGGCCGGTCCGCTGGGGTGAGCTGGTCGTCGATCGGGCCGGGCACGTGGTCACCTGGCGCGGCGAGCCGATCCCACTCACCCGCATCGAACGCGAGTTGCTCGCCCGGCTCATCGGCCCGCCGTTGGTGGTGTGGAGCTACGAACAGCTCTTCGCCGCCGTCTGGAACGGCGCGTACCTGGGGGATTCGTCGATCCTGCACTCCGCGGTCAAGCGGCTCCGCCACAAGCTGCGCGACCTTCCGGGCGGCCCGCGGGTGCACACCGTGCGGGGGGTCGGCTACCGGATCGACCCGCCGCCCCGGTCCGGTTGAGACGGGTACCGCCGTACCGTGCTGCCGACCGACCGCTGCCTCTGAGCCGGCTGACCGCCCGTGACACCATGACCGGGTGAGCGGTGCTGTGCAGACGGGTTGGCCGTCGTCGAACGGTCCTGTCGCGCCGGCACCCTCCCGGCGCTGGCGGCGTTGGCTGCTTGTCGCGTCCGTGCTGTGGGGCGTCCTGCTGGCCGGGCTCGCCTGGACGTCGGCTCGGGACGACCCGCCGACAGTGCGCGAGCAGCGCACCCTCGATCAGGCTGGCCCGATCGTCGACAGTGCGGCCGGCGAGTTGGCCCGTGCCGCCGGCCCGGCGGGGCTGCTGGAGGTCGGTCCGGTCCGGGTCCGTTCGGGCTGCCGGGTCACCCCGATCTCCGACGGTGCCGCCCTGCGACGCGAGGTCGGCGTGCTCGCGCCCGCCGGCACCGAACGGGCCGTGCTGACCGGCATCGCCGACCGACTGCCCGCCACCTGGCGGGCCTGGGTCGGCCCCGGACTGGACGGCCCGGAGCTGCGCGCCGACGCCGGCGAGTTCGTCTCCGTCGAGGGCCGGCCGACCGGGGACGGCCGGGTCCGGTTGACGGTCGAGACCGGCTGCCGGCCGGTGGGCTCCGGCTACACCCCGACGTCCGCCGCCGCAGGCCCGGAGGTCGCCGGGCTGAGCCTGGTGCTGACGGCCGCGCTGAAGGCTCTCGGCCAGCCGAACCCCGCCGCACCGGAGGTGGTCACCGCGCCCTGTCCCGGTGGCGCGCTGGCCCGTACCGCCCGGTCCGCCGAGCCCGGCCCGGTTCCGCCGGCCGGCGCACTCGCGCAGTTGGCCGGCGATGCTCCACTGCTGGACAAACCTCCGGTGTACGCGTACCGCGCCGGCGACGTCACAGTGCTGGCCGAGGCCGGCCCGGACGACGGCGCCGTACGACTGGCGGCCACCGTCGGCTGCCCGGACTGACGCGACCAACTCCGGTCAGCTGTCGGTCGCTCCGCCCTGCGAATCGCGGCTGCGACCCAGGGCGTCCACCCGGCCCCAGCGGCCGGGAATGTCCAGCAGCTCGATGCGGCCCATGCCCGGTGGCACCGCCGGGTCGATGATCAGGTGTTCACCCTGCGGCTCCAGCCCCAGCATCACCCGCAGCAACAGCAGCGGGGTGCCCGTCGACCACGCCTGCGGGCTGCACGCGGTCGGATACTCCACCGGATAGTCGGTGAGGTCGCGGGCGTAGCCGGCGAACGCCTCCGGAAGCCGACCTCCGAAATAGCGGGACGCCGCCAGCATCGCGTCGCAGATCAAGCCGGCCTCCGCGCGGTATCCGTACCGCCACAGGCCCCAGGCGATGATCGAGTTGTCGAACGGCCAGACGGTGCCCACGTGGTAGCCGATCGGGTTGTACCGGCCCTGGTCCTCGGCGAGGGTCCGCACGCCCCAGCCGGAGAAGAGGCGCGGCCCCAGCAGATGCGCGACCACCTTGCCGGCCCGGCTCTCGTCGACGATGCCGCTCCACAACAGGTGCCCGATGTTCGACGTCAACGCGTCCACCTGGCGGCCGTCGGCGTCCAGCGCGAGCGCGTAGTAGCCCCGCTCGGCGATCCAGAAGTCGTGGTTGAACCGCTGCTTGAGATCGGCGGCCTCCCGCTCCAACCGGTCGGCGAACTCGGGATCGTTCCAGAACGTCCGGGCCAACCGGGCGGCCCGGATCTTCGCGTCGTACGCGTAGCCCTGCAACTCGCAGGTAGCCCGGGGAAAGCCGGGCAGTTGGCCGTCGGCGTACGAGATGGCGTCCCAGGAGTCCTTCCAGCACTGGTTCTGCAGGCCGCTGCTCGGGTTGCGGGTCTGGTACCAGAGGTAGCCGGTGCCCAGCAGATCGCCGTACGTGTCGATCCACTCCAGTGCCGCGCGGACCTGCGGTTCCAGCCGACGGATCAGCGCGGAGTCGCCGGTCCAGCGCTCGTACTCGTCGATGAGGATGATGAACAGCGGCGTCGAGTCGGCCGACCCGTAGTACGGCGAGTGCGGCTGCTCCTCGAAGCCTGCGGTTTCGCCGTAGCGCAGCTCGTGCAGGATCTTGCCGGGTTCCTCGTCCCGGAAGTCGTCCACCCGGTGTCCCTGAAGACCGGCCAGCATCAGGATGGTGGGCGGGATCAGCTCCGGTAGGAACGGCACCACCTGCAACGAGGTGAAGATGCTGTCCCTGCCGAACAGCGTCATGAACCAGGGCAGCCCGGCGGCGATCAGCCGTACGCCCAAGGTGATCGACTCGTAGCGCAGGGCGGCCAGGTCGTTGAGGCTGCACCGGTACGCCCCGGCCAGCGGCTCGCAGTCGCAGCCGAGCTTCGGCGCCCTGTCGATCAGTTCCTGCTGCTCGACGCGGATGACGTCCGCGCTGCGGCCGCCGCCGAACGGCAGGGTGGCCCGGATGTCCTCTCCCCGCGCCCCGTAGACGACTGTCGACACGCACAGCCTGGTGGTCCACTCGCCCTTGGCATCGACACGGATGTCGAAGGTCATTCCGGAGGCGTCGACCTGCGCGGGCATGCTGGAGGCGACCACCGTCTCCCGGTGGAACGCCTCCCGTCGATAGGTGAACCGCAGCTCGTTGTCGGTAACCGAAACCGTTGTGCGGCCCTGCTTCTGCCGGGCGTGCTTGATCTCGAACAGGTCGGCGAAGTCGCTGCCGATCTCCAGCCGGACTGTGAACTCGACCTGCTTGCCGGAGTGGTTCAGCACGGTCAGCTCCTCCTCGAAGCTGCCGCCGATCGACCGGCTGCGGATCACCGACGCCTTGGCGTCCAGGTAGTGGGTGGGCTCGCCGGGGGCGAGGAAGAACTTCGTCCGGTACGACTCGCGGTCGTCCATCGAGAGGGTGTGCAGCCGCTCGCCGTTAATCTTCAGAACCCAGCTGGACAGGAAGCGTGTGTCGAAGGAGAACAAGCCGGTCGGGAAGTCGTACGACGGTTCGATGTCGCCCGCCCGGTCGCTGACCAGGAAGGTGTTGCCGTCGAGGATGCTGACGAGATCCTTCACGCCAGCCGCCCGGCTGCCCTTCGGGCCACCTCACGGGGGTCGCGGGTGCCGGGCGGGTTCGGGAAGAAGCGACGGAAGGCCAGGAAGAGCACCACGTTGCCGCTGAACGTGCTCTCGTTGCGCAGCACGGCGGCGATCCCCTGGGCCTCGCCTGTGATCAGCTTGTCGAACAGGGCCGCACGGCAGTACCAGATGGCGTCGGCGGGCCCCCGTTCGCGGGCGCTCCGCACCGCACCCGGTTGCATCCGTACCAGCCAGTGCTCCGACTGCTGGCCGTCCTCGAGATCGATCTGAAGGGTTCCTTCGACAAGGCCACGCAGGATCGTGGGGCCACGAGCCGGCAGTGATTCGAAGAACCTCTCCGTCGCCTCGGTCACCTCCGAATCGTAGGCAGCCGGTGGGGTCGCCGGGCCGGTATCCGTACTCCGTCGGCCTGTCCCGTGGCGGCGCGCGGGCGGTCAGTAGACGAGCGCCTGTGCGCCCTCTGCCATCGCCTCTTCGACGAACGCCGCAGCACCGGCGATCCGGACGCCGGGCAGGACGTCGTCCGGGCCGATTCCCCGGCGGGCCGCGCACTGGGTGCAGGCGGTCACCCGGCCACTGGTGAGGATGACGTGCAGCAGCTCGGCCAGCGGCGCGGAGTGCGGCAGCTCGAATTCCTGGGCGCGGCCGGGCAGCACGAACCAGGTCGACTCCCCGGTGAGCCAGAGCGAGACGTCCACCCCGGCCGCGACCGCCGTGGCGGCGACAGTGAACGCCTGCGCGCACCGTTCCGGGGCGTCCGCCCCTGCGGTGGCCTTGACGACGAGAGAGCGGGCCATGACGCCCAGCATAGGATGGGCTGGATGGTTACCGAGATCGGGTTCGTCAGCCTGCTGGTCGCCGGCCTGGGCGGGCTCGCCGGTGGCCTGCTGTACCTTGCCGTACGCATTTCGAGAGGACGCTGGTGAGCGCGAGGAGTGAGCCGGGTTGAGCGACGAGAACCCCCTGCAACCACCGTGGCTGAACGCGCCGCCGGTCGAGGAGTACCCGTACGAGGAGAGCTACGACCTTCGGGTCGGGCCCAAGCTGCACCCGGCGCTGGACGGCCTGCTGCCCTACGTCGGGCTCTGGCGTGGCCGGGGCAAGGGTGGCTTCCCCACCATCGAGGACTTCGACTACGCACAGGAAATCCGGATCAGCCACGACGGCCGGCCGTTCCTGCACTACGAATCCCGTGCCTGGCTTCTCGACGAGCAGAGCAGGCCGGTGCGCCCGGCGGGTCGTGAGGTCGGCTGGTGGCGGCCGGTGATGGTGGACGGTCGGGCCACCGACGAGCTGGAGGCGCTGATCACGACCCCCACCGGTGTGATGGAGCTGCATCTCGGCAAGCGCACCGGCACCCAGGTCGAGTTCGCCACCGACGCGGTCGTCCGGTCGCCGACCGCCAAGGAGGTCACCGGAGGGCGCCGCCTCTTCGGCATCGTCGAGGGCGCGCTGCTCTACGCCCAGGAGATGGCGGCCATGGGGCACCCGCTCAGCCCGCACCTGTCCGCCCGGCTCATCCGGGTCGGCGGCTGACGCTCAGTCGACGGGAAAGCCCAGCAGGGCGTGCAGGGCCGGGGTGCGAAGGCAGTGGTCCCGACGCACCCCGTCCAGCACCCGGACCTCGGTGAGCCCGCGCACCGAGGAGCTGAACCACACCCCGTCGGCGGCGTGCAGCTCCTCCGGCGTGACCATCCGTTCGGCGGCGTCCAGGCCCAGCTCGCCGGCGTGGGCGAGCAGCCACGCCACTGTCGTGCCGGGCAGGATGCCTGTGGTGGCGGCCGGCACGGTGCAGAGCGTGTCGCCGGTGAGCCACACCACGTTGGCGGTGGGCCCCTCCAGGGCGTACCCGTCGGAGGAGAGCCAGAGCACGTCGTCCACGCCGGCCCGCTTCGCCCAGCGACGGGCGGCGGTGTTCACCGCGTACGACGTGGATTTGATGCCTGCCGGCAGCCAGTCCAGGCCGGTCCGCGCGTCGGCGGGGATCCCCAGCGGCAGGAAGGCCACTGTGATCCCGGTGCGCCGGGTCGCCTGGGACGCCGCCGCCACCTCGGTAAGCGTGGCGTAGACGGTCGGTGGGCCGCCCGCCTCCGAGCCTCTGGTGCACACAAGCCGTAGCGCGCCCTCCACCTCTGCCGGCCAGCCCGCGCGCACAGTGTCGAGCAGGTCGATGAGCGCGTCGGTGGGGGGCAGGTCCAGGTCGACGGCGGCCGCCGCGGTGGCGAGCCGGGCCAGGTGCTCGTCGCGCAGCCACGGCCGGCCCTGGCGCAGATGCATGGACTCGAAGAGCCCGTCGCCGCGCAGAACGCCCAGGTCGTCGCCCCTCAGGACGGGCTCGTCGGCAGGGATGAGACCCCGCCCGAGTACGGCGAGGCGGGCGCTCGCTGTGGTCGGGGTCGTGCCGGTGGGTGACGTCACCATGACCGTCGAGCCTAGCGGCGGTCGGTCGCGGGCAGGAGGGGTCGCGATTGCCGAACTATGATCGGACGGTGTCCGAATCCTCGCTCGCGGAAATGCTCCGAGCCCGCGGCCTGCGGCTGACAGCCCAGCGGCAGCTCGTCCTCCAGGCGGTGCTCGATCTGGGCCATGCCACGCCGGAGCAGGTGCACACCGCGGTCCGCGAGGTCGCCGCCGGAGTCAATATCACCACCATCTATCGCACGCTGGAGCTGCTGGAGCGGCTCTGCCTGGTGACGCACACCCACCTGTCGCACGGTTCGCCCACCTACCACGCGGCCGGTGAGCACCAACACGTCCACCTGGTCTGCCGGGAGTGCGGCGCTATCGACGAGATCGAACCCGAGATGCTCCGGCCGCTTGCCGACCAGTTGGCCACGCAGCGGGGTTTCCAGGTGGACATCGGGCACGTGTCACTCTTCGGCGTCTGCGCACGCTGCCAGAACGGGGACCAGAAATGATCGACATCGCGGGCGCGGTGGCCGTCGAGAGCATCGACGAGGCCACCCGCGACCAGCCGGATCCGGCGCACGTCGCGGCCGGGGTACGAGGGGTCGCCGCCCACTACGGCGACCCGCTGCGTGAGCAGCGCATCCTGGACACCGAGGTCGGGCTCGTCGACAGGTCACACCGGGGCGTCGTCGCGGTGCCCGGCGAGGAACGGGCCAGCTGGCTGCACACTGTCACGTCGCAGCATCTGACGACGCTTGCCGCGGGCGAAGGCACCGAACTGCTGGTGCTGTCCCCGCACGGCCACATCGAGCAGCACGCGTTTGTCGCCGAGGACGGCGAGACCACCTGGCTGGACACCGACCCCGGAGCGACCGAGGGCCTGCTCGGCTATCTGGAGAAGATGCGGTTCTTCAGCAAGGTCGAACCCCGCGACGCCACCGCCGAGCGCGCGCTGCTGTCGCTGGTCGGTCCGGCGGCACCGGACGCCCTGGCCACGCTCGGGGTGACCGGGCTGGCCGCCCCGGACCTGCTTCCCGTGCCCGGCCCGAAGTTCGTCGCCGGCGCCGTCCCACCCCGGGCTGGCGTGCGGTACGACGTCCGACCGCTGCCGGCTGGCGGCTGGGCTCGGAGGGGGCCGCTCGGGGTGGACCTGCTGGTGCCCCGCCCGGCGATGGAGCAGGTGGTGGCGGAGCTTCGCGGCGCAGGCGTACCACTGGCCGGCCTCTGGGCGTACGAGGCGATCCGGGTGGCCGCCAAGCAGCCCCGGGTCGGGGTGGACACCGACCACCGGACCATCCCGGCCGAGGTGGATCTCATCGGCCCGGCGGTCCACCTGGACAAGGGCTGCTACCGAGGTCAGGAGACGGTGGCCCGCGTCCACAACATGGGCCGGCCGCCGCGTCGTCTGGTGCTGCTGCACCTGGACGGGGTGACCACCGATCAACCACCGACCGCCGGTACGCCGGTGACCCTCGACGGCCGGACTGTGGGTTTCGTGGGCACCGCCGTGCTGCACCACGAGTTGGGTCAGGTCGCGCTCGCCGTGTTGAAGCGGAACGTCCCGGACGACGCCGCCCTCATGATCAACGAGACCGCGGCAGCGATCGACCCGTCCTGAGCGAGCCGTCTAGGATCGCCGGCATGACGACAGGAACGTTGATCACGGTGGCCCCGACCGGCGCGGAGTCGGCCAAGGCCGAGGTGCCGGCGCTGCCGGTGACGCTCGACGAGCTGCTGCGCACCGCCAAAGAGTGCGAGGCACTCGGTGCCGCCGTGATCCACGTCCACATCCGTGACGAGGCGGCGCGGCCGACCCTCGACCCGGTTCGTCTGGCCGAGACCGTTGCGGCGTTGCGGGAGAGCACCGACCTCATCGTGCAGCTTTCGTCCGGCGGCGCGGTGACCGACCCGGAGGCGTCCCGGCTCGCAGTGCTCGACGCCCGCCCGGACATGGCCTCCTGCACCATGGGCACCGTCAACTTCGGCGACGACGTCTTCCTCAACCGGTGGGAGTTCATCGTCGATCTGCACACCCGTATGCAGGAGCGGGGGATCGTGCCGGAGTACGAGATCTTCGACCTCGGTCACCTGTCGGCGTTGCAGCGGCTGCTCGGCAAGTACGGGCTGCCGGCCGGTGGGCACGTGCACGTCGACTTCGTGATGGGTGTGCCGGGCGGGATGCCGGGCACCACCGAGACGCTCGTCGCGGCGCACCGGATGTTGCGGGACCTGCCGGAGGGCACTACGTTCTCGGCGACCGGTGTCGGTCGGAGCACGATCCCGGTCCTGCTGGCCTCGCTGTCGACAGGCGGGCACCTGCGCGTCGGCATGGAGGACACCGTGACGTACGCCAAGGGGCGCCCGGTGGAATCCAACATGCAGCTGGTCGCCCGTGCGGTCGGCTTCGCCCAGCTCGCCCAGCGGCCGCCGCTTACCACGGTCGAAGCTCGTACCCTGCTCGGGTTGTAAGGCCGACCCTGTCCTACGCCCCTGTCACCCGGGCGGTGGAAAGCCTGGTCACCCCGCCGCCGTGCGGTCCCGGACCGTCGGTACCGTCCAGCCGTGGCAAAGACGTACGAGGGCGGCGTGCCGCTCGCCGAGGTGGTCCGCTCCGGGTTCGTGGAGGGCGCGCACCGCGGCTCGGTGGTGGTGCTGGACGCGGCCGGTGTGCCGGTGGCCGCCGCCGGGGATGTGACAGCACCCATTTTTCCCCGCTCGGCAAGCAAGCCGATGCAGGCGATCGGAATGCTCCGCGCCGGCCTGTCGCTGACCGACCCGGCCGACCTGGCACTGGTCTCGGCCAGCCACGCGGGTGAGGCGTTCCACCTGGAGCGTGTCGACGCTCTGCTGGACAGTGTGGGGTTGGACGCGTCCGCGTTGCACTGCCCGCCCGACCTGCCGGCCGGTGCGGCGGCCCGGGAGGCGGTACTGCGCTCCGGTGGCGGCCCCTCCAGGGTCCAGATGAACTGCTCGGGCAAGCACAGCGGAATGTTGCTGACCTGCCAGGCCGCCGGGTGGCCGCTGGACGGCTACTGGCGGCCGGAACACCCGTTGCAGCAGCGACTACGGGCAGCCATCGAGGAGTTCACCGACGAGCCGGCGGCGGCGGTGGGGGTGGACGGCTGTGGTGCCCCGGTGCTCGCGGTGTCGCTGACCGGCCTGGCTGGCGCGTACCTCAGGCTGGTCGACGCCGAGCCCGGCTCGGCGCCGCGCATCGTCGCCGACGCCATGCGTGCCCATCCGGAGATCGTCGGCGGCAGCCAGGCCGACGACACCCGGTTGATGCGCGGCGTACCGGGTCTGCTCGCCAAGGTCGGCGCGGAGGGCGTGTTCGCGGTGGGGCTACCGGGCGTCGGCGCGGTGGCCCTGAAGATCGACGACGGGGCCGAACGGGCACGGATGCCGGTGGTGGTGTCGGCCCTGCGACGGCTCGGCGTGGACGCTCCCGTGCTGACCGAGTACGCCGAGGTGCCCCTGTTCGGCGGCGGCGTCCCGGTCGGCGCGGTCCGCGCGTTCTGGTGAGCGACGGGCGGCCCGGTCCAGGCGGGGAAATGTGTCCCTGCCTGCGCGTGCGGTGCGGTAGGTAAGCGCCAGCGTCGGGCACCGCCGGCCGCCGCCTGGGCGGAGGCCATGAATGGGCCTGATACCTCAGAGGCATCTTGATGACTCTGAGGTATCAGGCTTATTCGCGTGACAGGGGCGCCGAATCAGCTCAGGAAGTCGAGCACTGCGGCGTTCACCGGCTCGGGACGCTCCAACGGCAGCAGGTGCGCGGCGTCCGGTACGTCGGGCAGCCGTACCGCGTCGGGCGCCTCGGCGGCGATCCGGTCGGCGAGCCGGCGGATGTCCGGCACGTCGGCCGCGCCGGCGGTGACCAGGACTGGCACCCGCAGTTCGCCGAGACGGTCGATCGCCGGCGGTGTCAGCTCGCCCACCTCGACTGCGCCGAGGGCCAGTTCGGCGGCGAGCGCGCGCTGATCCATCTCCTGCGCGAACGCGATCAGGTCGCTGTCGACGTCGGACGGCTGGCGGGCCGGGCCTACCACCCAGAACCGCACCTCGCCGGCCGCCCCGGCGGTGAAGTCGTCGGGGTCGACCTCGCCGACGAGGTCGTCCCACAGGTCGTTGGCCTCCTCGGACCACTCGTTGCCGGACACCGCCGTGCCGAGCAGCGCGAGTGCGGTGACCCGGTGCGGGTGTGCGAGCGCGGTGTCGATGGCGACCGAACCGCCGAAGGAGCAGCCGACCAGGGCGGCCCGGGGGATGTCGAGCGCGTCCAGCAGGCCGGCCACGTCGTCGTGGTGCGCGAACGGCGTCGCCGGCAGTTCCGAGTCCCCGTACCCGCGTAGGTCGGGGGCGATCACCCGGTGCCGGGCGGCGAGCGCGGGCAGCACGCCGCGCCACATACGGCGGTCGGCGATGCCGGCGTGCAGCAGTACGACGGGGGTGCCGGTGCCGGCCTCGTCGTACGCGAGGGCTGCACCGTTGACTGTGATCTTGTGCACGGGAACGGACCGTACGGAACGGGCGAGCGGCGCGCAAATGGGATGTTGAGACGTTGCTAACTCTGGCTAGCGTTTTGCTTGCAGTAGTTAGCAGCGCGGATTAGCGTCTGGTTCATGGCCACACCCAAGGATCTCCCCGACGTTGGCGGGTTCATTCGTGATCTCCGGCGTAACGCCAAGATCTCGCTGCGGCAGCTCGCCGATCAGGCGGGGGTCAGCAATCCGTACCTCAGCCAGATCGAGCGTGGCCTGCGCAAGCCCAGCGCCGAGGTGCTCCAGCAACTGGCGAACGCGCTGCGTGTCTCCACCCCTGCCATGTACCTGCGGGCCGGGCTGCTCGACGACAAGGAGGGGCACGGCGTGCTCGCCTCCATCGCTGTGGACCCCGACCTGACGATGGCGCAGAAGCAGTCGCTGACCCAGATCTACGAGACGTTCCGACGGGAGAACACGCGGCTGGCCGAGGCCCAGGCCGCCGCCGAGGGCACCCGCACGGACACCTCGGACACCACTGGCGACGCAACCGGGCCGACCGTCCCGACCGACGTCGCCGATCAGCCGGCGGACGTGGCCAACCTGGCCGCGACCGGCCCCACCACTGCCGGCGGCACCCCGACCGAGGCCGTCCTCGAGTCGGTAGCCGTCACCGAGGCGGGCACCGCTCCCGCTCCGACAAGCACGAACACCCCTGAGAAGAAGGCCGCCCCGACGGCCGAGGAGGAGACGTCATGACCGAGCCGAAGACCAACCGCATCCCCGCCCCGATCTACGCCGCCGCCGGCGTTGGCGAGCTGGCCTTCGAGCAGCTGCGCAAGCTGCCGTCGGTGGTCGGTGTCCTCGGCACCCGGGTCGTCGCCGACCTGGGTGGTCGGGCCGTCCTGACCGGCTTCGAGCTGCGCCAGAAGGCCACCGAGACGCTGCGTACCGCCAACGAGACCGCGGAGACCCTGCGGGGCCGCGCGCAGGCCGAGCTGGACCTGGCGAAGCTGCGCGAGTCCGCCGACCTGGCCAAGCTGCGCGAGGTCGCCGACCTGGACAAGCTCCGCGAGGTGGCTGACCTCGACAAGCTGCGCGCCGCCGCGACCCGCAACGCCGCAGTTGTCGTTGCCAGCGCCCACGCCGCCCAGGAGCGGGCGTTCGCCGCGTACGGCGCGCTCGTCGCCCGCGGTGAGCGGGTCGTCGGCACCGGTGTGCTGGAGGCCGCCGAGACGGTGAACGCCGACATCGAGGCCACCGAGGGCCTGCCGGCCGCGACCGCCACGTCGACTGCCGCCACCACGGCCGTGACCGCAGGCACCCCGACTGCCGCGGCTGCACCGGCCGAGGTGCCGACCCCGGCCGAGGTGGCCGAGATCGTCGAGGCCAAGCCGGCCGCCGTCAAGAAGGCCACCCGCGCGAAGGCGGCCAAGCCGGCCGCTGCCTCGTCGGCCAAGACGGCCGCTACTCCGTCGGCCAAGGCTGCCAAGCCGGCTGCCAAGTCGGCCGCGACCCCGTCGGCGAAGCTGCCCCGGGCCACCAAGCGGACCCGCCCGGCCGCCGAATAGTTCGCGGCGTCGACGGTCCCGGCGGCGTCCTTGTCGGACGTAGCCGGGGCCGTCGACATAAGCTTGCCGGCATGGCCAACGCTGCGCCGATCTTCGCGTTCGAAGTCCGCTACGTGATCGAGCTGATCCTGCTCGTCTTCGCGCTGATCATCCAGGGCGTCGCGCTGGTGCACGCCATCACGCAGCGCTCCGACGGTTTCTCCGCCATCGGGACGCTGCCCAAGGGTGGCTGGATCGCCATCCTGGCGGTCTGCCTCGTGCTGACCCTGCTCGGCTTCGGTCCGATCAGCCTCTTCGGACTGATCGGTATCGCCGCCGCACTCATCTACCTGCTCGACGTCCGGGTCGGCCTACGCGACCTCAGTGACGGCAAAGGGTTCTGGTGAGAGGTTTCCGCTGGCCGCCGCCGCCCGACGGGGGCCCCCGCACCTGGGGGCCCGGTCCGGGCGGGCCGCGTACCGGTCGGCCGGCGCTGCCGGAGCCGGAGACCGAACTGGTCGCCACCCCGCACGGCGTCCGGCTGGAGCGGCTGGTCACCGGCACAGGTGACCCGGTCACCGTGTTCGCGCACGGGCTGGGCAACGGGATCGCCACCACCCGACCGTTCGGCAGCGGGGTGACCGGCCGCAAGGTGTTCTTCCAGTTCCGTGGGCACGGCCGCTCCGAAGCGCCGGACGGCCCGTGGACCTACCTGGACCTTGCCCGGGACCTGCGCGCCGTCGCCGACCTCGGCGGTGCCAGCCGGGCGTTCGGGGCGAGTCTCGGCGCCGGCGCGCTCTGCCGGTTGCTCGCCGAGAGCCCGGAACGCTTCGAGAAGCTCGTCTTCTTCCTGCCCGCGGTGCTCGACGAGCCGCGTGGCCCGGTCGCCCGGGAGCGCCTCACCGCTCTGCTCGAGGCCGTGGAGAGCGGAGACGCCTCGGCGGTCGCCGACGTCGTCTCGCTGGAGCTTCCGCCGGCGGTCCGCAACACCCCGGCCGGCTGGGCCTACCTGCGGCAACGGCTCGACCAGTTGCTCCGCGACGGCCTTGCCGACGGTCTGGCAACGCTTGCGGAGCAGACGCCGCTGCGCGACGCCTCGGCTCTGGCGGCCGTCGACGCACCGGCGCTGGTGATCGCCTGCGCGGGCGACGACCTGCACCCGGTCGAGGTCGCCGAGCAGCTCGCCGCCGCGCTGCCCCGGGCCACCCTGCACGTGTACGACCGCCCGGGCGTGCTCTGGTCGGAACGCGCCGACCTACGGGAGCGCGTGTCCGGTTTCCTCAACGAGTAACGTCCCTGGTCATGGGCGTCACACAACACGGCCGGACGCACCGGCTGGACCTCGCCGACCCGACCCTGCGCGAGTGGACCTGCACGGTCCTGCACTCCGACCCGGAGCAGGGCATCGTGCTGGACCGTTCGGCGTTCTACCCGGGGGGAGGCGGTCAACCACCGGACCACGGAGTGCTGCTCTGGCAGGGCGTACAGACCCGGATCGTCGGCACCCGCAAGGGTGACGACCCCTATCTGATCCCCGCCGAGGGTGACCCGCTGCCACCGGTCGGCACCGAGGTAGTCGGCGCGCTGGAGGATGAGCGCCGCACGCGACTGATGCGTACCCACTCCGGGCTGCACGTGCTCTGCGGCGTGGTGTTCCGCGACTTCGGCGCCCTCGTGACAGGCAACTCCATGGACGTCGGCGAGGCCCGGATGGATTTCAACCTCCCCGAGGTGCCGTCCGACTTCAAGAGCCGGATCGAGGAACTGGTCAACGCCGAGGTGGTCGCCGACCGCTCGGTGGCCGTCCGGGTGCTGCCCCGCGACGAGGCACTGGCCCTGCCGGACATCATCCGCACCCAGTCCAACCTCATCCCGCCGGATGAGCAGGAGGTGCGGATCGTGGACATCGTCGGCCTTGACGTGCAGGCCGACGGCGGCACGCACGTCGCGTCCACAGCTCAGATCGGCAAGGTGCAGGTGGTGAAGGTGGAGAGCAAGGGCCGGGCCAACCGCCGTGTACGCGTCCGACTGGTGGACTGAGCAGCACGATCGGTAATTCGGACGGCGGGCGGCTCAGCCAGGCGCACGAGTTGAAGCCGCACGGCTGCACGGCCGTGGCGATGGCCCCGGGGTGGATCCGTTCCGAGGCGATGCTGGAGCACGTCGGCGTGACCGAGGACAACTGGCGCGACGGCGGTCAGGGGCGCGCCGGGCCGGCGTACCGTGCGGCGGCCCGGCGCGCCGCGTCGGCCATCCGCTCGCGCAGCTCCGGCGGGTCGAGCGCCTCGACCTCCGGCCCCAGCGCGAGCAACTGTGCGTAGGCGACATCGGCCGACTCGACGGGCAACCGGGTCACCACCCAGCCCTGCTCGTCGCTGTCGCTGGCGGCGGCGAGCACGTCCTCGTACACCATTGGGGCATCGACCAGGTGCCGGAGCTGGCGCAGGCCGGCGGGGCTGATCCGGACGGTGACCTCGGCCCGCAGGATGGTCCGCAGGAACGACCCGGCCTGCTCCCGCCAGTGCCCGGCCAGGTCGAAGCCCTCGTCCCGGTCGAACGTCTCCTCGCTGACGTCGACGCCTGTCACCCGGTCCACCCGGTAGGTGCGGTGCCCGTCGTCGACCCGACCGACCAGATACCAGATCCCACTCTTGAGCACGAGCCCGTACGGTTCGATTTGGCGGGTGACCTCCTGCTCGCCGCGCCGGTACCGCAGGTCCACCACCCGGTCCCGCCAGGTCGCGCGGGCCAGCTCGGTCAGCCCTGGCGGCGGCGACGTCTCCCGGAACCAGCCCGGCGCGTCAAGATGGAAGCGTTGCCCGGCGCGGGCCGGGGCGTCCCGGAGAGCGGGCGGCAGCGCGGCGAGCACCTTCAGCTCGGCGGCGGCGACCGCGTCGGCCAGCCCCAGCTCGCCGGCCGGTCCGGGCAGCCCGGCGAGAAAGAGCGCCTCCGCCTCGTCCCGGCTCAGCCCGGTCAGCCGGGTCCGGTAGCCGCCGAGCAGGCGGTAGCCGCCGGCCCGGCCCCGATCGGCGTACACCGGCACCCCGGCCGCGGAGAGCGCCAGCACGTCCCGGTAGACGGTCCGCTCGGACACCTCCAACTCCTGCGCCAGCTCGCCCGCTGTCATCGACCCACGCGCCTGCAACAGCAACAGCAGGGAGATCAGCCGGGATGCGCGCACCTGCCCATCCTGCCTCGGGGCCGCTCACCGTCCGCCGGGGGTGAGCAGCCCTCTGTCGTACGCGACGGCGACAGCGGCCGCCCGGTCGTTGACGCCGAGTTTGGCGTAGACGTGCAGCAGGTGGGTCTTCACAGTTGCCTCGCTGATGAACAGGCGGGCTGCTGCCTCCCGGTTGGAGGTGCCCTTCGCCACCATTGCCAGCACCTCAAGCTCGCGGTGGCTCAGTGGCTCCTCGGCGGGTGCCCGCAGCCGGCCCATCAACCGGCCTGCCACGGAGGGGGAGAGCACCGCCTCACCTCGGGCGGCGGCCCGCACAGCCCGGACCAGCTCCTCGCGGGGCGCGTCCTTGAGCAGGTAGCCGGTGGCACCCGCCTCGATCGCCGGTAGCACGTCGGCATCCGTGTCGTACGTCGTGAGCACCAGCACCTTCGCGGGGCTGCCCGAGCCGACCAGCCGGCCGATAGCTGTCACGCCGTCCATTCCGGGCATCCGCAGGTCCATGAGCACCACGTCGGGTCGACGGTTCGCGGCCAGCGCGAGGGCTTCGGCACCGTCGCGGGCCTCGCCGACCACCTCGAAGTCGGGGTCGCCGGTGAACATGCCGCGCAGCCCGTCCCGGACCACCGGATGGTCGTCGACGATCAGCAGCCGGATCGGCAGGCTCACCCGGCGCTCCCGGCCAGCGCGGGCACCGACGCCGACACGGCGGTGCCGCTGCCCGGTTCGCTCTCCACTGCCAACTCCCCGCCGACCTGGGTGACCCGCTGTCGCATCACTGTCAGACCGTAACCGCCGGCTGGCTGCCGGGCTGCGAGCGGCTCGACGACCGTGAAGCCCACCCCGTCGTCCCGGATGTCGAGCGTCACGAGGTCCCCCATGTACGACAGGGTGAGCCCGACGCGGGACGCGCTGGCGTGCCGGGCCACGTTGGCCAGGGACTCCTGGGCGGTCCGCAGCAGTGTCACCTCCACCTCGGGGTGCAGCGGGTGGGCCTGGCCGGTGACGCTGACCTCGGCGCGTACGCCGTGCAGGGCCGACCAGCGCTCGCCCAGCTCGACGAGGGCGTCCGGCAGCCGGGCACTCTCCAGCGACTCCGGACGGACCGCCCGTACCGAACGGCGGGCCTCGGTGAGGCTCTCCCGGGCCAGCGCGAGCGCGTTGTCCACGTGCCGGCGCCAGTCTGCGGACCGGTCGCGGGTCTGCTCGGCCGCCTCCAGTTGGGTGATGATGCCGGTCAGCCCCTGGGCCAGGGTGTCGTGGATTTCCCGTGCCATCCGTTGACGCTCGTCGAGCACGCCGGCCTCCCGGGCCTGGGTGAGCAGTTGGGCGTGCAGCCCGGCGTTCTCCCGGACGGTCTCGGTGAGTTGGCGGTTGGCCTCGCCGAGTTGGCGGTTGGCCTCGCCGAGTTCCAACACCAGCCGCTGGCGTTTGGCGTCCTCCTGTTCGCCGACCATCGCGAACCAGCTCACCGAGCCGGCCACTCCCAGGTTGAAGAGCACGAGCACCAGCCAGAGCGGCCAGTGCGACAGCGCTATCGCCAGACCACCGCCCTGGGAGGTGGCGACGAGGGCGGCAGTGGTGGTCACCCCGGCTATCCGCCAGCGCTTGGGCAGCACCGGAAAGGCGTGGATGTATCCGATCCAGGCGAAGAAGCCGTACCACGGACTGGCCGCCACAAGCACGGCGGCGAGCGCGAGCAGCCCGGCGTAGTAGACCGCCATCAGCTTGAGCCGGCTCTGCCAGCCGGGGTGCAGGGTGACGAACCAGGCGATCCAGCACCCCGCCGCCGCGGCCACGGCGATGGTGAACGCCGTTCCGAGGCCCTTGGGTGCCGGGGCGAGGAGGGCCAGCAGGGTGCCCAGAACCAGCCCTCCATAGGGGAGGACGCGGAAGACACGTGCCTCGCGCTCTCGCCAATTGGTCAGACGGCCCGGCCCATCGCTGCTGGTCATCGAATCCCCGATCACTCCCAGCGGAACAGCTTTGCTGCCACCGAACCGACGAGCACGGTGATCACGGCCATTATCGCCAGGTGCAGCGGTTGCGGGGAGTCTCCGGTCCAGGCGTCGAGCAGTGCCTGCACACCTGGCGGCGTGTAGTCGCCGATCCGGGCCACGAAGTCCGGCAGCAGGAACCGGGGCAGATAGACGCCGCCGAAGAACATGCTCCCCATGAACACCGGCACGGCGAGGGCCTGCGCCGCCTTCGTCGTGCGGGCCACCGCCGCCACCACCAGGCCCAGCGCGAGCAGCGCCGCCGTGCCGAGGGTGAGGGCAAGCGTGAAGCCGAGTGGATGTCGGGGCAGCGGCACGTCGAAGGCCAGCCGACCGACGAAGACGAGCAGCACGGCGCTGGTCAGGATGGTGGCGAGCGAGATGACCAGTTGGGCGGCGAGCAATGCGGCCGGGTGGGCCGGCGTGGTGGCGAGGCGACGCAGCACCCCCCGTTCCCGGTACGTGGCGAGGACTGTGGGCAGGATGTTCACGGCCGCCATGGCGACCGTGATCACCAGCAGCGACGGGACGAAGTACTCGATGAAGGTCCGGTCGCCGAACATCGGGTCCGGCTTACGCAGCGCCGGAATGAATCCGAACACCACGAGCAGCGCGAGCGGCAACGCGATGGTGGTCAGCGGCGCGGCGGGGTCCCGCAGGAACAGTTTCGTTTCGATCTTGAGGATCTGCCCGAAGGCGCTCATTGTCGTCTTCCCTCACTCGGCGGGCCGGTGCCCGGTCAGCTCGACGAAGGCGTCGTCGAGGGTGGACTGCTCCAGCCGTAGGTTGGCGGCGACGATCTCGTGGCGGGCGAGGGTCGACGCGACAGCGTGCAGCAGGTCGCCCGTACCGGTCACCACCACCTGGCCTCCGGAGTGCTGCACGGCACTGACCTCGGGCAGGTCGGTGAGGAGTTCGTCGTCAAGGGGAGCGGACGGCCGGAACCGGACCCGCTGCTCCGGCACGACCGTCGACACCAGGCCGGCCGGGCTGTCCAGCGCGACCACCGACCCGCGGTCGATCACGGCGACCCGGTCGCAGAGCCGCTCGGCCTCCTCCATGAAGTGGGTGACCAGCACGATTGTCACGCCGCTCTCGCGTACCTGTTCGATGAGCGCCCAGGTGTCCCGCCGGGCCTGCGGGTCCAGCCCGGTGGTCAGCTCGTCGAGGATGGCGATCTTCGGGTTGCCGACAAGGGCCAGCGCGATGGAGAGCCGCTGCTTCTGACCGCCGGAGAGCTTCTTGTACGCGGTGTTGCGCTTCTCGCCCAGACCAAGCCTGTCGATCAGTCCGGCAGGGTCGGCCGGGTTCCGGTAGAACGACGCATAGAGCTCCAGCGCCTCCGCGACGCGCAGCCGGTCGGGCAGTTGGCTCTCCTGAAGCTGCACCCCCACCTGCTGGCGGAGCTGTTTCGCGTCTTCGCGGGGGTCGAGCCCGAGCACCGAGACCCTGCCGGAGTCCGGGGCCCGCAGCCCGGCGACGCACTCCACAGTCGTGGTCTTGCCGGCGCCGTTCGGCCCGAGGATCCCGAAGATCTCTCCCGGCTCCACCGCGAACGACACGTCGTCCACGGCCACCACGTCGCCGTACCGCTTGTGCAGACTGGTCACCTCGATGACCGGCATCGCCCCGCCCTCCGCCGTCGTATCAGTACCTCCTCAGCCTGCTGCCGGCGGCCGGGCGGCGGATCGACCGGCAGTTGGTGATCCTTCGGGCCCCGGTTGATGCGGCCGATCCACCAACTGGTTGATGTCGGCTTGACCTTGACGCTGCGTCAACCCTCCATGCTGAGCGTCATGAGCATTCCGCCGACGACCGGTCAGGTCGAGCAGACCGCCATCTCCGTACAGGGCCTGGAGAAATCGTTCGGGCAGGTGAAGGTCCTGCGGGGCGTGGACCTCGACGTGGCCCGGGGCGACATCTTCGCCCTGCTCGGCTCGAACGGCGCCGGCAAGACCACAGTGGTGAAGATCCTGTCCACGCTGCTCCGGGCCGACGCCGGGATCGCCCAGGTCAACGGCTTCGATGTCCGGACCCGGGCCGCCGACGTACGCGCTGCCATCAGCCTCACCGGACAGTTCGCGGCGGTCGACGAGATCCTCACCGGGCGGGAGAACCTCGTCCTGGTAGCCAGGCTGCGGCACCTCACGGGCCCGGGTGCGATAGCGGACGACCTGCTGAGGCGCTTCTCGCTGACCGAGACGGCCAACCGCAGGGTGGCGACGTACTCAGGTGGTATGCGCCGCCGCCTGGACATCGCGATGAGCCTCATCGGGAATCCGCCGGTCATCTTCCTCGACGAGCCCACGACCGGGCTGGACCCGGAGGCGCGCATCGAGGTGTGGCACGCCGTCAGGGAACTCGCACAGGGCGGCACGACAGTGCTGCTCACCACCCAGTACCTCGACGAGGCCGAGCAGCTCGCCGACCGGATCGCGATCCTGCACGAGGGTCGGATCGTCGTCAACGGCACCCTCGACGAGCTCAGACAACTCCTGCCACCCGCCGAGATCGAGTACGTCGAAAAGCGGCCGACCCTTGAGGACGTCTTCCTCAGCCTCGTCGGTGCCAGAACGGACAAGGGACAACGATGAACAAGTACTTCCTCGGCGACACCGGCGTCCTGCTGGGCCGTTCCCTGCGGCACATCAGCCGCAGCCCGGACACCATCATCACCACCGCTGTCATGCCGATCGCCTTCATGCTGCTGTTCGTGTACGTCTTCGGCGGCGCGATCGAGACCGGGACCGACTCGTACGTCAACTACCTGCTGCCCGGCATCCTGATCATCACGATCGCCTCGGGTATCTCGTACACCGCGTTCCGGCTCTTCCTCGACATGCAGGGCGGGATCTTCGAGCGCTTCCAGTCCATGCCGATCGCCCGGCCTGCCGTGCTGTGGGCGCACGTCCTTACCTCGCTGGTCGCCAATGTGATCTCGCTCGTGGTCGTCGTCCTCGTCGCCCTGGCCATGGGCTTCCGCTCGGGTGCCGGAGTGCTGGCCTGGCTCGCGGTCGCCGGCATCCTCATCCTGTTCACCCTGGCGCTGACCTGGATCGCCGTGATCCCGGGCCTCAGCGCGAAGTCCGCCGACGGTGCGAGCGCGTTCTCCTACCCGCTCATCTTCCTGCCGTTCATCAGCTCGGCCTTCGTGCCCACCGGCACCATGCCTGGCCCGGTACGCGCCTTCGCCGAGCACCAGCCGGTGACCTCAATCGTCAACGCGATCCGGGACCTGTTCACGTCTCAGCCGGTCGGTGCCGACATCTGGACCGCTCTCGCCTGGTGCGTCGGCATCCTCGTCGTCGCCTATCTCTTCGCCACCATGTCCTACCGGCGCCGGATCTCCTGAACAGGGGCGTCGGACCGGGTCGGCCGAGGGCAGGATCGGGAGCATGCTGACGATCGGGCAACTCGCGGCGTACGCGGGCGTCACGGTGCGGGCGGTGCGGCACTATCACCAGATCGGGCTGCTGCCCGAGCCGGAACGGGACGCTTCGGGTTACCGCCGTTACGGCGCGACAGCTGTCGTGTCCCTCATCAAGATCCGTACGCTCGCCGACGCCGGTGTGCCGCGATCGCAGATCAGCCGGATGCTCGAAGCCGACGCGAAGGGCTTCGCCGAGGCGGTTCGGGCGATCGACGACCACCTGCGCGACGAGATCGAGAGGCTGGAGACCAGCCGCAGGCACATCGCGCAGCTCAGTGCGGGGGACAGCCTGGCGCTGCCGCCGGAGGTGGTCTCCTATCTGGACCAGCTGCGCCGGATCGGTGCGTCGAAGCGGCTTGTCGAGGCGGAACGGGACGGGTGGATCCTGGTTGCGGCGCGCTGGCCCCACCGCATCAGCGAATGGATGCCCGCGAAGGTCGCCGAGCTCGATGACCCGCAGATCGTCCGGCTCTACCAGTTGTTGTCGGAAATCTTCGACAGCACGGAGGACGACGACTCGCGGATGGTGGAGGTCGCCGACATCATGGCGTCCCTGGCCGAGCAGGCGTACAACGCCGGAACTGTCATTGCCAGCGACGAGGCATCCGACGACCTCCCGCATGACCTGATCGACGCTCTCGCTCTGGAGTCCGACCCGCGGGTGGAGCGGCTGTGGGAGTTGATGCGCGAGCGCGGCTGGTCCGGTTGGAACAGGATGGAGCGGCTGTCGCCGCCACCCGACCCACCTCCGGTCGCCTGCTAGACCGGCGTGCGCGGCCCCGCTCATCTAGGCTCTTCGGTCGTGGATGTCAGCAGCATCGCCCGCCCGGTCACCGGGTCCCTCGGCCGATTCCTCTCCGGAGCGGGCCTGCTCCTTCGTGGCCTCGGCCTCTATGTGCGCAACCCCGGTCTGATGCTGCTGGGCGTCATCCCGGCGCTGATCTCCGGTGTGCTGTTCCTCGGCGCGTTCGCCACCCTCGTGTGGTTCGTGGACGACCTGGCCGCGCTCGTCACGCCGTTCGCCGATGACTGGTCGGGCACCGTGCGCAGCCTGGCCCGGGTGATCGCCGGAGTGGCCATCCTGGGCATCGGCGGGCTTGTCGGTGTGCTCACCTTCACGGCGGTCACACTGGTCATCGGCGACCCGTTCTACGAGAAGATCTCCGAGCGGGTGGAGGAGCGGTACGGCGGAACGCCGAACGCCGTGGAGGTGCCGTTCTGGCCGTCGCTGCGCCGCAGCCTCGCCGACTCCGCACGTCTGGTCGCCCTCTCGCTGCTTGTCGGTATCCCGCTCTTCGTGGCCGGTTTCATTCCGGTCGTGGGGCAGACCGTGGTGCCTGTGATCGGGGCGGCGGTGGGTGGCTGGTTCCTCGCCGTCGAGTTGGTCGGCGCGCCGTTCTACAGGCGGGGCATGCGGCTGCCGCAGCGCCGGGCGATCCTCAAGGCCGACCGGCCCACAGCACTGGGGTTCGGGGTGGCGGTCTTCCTCTGCTTCCTCATTCCGCTGGGTGCCGTGCTGATCATGCCGGCGGCGGTGGCGGGCGCCGCCCTGCTTGCCCGCCGCTCGCTCGGCCAGTCGATCGACGGCCCGCTGTCCGCGCCGCCATCCGGTAGACCGGCTGTGGAGGGCTGACGTGGAGATCGTCCTGGTCGAGGGGGACATCACCGCCCAGCGGGTGGACGCCGTGGTCAACGCGGCCAACTCGTCACTGCTGGGCGGCGGTGGGGTCGACGGCGCCATCCACCGGCGCGGCGGTCCGGCGATTCTGGAGGAGTGTCGGGCGCTGCGGGCGTCCCGGTACGGCCGGGGCCTTCCCACCGGACAGGCGGTGGCGACCACGGCCGGCGAGTTGCCGGCCCGCTGGGTGATCCACACCGTCGGGCCGGTCTGGTCGGCAGACGAGGACCGCTCGGCGCTGTTGCGGGACTGCTACGCGAACAGTCTGCGGGTGGCCGACGAGTTGGGGGCGGTCACGCTCGCCTTTCCGTTGATCTCCTCGGGCATCTACGGCTGGCCGGTCGACGACGCGGTCGGTCAGGCGCTGTCGGTGCTGCGCTCGGCCACGCCCGCAACCGTCGCCGAGGCGCGCCTGGTGCTGTTCGGCGCGGACACCCACGCTGTGGCCCGCCGCGTCTTTGACGCTGCCTGAACCGTCACCTCTGCGGCAGTGCCCGTGATCACGGCTGTCCGTTGTCGCTCCGCCATGCCGTTTCCGCAGGCCGCGGTGTGGCGGGAGAGACAGCCACCTCGTCGTCTTTGCCGACAAGGTGTTGATAACATGTCGACATGATGTCGACAATCCACGAGGGTGGGCGCTGATGTTCCTCGCGATACGTGAGTTGAACTTCGCCCGGCTGCGGTTCGTTCTGATGGGCGCCGTGATCGCGCTGATCGCCGTTTTGATGGTGATGCTGTCAGGGCTGTCGGTGGGGCTGGTCCGTGACGGTGTGTCCGGGCTCCAGAACCTGCCGGTCACCTCATTCGCCTTCGCGAAGGACGTCCAGAAGGACTCCGCGTTCTCCCGTAGCGTCGTTGACCTGTCGGCGGTGGAGACGTGGGCTGCCCAGCCGGGAGTCGCGGACGCGACGCCGTTCGGCAACACGCTCGTGAACACGCGTACCGACCGGGGAACCGAGGTGGACCTGGCGCTGTTCGGCGTCCTGCCCGACTCGTTCCTGTCGCCAGCGGTCAGCCAGGGCGACCGGTTGGGCACGGCGGACGGGATCGTTGTGAGCCCGACCGCGCTGGACGCGGGCTTGCAGATGGGCGACATCGTCACCATCGACAGGCTCGGCACGCGGTTGCGGGTCGTCGGTGTCACCGAGCAGCAGGACACGTTCGGGCACGTGGACGTCGCGTACGTGCCGTTGGCGGCGTGGCAGGCCATCAAGTCCGGCACCCCTCCCGAGGCCGAGTTGCCGCAGCGCGCCGCAACGGAGATCACGGCGGTGGCGATCCGCGCGGAGGACGGGAAGTCCCTCGACATGGCCGCCGGTGACACCGCCGCGGGCACCGAGAGCCTCACCCTGAAGGAGTCCTACGGCGCCTCGCCGGGCTACACCGCCGAGACGACGACCCTGCAACTGATCCAGGGATTCCTGTACGCGATCTCGGCGCTGGTGGCCGGAGCGTTCTTCGCGGTGTGGGCGATCCAGCGCAAGCCCGAGGTTGCCGTTCTGCGGGCACTGGGCGCCTCGACCGGCTGGGTGTTGCGTGACGCTCTCACGCAGGCGTTCGTGCTGTTGGCTGCCGCCGTCGCGATCGGCGTCGGGATCGGCCTCGCGCTCGGCGCCCTCATCACGGGCAGCGGCATTCCGTTCGCGTTGAGCATGCCGAGCATCTCCATCGCCGGCATCGGCCTCATCGTCCTCGGCCTGGTCGGAGCCGGTGCTGCCGTCATCCGCATCACCTCTGTCGACCCGGCCACCGCTCTGGGAGGTAACCGATGAGCAGGCATTCCGCTTCGACCGCCGCGACCACACCCACCGACGACGCGTCCGAGCGTCTCGGATTGGTGATGCGCGCGGTGTCCCTGCGGCACGGCAACGCCGCCGAGACCGTGCAGGCGCTCGACAACGTGGATCTGACGGTGCGACCCGGTGAACTCGCCGCCGTCGTGGGTCCGTCCGGTGCCGGCAAGTCCAGTCTGCTCGCCGTCGCCGGTGGCCTGGCCCGACCCGATGAGGGCACTGTCACAGTGGCCGGTCAGGACATGACCGTGCCGAGCCGCCGCACGCGGACTGCCCTGCGCCGCAAGCACGTGGGCTTCGTGTTCCAGTCGGGCAACCTGCTGCCCGCGCTGACCGCCGCCGACCAGCTGCGGTTGCCGCTGCGCCTGGGGCCGCGATCGGAGCGGTCCGGCCGGGACCCGATGGAGTTGCTCGCGGACGTCGGAATGGCGGACAAGGCCGACCGTCGCCCGCACCAGCTGTCGGGCGGCGAGCGCCAGCGGGTCGGCATCGCCCGCGCGCTTGTCACCGAGCCGAGCGTGCTGCTCGTCGACGAACCGACCGCGGCTCTGGACCGGGCACGCAGCCACGACATCGTGAAGCTCCTGGCCCATGAGGCCCGGCAGCGTTCGGTCGCGGTGGTCATGGTCACTCACGACCACGATGTGCTGCAATACTGTGACACCGTCTACGAGATGGTCGACGGCAAGCTCGCCGCCACCAGCTGAACCACGACGGCAGGGTGCGGGCGGGGCGCAGGAGAAGGTCACGTCCATCCGGAACAGGGAGGACGGCGTGCCGAAGATCCAGGCTCCGACCGTCGCCGAGCACCGGGCATCCCAACGCGCCGCCTTGCTCGACGCGGCCCGCACCCTGCTGTCAGAACACCCCGAGCGGATCCCCGGCCTGGCCGAGGTCGCCCAGCACGCCGGCCTCGCCCGCTCCAGCGTCTACTCCTACTTCAAGTCCCGCGCCGACATGTTCGACGCCCTGGTCACCGACACGTTCCCCCGCTGGTCGGCCTACGTCGAGAAGCGCATGGACGCCGCCACGACACCCGGGCAGAAGATCCAGGCGTACGTGGATTCCAACCTGCAACTGGTTGCCCGGGGCGATCACGCTCTGGCCCGCGCCCTGGCGTCGGCGAGCAGCAGTGAGGCACTCGCCAGCTCCAGCCGACTCATGCACGACCGCCTGGAAGCCCCGCTGCGCACCGCGCTCACCGACCACGGCTCCTCGGACCCGGTCCGGATGGCCGAACTTGTCCAGTCGATCGTCTACGCCCTCAGCCGGATGATCGAGGGAGGGCTTTCCCTGCGGGCAGCGACGCGCCTCGGCCGCGAACTCCTCAGCCCGTACCTCGACCGCGACAGCGCCTGAGGCCCGGCCGCCGCACCCGACGTCAGATCAGGTCGGCAAGGCAGGACCACTGGGCCGCGACCGGCCGGTAACCCAACCGGGCGTTGATCGCCAGCATCGGCGCGTTCGCCTCGTCGTTCGACGTGTACGCCACACGGACGCCCGCAGCGGCGGCCAGGTGCAGCGCCGCCGTCTTGGCCAGCCGGGCAAGCCCTCGACCCCGGTACACCGGGACACTAGCGGTGAAGTCCGACCACATCCGGTCACCGTCCCGCTTCACCAGACTGAAGGCGGCCACCTCGCCGTCGACCTCGGCGGCAGTGCTGGCCATCTTGTCCAGCCCGACGTTGTCCCACACGTCGTACTGCCAGCTCTGGTAGCTCATCGCGTCCACCGGCACGTCGCCCGGTTCGTCGACGGCCGCCGCCACGTCCGCCGCGTAGATCAGATGCGGGTCCACCTCGGCGATCGGGCGCAGGCGTACCCCCGGAGGTGGGTCGGGAAGCGCGGGCAGCGAGTCGAGGTCGAGTGCCGAGTACCGCATCTCCCGGCTCGGCTCGAAGCCGTGCCGGCGGGCGAAGGGCAGCGCCTCCGGCTGCGCCCAGGCCCGGACCCGGCGGACGCCCAGCGGGACGAGGTGCCCGGTCGCGGCGGCCAGCAGCGCGGTGCCGATGCCGCGCCGCCGGTGCCCGGGGTGGACGTGCAGCAGGTTGATGTTGCCGAAGTTCGCCGTTGACGTCGAGTTGTCGCGCTCAGCGGTCACCCAGCCGACCACCTGGCCGTCGACCTCGGCCACCAGGGCGGTCCAGCCCGGGGTGGGCGGTGGCTCGGCGATCATCTTGCGGGTGGACTCGACCCCGCGCACCAGGTACGGGTAGACCGTCGCCCGCAGCGCCACCACGGTCGGTGCGTCGTCCGGCTGCGCCACGCGGATCCGCACGTCAGGCCCCCGTCCGTACGGCGGCGACGGCCTCGACCTCGACGAGCTGGTCGGTGTAGCCGAGCACGGCGACCCCCAGCAGGGTGCTTGGCGGGTCGTGGTCGCCGAAGCGGTCCCGCACGACCTCCCAGGCGGTCACCAGATCCGCCTGCCGGGAGGACGCCACGTAGACGGTGGTCTTGACCACGTCGGTGAGGGCGGCGCCGGCTGCCGCGAGTGCGGCCTCCAGGTTCGCCATCACCTGCCGCGCCTGCGCCGCGTGGTCACCGGGCGCGACGGTACGCCCGTCGGCGTCCAGCGGGCACGCGCCGGCGGTGAACACCAGCCGGGCGGGCGACTCGACGGTGGCCGCGTACGCGTACTCGGCGACGCGGGAGAGAGCGGGGACGTGCAGCAGCGCGACGGCATCCGGCATGTCGGCGAGGCTAGCGAGGATCGAGCACCAGAGCGATGGATTAACCGCTCTGTCGACCCCGGTCGCAGGCGGTTGTGCGGATCTTGGGGTGCGGTGGGCGGGCGGTCAGGCCGATTCGCGCAGGATCAGCTCGGTGGGGAGCATGATCGCCTGCTCGATGGTCTCGCCGGCGGCCAGCCGGAGCAGCTGCCGGGTCATCTGGCGACCGATCTCCACAATGGGCTGCCGGACGGTGGTCAGCGGCGGCTCGGTGTACGCGGCGGTCTCGATGTCGTCGAAACCGACCACCGCCACGTCCTCCGGCACCTGCCGCCCGGCCTCGCGAAGCGTCCGCAGGGCCGCGTGCGCCATCAGGTCGGAGGCGGCGAACACGGCGTCCATGTCGGGGTGCTCGCTGAGCAGCCGGCGCGTGGCCTCCGCACCGGATTCCCTTGTGAAGTCACCGACGGCGATCAGCTCGGGCAGGCCGGCGGCGGCGACCGTCTCCCGGTAGCCGCGGAGCCGTTCGATGCCGGCGACCATGTCCTGTGGGCCGGCGATCGTGGCGATCCGCCGCCGACCGCTGTCGATCAGGTGGCGTACGGCTGCGGTGACGCCACCGACGTGGTCGACGTCCACGTACGGCACCGGCACGTCGCCGAGCGGTCGGCCGCTGCACACCACCGGGATGCCGAGCCGGGCCAGCGTCCCGGGCAGCGGATCGGCGCCGTGCAGCGAGGCGAAGAGCACCCCGTCGACGTGCCGGCCGGTGGTGAACCGTTCGACCCGGTGGTGCCCGGCGGGGGAGCCGGCAAGCATCAGCACGAGCTGCTTGTCGGCGGTCTCCAACTCCTGGCTGACGCCGCGGATGATGCCGGGAAACACCTGGTCGTCGGAGAAGACCCGGGTGGCCGCCTCCGGCATGACAAGCGCGATCGAGTCGGTGCGTTGGGTGACCAGGCTGCGGGCGGCCAGGTTGGGCACGTACCCCAGTTCGGCGACGGCCCGGTTGACGGCCTCCCGGATGGGCTCGGCGACGGTGGTGGAGCCGTTGACCACCCGGGAGACGGTGGCCCGGGACACACCGGCCCGTGCCGCCACCGCTTCCAACGTCGGCCGTTGCGCCGTCGTCATCGCGACTCCCCACCCCCGCTCGTCACAGCCCGTTCCGGGAGATCACCTCCTGGTACCACCGGGCGCTGGCCTTCGGTGTGCGCCGCTGGGTCAGGTAGTCGACGTGCACGATCCCGAACCGCTTGCGGTAGCCCTCCGCCCACTCGAAGTTGTCCAGGAATGACCATACGAGATAACCGCGCAGGTCCACGCCCCGGGAGATCGCTTCGTGAGCGGCGCGCAGGTGCCCGTCGAGGTACGCGATCCGGTCGGTGTCGATCACCTGCCCAGGCCCACCGGCCTGCTCGACGCCTGGCTTGTCGGGAAACGCCGCGCCGTTCTCGGTGATGAGCAGTGGCACCCCGGGATAGTCGGTGGCGATCCGTTCGAGGAGACGGGTCAGTCCGGCGGGCTCGATCATCCAACCCATGTCGGTGAGCGGCCCGGTCGGCGGCAGGAAGTGCACAGCGCCCTCGGTGCCCGGGTACGCGGGGTTGCCCTCGCCGTCGGGCCGGCCGGCGACGTAGCCGGGCTGGTAGTAGTTGATCCCGAGCAGGTCGATCGGGGCGGCGATCAGCTTCTCGTCGCCGTCGCGGATGAACGTCGGCTCGACGATGCGGGCCACATGCTCCCGTACGTCGTCCGGGTAGCCGCCGGCCAGCAACGGGTCCAGGAAGATCCGGTTGTGCAGGCCGTCGACCAGGCGGACCGCTGCGGCGTCGGCAGCGCTCTGCGGATCCGCCGGCCGCACGTCGGCCGGATTGAGCGTGATGCCGACGCTGCGTGCCCCGGCCGACCGCAGCGCCCGCGCCGCCAGGCCGTGCCCGAGCAGCAGATGGTGTACGGCGGTGAACGCCGCCGCCGGGTCCTGTTCACCCGGAGCGTGCACACCGTTGCCGTAGCCGAGGTACGCCGAGCACCACGGCTCGTTGAGCGTGGTCCACACGTCCACCCGGTCGCCGAGGCGGCCGTACACGGCTGTGGCGTACGTGGCGAAGTGCTCGGCGGTGTCCCGGTTGGTCCAGCCACCACGGTCGCCGAGGGACTGCGGCAGGTCCCAGTGGTAGAGAGTGATGATCGGATCGATTCCCCGGGCGAGGAGGGTGTCGGTCAGCCGGTCGTAGAAGTCCAGCCCGCGCGTGTTGACCGGGCCGGTGCCGTCGGGCTGGATCCGGGGCCAGGCGACCGAGAACCGGTACGCCCGCAATCCCAGCTCGGCCATGATCGCCACGTCGTCGGCGTACCGGTGGTAGTGGTCGCAGGCGACGTCGCCGGTGTGGCCCTGGTAAACCTTGCCGGGTGTGCGGCTGAAGGTGTCCCAGATGGACGGGCCGCGTCCGTCGTCGTGGGCCGCGCCCTCGATCTGGTACGCGGCGGTGGCCGCTCCCCAGAGGAAATGCTCGGGAAATCGGAGTTCGTTCACGCCTTGACCGCACCTTCCATGATCCCACCGATGATCTGCCGCCCGAACAGCACGAAGACCAGCAGTAGGGGCAGCGTCGCGATGGCCGTCCCGGTGAACACCTGCGACATGTCCTGGTAGTAGCCGTCCGACAGCGCTCGCAGGGAGAGCTGCACGGTGGGGTTCGCCGGGTCGTTCAGCACAGCGTACGGCCACAGGAAGTCGTTCCAGGTGGTCATGAACGTGAGCAGACCGAGGACGGCGGCGGCCGGGCGCAGCGCGGGCACCACCACGTGCCACCAGATCCGGGCGGTCCCGCAGCCGTCCATCCGGGCCGCCTCGATCAGTTCGTCGCTGATCGCCTGGCCGGCGTACTGCCGCATCATGAACACCCCGAACCCGGTGACAAGCACCGGGACGATCACGGCGGGCAGCCGGTCGTTCCACTGGAGCTTGCTCATGAGCATGTAGAGCGGAATCACGCCGAGCTGGGTCGGCACCATCATCGTCGCGATGATCACCAGCAGCAGCGCGTTGCGACCCCGGAACCGCAGTTTCGCGAAGGCGAAGCCGGCCAGGCTGGAGAAGAACACCACGGAGACGGTCACGGTGGTGGCCACGACCGTCGAGTTGATCAGGCCGGTAAGGAAGTAAGCGTCGGCGTTGTCGAAGAGGCGGGAGATGTTGGCGCCGAGGTTGCCGCCGGGGGTGATCGGTGGCGGCAGTTGGCCCATCGCGTCGTTCGTGCGGCTGGCGACGACGAACATCCACCAGATCGGAAAGACCGACAGGCCGGCGGCGACCACGAGGGCCAGGTAGGTGAGCGGGCTGGCCCGCCAGAGGCGGCTCATCGGTTGACTCCCTTCCGGGCGCCCGGCCGGGAACCGCCCAGCCGGCGCAGCACCAGCACGTTGACGGCCGCGACGACAGCGATGAGCGCGAAGAGCAGCCAGGCGACGGCCGACCCGTACCCGAAGTTGTAGTGCGGCGCGAATGCGTTCTCGAACATGTACATGGTCAGCGTCTGCGACTCCCGCAGTGGCCCACCGCGGATCGGGTTGGTGCCGGAGTTGAACATCCGGGGCTCCGTGAAGAGCTGCAACCCGCCGATGGTGGCGATGATGGTGCAGAAGAGGATCGTCGGTTTGAGCATCGGCACGGTGACCGACCAGAACTGTCGGGCCCGGCTGGCGCCGTCGATCGCCGCCGCCTCGTACAGGTCGCGGGGGATGGCCTGCATCGCGGCCAGGAGGATCAGCGCGTTGTAGCCGGTCCATCGCCAGTCGACCATTGTGGAGATGGCCACCCAGGAGGCGAGCCGGTTGGATTTCCACTCGATCGCGTCCACGCCGACCAGGTCGAGCACCCAGTTGATCATGCCGAACTCGCGGCCGAAGAGCACTCCGAACACGATCGCCACGGCCGCCGTGGAGGTGACGTTCGGGACGAGCACCGCCATCCGCCAGCCGGTACGCCCGCGCAGCCCCCGGTTCAGCAGGTTGGCCAGCCAGAGCGCGGCGAGCAACTGCGGAACGGTGGAGATCACGAAGATGCCCATCGTGTTGACGAGTGCGTGCCAGAAGTCGGCGTCGGCGAGCAGTTGGGTGTAGTTCTCCGCGCCGACGAACGGGTGGTCGGTGCCGAGCAGGTCCCAGTCGTGCAGCGAAACCCAGAAGGTGTACACCAGCGGGTAGGCCCCGAAGACCGCGAAGAGCAGGAAGAACGGGGCAATGTAGAGGTACGGCGAGTAGCGGGTGTCGAGCCGGCTGAGCCGACCCGTCGATCGGCGGCGGGGCCCGGCTGCCGGTACGGCCGGCGGGCGGGCGTCGAGCTGGACGGTCATGCCCGGGAACTCCTTTCGCCGTGCGTGCGGGCCTCCGGTGCCGGAGACCCGCACACACGCTCGTTCGGGCTACTTGGCGGCGGCCTTCTTGGCGTTGTTCACCGCGTCCGTCCAGCCCTGCGCCGGGCTGCGCTGACCCAGTTCCACGGTCCGCACGGCGTTCTCCACCTCGGTGCGTACGGCCTGGTTCTTGGGCCCCATGTAGACAGGCTTGAGGCTCTTCGCGCCCGCGCCGAAGATCGTGCCGATGGGCGCTCCGGAGAAGTACGTGTTGCTCGCGCCGGAGATCGCCGGGTCGTCGAGCGCCTGCGGCGAGGAGGGCAGCGGACCCTTGGCCTTGAACGCGCCGATCTGGCCCTTGGCGCTGGTCAGGAACTTGGCAAGCGCGATCGCCTCGGCCTGGTGCTTGCTCTGCTTGGGCACGGCGAGGTGCGAGCCGCCCCAGTTCCCGCCGTTGCCGGGCACCTTGGCGATGTCCCACTTGCCCTGGGCGCCGGCGCCGGCGTTGCTCTCGATGACCCCGGTCATCCAGGCGGGGCAGGCGATTGTGGCGAACTTCGACTGCTTGAAGGCGGACACCCACTCCTCGGACCAGGAGCCGTACTTGCCGGAGAGGCCCGAGTCGACGATGTCCATAGTGGTGTCCCAGGCCTGCCGGATGGCCGGGTTGCTGTCGACGACCAGGTTGTCGCTGGTGTCGTAGTAGCTGTAGCCGGTGGTGTTGCCTGCGGTCTGAAGCAGGATGGTGTTGAACGTGTTGGTGGCCGCGTCGAGGAAGGACGCCCCGGTCTTGGCCGCGACGAACTTCTCGCCGGTGGCGATGTAGTCCTGCCAGGTCGGCCACAGCTTGGAGACGGCGTCGCGCTCGGTGGGCAGGCCGGCCTTCTCGAACAGGTCCTTGCGGTAGCACATGGCGATGCCGCCGACGTCGGTGCCGAGGCCGATGAGCTGCTTGCCGTCGGCGGTCAGGCCGGCGTTCCACTTCCACTCCAGGAAGTTGCCCTTGAGGTCGGCGGCGCCGTGGTCCAGCAGGTTGACGAAGTTGTTGGGGTTCGCCTTGTACTCGACCATGAGGCCTTCCTCGATGGCCACCACGTCACCGGCGCCTCGGCCGGCGGCGAGCCACTGGGTCAGCTTCGGTGAGTATTCGTCGAGGTTGGTGCCGGTGCCCCGCTCGACGATCTTCACGCCGGGGTTCGCGGCCATGTACTCCTTGTAGAGCTCTTCGTAGCCGAACTGGCCGAAGACGTCGACGGTCAGCGTGATCGGCCCGTCTCCTTCGGCGTCGTCGCCGCCGCCGCAGCCGGCGGTGACGAGGAGGGCGGTGGCGGCGGCGAGGGCCACTGCGGCGAGGCGGCGGCGTGGGAAGACAGCCATGGGATATGGACCTCTCTCAAGGTGGTGAGGTGATGGCGATAGCCAAGAGAGCGCTCTCACGACAGGGTGGTGGGTCCTCGACCCGCTGTCAAGAGAGCGCTCTCTCGATTATCCGAATCGATCCCGACATGCGACGAGGGCGCCACCCCGTCGGGTGACGCCCTCGTCGAGCCGGTTCGGCTCGTTACCAGATCAGCTGGTACGCAAGCCCTCCAACAGCGCGCGATCCCCGGCCACGTCGAGTGTTTCGAAGCTGACCCGGCCCCAGAGCGCCAGCAGCAGGTCGCTCGCGGTGCCGCTGACCTGCGCACGGGCGTGATGGTCGTCGTGGTCGAAGATGGTCGCCGTGTCCAGCAGCGCCACCCCCTCGCCGCGCAGCCGCAGATACCACTGCTGCTCCGCGTCGGTCGACGTCAGCTGCACCACGCCGTGCCAGTCGCCAGGCGTCCGCCGCCGGCCCGCGGGCAGCCAGGTGTCCAGCACCTCGCTCACCCCGTCGGCCGCAAGCTTCGCCTCGATCGGCTCACCGGAGGCGATGGCGAGCTGGGCGTCCCAGCGGTGCACCGCCGTCTCGTGCGCCATCCGGCGTGGCCAGAAGCCCGCCCTCTTCGGCTGCGGCGCCCAGTTCCACGCCGGCGCCTCCGGGTCGAGCCCGTCGAACCGGGTGATCAGCTGGTCGTACCCCTGTTGCCAGAGCTGGAGCGGGCTCACACCCGGCGGCATCTCCGGCCGTTCCGGGCGCGGCGGCGGCGCGCTCGTCTCGCCCGACCCGACGAACGAACCCACCCAGAGGTAGATGCCGGCGAGGTGCAGAGTGAGATCACCGACCGTCCAGCCGGGACAGGACAGCACGGGTGTCTCCGGCGGCGCCTCGGCGACCGCCGCAGCGAAGGCCGGACCCTCGGTCCGGAGTGCCCCAATCCAGAAATCCTTGCTGCCCTGCAGTCTGCTCATCGCCATCCTCCCGGGGGTGCCGAGCGACCAATGGGTGCTGCGGCTGCACATCAGCCTAAGGTGAGATACGTGTCAGACGCCTATGCCCAGCCGACAACCGAAACCGATCGTGCCATCCCGGTTCCACTGGCCCACCACACCACGCTGCGGATGGGCGGGCCGGCCAGGCGAATCGTAGCGGCGGAGGACGCCGACGAACTCGTCCGGGCGGTCCAGGACGCGGGCGAACCGGTCCTGGTCCTGGCCGGCGGCAGCAACGTGGTGATCGGTGACGCCGGCTTCCCCGGCACCGTCGTGCTTGTGCGCTCCCGGGGCCTGCGGGTCGTCGCCGAGGACACCGAAACCGTCACCGTACGCGTCGAAGCCGGCGAGCCGTGGGACGACCTGGTCGCCGCCACAGTCGCCAACGGCTGGTCCGGCCTGGAATGCCTCTCCGGCATCCCTGGCGCGACAGGGGCCACCCCGATCCAGAACGTCGGCGCGTACGGCCAGGAGGTCGCCGAGACGATCACCGGGGTCGAGGTGTACGACCGCGCCGAGGGCACCCGCCAGATGATCCCGGCCGGCGAATGCGGCTTCGCCTACCGGGGCAGCATCTTCAAGTACCAGGACCGCTGGATCGTGCTGTCGGTCGACTTCCGGCTCACCCGGTCACCGCTCTCCGGCCCGGTGCGCTACGCCGAGTTGGCCCGGGCGCTCGGTGTCGAGGTGGGCGACCAGGTGCCGCTTGCCGACGCTCGGGCAGCGGTGCTGCGACTGCGCGCCGGTAAGGGCATGGTGCTCGACGCGGCCGACCCGGACACCCGCTCGGTCGGCTCCTTCTTCACCAACCCGGTGCTCGACCGGGCGACGTACGAGCTGCTCCGGGAACGCGCCACCGACCTGGGCGAACCACCGGCCTGGCCCGGACGCGACGACACCGTAAAGGTGAGCGCCGCCTGGCTGATCGACAAGGCGGGCTTCGAGAAGGGGCACCCCGGCCCGGGTGGTGTCGCCATCTCCGGCAAGCACACCCTCGCCCTCACCAACCGCAGCGGCACCGCCAGCACCAGCGACCTGCTCACCCTGGCCGGCACCATCCGCGATGCGGTGCACGCCCGCTTCGGCGTGACACTGCACCCCGAACCGGTCCTCATCAACTGCGCCTTCTGACAACCGCGTCTCGGCGTGGCCGGCCGTCAGCCGGGCGGTGGCCAGGGGAGGGTCAGCTCGCCGTGGCGCCATCGGCGCGGGCCGTGCAGGACGGGCCAGCCCGTCTCCCGCAACTGGGCCACGGCCCGCAGCCACCGTTGACGCGGCCCGAACGGCGCATAGGGGGCGGCGGCACGCCAGGCGTCGTCCAACGCGCCGATCAGGTCGTACACCGGCTCACCGGGGACGTTTCGGTGGATCAACGCCTTGGGCAGTCGTTCGGCCAGCTCGGCGGGGCTGCCCAGGGTCGTGAGTTTCGCGGCCAGTGTCAGCGTCTGCGGGCCCTCGGCGTCGATCAGCAGCCAGCTCGCGAGCCGGCCCAGCTCGTCACAGGTGCCCTCGACGAGCGCGCCGCCAGGGGCGAGGGCGTCGGCCATCGTCCGCCACGCCTCGGGCACCTCGCGCTCGTCGTACTGTCGCAGGACGTTGAACGCGCGGACCAGCACCGGCCGCAGCCCGGCCAGCTCGAAGCCACCCCGGGCGAAGGTCAGGCCCGGCGGGTCGGCGGCCGGTGTCGCGGCTGCCACCCGGGCCGGATCGATCTCCAGCCCGACCAGGCGTACGTCCGGACGGACGCCTGCGGCCAACCGTGCCCGCAGCTCCACGGCGGTCACCGCTGTGGCGCCGAAGCCGAGATCGACCACGAGCGGGTCGGCCGCAGCCCGCAGCCGGTCGGCACAGGTGGCCACGATCCAGTTGTCCACCCGGCGGAGCCGGTTCGGGTTCGTGGTGCCCCGGGTGACGACGCCGAGCGGCCGGCGTCGCGCCGTCCCGCTCATCGTGACCTCCCGACGACCGTGCGCCTCACGGGTTGACGCGGTGCACCTTGTGCTGCGCGGCCTGCGCCCGCGGCCGGACCACCAGCCGATCCACGTTCACATGCTCGGGTCGGGTGGCGCACCAGGCGATGCAGTCCGCCACGTCCTCGGCGACAAGCGGATCCGGAACACCTGCGTAGACGGCTGCCGCCCGGTCCGCGTCGCCCTCGAAACGGACCAGCCCGAACTCGTCGGTCTTCACCATCCCCGGGTCGATCTCGATCACCCGCAGCGGCCGGCCGCACAGCTCCAGCCGCAGCGTTCCCGCGATGGCGGTCTGCGCGTGCTTCGCCGCTGTGTAGCCGCCACCGCCCTCGTACACGGTCAGCCCGGCAGTGGAGGAGACCACCACGATGGTCCCCGAGCCGGACGCCTCCAGCGCCGGCAGCAGCGCCTGGGTCACCCGCAGCGTGCCGAGCACGTTCACGTCGTACATCCACTGCCAGTCGGCGACGGAGCCGGACTCCACCGGGTCCAGACCGCGCGCGCCGCCGGCGTTGTTGACAAGCAGGGTGACCGGCCCAGGTGCCCGCGCCGCCGCCTCGGCGAGCCCGGCCACCGACTCGTCCGAGGTGACGTCGCAGGTCACTGCGGTTGCCTGACCGCCGGCGGCAGTGATCTCGGCGACCAGACCGGTGAGTCGGTCGGTGCGGCGGGCGGCGGCGAGCACGTGGAAACCGTCGGCGGCGAGGCGGCGGGCGGTGGCCGCCCCGATCCCGCTGGACGCTCCGGTGACGATGGCGACAGCTGTCATCCGGTCATTGTCGCGCGCCCGTCCGCTCCGCTCCGGTCCGGCGTCGACACGGGCGCCGTGATGAGGTCCGTCACGCCCAGGGCCCGTGCCGACGAATTTCCATGGTCGGGTGGGGAAGATGACATCCGGCGTACAGGTTGACCGAGATGCGCCGGTCGTGCGAGACGACGTTGGCCGTGGCAGAGGGAGCGGACGTGGCGGAAGTGCACACCGGTGTCGGTCGTCAGCGAGGTGCTCGACCGTGGCCCCGGCCGCGTCGCATCGCCACCCTGTCCGTACACACCTCCCCACTGCACCAGCCCGGCACGGGCGACGCCGGCGGGATGAACGTCTACATCCTGGAGGTCGCCAGGCGGCTCGCCGAGGCCAACGTCGAGGTGGAGATCTTCACCCGAGCGACCTCCGGTGACCTGCCCCCGGTGACCGAGATGGCCCCCGGTGTGCAGGTCCGGCACATCACCTCCGGCCCCCTGGAAGGGCTCACCAAGGAGGAACTGCCCGGCCAGCTCTGCGCCTTCACCGCAGGGGTGCTGCGCGCCGAGGCGTCCCGGCCGCCCGGCCACTACGACCTGATCCACTCCCACTACTGGCTCTCCGGGCAGGTCGGCTGGCTGGCCAAGGAACGCTGGGGAGTGCCGCTGGTGCACACCGCGCACACCCTGGCGAAGGTCAAGAACGCCCAGTTGGCGGCCGGTGACCGGCCGGAGCCCAAGGCCCGGGTGATCGGCGAGGAGCAGGTGGTCGCGGAGGCGGACCGTCTCGTCGCAAACACCCGCGTGGAGGCCCGCGACCTGGTCGAGCGGTACGACGCCGACCCCGGTCAGGTCGCCGTCGTGCAGCCCGGCGTCGACCTGGCACGGTTCCGGCCCGTTCCCGGCGACCGGCACACGGCAGCTCAGGCCGCCCGTCGCCGTCTCGGGCTGCCCGTCGACGGGTACCTGGTGGCCTTCGTCGGCCGGATCCAGCCGCTGAAGGCGCCGGACGTGCTGATCCGCGCGGTCGCCGCGCTGCGCGAGCGTGACCCGGCCCTCGCCGACCAGGTGACTGTCGCGATCTGCGGAGGGCCCAGCGGCAGCGGTCTGGACCGGCCGACGGCACTGATCGAGCTGGCCGCCACGCTGGGGGTCAGCGACCGGATCCGCTTCCTGCCGCCGCGGACCGGCGACGACCTGCCGGCCCTGTACCGGGCCGCCGACCTGGTCGCGGTGCCGTCGCACAACGAATCCTTCGGGCTGGTCGCGCTCGAGGCACAGGCCTGCGGTACGCCGGTGCTGGCCGCCGCCGTCGGCGGGCTGGTCACCGCCGTACGGGACCAGGTGAGCGGGGTGCTCATCGACGGGCACGACCCGGTGAACTGGGCACGCGCTCTGGCCCGCCTGCTTCCCGATCGGGCCCGCAGGGCGGTGCTCGGCCGGGGCGCCGAACAGCACGCCCGGAACTTCTCCTGGGACCGCACGGTCTCGGGCCTGCTCGACGTGTACGGCGAGGCGGTCGCCGCGCGCCGCGCACGGCTCGCCGCCGACCTGGCGGGCGATCCGGCGCTGTCCTGCTCCTGGTGATCGAGGGCACCGGCTCTCGTCGGGTGCGCCGACCCGACCGGTCGTAGAGTGGGTGCGGTGAGCCCGAAAAGCGATCTCGCGTCCCTGATCGAGTCGGTGTGCGCCGAGCGTGACCTGGCCTGGGAGTCGACAGGCCCCGGGTCGTACGCGGTGACACTGCCGGGCACCCACAAGCTCAAGACGATCTGCAACCTGATCGTCGGGGAGCACGCGCTGCGGATCGAGGCGTTCGTGATGCGCCAGCCCGACGAACGGCGCGAGGAACTGTGGGCCTGGCTGTTGCAGCGCAACGCCCGGATGTACGGCGTCTCGTTCTCCACCGACAAGGTCGGCGACGTGTATCTCACCGGGCGGGTCAACCCGGCCGGCGTGGACGCCGACGAGTTGGACCGGCTGCTCGGCGCGGTGCTCACGTACTCCGACGAGTCGTTCGACACGATGCTGGAGATCGGCTTCGGCAGCTCGATCCGGCGCGAGTACGAGTGGCGGGTCAAGCGCGGCGAGTCGACAGCGAACCTGGCCGCCTTCGCCCACCTCTTCGAACCGTCCGGCACCGGTCCCGACCCGGCCTGACGCCCGTTTCCGCCCAGCCTGACCCCGTTTCGGCCCGGCCTGACGACCCGGATTCCAGTCGGTCGGATGTCTGTGGTTCGGACTGCTCCTGACGGGTATGCCGCACCGCGCGGTACGGCACAGGGACCCCCGCGCGCCGAGGACGGAGTGTCGAGGAGCGGAGCATCCCATGGCTCAGCGGAACAGCTCAGGTCGCGGCGGGACTGCGACAAGGACCAAACGGCAGGCCGGCAACCAGACGCCGAATACTCCAGGGGTCTCCGAATCGGAGATCTCTCAGATGCGGGTGGACGACATCCGGGGCCAGTTGCGCAAACGCGGGATCTCCGGGATCTCCGCACTGCGCAAGCCCGACCTTGTGAAACAGTTGGTGCGCTCGCTGCGATCCGAACGCGGTGGCGCGGCCCGGCGCAGCACCGGCCCGGCTGGTCGGGCCACCGGCAGCAGGGCGTCGGCCGGTCGGGCCGCCGCGACGAAGAAGTCGGCTTCGAGGGCGGCGCCCAGTCGCGCCAAGGCCGCGCCGGCCAACAAGAGCGCTCCCGCGAAGCGGGCCGCCGCCAAGAAGACGACCGCCGCGCGGAAGTCGACGACGGCGCGTACCACGACTGCCGCGCGTAAGCCGGCGGCACGTACCACTGCTGCGGCGCGCAAGCCGGCGGCACGTACCACTGCTGCTGCCGCGTCGAAGCCGGCGGCGGCGCGCAAGACGGCCCCGGCAAGGAAGTCCGCCGGAGCCACGTCGACCGCCAGGGCGAAGACGTCCTCGGCCCGTACCGCGCGTAAGGCACCGGCGCGACCGGCGGCCAAGCGTGCGGCGCCCGCGAAGCGTGCTGCCGCGAGCCGTCCGGCCGGCGGCGGTACGGCGGCCGGTGGCATCCGGACCGGACGGGGCACCGGGCGGTCGGTCCGCAGCTCGCAGGTGATCTCGTCGATCGCGGACCGGCCGGAGCGCCCGGGGCGCAGCCTGATCACCGCGAACCACGAGGTGATCCAGCGCTGGGCACGGGAGCGGGGCGCGAAGCCGGCCACCATCGCCGGCACCGAGCGGGACGGTCGGGCGGGTGTGTTGACCTTCAACATCCCCGGCTACCGCGAGAGCAGCAAGATTCGCGAGATCACCTGGGACCAGTGGTTCCACACCTTCGACCTGCGCCGGCTGAACCTGATCTATCAGGAGCAGATGCGCGACGGCCGGCAGAGCAACTTCTTCCGGACCGAGTCACCCGATCGGGAAGACGGCTGAGGTGTTTGCGGGAATGCCCGAGGGGTATGCGGCGGTTGCCAGAGACGGTGACCCCCAACTGGGGGATACCCGCCAGTTGTGACGGGCGAGACACCCAGTTGGGTTGAATCCGGAATCCGGGCGAACTAGCTTTATTGCACCGCGTCGCGCTTGGAAACGTTCGGGGGAGCGGCGGATCGATCAGGTCCGTGCACCAGGCGAGATGCGAGGAACGGGTGGATCTACCGTTGGGGGACGGTGCCCACCTGTTTGGACCGGCGGCGTGAGCGGGCGATGCTTACGGGGGTGAGTGTTGCCCGCCGCCGCCGGCCCCACCGGCGGGCGCCCACCATGACCTTCGGGACATGGTGGGCGCTTTGCGTGTTTCGTACCCCCGTTCGGGGAGGTCACCCGGCCGGCGCGTGGTCCACGGCCGGAGCCGGCTCCCGGCCGGCGGCCCGGCGCAGCGCGGCGACGTGCCGCTCCCGGGGCGGCCCGGCCAGCAGGTGCCCGAGTGCGGCAAGCAGGCCCAGCCCGCCCACGATCAGCCAGTGCCCGTCGCCGAGGTGTTGCAGGCTCACCCCGCCCAGCGTGGGTGCGACGAACGCCGCCGCCGGGAACGTCAGGTAGAAGACCGACTGATACCGGGCGCGAAGCTGCGGTGGCGCCAGATCCGCGTTGATCTGCGCGTTGGGCGGGGCGGCGAGCATCGAGCCGACCGTCCAGACGACAGCGGCGGCCAGGTAGACACCCAGCACGTCGGCCACGGCCAGCACACCGAAACCGACAGCGAGCAGGGCGGTCGAGACCGCAAGGACGACGTCCTTGCGGTGCCTGTCGATCAGCCGGGGCACGAACAGTTGCCCCAGCACGATCAGCGCGCCACCCAGGGCCACCACCAGCCCGTACGCCGATGGGCCGAGGCCGTCCGCGCGCATCGCCAGCGGCATGATCGTCGAGGTTTGCATGGTGAGTACGGCCAGCACGAAGGTGAGCCCGACGAAGACCAGGAAGGTCCGGTCGATGAGCGCGGTACGCAGGCCGGGACGCCGGGCTGCCGTGGCCGGTGGTCGGAGGTCGACGCTCGGGGCGGCCCGTCGCAGGGTCTCCGGAACCTTCCAGGCGATGACGACGGCTGCGGTAAGCGTGGCGCCCGCGTCGACCAGGAACAGTGCTGTGAAGCTGGCCTCGGCCAGGACCCCGGCGAGCAGCGACGCCACCGCCATGCCCAGGTTGAACGCCCAGAACTGGAGGTTGAACGCACGCGAGCGGCGCTGCGCGGGGACCACGTCGACGATCGCCGCGACGAACGCCGGGCTGGGCATCGAGTGCACCACGCCTACCAGCGCGGACAGCACCGCGATCAGCAGCAGGGGCCGGCTGAAGGCCAGCGCCACCATCAGGGCGGTGGTGGCCAGGTGGGCGGCGAGCAGGGTGGACCGTCGGCCCCACCGGTCGGCAAGCACCCCGCCGAGCAGCACGCCTGCCGCCCCGCCCGCTCCGTACGCCCCGACCACTGTCCCGGCCAGCGACTCGCTGGCGCCCCGCGCGTCGGTGAGATAGAGCGACAGGAAGAGCATGGCGAACGCGCCGGCCCGGTTGATGAGCAGGCCGGCCCAGAGATACCAGAAGGTGGCGGGAAGCCCGCCCGCGGCGTCGTTCCACAAGCGTCGAAGGGCGTGCACCCAACCTCCCGACAGTTCAGTTTCCTAACCGTTTCCCTGGGACGGTAGGAAGTCGGGTCCGTTCGCGCCAGCCGTACTGCTGATCATGGGCGATTCGTCACAGCGCGGTCAGGCCGTCGCCTCGGCAGGCTGTGCTGCCGGTCGGGCGTCGGCAGGCACCAGCCCTGCCCCGGAACGGCGCAACGCGTCGGCCCGTCGTTCCCGGGCCGGGCCGGACACCAGGTGGGCCACCGCCGTCAGCACACCGAGCGCGGCGCAGCCGAGCCAGAGCGCGGAGTTGCCGGCGTGCTCGCGTACCAGACCACCGAGGACCGGCGCGCTGGCTCCGGCGATCTGCCAGGAGAGCCCGAACACGCCCTGGTAGCGCCCACGTAGCGCGGCCGGGGACAACTCGGCGATCAGGGTCGCGTTGGACGGCGAGTTGAGCATCTCGCCGACCGTCCAGATCAGCACGGTCAGTCCGTAGAACCAGGCGGAGCCGGCGAACGCGGTAAGCCCGAAACCGACCCCCATCACGACGGCCGACAGCGCGAGCACGTGCGAGCGGCTGCGGCCCCGGATCAGCCTGGGCACGAAGAGCTGGCCAACGACGATCAGGACGCCGTTGAGCGCGATCACCGAGCCGAAGGTGGCCGGGCTCAGGCCGGAGTCGCCCATGGCGATCGGCAGCATCGAGATGTGCTGGAGGAAGACGAGCGCGGCGAACAGGTTCAGCACCACGAAGCCGAGGAAGACCCGGTCGGCGAGGATCGTGCGCAGCGCACCACGAGGTGCCTTGGCGGTCGTGACGACCGGGCCGGCGTTGCGGGTCTCCGGCACCCGGATGAAGATGATCAGTGCGGTGATCAGCATGGTGGCCGCGTCGACCATGAACAGCAGCAGGTAGTCGGCCTGCGCCGCGAGACCGGCGAGGATGGCGGCGCAGGCGAAGCCCAGGTTGATCGCCCAGTAGTTGAGCGAGAAGGCGCGTAGCCGGTCCTTCGCCGGCACCACGTCGATCATCATGGCGCCGAACGCGGGCCGGGCCGCCTCGGCGAACATGCCGAGCAGCAGCGCGCCGAGTGCCACGGCCCAGAGGTCCCGGGCCAGGCCGAGGGCGATCATCATGGCGGCCGCGCCGACGTGCGCGGTGAACAGCGTCGGGCGGCGACCCCACCGGTCGGCAAGGGTGCCGCCGACTGTGGTGCCGACCGCGCCACCGACGCCCCACAGGCCGAGCACCAGGCCGGCCTGGGAGGCGGAGAAGCCGCGTTCCTGGGTCAGGTAGATGGCGAGGAAGATGAGGACGAACGAGCCGAGCCTGTTGATCAGGGTGCCGGTCCACAGGTACCAGAAGGTGGTGGGGAGGCCGCCGGTGGTGTCCCGGAACCAGTTCCGCATCGTCAACACGTCGTGCCCCCGCTTGCAAGTAATGACCGAAGTGACCGTAGCGCCTTACGACCCTAGTGGTGGCCCGATCGACAGGTCACCCGCTTTTTCACGTGGTGGTCGTCACGACGGGTGCCCGCGTGTCCCGTACCGGGTTGAGGCAGGATGATCCGCATGACTGCGAGCGAGGGGCCCACCATCGGGACGCTGGTCCTGCTGCGGCACGGCGAGAGCGACTGGAACGCCAAGAACCTCTTCACCGGCTGGGTCGACGTCGACCTGACCGAGAAGGGCGAGGGCGAGGCGAGGCGCGGCGGCGAGCTGCTTCGCGAACACGACCTGCTGCCGGACGTCGTCCACACCAGTGTGATGCGCCGGGCGATCCGTACCGCCGAGCTGGCGCTGAACGCCGCCGACCGGCACTGGATCGCGGTGCGCAGGTCGTGGCGGCTCAACGAGCGGCACTACGGCGCACTCCAGGGCAAGAACAAGAAGCAGACCCTTGACGAGTACGGCGAGGAGCAGTTCATGCTCTGGCGCCGGTCGTACGACACCCCGCCGCCGCCGATCGCCGACGACGACGAGTGGTCGCAGGTGGGCGACCCGCGGTACGCGCTGCTGCCGACCGAGCTGATGCCGCGTACCGAGTGCCTCAAGGACGTCGTGGAGCGGATGCTTCCCTACTGGTACGACTCGATCGTGCCGGACATCCTGGCCGGCCGGACGGTGCTGGTGGCCGCGCACGGCAACTCGCTGCGCGCCCTGGTCAAGCACCTCGACCAGATCTCCGACGAGGCGATCGCCAAGCTCAACATCCCGACCGGCATCCCGCTGCGCTACGACCTCGACCCGCAGCTGCGCCCGCTCACCCTGGGCGGCACCTACCTCGACCCCACGGCAGCGAAGGCAGCCGCCGCGGCGGTCGCGAACCAGGGCCGCTAAGAAGTTAGGAAGGGCCCCTTGTTATGCAAAAAGCGATAACAAGGGGCCCTTCCTTGCACTTCAGCTGGCGGTGGGGGCGCTTTCTCCGGTGATCAGGTAGATCACGTGTTCGCCGGCGTTCACCGCGTGGTCGGCGAAGCGCTCGTAGAAGCGGCCCAGCAGGGTGGCGTCGATGGCGGTCTCCACCCCGTACGGCCAGTCGTCGCCGAGCAGCACCGAGAACAGGCTCTTGTGCAGCTCGTCCATGGCGTCGTCGTCACGGTCCAGCTCGCTGGCGAGGTCGACGTCGGGCTTGGCGAGCACCGAACCGATCTTCACCGCCATCCGGTCGGCGATGTCGGCCATCTCGGTGAAGATCGCCCGCAGTTCGGCCGGCACGGCAGGCGACGGGTGCCGGCGCAGCGCTGTCTTGGCCACGTGGTCGGCGAGGTCGCCCATCCGCTCCAGATCGGCCGCCACGTGCAGAGCGGTGATCATGGCGCGCAGGTCGGAGGCGACCGGCGCCTGCCGGGCGAGCAGGTCACACACCCGCTCCTCGACGTGCCGGTAGAGGTCGTCGATCTCGGCGTCCCGCTCGATGACCGTCTCGGCGGCCTGCCGATCGGCGGTGAGCAGGGCGCGGGTGGCCTGGCGCATGGCGGCGCGGACGCCCTCCGCCATGTCCACAAGCAGTTGGCTGACGATCTGAAGGTCGGCCCGGAACTCGTCGCGCATCATCACGTCCTGTGGTCGTCGCCGCCGACGGCTGTCGGCGCAGGGGGCTGAGCAGGTGCGACGCCAACGGTAGGCGGCGTTGACGGATCCCGGATGAACCACGATGAACGACGCCGGACCGGCGGGTGAACAGTTTCGAAAGTGAGGGTGGTTCGTCCCGTTCTGCGTGGTAGCCAGGTTAACAATGACCCTACGATCGCCGGGTGGAGTGGGCAGTGGCGATCGTGGTGGCAGTGGCGTTGGCGGCCGGACTGGTCGCCGGCCTCCTGCTGCCCCGGTTCCTGCCGGCGGGCGACGCCCGCACCAGATCGACGGGCGGCGTGAGCTCCCGATGGACCAGGGGGAGGCCCGCGATAGCCGACGAACAGCAGACCGGGCTCGGCCGGCGGACGATCGATTCGCTCCGAGCCGGTGTCGTGGTCCTGGACAACGACGACGTGCCTGTGCTGATCAACCCGGCTGCCCGCGCGATGGGGCTGCTGCGTACCGGCAGCACCCCGGGCTCGATCGCCGCGCACCCGCTGATCCGTACCCTCGCCGGTCAGGTGCGGCGCACCGGCGTGCGCCGCGAGATCGAGCTGGACCTGCCCCGGGGCCGCGACAGCGCGGGGGAGAACCCGCTCGGCGTGCACCTGCGGGCCATGGGCATCGGCAACGGCTTCATCGCTGTGGAAGCGGTCGACGTTACCGAGTCGCACCGGCTGACCCGGGTACGTCGTGACTTCGTGGCCAACGTGAGCCACGAGCTGAAGACCCCCATCGGGGCGCTCCAACTGCTCGCCGAAGCGCTGCTGGACGCCACCGAACCCGCCGACGCCGCGGTGCCCGACCTCTCCGAGGACCTGGTGGCCGCCCGTCGGTTCGCCGAACGGATCCAGCACGAGTCGACCCGGCTGGGCCGGCTGGTGCAGGAGTTGCTGGAACTGACCCGATTGCAGGGCGCCGAGCCGCAGCCTCCTCCGGAGCCTGTCGCGCTCGACTGGGTGATCGCCGAGGTGGTGGACCGGACGCGCACCACGGCCGCCGCCCGCGGCGTCGAGGTGACGGTGGACGGCGAGCGCGGCCTCACCGCGTACGGCAGCGACGCCCAGCTCGCCACGGCCGTGGCGAACCTCGTGGAGAACGCCATCAACTATTCGGGGGAGGACACCACTGTGCGGGTCACCCTTCGCGGCGGCGACGAGCACGTCGAGATCGCGGTCGCCGACCAGGGCATCGGAATCGCCCCCACCGACGTGGACCGGGTGTTCGAGCGGTTCTACCGGGCCGACCAGGCACGCTCACGTGCCACCGGCGGCACCGGGCTCGGCCTGGCCATCGTGAAACACATCGCGAGCAACCATGGCGGTCGGGTGGAGGTGTCGAGCACTCTTGGAGGTGGATCGACGTTCACCCTCCGGTTGCCCGTCAGCCCACCGGACGACCTGCTGGCGACACTGCCACCGGCTGGGATCGAGGCCGGTCCGGCCGAGCTTCGGCAGGTCTGACAGCAATGAAAGGAACCCCCCGTTGAGCCGCGTTCTGGTGGTCGAGGACGAGGAGTCGTTCTCCGACGCCCTGTCGTACATGCTCCGCAAGGAAGGCTTCGAGGTCTCGGTCGCCGCGACCGGCACCGACGCCCTCACCGAATTCGACCGGACCGGCGCTGACATCGTCCTGCTCGACCTGATGTTGCCCGAGATGTCGGGGACTGAGGTGTGTCGGCAGCTCCGACAGCGTTCGGCGGTGCCGATCATCATGGTCACCGCGAGGGACAGCGAGATCGACAAGGTGGTCGGCCTGGAGATCGGTGCCGACGACTACGTCACCAAGCCGTACTCGCCCCGGGAACTGGTCGCCCGGATCCGGGCGGTGCTGCGACGGCAGAGCCCGGAGGTGGCCGAGTCCGGCGCCCCGACGCTGGCCGCCGGCCCGGTGCGGATGGACATCGAGCGGCACGTGGTCACCGTCGAGGGCGGGAACGTGCAGCTGCCGTTGAAGGAGTTCGAGCTGCTGGAGCTGCTGCTGCGCAACGCGGGTCGGGTGCTGACCCGGGGCCAGCTCATCGACCGGGTCTGGGGTGCCGACTACGTCGGTGACACCAAGACGCTCGACGTGCACGTCAAGCGGCTGCGCTCCAAGATCGAGCCGGAGCCGTCCGCGCCGCGTTTCATCGTCACCGTGCGAGGGCTGGGCTACAAGTTCGAGCCGTGATCGGATGGTAGCGACGACCTTGCTACCAAGATCAGCTGGGATCGTCGGCGGGGTGCGGGGCGATCATGCCCTGCTTCACCCGGGCCGCGCACAGCTCGGCCAGCCGCTCGTACGCCGCCGCCCCGATGAGCGCTGTCAACTCGGGCCCGTACGACAGGTACATCGGCTCAGCGCCGACGTGCGCATCCGTCGAGGAGGTGCACCACCAGTCCAGGTCGTGCCCGCCGGCGCCCCAGCCCCGCCGATCGAACTCGGCAAGCGTGGAGACCAGCACCTTTGTGGTGTCCGGCCGCTTGACCCAGTCCTGGTCGCGCCGGATCGGCAACTGCCAGCAGACGTCCGGCTTGTATTCCAACGGGTGCACGCCGTCGCGGAGCGCCTGACCGTGCAGGGCGCAGCCACCGCCACCGGGAAAATCGGCGTCGTTGAGGAAGACGCACGGCCCCTCCGCGCCCTGGGTGGCGGTGCGGCGGGCCGGGTTCTTGCCGTCGATCGTGTCCTCGTCGGTCCAGCTCTTGAAGCCACGCCGGAAGTGCTGCCAGGTCGCCGGGGTGAGCCGCTTGACGGCGCTGCGGACGCGCTTCTCGTCGTCCGAGTCGGTGAAGAACGCCCCGTGCGAGCAGCAGCCGTCGGCGGACCGGCCGGCGATGATGCCGTGGCAGCCCCGGCCGAAGATGCAGGTCCAGCGGGACAGAAGCCAGGTCAGGTCGGCGCGGATCAGGTGGTTGTCGTCCGCCGGGTCGGCGAACTCGATCCACTCCCGGGGAAAGTCCAGCGGCACCTCGCGGCTACGCGGGTCGCCCGGATCGTCCACCAGCACGCGGAGCTCCATCGTCACCCGGACCAGCGTACGCCCGGTCTCGGCCACGGGCCGCCGAGCCGCGCAAACGTGTTGCCCCTAGTGTCTTCACCATGCGACTGGGTGTCCTCGACGTCGGATCCAACACCGTGCACCTGCTGGTTGTCGACGCGCACCACGGTGCGCACCCCTGGCCGGCGCATTCGGAGAAGGTGGTGCTGCGCCTCGCCGAGCAGCTCGGCCCCGACGGCGCGCTGACCGAGGCGGGCGCGGACAGCCTGGTCAAGGCGGTCGGCATGGCCAGGGCAGCGGCCACCGGCCTGGAGGCCGCCGACCTGATCGCGTTCGCCACCTCCGCGGTCCGTGACGCCACGAATGCCGCCGACGTCCTGGCCCGGGTCCGCGACGAGACCGGCGTACGCCTGGAGGTGCTCTCCGGCGCGGACGAGGCGCGGTTGACCTTCCTGGCGGTGCGGCGCTGGTTCGGTTGGTCGGCGGGGCGGCTGATGGCGCTCGACATCGGCGGCGGCTCCCTGGAGATCGCCGCCGGGATCGACGAGGACCCGGACGTCGCGATCTCGTTGCCGCTCGGGGCCGGCCGGTTGACAAGGGAGCGGCTGCGGGTCGAGCCGGACAGCACGGCGCCGCCGTCCGCCGAGGCCGTCGACGGGCTGCGGGAGTACGTGGACGGCCGGCTGGACAAGGTGGTCGACCAGATGACCCAGGTGGGTTGGGAGCGGACGGCGGCCACCTCGAAGACGTTCCGTACGCTGGCCCGACTCGCCGGTGCGGCACCGTCGGGCGCGGGGCTCTGGGTGTCCCGCCGCCTGACCCGCGCCGGTTTGCGGCAGGTCATCGGCTTCATCAGGCACATCCCGCCGGCTCAGTTGATGGAGTTGGAGGGGGTCAGCGCGGGCCGCGCCCACCAGTTGCTGGCCGGCGCTGTGGTCGCCGAGGCGGTGATGCGCAAGCTGGACCTGGACTCGGTGGACATCTGCCCGTGGGCGTTGCGCGAGGGCGTCATCCTCCGTCGACTCGATCAACTCGAACCGATGTGAGGACGGGTCTGGTTAGGGGTGTTTTGCCGATGCTCGTCCTGATAGTCCCGTGACAACCGGGCTACCCTGGCTGATGTGACTTCCCGCGTTCCCGTCCTCCTGTCCAGCTCGTCAGTCTTTCCCGAACCGACCGCGGCGGCGTTCCAGATGGCCGCGGCGCTCGGCTACGACGGCGTCGAGGTGATGGTCTGGACCGACGTGGTCAGCCAGGACGCGGGGGCGCTGCGCGGCCTCTCCGAGCACTACGGGGTGCCGGTGCTGTCGGTGCACGCGCCGTGCCTGCTCGTCACCCAGCGGGTGTGGAGCCCGGACCCGTGGGAGCGGCTGCGCCGGGCCGCCGAGTTGGCCGAGACGCTGGAGGCACCCACGGTCGTGGTGCACCCCCCGTTCAGTTGGCAGCGCGACTACGCGCGCGGCTTCGTCGACGGGCTGGCCACTGTCGCTGACCAGTTCAGCGGGCTGCACCTCGCCGTGGAGAACATGTACCCGGTGCGGATGGCGGGCCGCCAGTTCGTCCCGTACGTGCCGGGGTGGGATCCCACCGAGGCCGGCTACGCGTCGTACACCCTGGATCTGTCGCACTGCGCGGCCTCGCACAGCGACCCGCTCGAGATGGCCGACCGGATGGGCTCCGGGCTGGTGCACGTGCACCTCGGCGACGGCACCGGCGAGGGTCGTGACGAGCACCTGGTGCCTGGCCGGGGCACCCAGCCCTGCGGGGAGCTGCTCTCCTCGCTGGCCGGGCGGGGCTTCACCGGCTCCGTGGCGGTGGAGGTGGCGACGCGGGGCGCGAAGAGCCGCGCGGTGCGCGAGGCGGACCTGCGCGCCGCGCTGGAGTTCGCTCGCCAGCACCTGAGCACGCCGTCCCCGGTCGACGCCTGAACGCCCGCGCCGGGACCCGGCGCGGGCCCGCCCCGCGCCGGTCGGCGGCCTAGCTGATCCGCGTCAGCGAATCGGCTTTCGCTGTCGGCTGCGGGGCGACCGTCGGCTGCTCGACGATCGCGGCCCGCTTCCGGGCCCGGTGCGCCGCGACGTGCGAGCGGGTGGCGCAGCGCTCCGAGCAGAACCGCCGGCAGCAGTTGGACGACGTGTCCAGGTAGACGTTGCCGCACCGCTCGTCGGCGCAGACGCCGAACCGGGCGCTGCCGTACTCGCAGAGCCACACCGACAGCCCCCAGGCCGCGCCGGCCAGGTATTCCGCGCTTACCGACGCGCCCCGGCTGGTGACGTGCATGTGCCAGTCGCTGGAGTCGTGCCCGGAGATGCGCGGCTGGACCGGGAACGCCTCAAGCAGCGCGTTCAGCTCGGTCACCGCCTGGGCGTCACGCCCCGAGGTGCCGTACTCGAAGACGTCGCGGAGCCGCTTCTGCGCCCGCCGGAAGATCGCGATATCCCGCTCCGCGACCTCGTCGCGCATCCATGCGTTCTCGTCGGGAAAGAGCGCCCTTAGGTCGTCGAGGTCGTCCAGGCGGGCGTTGACCAGGTCAACACCGGTCCGGGCGTACGCGTCGAAGTTCACGCCCTCAAAGGTAGACGACTCACGCGGTACGCGGCGCGTCGATGTAGTGCGGCAGGAACCGCGCGTAACCGTCGGTGATCAGGCTTGCGCTTTCGCGCACCCCGACGCCCGCCGACTCCCCGTCGACGATCCAACTGCCCAGGACCGTCCGGTTACCGTCGAACTGCGGCAACGCCCGGAACTCCTGGTAGCACCAGCCCTCGTCGCCGTAGATCCCCGGATTGGTGATCTCCTCCTCGGCCGTCACGATGCGTACCGAGCCGCCCTCGCGGCCGAGCAGCGGCTTCGCCACGTACTCCCGCATGCCGCGCGGCGAGTCGAGGTACGCCGGAAGCAGGTATTCGTGGCCCGGGTAGAGCTCCCAGAGGACGGCGAGCAGCGCCTTGTTGGACAGCAGCAGCTTCCAGGCCGGCTCGATCCAGGTGGTCGGCGTACCCGGGTCGAGCGCCGGCACCCCGTACGGCTCGGCAAGCATCCACTCCCACGGGTAGAGCTTGAAGCACGTGGTCACCGGGCGGTCGGCGGCGTCGACGAAGCGCCGGCCGTCCCAGCCGATCTTCTGGATGGGTTGCAGCTCGACGTCCAGGCCGGCCTGCCGGGCCGTCTCGGCCAGGTAGCCGGCGGTCATGTGGTCCTCGCCCGACTCCTCCTCGTTCGACCAGAGCACGTGCACACGGCGGTCGTGCAGCCCGGCGCCGATCTTGGCCCAGGCGCCGACCAGCCGCTCGTGCAGGCTGTTCCACTGGTCAAGATCCGGCCGGGTCTCCTCCAGCCAGAACCACTGGATGATGCTCGCCTCGACGAGCGCGGTGGGGGTGTCGGCGTTGTACTCCAACATCTTCGGAGGCCAGGTGCCGTCGTACGCCAGGTCGAAGCGGCCGTAGAGGGTGGGTGGCGCCTCGCGCAGTGACCTGGCCACCGCCTCGGCGGCCCACTGCGGGATGCCGAACTCGGCGTACCGGTGCTTGGCGACCACGTGCTCGGCGGCTGCCACCGACATGCGGTGCAGCTCCTCGGTGGCCTCCTCCAGGCGCAGCACCTCGTCCAGGTCGAACGCGTACGCGGCGGTCTCGTCCCAGTACGACATGATCTCGCCGTCGGGGAGTTCGGTGTCGACGTAGACAAGCCCCTGCTCCCGGATGGTGGCGTCCCAGTCGGGCCGAGGGGTCACGGTCACACGGCGCACGTCAACCTCCGCAGGCGGCGAGGTGGGTGCCGAAGCCGCCGCGCTCGGGCACGGCTGCGGTCGTCGGCTCCGGTGCCGCCCGACCGGCGGCGGCCTGGGGGACCCGCATCGCCAGCGCGACAGTGTCGCCGCCGCCGACAGGCCCGAGGGCGCAGTCGTCGTCATCGTCGTCGTCGGAGGTCATGTTGCAGCCGGAGAGGGCGAGCGCCAGAGCGGTGAGCGCGCCGAGCTGCACGGAGGCCGACCGGAGCCGGCGACGGGGGCGTTGTTCCACGGCATCGTTGTAGCTGATCGATGCCAACAGCGCCGCCCCGCCCCCGGTTGTCAAAGGGGCCCGTTGTAGCACATAAACCCCTAAGTGACATCCGGTCGAGGTGCCCCGGCCGCTGCCCGGCGGAGGTACTGGCGCGGGCGATACGCTCGGCTCATGCTCCGTTCCGTCATCCTCGCCGCCTCCCGGTCATCCCAGGTGGAGCGGCTTGTCGCGACCGCCCCGTACACCCGGGACGTCGTCCGCCGGTTCGTCGCCGGCGCCGCCACCGACGATGCGCTGCGCGTGACCCGCGGGCTCATCGACGACGGCCTGGCTGTCACCCTCGACCACCTCGGCGAGGACACCGTCACCCCCGAGCAGGCGGTCGCCACCCGGGACGAATACCTCAGGCTGCTGAAGATGCTCGCCGAGGCGGGGCTCACCCCGGCCGCCGAGGTGAGCGTGAAGCTCTCCGCCCTCGGCCAGATGTTCGACGAGCAGTTGGCCTACGACAGCGTGCGGGCGATCTGCGCGGCGGCCGACGCGGCGAGCACCACCGTCACCCTGGACATGGAGGACCACACCACCACCGACTCGACGTTGGAGGTGCTGGCCAAGCTTCGCAAGGACTTCCCGTCGACGGGCGCGGTGCTCCAGGCGTACCTGCGTCGCACCGAGTCGGACTGCCGGGAGTTGTCCTCGGCGGGCTCGCGGGTGCGGCTGTGCAAGGGCGCCTACAAGGAGCCGGAGTCGGTGGCGTACCAGTCGGCCCGCGAGGTCGACAAGTCCTACGTCCGCTGCATGAACATCCTGATGTCCGGCGACGGCTACCCGATGCTCGCCACCCACGACCCACGGATGATCGCGATCGGCGAGGACCGGGCCCGCTGGTTCGACAGGGGAGCGGATCGCTTCGAATTCCAGATGCTCTTCGGCATCCGTCCGGAGGAGCAGGCCCGGCTGGCCGGCGAGGGCTACACCGTTCGCACGTACGTCCCGTACGGCGACGACTGGTACGGCTACCTGATGCGCCGGCTCGCGGAGCGCCCGGCGAACCTGGTCTTCTTCGGCCGTGCCCTGATGTCCAAGAAGTAGCCAACTGTGGCGGGTGGGTCCACAGGGTGGGTCGAGGTGGTGGCGGCTCGTTTGCTCCGGCGAATGGTCGTACCCTTCGGCGGGTGACTGACGGGTTGGAGCTGCCATCGCCGCGGCGGCTCTGGCCGTTGTGGACGATGCTCGTGGTGGTCGTCCTGCTGCTCGGCTGTGGTCTGCCCGCGCTGCTTGTCGCCGGGGTGGTGCGGGAGTCCGGTGACCGGGCCACCGTCAGTCGTGCCGGCACCCCGGCCAGCGACGACCCGGCGACCGCCGTCGCCCGCGGGCTGTCCGACCGGATGACCGCGCAGCTCCAGCGGCAGGCAACGGCGCTGCTCGGCGGTGACCGGGCCGCCTACCTGGCCGTCGCCGACCCGGGCGCGCACGCCGACCTGCGCCGCCGCTTCGCCGCGCTGCGCGCGCTAAAGGTCACCGTGTGGCGGGCCGAGCCGAGTGGCCTGCCCGTGCCTGTCGTCGGCCAGCCCGGCGAGTGGCGGCTCCTGGTGCGCTTCCAGTACTGCTTCGTGGTGCCGGACTGCCGGCCGAGCCCGGTGTTGATCGGTACCCGTTGGCGGGAGAACGGCGACCAGCCCCGGCTGGTCGCCGTGGAGGAGTCCAAGTCGGCAGAGACCGGCACCCGACCGTGGGAGATCAGCGACCTGGCCGTGGCGGTCGGCGCGCGGACGATCGTGGCCACCACACCGGCGCTGCGTGGCAAGCTGCCCGGCCTGCTGGCCCAGGCCGAGGCGGCGGCCAAGGTCGCCGACGGGTACGTCGTGGCCGGCTCCCCGCCGGACCGCTACCGGATCTTCTACGCCGGTCGCACCGAGTGGCAGCGCTGGTACGGCGGCGGACGGCCACAGTGGACCGGTGGTTACGCCGTGACCGTCGGCGGTGGCCACCACGAGGTGGTGCTCAACGCCGAAGGGCTGCCCAGCAGCGGCACCGACGACCTGCTCCGGCACGAGTTGACCCATGCCGCCTCGCTGCCCGAGCGCGGCTATCCGGGCAAGACGACGTGGTGGCTTGTCGAAGGGCTTGCCGAGTTCGCCGGTGCGGGAGGGCAGGCGGTCGACAGGTACGAGGGGCTCGCCGAGGTGCGCACGCTGGTCCGGGGCAAATGGGACGGCAGGCTGGAGGGGATCACTCCCGCCGACAACGCCGAAGCCGAGCGGGTCGGCGGCAGCTACGGCGTCGGCTACCTCGCCGTCCGGCACCTCGTCGACAGGTTCGGAACGGCCCAGTTGCTCGCCTTCTTCAAGGCAGTGGTGCACGAGCGCAAGCCCTTTGACGCCGCAGCCGAGGAAGCGTTCGGCGAGCAGTGGTCGACGCTGCACGACGAGTGCGTCGCGTACGTCCGCGCGGTCGCCGCCTGACGTCCGATGCGGCGGTGACGGTGCGCCGTACCATCGATGGGTGCGCCGCCCCCAGCCGCCGCGGCCCGCAAGCGTCACGCGGCCCCGCCTGCTCATCGCCCTGACCGCCGTCGCCGTTCTCACCGCCACCACCGCCGCGTCCTGCGGCGACGAAGACCCCGACCTCGCGCTGGCGTCGGCCGCCCGTAACCCGGTCGCCGAGGTGATCGACGCCCCGGCGACGGTGACCGCCCGCGCCGCCGCGACCCTCTCCGCACCCGCCGACGGCACGCTGGCCAGCCTGCGTGTCCAACCTGGTCAGCGGGTCAAGCGCGGCCAGGTCCTCGCCGTTGTCGACTCGCCGTCGGCGCAGCAGCGCCTGCGCCAGGCGAAGGAGGCGCTTACCGCCGCGAAGCGCGCCGGCAGAGGTGTTTCCACAGGCGACCTGACCGGCAGCCGGCGCGACACCGACAAGGCCGCCGGCGAGGCGTTCGACGCGGCCCGCAAGGCCGCCGAGAAGATCGCCGACCCGCAGCTACGGGACGCGCTGCTGGCCCAGGTGACCTCCGCCCAGCGGCAGTACGCCGCAGCCGCGCGCAGCGCCGACCAGGCCGTCCGTGCCGTGCAGCGGGGGATCAACGGGCTGAGTTCCGCCGTCGGCGCGCTGTCCGCTGCGCAACGGCTCCAGGCCCAGCAGGCGTACGACCTGGCGAAGGCCACAGTCGACGCGCTGACCCTGCGCGCCCCGCTCGCCGGTGTGGTGCAGCCGGGCGGCACCCGGGCCGCCGGTGGCGCGAACGCCGGTCTGGCCGGGCTGCTGGAGCAGGCCGGCGGGGCCGGGATCGACCCGTCCGCGCTGGCCCCCGCCCAGGGTGGGCCGCCCGCCGGAGTCGACGACGCTGTCGCGGTCGGCGGCCAGGTCACCGCCGGCACGCCGGTGCTGACAGTCGTGGACATCGGGCAGTTGGGGCTGCTCGCCGAGGTGGACGAGACCGACGTGCTGCTTGTCAAGCCCGGCGTGACAGCCACTGTCGAGCTGGACGCCGTCACTGGCGCCAGCTACGACGCGACGGTCCGCTCGGTCGACGTGCTGCCCACCAACTCCGCGCAGGGCGGTGTCACCTACCGGGTGCGCCTCGCACTGGGTGCCGGAAAGCTCGCCGAGGACGAGCCGGCCCCGACGCCCCGCCCCGGCATGAACGCGATAGTGCGGCTGCGCGTACGCGAGGCGGCCGACGCGGTGACCGTCCCCGCCTCGGCGGTGTTCTCCGCCGACGGGCGGGACGCCGTCTGGGTGGTCCGCGACGGTAAGGCGGGTCGCGCGCCGGTGACAGTTGGCGTGCAGGGGCCCGACCTGGTGCAGATCCTCGACGGCGTCCAGCCCGGCGACCGGATCGTGGTGCGCGGCACCGACCAGGTGCGCGACGGCCAGGAAGTCCGGTGACCGAGCCGGCAGCAGGGCCGGCGGGGGAGCGCGTCGCTGCCATCGAGGCGGTGGACGTGTCGCGGACGTACCAACTGGACGGCGTGTCGGTCGAAGCGCTGCGTGGGGTGTCGTTGACAGTGCAGCCGGGTGACTACGTGGCGCTCGTCGGCCCGTCCGGCTCGGGCAAGTCCACACTCATGCACCTGCTGGGCGGGCTCGACCGGCCCACCGGTGGTCGCCTGGTCATCGGCGGTCGGGACGTCAACGCGCTCTCCCCACCGGAGATGGCCACCCTTCGTAACGAGACGATCGGCTTCGTCTTCCAGGCGTTCCACCTGCTGCCGCGTACGTCAGCTGTGGAGAACGTGGCGCTGCCGCTGGTCTACCGGGGCGTGTCGGCCCGGCAGCGCCGGGAGCGGGCGGCGGCGATGCTCGGCCGGGTGGGCCTCGGGCACCGGCTGGACCACAGGCCCAACCAGATGTCCGGCGGCGAGCAGCAACGGGTGGCGATCGCCCGCGCGCTCGTCACCGAACCGACGGTGCTGCTTGCCGACGAGCCGACGGGCAACCTGGACAGCGTCACCGGAGCGGCGGTGCTTGAGCTGTTGGAGCAGTTGAACGCCGAGTCCGGGGTGGCGCTGGTGATGGTCACCCACGACCAGGAGGTGGCGGCGCGGGCCGCCCGGCGGATCACCATGCGCGACGGTGTGGTGGTCGCCGACAGCATCGCCGCCGAGCCCGCCGGCCCTCATGATCGACCGCTGTCGGATGGCAACGGTCGACCTGAGACACTGATGCCCGCTCCCAGCGCGGAGCCCCGGTCCGTGTCCGGAAACGGCCCGGGGCACCCGCCCGGTGGCTCCGGTGGCGCCGCCGGAGCCACCGGGCGCCTTCCGCTCGCGCCCCCGGAAACCGCCGCGACAGGCACTTCGGCCAGCGCCGACGCGGCGCTCGCGCCCACCGATGCCGACGCCGGCCACGCGCCCGGTGCAGGCTCCGGGAGCGGGTCGTGAGGGTCGCCGAGGCGTGGCGGGTGGCGTTGGACGCGCTGCGGGCCAACCGGCTGCGCAGCGCTCTCACAATGCTCGGCGTGATCATCGGCGTGGCCTCTGTGGTGCTGCTGGTGGCCATCGGCACCGGCACCAAGCAGAAGGTGGAACAGCAGGTCGAAGGGCTCGGCTCCAACCTGCTGCTTGTCGTCCCCGGCCGCATCGAGGTCGGCAACGCGCCTGTCGTGTCGCCGTTGACCCTCAAGGACGTGGACGCCGTGACCCGGGTGGTCGGCGACCCCGAGCGGGTGGCCGTCACCGTCGCCTCGGGTGCTACCGCACGGGCCGGCGCCTACTCCGACTTCACGACCGTGCAGGGCGTACTGGAGACGACCCCTGCGGTGTTCGCGCGGTCGCTGGCCCGGGGGCGCTACCTCACCGGCACTGACGTCGACACGAGCCGACGGGTGGCGGTGCTCGGTGACTCGGTGGCCCGCGCGCTCTTTCCCGACCGGGACCCACTCGGCCAGCAGGTGACACTCGCCGGGGTGCGGTTCCGGGTGATCGGCGTGTTCACACCGCTCGGTCAGAGTCTCGGCGTCGACCGTGACGACGAGGTGCACGTGCCGGTGACAGCCGCGCAGCGCCTCTGGGGCACCCAGCGGGTGGACGGCATCGCGGTGAAAGCGCCGGACCGGGAACGGATCGACGAGTTGGGCGAGCGCATCGTCGCCGAACTCAACCGCCGCCACCCGGACACCGAGTTCAGCGCTGTCACACAGCAGCAGATCCTCGGCGTACTCGGCGACATCCTCGGCATCCTCACCGGCGTGCTCGCCGCCATCGCCGGCATCTCCCTGCTCGTCGGCGGGGTCGGCGTCTCCAACATCATGCTTGTCAGCGTCCGCGAGCGGACCAGGGAGATCGGGCTGCGCAAGGCCGTCGGCGCCCGACCCCGCGACATCGGCGTGCAGTTCCTGCTGGAGGCGGTGCTGCTCACCACGATCGGCGGGCTGACCGGGATGGCCCTGGGTGTTGGCACCGCGCTGCTTGTCGACGCGTTGTCCCCAATTCCGGCGGCAATCACCTGGTGGTCGCTGGCACTCGCCTTCGGTGTGTCGGCGGCCGTCGGCATCGTCTTCGGTGTCGTCCCCGCGCAGCGTGCCGGCAGGCTCGACCCGGTGGTGGCGCTGCGCGCCGAGTGAGGAACGCAATCGGACGGCGGGCGCAGGCGGGGAGAATCCGGGAGCGCGGATCGGGTGAACCAGCGATCCAAACATGATCAGTTGTAAGAAGGGATCGCGCCGGTCACAGCGGCCCCGCTACCGTACTGGTAACACGCGCGTCGCCGCCCGGCCCGGAGCATCCGTCGGGACGGCACGCGCCGGGCATGGGATGGGTCGGTGAGCCATGGCCGGGTCACAGTCCGACGGACGGCTGTCGGAGGTCAAGTTCCTGACCGTCGCAGAGGTCGCGACGGTCATGCGGGTGTCGAAGATGACTGTCTATCGCCTGGTGCACAGCGGTGAGCTCACCGCTGTCCGGGTCGGCAGGTCCTTCCGGGTGCCCGAGCACGCCGTGCACGAATATCTCCGGGGTGCCTTTCAGGAAACCGCCTGAGCCACCGTCGGGCCGATCGCGCACACAGTGACGGGCGCGCGTACGGGCCTGTCGGGCGCCGACGGGAATCGGCATCGGTGAGCGCCAGAGGTGGACGGGCGGGGCCTGTGGTCGCGCACCGAAAGCCGTGACGGCGGGGGCGCGTTGGTCCTGCTGACGCTCTCCCGCTACCCTGGAGCCCGACCGAGGCCCCACCGGTGCGCCCCGCCGCCCAGACTGGTCCGGTCCTTTGTCCGCATGCGGTCGCCGTCGCCACCAGCGTGGTGTCATCCGGTCCGCCCCGCACGTTGTATCGAAAGGCTGTCGTATGGGCTCGGTGGTCAAGAAGCGCCGTAAGCGCATGGCTAAGAAGAAGCACCGCAAGCTGCTGCGCAAGACCCGCGTCCAGCGTCGCCGTCTCGGCAAGTGATCGCCGCCGGGCTCATGGCCCGGCGTTCGGCGGCTCTTGCCAACTGTCGACTTCCGGAGGCTCAGGTGATCAGGCCGTGGTCGTCCCGGCTCGGTCCCTCCTGCCGGCGTAGGTGCGTCAGATGACCCCCGGTAGCACCCCAGGTGCTCCGGGGGTCGTCGTCGTGACCGGCGTCGGTCGGTACCTGGGCGCTCACGTGGCCGCGCGACTGGCGGCCGACCCGCGTATCGAACGGGTCATCGGCGTGGACGTGCCGGAGCCCGGTGCCGAATTCACCGACCTGCTCGACCGGGTCGAGCGGGTGCGTGTCGACCCCGGCTCACTCGGTGGGCTCCTCGCCGACCTGGACGTCGACGCAGTCGTGCACCTCGCGCTGGTCAGCTCCCCCGACCCGCAGCACGGTGGCCGGTCGGCAATGAAGGACCAGAACGTCATCGGCACCATGCAACTGCTCGCCGCCTGCCAGCGAGCGCCCCGGCTGCGCAAGCTCGTGGTCCGGTCCTCGACGGCCGCGTACGGGGTGTCGTTCCGCGACCCGGCGGTCTTCACCGAGGAGACCGAGCCGCGCGAGGTGCCGCGCGGCGGTTTCGGCCGCGACATCCTCGACGTCGAGGGGTACGTCCGTGGCTTCCGGCGTCGCCGACCCGACGTCACGGCGACGGTGCTGCGATTCGCCCCGTTCATCGGCTCCAACGCCGACACGACGTTGACCCGCTACTTCGCGCAGCCGTTCGTGCCCACCGTCTTCGGCCGCGACCCACGGTTGCAGTTCCTGCACTTCGACGACGCGTTGGAGGTGCTGCACCGGTCGATCGTCGAGGACCACCCGGGCACCTACAACGTCGCCGGGCCGGGCGTCCTGTCGCTGTCCCAGGCGATCCGGCGGGCCGGCCGGGTAGCGGTGCCGGTGTTGGAGCCAGGTCTCTCCGGCGCCGCCGCGCTGGCCCGCAACATGGGCTTCGGTCGCTACGGCCTGGACCAGGTCGACCTCTTCGTGCACGGCCGGGTCGTCGACACCACACGGCTCGAGCAGGAGTACGGCTTCACGCCCCGCTCCACCGCCGCCGCGTTCGACGACTTCATCCGCGCCCACCACGGCGGGGTCGTGCTCAGCCGGAGTCAGCTGGCCGCCGCCGAGCAGCTCGTCCTGGACGGCATCCGGCAGGTTCGCGCAGCGGTGCGGGAGCGGTCGTCGTGACCGGGCCGGAAACGGGTCGCGAACCGACGGGCAACGGGCGATTCGACGTACCCCCGGGGTCGACGCCGGACGTGGATCCGGCGCGGCGCAACGGGCACCGACCAGCGGCACAGGCCGCGCCGACCCCGACCCCGACCCCGACGCCGGCCGACGAGGTCGACACCGCTGCCACCGACGAGCCCGTGGCCGCCAGTGGCGCTGCCGTTCCGGACCGGCCGGGCGACCCGTGGGACCGGCGTGTCGCCGACGGCCTGGCCTTTCTGCGCCGACGGTTGTCCGGCGAGTACGAGGTCGACGAGTTCGGCTTCGACCCGGAGCTGACCGACGCGGTCTTCCACCCGCTGCTGCGGCTGCTCTACCGGGACTGGTTCCGCACCGAGGTAAGCGGCGTGGAGCACGTGCCCGTCGACGGGCCGGCCCTGGTGGTCGGCAACCATTCGGGCACGGTGGCGTTGGACGCGCTGATCCTCTCGGCGGCCCTGCACGACAAGCACCCCGCACACCGCTACCTGCGTCTGCTCGGCGCCGACCTGGTCTTCCGGATGCCCGTGGTGTCGGAGATCGCCCGCAAGACCGGCGGCACTGTGGCCTGCAACCCGGACGCCGAGCGACTGCTCGGCGGCGGGGACCTCGTGGGCGTGTTCCCCGAGGGGTTCAAGGGCATCGGCAAGCTCTACGCCGACCGCTACAAGCTGCAACGGTTCGGACGCGGCGGGTTCGTCTCGGCGGCGCTGCGCACCGGCACCCCGATCGTGCCGGTCGCCATCGTCGGCGGCGAGGAGATCTACCCGATGCTCGCCGACATCAAGCCCCTCGCGCGGCTGCTGAAGCTGCCCTACTTCCCGGTCACGCCGACCTTCCCGTGGCTCGGGCCGCTGGGCATGGTGCCGCTGCCCAGCAAGTGGCTTATCGAGTTCTGCCCGCCGATCCCCACCGCGCACCTGACCGACTCGGCGGACGACCCGCTGGTGGTCTTCAACCTCGCCGACCAGGTGCGGGAGACCATCCAGCAGACGCTGCACTCGCTGTTGGAGCGGAGGCCCGACCCGTTCGGCCCCTGAGTCGCGGCGTCAGCTGTCGCGGCGCCGGCGCTGGAGCGCCAGGCCGGCGGTCACCGCTCCGGCGACCAGACCGGCTGCCGCAGTCGACGGTACGGCGATCTTGGCCGCCCGCCGGCCGGTGCGGAAGTCCCGCACCTCCCAGCCGTGCTGCCGGGCCTGCCGCAGCAGGGTGCCGTCCGGGTTGACCGCCACCGCCCGGCCGACAGTGCGGAGCAGAGGCAGGTCGTTCGCGGAGTCGCTGTAGGCCGCGCAGCGGGCCAGGTCCAGCCCTTCCACGGCGGCGAGCTGGGTGACCGCCTCGGCCTTCGCCGGCCCGTGCATGAGGTCGCCCACCAGCCGCCCGGTGTACGCCCCGTCGAGCACCTCGGCCACCGTACCGATCGCACCGGTGAGGCCGAGCCGGGTGGCGATCACCCGGCCGATCTCCACCGGAGCGGCGCTCACCAGCCAGACGCGCTGACCGGCGTCCAGGTGGGCCTGGGCGAGCTGGTGGGTGCCGCTCCAGATCCGCGGTGCCATCAGCTCGTCGAAGATCTCCTCCGAGAGCCGTTCGACGTCGTCGACCCGCCAACCCTCGACGAAGGCGAGTGCGGCCTCCTTGGCCTGGGACATGTCACCGGCGTGTTCCCGGGCGAGCACCCGGAACCGGAGCTGCTGCCAGGCGAAGCGCGCCAGGTCGGTGGTGGTGAAGTAGTTGCGGGCGGCGAGCCCGCGAGCGAACCAGTAGATCGACGCGCCCTGCATCATCGTGTTGTCCACGTCGAAGAAGGCGGCGGCGGTCGGGTCCGGAGCGGGTGGGGTCACCGGCGCCAGTTCGGTCTCCGCCCAACCGGCGGTGTGACCGTGGGCGTCGGTGCTGACCGTCACCTTGCGGCTGCGTGCCACGCGACCCCCTTCCTGACCAGGCGCGACGGATGTCTCCAGCGAGGGTATCCGGCGGCAACGGTCGACCGACCACGCACTCAGTGAACTGTGGCGTGGTCGGTCGGGACGAGCGGGAAGGGCGTGTTCCGGCAGGTCAGCGGTCGCCGGGGCAGGTGGTCGGCGCGGGCCCGAGGGTGTCGCTGCCGGCCGGTGCCGGCAGGCCGCAGGCGATCGCGTCGCGCAGCGCGTCCGAACGTTCCCGGACGGTGTCCAGCAGCGCCAGCGACCGTCGGGTTCGTTCCCGGTCGGCCCGGTTGGCCCCGTCGAGGAGCTTGCTCACCGCTTTGTGCTGGCTCGCGACGAACGCGTTGACGGTGTCCAGGCTGCTCGGCTCGGCCCGTTGCACTGCGGCAGCGGTGAGCAGGCGGATGCCCTGCCGGGTGTCGGCGTCCATGTCGTCGAGGACGGCGCTGTAACCGACGGGATCGCCGCGCAGCTCGGCGGCCTCGCCGAGCCTGGTCCGAGCGAAGTCCAGGAAGAGTTGGCCGCGGCTGATGTCCGAGCTGGCCAGGGCGAGCTGGGCGCGTTCGGTCGACCGCTTCATGCCGTACAGCGCGTCGCCGGGCACCGCGTTCTCGCTGGCTGCGGAGATCCCGGAGACGGCGACCGCGCCGGCGGCGATGCCGATGAGGATCGCGCCCCGGGCGCGGGCGCGCCGGGCGGTGGCCGCCGGCAGCAGCGACCCGCGGGTGGTGGTGGCGGGACGCGCCACAGCTGGTTCGGCGGTCGCCGGCGCGGTGCCGATCCCGTCGCGCTCGGCGGTGGCGAGCAGCATCGCCCGCAGGCCGGTGCGGAATTCGGGATCCACCTCGGTCGTGGGGGGATCGACGCTGAGCCGCTGGCCCACCGCTACCAGCGGTGCCAGTTGGCCGTCCACCCGGGACCGTACGTGGTGCCGCCGGCCGCCGTTGGCCTCGTCGAGAAGCTGCGCGAAGCGCTTGGCGCGCCGGCGGGAGAAGAGGATGTTGTCCACCGCTGGCACCTCCTCTCGCTGGTCACGGCCGGCCGGTCGGCCGCCGTCGTTGCCAGCGACCGGGCGGCAGTGTGACACCACGGAGGTGAGGTGCCGTCCGGCGTGCCGGTCGGACCTCGGTGTCCCGGGCCTGCCGGGACGACCACCGGTCGCACCCGGAGAAACGCGGCGGACGGGGCACGGGTTACGGGCCGGGCGGAGCGGAAATCACCGAAAGTGATGGCCGTCACCACACGAGATCGCCTCTGAGCTGCGCAAACGCAGATCAGTGCTCCGACCGCCCGCCGAACCGCTAAGGCTGGAAGCCGTCCGGCAGGAGCCGCGCCAGCGCCCGGACAGCCCGGTACTGGAGTGCCTTGATGGCGCCCTCGTTCTTGCCCATGGCACGTGCCGTCTCGGCCACCGAGAAGCCCTGGAGGAACCGCAGCACGATGCACTCCTGCTGCTCCGGATTGAGTTGCTTCACGGCGGTGAGCAGCGCGACGTTCGTGATGTGCTCCACCACCGCCGCCTCCGGGCTACCCTCCGGGCCCCGGTCCTCCCGGTCGGCGTCGAGCACGTCGCCGGTGGTGACCTCCAGCCGGTACCGGCCGGACTTGAAGTGGTCGGCGACCAGGTTGCGGGCGATTGTCACCAGCCAGGCGCCGAGATCGCGGCCCTGCCAGGTGAAGCTGCCGATCCGCTTGAGGGCGCGCAGGAAGGTGTCCGAGGTGAGGTCCTCGGCGAGTTGGCGGTTGCCGACCCGGAAGTAGACGAACCGGAAAACGGTGTCCACGTACCGGTCGTAGATGAGGCCGAACGCCTCGGACTCGCCGGCCTGGGCGCGCTCGATGAGCGTCCAGACCTCGGTGGCCGGGTCGGACGGGTCGGGTCGGCTTGGGTACCCGGTCGGAGTGGTCGTCGTCGTGGTGGTGGCCTGGACGGCCGGGATCACCGCCGTCTCGCCCGCTGCCGGATCGCTTGTCACCGCAGGTGTGTCGCCGACACGGCGGCCCTGGGCCGGCATTGTCGGCCGGGCCGGTGCGACGACCCGGCCGCCTGTCGGCATCGCGTTGCCGCCGGGAACCGCCGGTCTCGGTGGCGGCTCGTTCGTGTGTGGACGACTGCGGGTCCGGTGGGCCGCGCTGTCACCCCGCATGGCGGCGCCGTGCTGGTCGTCAAGCGGCGCACGGGCCGCCGGACGCTCGTTTACCTGGGCGCGGGTCGGTTGACCGGTCAGACCGACCGGGCGTTCCGCGTAGCCGAAGGCGGTCACCGCGCAGCCCCCGTCCCGTCGTTCGCCGGGCGGGCCGGTCTGCGGGTCGTCGCTGCGGACCGACCGGGGCACCGGTCGGGTAGGACGGTTCCGGGGTGTGCCGACGGGCGGCAGTTCCCCTTGAGGTGCTGGTCCAATGCGCTCACAGGCACGGGGGCCTCCTCGGGCTGAGGGGTGTCGACTCACGGCAAATGGGGTGAGCCGACCCGAGTGATAATAGGGCCAACGTCACCCGCGCGTGGCAAGTCCGTTACACAGGGCGGAAGTATTTCCCTCTGTGTCGCACACATGGCGGACCGGTTGTCCGTCGTGTGCGTTTGACTTTCCGTCGGGCCGGTGTTCCACGACGAAGTCCCTGCTTGGAGCACATTGGCCGGTCGGTCGCTTCACCACGACCGACTGTGGATCGTGCGTGGCCGGACCGCCGACCGGAGGCAACGCACGTCCCATCAGGGGGACTCGCCGGCACCGTGGACGGCATATTCTCCGGTCCCGTCGGCGGGACCTGAGCGGTGCTCGCGATCGACAGTCGGGCATGGTCTGTCACCGCCCGCTGTGCCAGACTCGATCACCGTGCAGGACGCAGCGGCAGGCTCCGCGCCGAACCTCGCCGACCCGGTCCGCCGGGCGGCTCTCCACCACGGCGACAAGCCCGCACTGCACTGGCGGGACCAGAGCATCAGCTGGTCCGAACTGGACGCCGCGGTGACCGCCGCCGCGCACGGCCTGGCCGCCGTCGCGCCACCCACCGAGCCGAACGGCACACCGCCCCGCGTCGCCATCGCACTGCCCAACACCCCCGACTTCGTGATCGGCCTGCTCGGCACCCTGCGGGCGGGGTTGGTCGCCGTCCCGGTCAACCCCGGCCTCACCGCGCCGGAACTGCGGCACGTGCTCGCCGACTCCGGCGCGTCGGTGCTGATCGGCGCCGACCGGGTCCGGGGCCTGGTCGCCGAGGTGGCTGCCGAGTTGCCGGCGCTCACCGCCGTGCACGGCACGCCGCCAGCTGCTGCGCACGGCGTGTCGTCGACCGTTGCGCGCGGCGCGTCGCCGGCCGCCGCGGCGCCGCTTCCGCCCCGGGGCGGCGACGACCTGGCCGTACTCCTCTACACCTCCGGCACCGAGGGCCGCCCGAAGGGAGCGATGCTCTCCCACCGGGCGCTGCTGGCCAACCACGAACAGGTCGACCGGATCGACCCGCCGGTGGTCGGCCCCACGGACACCGTGCTGCTGGCACTGCCGCTGTTCCACGCGTACGGGCTCAACTCGGGGCTCGGCGCTGTCGTCCACAACGGCGCGACAGGTGTGCTGCTCGACGAGCCGGGGCCCACAGCGGGACTGGACGAGATCGCGCGGCACCGGGTCAGCGTGCTGGCGGGCGTACCGTCGATGTTTCTGACCTGGGCCGACGCGCCGCAGGCCCGCACGGCGATGGCGTCGGTGCGGGTGGCGGTGTGCGGCGCGGCGCCGCTGGAGCGCGCTGTCGCGGCGCGCTTCACCGAGGCGACCGGCCACCCTGTGCACATCGGGTACGGCCTCACCGAGACCGCGCCGATGCTCACCGCGACCCTCGTCGGCGGGCTGGCCAAGGCGGGCTCGATCGGCAGGCCGCTGCCCGGCGTGCGGCTGCGCCTTGTCGACCCGGACGGGGTGGACCTGTGGCGCGACGGCGAGGCCGTGCCGGACGACGACCCCGATGAGCTGGACATCTCCGACATCGCGCCGGGCACCGACCCGGGAGAGATCGTCGTTGGCGGAGACAACCTGTTCGCCGGTTACTGGCCGGACGGCCGCGACGGCCCGGACGCCGACGGCTGGTGGCGTACCGGCGACGTCGCCTACGCCGACTCCGACGGCGACCTCTTCCTCGTCGACAGGCTCGGCGAGCTGATCCTGGTGAACGGGTTCAACGTCTATCCGCGCGAGGTGGAGCTTGTGCTCGGCGGGCACCCCGGGGTGGCCGAGTCGGCGGTACTGGGTGTGCCGCACCCGCGGACCGGCGAGACTGTGCGGGCGTACGTGGTGCCGGCACAGGGGCGACCGGTGACCAGCGAGGAGTTGCTCGCCCACTGCGCACGGAACCTGGCCCGGTTCAAGTGCCCGACCGCCGTCGAGTTCGTCGACGCCCTGCCACACTCGGCGATCGGCAAGGTACGCAAGATCCAGCTCCGGTCGGCGACACCAGCCGGCCCGCCCGCATCCGCCGACACCCGCACGGAGGTAACCGATGGCCAGTGACGCCCGGCTCGCTCTGATCACCAGGCCCGGTTGCCATTTGTGCGACGACGCCAAGGCGGCGCTCGACCGGGTGGTGGCGGTCACCGGTGACAGGTGGGTCGAGTGGGACGTGAGCGACAACCAGGACCTGGAACGGGAGTACGGCGACCGGCTGCCGGTGGTGATGCTCGACGGCAAGGAGCACGGCTACTGGCGGGTGGAGGAGGACCGGCTGCTGCGGGACCTGACCACCCCCCAGCTCTGAATCGCACCTATGGTGCTCGGATGAGCCCTGCGCACCCCCACCTGGTGTGGGACTGGAACGGCACCCTGCTCAACGATCTCAGCCTGGTGGTAGCCGCCACCAACGCCGCGTTCGCAAGCGTGGGAGGGCCGTCGGTCACCTCCGAGGAGCATCGGACGAGGTTCCGCCGCCCGATCGCCGACTACTACGCCGAGGTGCTCGGCAAGGCCGTCGACGACGAGGCGTTCGGCCGGCTGGACCGGATCTTCCACGACGCGTACCGGACCGGTCTGACCACCTGCGAGCTGGCCGCCGACGCGCAGACGGCGATGGCCAGCTGGGAGGGCAGCCAGAGCCTGCTGTCCATGTGGTTCCACGACGAGCTGGTGCCCACCGTGCACACCTACGGGTTGACCGGCCGGTTCACCCGGGTGGACGGACTGCGGGCCACGGTCGGCGGCGGACGAAAGGCCGAGTCGCTCCAACTGCACCTGGCCGAGCTGGGCGTGGACGGCAGCTCGGTGGTGCTCATCGGTGACTCCATCGACGACGCGGACGCCGCGCTGGCCGTCGGCGGCCGGGCGGTGCTCTACACCGGCGGCTTCACCGACCCGGCCCGGCTGCGCGCCTCCGGCCACCCGGTCGCCGACACCCTCACCGACGCGGTGGCCCTGGCCACCGGCAAGGTCAGTTCCGCAGGTACGTGAGGACGGCCAGCACCCGCCGGTGCTGCTCGGTGTCCGGCGGGAGGGTGAGCTTGGTGAAGATGTTGCGCACGTGCTTCTCCACAGCGCCGTCGCTGACCACAAGAGCTCGGGCGATCGCCGTGTTGGACCGCCCCTCGGCCATCAGGGACAGCACCTCGCGTTCGCGCGGGGTCAGCTCGCGCAGCGGGTCGTCGCGGCGTCGACGTGCGAAGAGCTGGCTCACCACCTCCGGGTCGAGCACCGTGCCGCCGGCCGCCACCCGGCGCAGCGCGTCCAGGAACTCGTCGATCGCGGCCACCCGGTCCTTGAGCAGGTAGCCGATCCCCCCGCCGGACCCGCCGGCGGTGGCCAGCAGATCGTCGGCGTACGACACCTCGACGTACTGGGAGAGCACCAGGATCGGCGTACGCGGCACCAGCCGGCGGGCCTCCACCGCCGCCCGCAGCCCCTCGTCGGTGTGTGTGGGTGGCATCCGGACGTCGACGATCGACACGTCCGGCTGGTGCGCCGCCACCGCCTCGACAAGCGCGTCGCCGTCGCCGACGGCGGCCACCACCTGGTGCCCGCTCTCGGTCAGCAGCCGCACCAGCCCTTCCCGGAGCAGGACGGCGTCGTCCGCGATCACGATGCGCATGGCTCTGGTGTCTACCACGTCGGGACTGCCGTGCGGGTCTCGATGCTCGCTCACAGTGGCAGGTCGGCCCGGATCTCGGTGGGTCCACCGGTGGGGCTGACCACTGTGAGTTCGCCGCCGGCGGCCCGGACCCGGTCGGCGATGCCGGCCAGGCCGTGCCCCTTGGCCAGGTCGGCGCCGCCCTGCCCGTCGTCGCCCACCCGTACCTGGAGTTGGGTGCCGCGCCGGGTCACGGCGACGGTGGCCTCGGTGGCCCGGCTGTGCTTGGCGATGTTCGTCAGCGCCTCGGCCACCACGAAGTACGCGGTGTTCTCCACCGCCGGGTCGAGCCGCCCGCCGGGCGTGCCGAGCTGCGGGTCGACCTGTAGCTCGATGGGGATCAGCCCGCGGCCGGCGAGCGCGGCCAGGGCGCTGGGCAGCCCCCTGTCGACAAGGATCGGCGGGGCGATGCCCCGGGACAACGCCCGCAGTTCGGCGAGGGTGTCCCGGGTCTGGGTGACCGCCTCGTCGATGGTCCGGCCGGCGGCCTCCGGGTCGGAGGCGAGCTGGAGTCGGGCCCGGCTGAGGTCCATCGCCAGCCGGACCAGGCGCTGCTGGGGGCCGTCGTGGATGTCGCGTTCCAGCCGGCGCAGCGCGGACGCCTCGGCGGACACGGCGGCCCGCTTCTGCTCCTCCAGCACGGTGATCCGGTCACGCATCTCGGCCACCCCGGTCAGCATTGCCTTGGCGAAGCTGGCCTGGAGCAGCGCGCAGCCCCGGACCACGATCGGCAGCGTGATCAGGAAGAACACCCCGAGCGCGGTGTACAGCCCGATCCGGGCGGTGGTCGAGTCGCCCAGGCCGAGCAGTTGTGCCAGGTCCTGGTCGCCGTCGGCGTCGGCCCGGGGCAGCGCCCAGTCGTACGCCCAGTAGAGCGAGCCGGCGATCGCGGCGGCCCACCACACCAGGGTCACCACGAAGGTGCTCACCGCCGCTACCAGCCGCAGGATGCCGTGCGCAAGATCGAGCCAGGACTGGGCGTCCCGGATCGGTACGAAGATCCGCCGCCAGGCGTTCGCCCCCGCCTCGGGTAGCCGGTAGTGCGGCCGGATCCGTGGTTGCCGCAGGACTGCGGACAGCCGCAACCGCTCGATGTCGGCGAGCCCACGGGCGGCGTACAGGGTGCCGCTGAGGATCGGCAGGCCGATCACTGTGACCACCAGGCCGACGCCGACCGAGAGGCCCACGACGAGGACGACGAAGCTGGCGACGGCCAGGGGGAGGCCGAGCAGCACGTACCCGGAGTCGACGAAGAGTTGGCGGGGAATGCTCGGTGCCAGCATCCGAGGATCGCTGGCGGCGGTAGCGGCGGTCATGCCAAAAGGCTAGGCACCGAGGCCGCCCGTCCCCATCCCGAAGCCCAGCCTCTCTCTTGTAGTGCTGTCCCTACCCCAATCCCCTCCGGCGCGCCGATCTTGCACCTGTGGTCGCCGGATTGCCCGCTATGGGGCTACTGCGGGGGCAGCAACTGCAAGATCGCGGAGTTAGTGACGCACGGCGCGGAATTAGTCAGAGAAGTCGGGATTGAGCAATAATCGCCCCGGGCGGCCGAGAGTCGGTCGGCTGCTGAATCGATCTTGCGAAACGGAGGTGCTGGTGAGGCTGCGTCACGGGGCGACAAGATCGCGATTTGTGCACGTCTTCACAAGCGCCTACTCTGTAGTTCCGACGCGCCCTGCTAGCACAGCCGGCAATCTCGGTCGCCAGCGGGAGTCCACAAGCGGCCGACCTGCGACGTTGGCCGAGGATCGCACCGCACGGAGTCTCATGAGTCAGCACCGTCACCCAGGCGCGTCCGGCCGCGCCGGTGCCGTACCGACGCTCCCGGACCTACCCGAGGCGACCGTCGCTCGGCTCCCGGAGTACCTGCGCGCGCTGCACAACCTCGCCGACGCCGGCCACGAGACGGTCTCCAGCGAGGGCCTCTCCGCCGCCGCCGGGGTCAACTCCGCAAAGCTCCGCAAGGACCTCTCGCACCTCGGCTCGTACGGCACCAGAGGCGTCGGCTACGACGTCGCGTTGCTGATCGAGCAGATCGAGTATGTGCTCGGGCTCACCCAACGCCGCGCCGTCGCCCTGGTCGGCGTGGGTAATCTCGGTCACGCTCTGGCCGGCTACGACGGCTTCGCGGGCCGCGGCTTCCGGATCGTGGCGCTGCTCGACGCCGACCCGTCCCGTGTCGGCGAAGAGATCAATGGCCTGACTGTCCGGCATGTCGACGACCTTCCGGCGGTCGCCGCCGCAGAATCCCTGGCCATCGGCGTGATCGCCACCCCCGCCGCAGCCGCCCAGAGCGTCGCCGACCAGCTTGTCGCGGTCGGCGTGACGAGCATCCTCAACTTCGCGCCGTGCGTACTCTCGGTGCCGGAGGGGGTCGACGTGCGCAAGGTCGACCTCGCCATCGAGCTGCAGATCTTGTCCTTCCACGAGCACCGCAAGGCGTCGCTGGTAGCGCTGCCCGCCACCGGCGGGTCCGCCCTCACCGCTCTGCCGGGCGGGCTCGCGACCACCGACACCCAGGAGGCGATCGGCACGTGAAACTGCTTGTCGTCGGCGCGTCCTACCGGACCGCCCCGGTCGCCACGCTGGAGCAGCTGGCAGTACCCCCAGCCGACCTCACCCGCACCCTCGACCGCCTGGTCGCCCAGCCGTACGTGAGCGAGGCGGTGCTCGTCTCCACCTGCAACCGGGTGGAGGTCTACGCCGCCGTGTCCGGTTTCCACGGTGGGCTCGGCGACATCTGCGCAGTCCTGGCCGAGCAGGCCGGCTGCCAGCCGGCGGCGCTCGCCAGCCACCTGTACGTGCACTACGACACCGCAGCCGTGGACCACGTCTTCCGGGTCGCAAGCGGTCTCGACTCGATGGTGGTCGGCGAGGCGCAGATCCTCGGCCAGTTGCGTGACGCCTACCACTGGGCCAGCGGCGCCGACTCGGCAGGCCGTCTGCTGCACGAGCTGATGCAGCAGGCGCTGCGGGTCGGCAAGCGGGCCCACTCCGAGACCGGTATCGACCGGGCCGGCCAGAGCGTGGTCACCGCCGCACTGGAGTTGGCCGCCGGGCACCTCGACGGCGACCTCGCCGGGCGTCCCGCCCTGGTGATCGGTGCCGGTGCGATGGGTTCGCTCGGGGTGGCCACGCTGTCGCGCCTGGGCGCCGGGCCGCTCACCGTCACGAACCGGGGCCTCGACCGGGCCGTCCGGCTCGCCCAGTCGTACGGGGCGGGCGCCGCGCCGATGGCCGAGCTGACCGACACCCTTTCCACAGTGGACATCGTAGTGGCCGCCACCGCGTCCGCTGAACCGGTCCTCACCCGCGAGGTGGTCACCGCCGCGCTTGCCGAGCGGGACCTGGCCCGGGGCCCGCTGGTCCTGCTCGACCTCGCCGTGCCGCGCGACGTCGAGGAGGGCGTCGCCGAGCTGTCCGGCGTCGAGGTGATCGACATCGACCGGATGGCCGGGCTGCTCGCCGACGGTCCCGCCGCCGCCGACACCGCCGCCGTCGAGCAGATCGTGCTCGGCGAGGTGGAGAGCTTCCTCACCTGGCTGCGCGGCGCCGACGTGGCACCCACAGTGGCCGCGCTGCGCGGCCGGGCCGACGACGTCGTCACCGCCGAGCTGCGACGGTTGGCCCAGCGTCGCCCCGACCTCGGCGACGACCTGCGGGCCGAGGTGGCCCGCACCGTGCACCGGGTGGTGCAGCGGCTGCTGCACCAGCCCACCGTGAAGGTCCGCCAGCTCGCCGCCGAGCCCGGAGGCGACCAGTACGCGGCACTGCTGCGTGAGCTGTTCGACCTTCAGGTGCCGCAGACCTCGCCGGTGGACACCGTCCCCGACGTGCTGACCCCCGACCTCGGTGCGGCGCTCACGGGCGTCGACCCGACGGTCGGCGTGGACACCCCCGACCCCGCCCCGCCCACCGGAGGTGCCCGATGACCGCCCCCCTGCGACTCGGCACCCGGGGCAGCGCCCTGGCGATGGCCCAGTCCGGTCAGGTCGCCGAGGCGCTGACCGCCGCCACCGGACGCCCGGTCGAGTTGGTCGAGGTGCTCACCGCCGGCGACCAGTCGAACGCGCCTGTGCACCGGCTCGGCGTCGGGGTGTTCGTCTCCGCGCTGCGCGACGCCCTCACCGCCCGGACCATCGACTTCGCTGTGCACTCCTACAAGGATCTGCCCACCGCGAGCGACGGCGGGCTGCTCGTCGCGGCGGTTCCGCCCCGGCAGGATCCGCGCGACGCGCTGATCGCCCGGGACGGCCGGACGCTCACGGAGCTTGCGCCCGGGGCGACTGTGGGCACCGGCGCACTGCGTCGCATCGCCCAGTTGAACGCCCTCGGCCTGCAACTGGAGGTCACTCCGATCCGCGGCAACGTGGACACCCGCCTGGCCCGGGTGCTCGGCCCCGACGCCGACCTGGACGCCGTCGTACTGGCGCGGGCCGGGCTGGCCCGACTCGGCCGGGCCGATGTGATCACCGAGACGTTGGACCCGATGCTGATGCTGCCCGCACCCGCCCAGGGAGCGCTGGCAGTGGAATGCCGGGCCGACGATCAGGACCTGGTCGAGCTGCTCGCGCTGCTCGATCACGCACCGTCGCACGCCGCGGTCACCGCGGAACGCGCGTTGCTGGCAACCCTGGAGGCCGGGTGCAGCGCACCCGTCGCCGCCTATGCGGAACTCGCCGAAGGTGACACCGGCGATGAGATCTACCTGCGCGGGGCGGTGATCAGTCCGGATGGCACTCGTGACCTCCGGCTGTCCCGCACCGGAACGCCCGCCGACGCGGCGGAGATCGGTAAGGCACTCGCCGCCGAACTCCTCGAACTCGGCGCCGACTCGATCCTCGGCCACGAAGGACACACCGGCCCGGGGACCCAGGAATTTGGGAGCACAGAATGACCCGCACCCGTAAGCCCGTCGGTCGTATCGCATTCGTCGGGGCGGGCCCCGGTGACCCGGGCCTGCTGACCCGTCGGGCGCACGACGCCCTGGTCGACGCCGACCAGGTCATCTACGACCGGGGAGTCCCCGACTCTCTGCTCGCCGTCGTACGCGCCGAGGCCAGGGACGACGCCCAGTTCACGCCTGCCGAAGGCGCACCGGGGGACGTGGCGAAGGTGTTGATCTCCGCCGCCCGGTCCGGGCTGAACGCGGTGCACCTCGTGGCCGGCGACCCGTTCGGCCACGACTCGGTGGTCAAGGAGGTGCAGGCGGTGGCCCGCACCGCCGCCCACTTCGAGGTGGTGCCCGGTGTCGGCCAGGCCGAGGGCGTGGCCACCTACGCGGGTGTTCCGTTGCCGGGCGTGCGTACGGCCGCCGACGTCGAGGACGTCACAGCGCTGGACTTCGAGGCGCTGGCAGCTGCCGTCGGTCGGGGTTCGCTCGCGCTCGCTGTCGATGCCGGTGATCTCGCCGCGGTCCGGGACGGTCTGCTGGCCGCCGGGGTCGACGGCACCACGGGCGTCGGGGTGACCGGCGACGGCACCGGCGAGACCCAGTACACGACCACGTCGTCAGTTGACAGCTTCGTGGCCGCCGCCCTCGGCTTCACCGGCCGGGTGGTGCTCACCATCGGTGCGGGCGTGGGTCAGCGCGACAAGCTGAGCTGGTGGGAGAACCGCCCGCTGTACGGCTGGAAGGTGCTCGTACCGCGTACCAAGGAGCAGGCCGGCGCGATGAGCGCCCGGCTGCGGGCGTACGGGGCGATCCCGTGTGAGGTGCCGACCATCGCTGTCGAGCCGCCGCGTACCCCGGCGCAGATGGAGCGGGCCGTAAAGGGTCTTGTCGACGGCCGGTACGCCTGGGTGATCTTCACGTCGGTCAACGCTGTCCGCGCGGTCTGGGAGAAGTTCGCCGAGCACGGACTGGACGCCCGGCACTTCGGCGGCGTCAAGATCGCCTGCATCGGTGAGGCCACCGCGGACGCGGTCCGCGCGTTCGGCATCCAGCCGGAGCTGATCCCCGCCGGGGAGCAGTCCTCCGAAGGGCTGCTTGCCGAGTTCTCGCCGCACGACGAGATCCTCGACCCGGTGGGCCGGGTGCTGCTGCCGCGCGCCGACATCGCCACCGAGACGCTCGCCGCCGGGCTCACCGAGCGCGGCTGGGAGGTCGACGACGTGACCGCGTACCGGACGGTGCGGGCCGCGCCGCCGCCCGCCGAGATCCGGGACGCCATCAAGTCGGGCGGGTTCGACGCCGTGCTCTTCACGTCCAGCTCGACAGTGCGCAATCTCGTCGGTATCGCGGGGAAGCCGCACGCCCGTACCGTTGTTGCTGTGATCGGGCCCAAGACGGCGGAGACCGCGACGGAGTTCGGCCTGCGGGTCGACGTCCAGCCGCCGCACGCCTCGGTGCCCGACCTGGTTGAGGCGCTCGCCGCCTACGCTGTCGAGCTGCGCGAGAAGCTGGCCGCCATGCCGGCCAAGCAGCGCCGCGGCTCGAAGGTGCAGGGCCCCACAGCCCTGCGCTTCCGGTAGCCGTCCGAGGAGGCCATCATGTCGTACCCCGAGATCCGGCTACGCCGGCTGCGCCGCAACCCGGCGATCCGCCGACTGGTCGCCGAGACCCGGGTCGACCCGGCCGAGCTGATCCTCCCGATGTTCGTCAAGGAGGGGCTTACCGAGCCCCGGGCCATCGCGTCGCTCCCGGGGGTGCTCCAGCACTCCCGGGACTCGCTGCGCAAGGCCGCCGCTGAGGCGGTCCAGGCCGGTGTCGGCGGGATCATGCTCTTCGGGGTGCCCGAGCGGCGGGACCCGACCGGCTCCGGCGGCATCGACCCGAACGGCATCCTGAACGTCGCCATCCGCGACGTGGTGGCCGAGGTGGGCGACGACACCGTCGTGATGGGCGACCTGTGCCTGGACGAGTTCACCTCGCACGGGCACTGCGGTCTGCTCACCCCCGGCGGCGAGGTGGACAACGACGCGACCCTTGCCGCGTACGCCGAGATGGCGGTCGCCCAGGCCGCCGCCGGGGTCGGCGTGGTCGGGCCGTCCGGCATGATGGATGGCCAGGTCGGCGTGGTACGCCGGGCGCTCGACGCGGCCGGCTACCAGGACGTGGCAGTGCTGGCGTACGCGGTGAAGTACGCCTCGGCGTTCTACGGTCCGTTCCGGGACGCTGTGGAGTCGGCGCTAGAGGGCGACCGGCGTACCTACCAGCAGGACCCGGCCAACCTGCGCGAGTCGCTGCGCGAGGTGGCGCTGGACGTCGCCGAGGGCGCCGACATGGTGATGGTCAAGCCGGCCCTGCCGTACCTCGACGTGGTGTCGGCGGTCCGGGCCGCAGTCGACGTCCCGGTCGCCGCCTACCAGGTCTCCGGGGAGTACGCGACTGTCGAGGCGGCTGCCGCGAACGGCTGGATCGACCGCGAGCGGGTGATGCTGGAGACGCTCACCTCGATCAAGCGGGCCGGCGCCCAGATCATCCTCACCTACTGGGCGGTCGAGGCCGCCGGTCTGCTCCGTCAGCGCTACTGAGCAGCCTGTCCGGCTGGCCTCTGTTGCCGTCCGTCCTGCTGGGCGTGCCGGGCCCGGGCACCCCTTGCGGCCCCTTTGCTCTGCTTCAACCGGCGCAACACTTTTCGGGTCCAACTGTTGCGTCCGTTGAAGCAGAGCAAAGGACGCGACCTGGGTGCCTGGCCTCGCGCCGGTTCAGCACCCCGGGCGGTTTTCCACAGGCTTATCCACAGGGATTGAGTCTGGGTGAGGGCACCGGCATGGTGGGCGGATGGCGTCGGCGCTCGATCCTCCTCCGTTCCCCGGTCCGACCATCGGTCGGTCTCCCATCGCCGGCCTGGTCCGCCGGGCACGTCGGATCGTCGGGCTGAGCCAGCACCAGATGGCCCGCTTCGCCAAGGTCGCGCCCTCGACCGTGGGCCGGGTCGAAGCGGGCAGCCTGACACCGAGTCTGGCCGTGCTGGAGCGTCTACTCGGCGCGGCCGGGCTCTACCTGGTCGTCGTGGACCAGGAAGGCCGGATCGTCCAACCGATGGCCGACCGCGCGGATGTTCATGACGGCGCAGGTCGCCGCTATCCCTCGCACCTCGACACCATCCTCGACCCCGAGCCGGGGGAGTGGTGGGGGGACATCTACGGGCTGGCCCGGCCGCCGGAGACCTACCACCGTTGCTCGGCGGATCGCGAAGCGCGACGCCGTCGCAGCCAGTGGGAGGTGCGCGTGGCTCAGCACCGCAACGCACCACCACCGCCGATCGTCCACGACTACTACTGACCCCGCCACGGCAGATGCGAGCGGCCCGTCGTCCGAGGAGATGGACGACGGGCCGCTGCGAGGACGACTGAGAGCTCAGTCGTCGTTGGTGATGGTGCCTACCGCCAGCGGATCGGCCAACCGCAGGCCGGGCACACCCGCCACCAGTAGCGTCAGCTTCTCGTCCGACTCCCGCTTGCGGTCACCGCGCACGGTCACCGGGAAGGCGACCGACGTCTGGCCGGCGGCCAGGGTTCGGCAACCGACGTACGGATCGAAGTCCGAGCCGACCTGCGCCGTCACACCGACGGTGGCGGCGCAGAGCAGCACCGGCTGGGACAGCGGCCGGGACACGGTGGCGGTGAAGGTGAGCTGCCGGGTTCCCTGGTTGCCCTCCACCACCGTCGCGTCGGCCACTGTCAACGACGCCCGGGAGCGGAACCGGGCCACCTGCGGGTCGTGGTCACTGGAACCGCGCGACCCGTCGCCGGTGAACTCCGCAGGCCAGTCGGCGTTGATGTGCGCCGCCCGTACCTGCACCAGATCGCCGTACAGCGCCTCGTTGACGAACAGGTGGTCGAGCGTCTGCGCCTGCCCCTCGAAGCTGTACGAGTAGGCCGACGACGGCACGTCCGCGACCAGGTTGTCCCACAAATTGTGCAGGCCCGCTTCGTACAGTGGGGCGAGCTGGTCCGACGGGGTGGGCTGGCTGCCCGTCGCGATCGGGTCGTCCGGACGTGGGAAGACGTTCAGGTCCCCGCCGTACACCACACGCGCGTGCGCGTCGGACGCCTCGATGGCGGTGACGATCGCCGCGCCGTACGCCGCCTGCTCCCGACGCTGCCCCACCCGGCTGTCCGGGCCGGAGGAGTAGTGGTTGCTCAGCGCGTACAGGATGAACCGCTCGGTCGAGCCGGGCGCCGCGGCCACGCTGAACTTGCCCAGCTGGGGAGCCCTGGTGAAGACGTTGTTGCCGTCCCGCCCGGTGGAGGTGTCCACGTCCGCCGGCAGCACCGCGTTGAGGGCCTTCGGATTCTGCACGTCGGCGTTGCCCGGCAGCCCCGGAGCCCGGTACTGGACCGTCGGCGCCGACCCCAACAGCGGGTCGCCCGCCGTCGCCGCAGCAAGTGAAAGCCTGTCGGTGCGGTACAGGAACGCCGCAGTGATGCCGCGGGCGTCCGCGCCGGTGCGGTCATAGGCAGCGGCGTACGCCGGGCCGCCGGCCGCCGCCACAGCGAGCGCCAACTCCTGGATGGTGTCCGGAGCGCCGTCGGCGTTGTCGGTGTCACCGCAGGCCAGCACCGCCCCGGACACCGTGCAGATGTCCTGGTCCTCGGCCTCCTGCACCAGGATCAGATCCGGTGCGTGCAGATCCTTGACGATCTGGTCGGCGAGCGCGGTCAGGTGCTCCCGGTAGTCCGCCTCGCTGCTCGGCACGTAGTCGAACGGCGGAGTGACGCCAGTGCAGCCGGCGTTACCGGCGAAGTCGCAGCCGTCGAACGGGTCGTCGCGGAAGTCGTACAGGTTCTCCACGTTGTAGGTGGCGACAGCCACCTCCTGCGAGCGGTCGGCAGGCTTCGGCGGGTTGTTCCGCGACGGGTCGGCCCCGGCGGCGAAGTCCGCCTGCTCGACCTGCACGCCGTACTTCTCGAACGAGTAGTAGACGCCGCCCACCGCGTCCGCGCGCAGCGTGTCGAACGTGCGCGCCGGGGGGAGCAGCGCGGAGCTGTCCCCGGCGGTCGCCTTCACGCCCATGCTGCCCAGCAGCACCCGCTGCCCGTTGCCGTCGTCGAAACGCCGGGTCGGGTCGTTGTCCAGCGGGTGCGAGTCCCGGAAGACCCGCCGGGCGTACGGGTCGGCGCGGTCCAACAACGGGTCGTCCCGGTCGACCACCCAGAGTTCGGCGTCGGCGGTGGACGAGAAGACGTCCCGGCCGCTCACCGCGCCGCTGCCCGCGCGCACTCGCATCCGGGAACCCTCGTGCCGCTCCCAGAAGCGCTGCGCGTCGGTCAACTCGACAGGCGGCACCGCGTCGGTCACCGCGACCGCCGCGTTCACGTCCAGACCGGTGGCGATCCGGCGGACCAGCGAGGCGCCGGAGAGTTGGGTGAAGTTGAAGTACTCCGACACCCGTGCCCGGAGCACCACCTCGTCGCCGACCGTCGGCACGTAGCCGCCGATCAACGAGGTGAACGTGCCCATGAACACGAAGATGCCGTCGGAGCTGGTCGGGTCGCCGTCGGTGTCACCGGTGCGACTCTGCAGGAAGAAACCGTGCTGCTCCGCCCCGGCCGACGTACGAGCCCGGGTCAACTGGGTGATCACGCCGCGTACGTCGTACATGGTGCTGCTAGTGCCGTTGCCGCTCGCCGGCGCGAGCGGCGACCGGTCGGTCTGCCCGGACTCGGCGTCGGCGGTCGGACCCTGCACCTCGCCGACGGTCAGCTCCCGGGTGACCTGCACCGCCAGCGCGCAGGTCGCGCTGCGGCCGTCCGCGTCGGTCGCGGTGACGGTGACGGTGTACGCCCCGGCGGCCAGGTCGGCGCTCGTCCCGACCGTGGCGCGGGCGGTGCCGCCAACGCCGTCGGCGGGGGTGACAGAGGTACGGGTGATCGACCCGGTGGCCGGCGTGGGGCTGACCCCGGTCACCGCCAGGTCGACGATCGTGTCGTCCGGGTCGGTGGCGGTGACCTCGCGGGTCGCTGCCGTTCCCGAGGCCGTCACCAGCGGTCCGCCACAGGTCAGCGTGGCCGGTACGTCGACCGGGCCGCCGTCGTCCACGGTGTGCGCTCCGAGCCCGTCGAACGTGTCGACCGGGAAGCCTGCCCACTGCGCGGCCGGGTCGAACGCGTCTGACGGATCGGTGTCACCAGTGGTCACCGACGGCAGCCGGCGCAGCGTGTTGTCGGCCGTGCTGGTGACGCCGGCACCCCATTCGGTGCCCGGGTCGACGCCCACCTGACCGATCGAGTCGAGCACTGTGGCACCCCGGCGCAGCACGATCGCGTCGTCGCCGTTGAACAGGCCCGCACCGGTGGTCTGGTCGGCCTGGGCGAGGATCGCGGCCCCTGCCGAGGCACTGGCGAACACGAACACGTCTCCGGCTGCCACACTCCCGGTCAACGCGATGGTTGTCGCCGTTGTGGACCCGTTGAAGTAGAGCTGGAGCTGGTAGCCGCCAGCGGCCAGGTCGACGGCCGCGCCGGTGCCGTTGAACAGCTCGATCGCCTTGTTGTTCGACGAGCCCTCGACGTACTCGGAGATGAAAAGGTCGGTGGGCGCGGCGCTGGCCGCGGTGGGTGCGACGCCGAGAGCCGTGACGGTCACAGCGGCGGTGGCGGTCGCGAGCACAGCCATGGTGCGGCGCGGGCGCATAGGGCCTCCACGATGGGTGGACAGGAGTCAACGCACGTTAAGGTGCGCGGCTGTCCACCGTCCATCCCTCATTGGACAGTTTCGTGAATTCCTCAGCGTGGCGGATCGAGCCGGTGCACCAGCTCGGCGACATCGACGCTGTATTCGCACCAGTCCCGGTCGGGCCGGTAGCCCAACTCCGCGTTGACCTTGAGCATGGCCTCGTTCGCCTGCGCGTTCCAGGTCTGCACCTCGGCCAGGTCCGGCTCGGCGGAACGCAACTCAAGCAGCATCCGGGCCTTGATCGCCCGGTCGATGCCGTAGCCCCGGTGACTCTGCACGACGATCGTGTCGTACTGGTCGGCGCGGGTCGGGTGCTGCGCCGGCACCACCACCTCGGTCAGCCCCGCCACCTCGCCGCTCTGCTCATGCTGAGCGAGCACGATGTACGGCTTCATGCCCCGGCGGTGCAGGGTGTTCACGCTGTCCCGTAGCCGCTCCGGGTCGTACGAACTGGGGCGCAGCTCGCCGTCGTCCACGTCACGCACCTCGGCCTTGGCCCGCGCGTACGACTCGATCAGGTCGTCCGGTGGGCCGCCAGGGCAGAACTCCAGGTGATAGCCCGAACCGAGCCCGTTGGCCATCTCGGTCAACTCGGCCCAGTCGACGGTCGCGAGGTCGAGCACGCTGCGCGTCTCCACGTACTCCCTGGTGAAGCCGAGGGACTCGTAGAAGCCCACCGCCGGCGTGTCGCCGACCACCTCGACGCCGATCGACTGGAAGCCCTCCTGGTAGACCCGGCGGGCGGCCCGCAGCACCAGGTCACGGCCGAGACCGGTACGCCGCACGGACGGGTGCACCAGCACCTCGATCACGCCGATGTCACCGAGGAGCAGCACATGCACCTGCCCGAGGACCGCGCCCGGCTCGTCGGGGCTGGGCGGCTCGGCCTCGGCGATCCAGGAGAGCCGACGTTCACCGGGCATCACCTCGGCGAGGTACTCCCGCAGGGAGGTCTCCCGCCAGGGCGGGTCCTGCGGAAGATCGGCCGCCAGAACCGCGTTCAGCGTGGACAGCAACGACGCGATCTCGGCGGACGACGCGGTCCTGGGGTCCCACTCGCGCACCATCACCCGTCTAGCTTGCCGCTAACAGCAGCCCGGGGGAAGTGTCCAGTTCTCCAATGTATGCGGACGATCACTTCACGTGCGGCTCGCTTGTCCGTATCGGTTCGCCGTGTCGTAGACGGCCTGGGCGTACCGGCGCACGTCGTTGTACGACAGGATCGCGTTCCACCAGTCGCCCGGGATGCTGAGATTCCGGCCGCCCTTGCACAGGTAGTTGCCGGCCGCCAGCGCGGCGTCGTCCAGGTCGTGCGGGTCCTTGACGCCGTCGCCGTCGGCGTCCGCGCCGATCTCCTGCCAGGTGGTCGGGATGAACTGCATCGGCCCGATCGCGCGGTCGTAGGTGGTGTCCTTGTCGAGCACCCCGCGGTCGGTGTCGATGATCCGCATCCGGCCGCCGTTGCCGTCCAGCCGCAGACCGATGATCTCCGGCAGTGCCTTGCCGTCCGGCCCGAGCCGCGCGCCGTTGGCCGAGCCGTGGCCGGACTCGACCTGACCGATCGCGGCGAGCGTGGTCCAGCTCAACGCGCAGCTGCGGTTGGTCTGGGAGAGCACCCACTCGGCGTACCCGTACGCCTGCATGGCGACCGGGGGAATGCCGACCTTGGCGCCGACCTGCTGAGCCCAGCCGGCCAGGGCGTCCGACGGGCGGCCACCGCCACCCGGCAGCCCGCCACCCGGCCCACCCGGCAACCCGCCGCCGGGCAACGGGGCGGTGGGAAGCGGGCCGGTGGGCAGCGGAGCGGTCGGCAGCGCCCCCGTCGGTAGGGGACCGGTTGGCGCCGGGCCGGGCGGTGTCAACCCCGGCACGGCCCCGGTCGGCGTGACCGAGGCGTCGACGGCCACGGGCCGGGGCGCGCGGATGGTCGCGGGAACGAGCAGCGCACCCGCCGCGGCCGTCGCCGCCACGAGAGCCAGCAGGAAGAGCCCGGGAAGAGCGAGTCGGCCGCTGGGCCGGCGCGACCAGTCGCGGGTCGCGCGTACGGCTGTCGCCGCTGCCTGGCGCGGGGGCAGACGAACAGCGTGCGCGAACGGCACACGTCGCCGCCGGCCGCCCTGCGACGCTGGCGGGACCGCCACACCGTCCACGATGGTTGCGGCCGGGCCCGCGACGGTGGCCGCTTCCGGGTCCGCGACGGTGGCCGCTTTCGGGTCCGCGACGGTGGCATCCGTCGGCGGGGAGTCGGTGACGGTGGCCTCGGTCGTGCTGGTCTTCGCGTCCGGCCTTCGGCCGCTCAACCAGGGCCGGCGAGGGCGGGGCACGACCCGGGCCGCCGGATCCGGTGCCGCTCCCGAGCCTTCGAGCGGGCCGTCCAGCGGCGCGGCGGGTCGCAGCGGTCGCACACGCGTCTCGTCCTCGCCGTCCACCACCCGTCGAGTATCACTCATGTCCCCGGTGGGCGTCAGGTCCACGTACCCTGGTTGTCATGCCCCGGTACGAGTTCCGTTGCCGCGCCTGCGGCGACACTTTCGAGGTCAACCGCCCGATGGTCGAGGCCGGCGCGCCGGCCACCTGCCCGCAGGGTCACGCCGACACTGTCAAGCTGCTGTCCGCTGTGGCGGTCACCGGCCGTGGTGCCGGCGGTTCCGCCGGTGGCGCACCGGCGTCCGCCGGAGGCGGCTGCTGCGGTGGCGCCTGCGGCTGCTGAGCCGGTCGTTCGCGTCCGACCGGTGGGCTGGCCTTGCCGGGAGCGGGCCCGAGTGGCACCTTGAGGCGGCACGTGCCCGGCCGTTCTCACGATGCGTGACTGCTCGGACTCAGGCAGCATGAACCCGACGTTACGGGCGGAGGTTCCACGCATGTCGCCACGGATCCAGCTCCCGAGCGGTTGGGTGACCTTCGTGTTCACCGACATCGAGGGCTCGACCCGACTGGCCCAGCTGCTTGGCGCGGACTACCGTCCGGTGCTCGCCGAGCACCGCCGGCTGTTGCGTCGTACGCTCGCGGCCACCGGTGGCGCGGAGCTGTTGACCGAAGGCGACTCGTTCTTCCTGGCCTTCGACGACGCGGCGGCGGCACTGACCGCGTGCCTGACGGCCCAGCGGGCGCTGGCGAGTCACGACTGGCCCACTGCGGAGGCCGCCCCGCGGGTGCGGATGGGCCTGCACACCGGTTACGCCGAGCCGGGCGACGGGGAGTACGCAAGCCCCGAGGTGCACCGTGCCGCGCGGGTTGCCGCAGCGGCGCACGGCGGGCAGGTGCTCTGCTCGGCGTCGACCGCCCGCCGGGCCGAACCGTTGCCGCCCGGTGCCACACTGCTCGACCTGGGCCTGCACCGGCTGCGCGGCTTCGACGACCGGGAGCGGCTGTTTCAGCTCGTGGCGCCGGGGCTGGAGCGGCAGTTCCCCCGCCCCCGCACCGCCGACGCTGTGGCGCACAACCTGCCGACCCAGGTGACGTCGTTCGTCGGCCGGCAGGTCGAACGCGCCGAACTGGGTCGCCTGGTGGAGCAGCATCGACTGGTCACAGTGCTTGGCGCGGGTGGCGCGGGCAAGACCCGGCTGGCCGTCGAGCTGGCCGGTGGGGTCGTCGAGGCGTACCCGGACGGGGTGTGGTTCGTCGACATCGCGGCCGTGACCGACCCTGGGCTTGTGGCGTTCGCGGTCGCCGCCGTGCTCGGGCTGCGACCGGAGCCGGGCCGGCCCATGATGGACACCCTCGTGGAGTACGCGGCCGGCCGCCGGATGCTCGTCGTGCTGGACACCTGCGACGCGCAGCCGTCCGCCTGCGCCGAGGTGATCTCGCGGTTGCTGGCCGGCGGGGGCGGCGTGCGCGTGCTGGCGACCAGCCGCGAATCGTTCAGCCTGCCCGGCGAGGTCGTGTGGCGGATTCCGCCGCTCTCGGTCGACCCACGTCCGGACGGCGCGGAGAGCGACGCGGTGGCGTTGCTGCTCGACCGTACGGCGGCGGCGCGCGGCGGTCGGCAACCGGAACCCGCCGAGTCGGCCGACCTGCGCCGGGTGGTGCAGCGGTTGGACGGGCTGCCGCTCGCCATCGAGTTGGCGGCGGCCCGGCTGCGGGTGCTATCGGTCGGTCAGCTCGCCGAGCGGCTGGAGGACGTGCTCGGCACGTTGGACGCAGGTCGGGAGGACCCGGAGCCGCCGCCGGTGGAGCGGGGCTGGTCGGGCAACCAGCAGGACACCGTGGACCTGGTGGCGGCGGCCATCGGTACGCCACCACCCACCCCGGCGAGCAGGGCGGTGCAGCGTTCCGCCACCGAACGGCACCTCACCATGCAGGCGACAGTCACCTGGTCGTACCGGACGCTGGGCCCTCGGGCCGCGCGGCTGCTGCGGTGGCTTGCCGTGTTCGCCGGGCCGGTGGACCTCCCGACCGTGGAGTGGCTGCTGGGTGACGACCCGCTGGATCCGCTGTCGGTGCTCGTGGACAAGTCGATGGTGCTTGCCGAGCCACGTGCCACGGGCAGTTCGTACCGGATGCTCGACCCGATCCGTGCGTACGCGGCGCGGCGGCTGGTCGAGGCCGGTGAGGAACAGGCGGCCCGGGACCGGCACGTGGCCTGGTCGGTGCACGCGCTTGAGCGGGCGCACCTTGGTCCGGACGGGCGGCCGGTGACGTTGTCGCTGTACACGCTGGACCCGCTCGCGGACGAGCTGCGGGCCGCGCTGCGGTGGTGCGCGACCGGCGGCAGCGCCCGTGCCGGTCTGCGGCTGGCCGGGGGTCTGGACCAGTGGTGGCGCGAGCGTGGGCTGGCCCGGGAGGGGCGGCTCTGGCTGTTCCGGCTGTACGGGCGGATCGCCGAGACGGGCGAGTGGATTCCGGAGGCGGAGCTGGCTGCGGCGTACCACATGCATTCGCTGCACGCCGGTGCCGACGGGGAGTTCGCCGAGGAGCTGCGCTACTCGCAGCGGGCGGAGGCCGCGGCACGGCAGGCAGGTGACGCCGGGCTGCTGGCCCGGGTGCTCGCCGGCCGGGCGGCGCCGCTTGTCGACATGGGTCAGTTCGTCGAGGCCGAGCGTGTGTGCCGGGAGGTCATCGACTGGGCACACGGGCAGGACGTGGTCGGCGAGGCGTTGTTCGCGGTGTTCAGCCTCGCTCAGTTGCTGTGGCGGCGGGGCGAGCTGGAGGAGGCGGCCGAGCTGCTCGGGGCGGCGCGGCCGGTGGAGGCGGCGCGGCCTGTGGAGCGGGGCCGGCGTTCGGTGGACATGCTGCTCGGGATGGTCGCGTTGGCCCGGGGCGACGTGATCGCCGCGCACGAGCACCTGCTTGTGGCGTTGCGTTCCCGGATGTACCACGGCTACCACGGCCGAGCGTGCGACACGTTGAACGCGATAGCGGTGCGCTGCGCGCTGAGTGGGGAGCGGACGACCGCCGCCCGGTTGTTCGGGGCGGCGCAGGTGACGCGGGCGAGCATGCGGGGTACGCCGGGAATCTACGGCGGCTACTGGGCCGACCAGCAGGCGGAGTTGCGTGGGGTGTTGGGTGACGCGGCGTTCGACGACGCGTACGGCGAGGGCGCCGAGTTGGGGTTGGACGAGGCGGTCGCGCTGGCGCTCGACGTGGAACACCCGGACCTGGCGGCGGATTCGACACGCTTCAGCACCATGCCGGCGGCCTCCGCTCCCCATCAGGCCGGTGCGGAGCCGGATCGGCGTCCCGCAGGTCGCACCGAACGGGCCTGATCGCCACGCCGGATCCCGCAGGAGATGGTGTCGGGGGCGATCTTCGGTGCGGCCATCCGGTATCGCTGAATGGCCGCACCGAAGAGTGGGGCGATGCTCAGCGGGCGGCGGCGCGGGCTTCGGCGTCGGCCTTCATCCGGGCAGCCCGGTCGATGTCTGCCTGCTGGACGGCGGCGACCGACCCGAAGATGTTCACCGCCTGGTAGTAGGTCCAGGCCAGGCTGTTGCAGGCCGGGCGGACGACCGCGTTGTACGTGGCGCAGACCCGCTTCAGGTCCGCGTAGAAGGCGTTGTCCAGGCGGGCCTTGTTGCCGGAGAACTGCCCGACCGCCTTGTAGTTGCGGTAGCCGAAGTCGTGCCGGTAGCAGCTCAGGTTGAACGTGAACCCGAGCGGGTTGTCCGGGCTTGACGAGCAGTAGTCGGTGGACCAGTTGAAGTTGTACTCGGCCCAGGGTGCCCGGTTGACCCGGGCGCTGTTCCACGAGTTGTAGCTGGATGCGCTTGTCTGCGTCCAACTGGAGAGCACCGACAGCTTCTGTTGGGGCGTGACGGCTGCGGCGGGGGAGGCGACAGCGAGGGTGGCGATGAGTGCGAGCGCGCCCGAGGCGAGCATTGTGGTGAGACGTCGGGGCACGGTGACCTCCGCGGGGGTGAGCGGGGATGTTACCGGCGGGTTACCGGGTGTCGACAAGTCTCGATCAACTGATCAACTTGTCGGTATGCGTCCCACCAACTATTGGTGACATGCGTCGAAACAGACGAATGCCCCGGGTGCCGTGGCACCCGGGGCAGTTCAGCAGTGTCGTACGGTCAGCGGAGAACGAAGGCCGGCGGGCTGGCCGGGCTCTCGTTGGCGGTCCGGTCCAACGCGGTCACCTGGTAGGTGTAGCGCTGGCCCGGTTCCGCCGACGTGTCCACCCAGGACTGCGTCCCGGGCGTGGCCCGGACGGTGTCGATCAGGTGGGCGGCGTCCGCGATGCCGCACCGGCCCGGCAGCGTGGTGCCGTCGAAACGGTAGATGGCGTACGAGGTGGCAGTGCCCAGAGGGCCGACGCCGTCGGCGGGCTGACGCCAGGTCAACCGCACCCCGTCGGCCTCTCGGACGGTCTTGGTGACCACCGGGAAGAGCAGCGGCTTGGCCGGCAGGTGCGGCATTGCCGGCACCAGCGCCGGCCGGGAGTAGTGCTCGGCGGCGTAGATGTCGGTGGCGCCGAGCCGGTTGGCGCGTACCTGCACGGCCGAGAAGTGCACGTTGCCCTGCACCTCGGGGTACGACCGGTTGAGCGTCAGGTGGTCGGACAGCTCGCGCGGGTTCTGCCAGAACGAACCGTACGCCGGGTCGCCGCTCTTGTAGTCGGCCTGGCCGATGTAGAGCTGCACGCGGGTGCCGCGCACCGTCTCGGCCCACCACGGGACCAGCCGTCCGTAGTCGGCGGCCGGGTACTGGCCGATGTACCAGTAGAGCTGGGGCACCACGTAGTCGATCCACTCCTGCTTGATCCACTTGCGGGTGTCCGCGGAGATGATGTCGTACGACTGGCTGCCGGTCGTGTCCGAGCCGAGCGGGTCAGCGGTCTTGTTGCGCCAGATGCCGAACGGGCTGACCCCGAACTTCACCCACGGCTTCGCCGCCTTGATCTTGCTGTTCATCTCCTGGATGAGCAGGTTGATGTTGTCCCGCCGCCAGTCCGCCCGGTCGGTGAAACCCCTGTTGTACTCGGCGAAGGTGGCGTCGTCAGGCACCTGGTAGGTGCCGCTGGGGTAGGGGTAGAAGTAGTCGTCGAAGTGCACCCCGTCGACGTCGTACCTCTTGACCGCATCCATCATCGCGGTCTGGACGAACTCGCGTACCTCGGGAATGCCGGGGTTGTAGTAGAGCCGGCTGCCGGCGACGCCGGCCGGCGGGTACGCGAAGGTCCAGTCCGGGTGCTGCTGCGCCGGGTGGCCGGGCGCGAGTTGCGTGAGGTCCGCGCCGGCGCCGCCGGGGGCCGGCATGGAGACGCGGTACGGGTTGAACCAGGCGTGGAACTCAAGGTTGCGTCGGTGCGCCTCGCTGACGAGGAACGCCAGCGGATCCCAGCCGGGGTCCTGGCCGCGTACGCCGGTCAGGTACTCCGACCAGGGCTCGTGCGGCGAGGGCCAGAGAGCGTCCGCGGTCGGCCGGACCTGGACCACGACGGCGTTGTGGTTGAGTCGCTCGGCGAGGTCGAGCAGTTCGCGGTATTCGGCCTGCTGGGCGGCGACCCGGTCCGGGCTGCTCTGGGATGCCTTGCTGGGCCAGTCGATGTTGACCACCGACGAGATCCACATTGCCCGGAACTGCCGTTTCGGCGTGGCCGGGTCGGTGACGCAATTGGTGGTCGAGGAAGTCTCGGCGCTCGCCGGGGCGGCGCTCGCCGGGGCGGCGCTTGCGGGGGTGGCGGCGACGAGCGTGCCGAGCAGGGCCGTGACCAGCCCGGCAGCTCCTATTCGACGTGCTTTCATGCGGTGTGTCCCTTCGTTGGGGCTACCGGTGTTCCGAGCGACAGGCCCGGCAAGATTCGCCGCTGCCTATTTGTCTCTGGAAGGAAATTTTCACACTCCGGCCTGTCGCCGCAAGGGGTTCACACCACATCTGGCCGACAGTCGGAGTCCGGCCCGTCTGGCGTCGATTGCCGGGGCTGCCGCGCGTGATCTTCCGCATACCGAACGTCATATTTCCGAGGCGGTTGACGGTACCCGACGGTGGGTAGCAACGCCGGTCACCGGCCGCCACGGGGGTGGTCGCGCGGTGGGAGGGGTGAGCGCATGTCGATGCTGCGAACCAAACCAATAAAGGACGTCATAGCCCAGGGCGAAGCCGACGGCAGCGAAGGCAAGCTGGGGCTCAAGCGGCGTCTCGGTGCTGTCGACCTCACCGGCTTCGGCATCGGCATCGTGATCGGCACCGGCATCTTCACGCTCACCGGCATCGAGGCACGCGACAGCGCCGGGCCGGGCGTGGTGATCTCCTTCGGCATCGCCGGCTTGGTCGCCCTGCTCGCCGCCCTCTGCTACGCCGAGCTGGCCTCCAGCGTGCCGACCGCCGGCAGCGCCTACACCTACGCGTACGCCACGATGGGCGAGATCGTCGCCTGGATCATCGGCTGGGACCTGCTGCTGGAGTTCGCGCTCGGCGCGGCGGTGGTGGCCCGCGGCTGGTCCGGATACCTGGCCCAGTTGCTCGACCTGCCGACCCGGTGGTTCGGCGAGGAGGGCAGCACTGTCAACATCGGCGCGATCGCCATCGTGCTGATCCTCGGCGTCGTGGCGATCGTCGGCATCCGGGAGTCCGCCCGGATCACCAACCTGCTGGTGCTGGTCAAGGTGTCCATCTGCGTCTTCGTGGTGGTCGCCGGCCTGTTCTTCGTGAAGGCCACCAACCTCACCCCGTTCATCCCGCCGGCCGAGCCCGCCGGCAGCGGCGACGACGGCATCAAGCAGCCGGTAACCCAGGCGCTGTTCGGGCTGGAACCGTCGGTCTTCGGCTTCGTCGGGGTGCTCAGCGCCGCCGCCGTTGTCTTCTTCGCGTACACCGGCTTCGAGGCCGTGGCCAACCTCGGTGAGGAGACGCGCAAGCCCAAGCGGGATCTCACCCTGGGTCTGCTCGGCACGTTGCTGATCTCCACCGTGCTCTACATCGGTGTCTCGCTTGTGGTTGTCGGCATGGTGCCCTACACGGAGATCGACCGGGGTGCCCCCATCGCGGCGGCCTTCGAGTCGGTCGGCGCCGGCTGGGCGGCCGTGCTGGTCTCCATCGCCGCTGTCGCCGGCCTGACCAGCGTCATCCTTGTCGACCTGGTGGCAATGGGCCGGATCGGCTTCGCCATCGCCCGCGACGGGCTGATCCCGCCCTCGATCGCCACTGTGCACCCGCGCTGGGGCACGCCGTACCGGATCTCGGCGATCATGACGGTTGTCGTCGCGCTGCTGGCCGGCTTCCTGCCGCTGTCCGCCCTGGCCGACCTGGTCAGCATCGGCGCGCTCTGCGCGTTCGTGCTCGTCTCGATCGCGGTGCCGATCCTGCGCCGCAAGCGGCCGGACCTGGAGCGTCCGTTCCGGGTGCCGTTCTCGCCGGTGCTGCCGATCGTGTCGGCGCTTGCCTGCTTCTACCTGATGCTCAACCTGTCGGTGGAGACCTGGCTGCGGTTCCTGGCCTGGATGCTGCTCGGCGCGGTGATCTACTTCGGCTACGGCTACCGCCGCAACCGGCTCGCCCAGCACGAGCCCGCCGTCGCCCCGTCGCCCCGCGAGCCGTCCGCCTGACCCGACGCGTGTCGAAGGGCCCTCGCTTCGGCGAGGGCCCTTCCATGTTCAGGGTCGAGGCTGCGGTGTGGCGGTCGGCCCCTTGACGACAGGCTTGCCGTCGACCCAGGTCACCTCGTCGAGCCAGACCTGCCGGCCTGGGTCCGTACTGCCCTCCTGGCCGGGCGGCCACGCGTGGTACAGCAGCCACGTCCGGCCGTCCTTGACCACCATCGAGGCGTGACCGGGGCCGGAGGCGGCGTCGGTGCTCTTCAGGATCGGATTCTCGGCTGCCTTCACACACGGGCCGGTCGGGCTCTCGCAGACCGCGTAGCCCTCTGCGTACTCGGCCCGGTCGTAGGCGTTTGCAGCGAAGAACAGCAGCAGCCGGTCGTCCTGACGGTGGAAGAACGGCCCCTCGATCAAGGTCCCCTCCCACGGCTCGGTCTGCTTGAGCAGCTTCGTCGGCTCTCCCACGAGGGTCAGGCCGTCGTCGGAGAGGCGCTGCGACCAGAGCCAGGTGTCGACCCCGATGGCGTTGCCGTCGTTCTTCCAGAGCAGCCAGAGGCTGCCGTCGGTGTCCCGGAACGGGCTCGCGTCGATCGCCCCGCCCAGGTCCGCCTGGCAGATCAGCGGACCTGTCGAGTCGTCGGAGTACGGGCCCTGCGGCGCGCTTGCCACCGCCCGCCCGACGCACTGCCGCCCGGACTCCCGGCCGGCGACCGTGTAGTAGAGCAGGAACCGGTCCGGTGCCAACGGGATCGCCTCGGGCGCCCAGGTCTTGCCGGGATCCGCCCAGTCCGGCAGCGCCGGCAGGGCATCGCCGGCCTCGGCCCAGTCGACCAGGTTCGCCGACGTCAGCACCGGTACGTTGCGACCGCCCGAGTTGGTGTGGAACAGATACCAGGTGTCGCCCACCTGGATGGCCTGCGGGTCGGGGGCGTCGGTGCGTACGACCGGGTTGGTGAACATGCTGGAGTCGCTCCCGCTGCTCGTGGGGGTGGATTCGCTGTCTCCGGTGCAGCCCGAAACGAGCAGCGCGGCGGCGAGAACGATCGCCGCCGCACCGCGTCGCCGGGTGGTTGCCCGCGTCATCCCTTCAGACCACTGCGGGAGACGCCCTGGATGATGTGCCGCTGGGCGAGCACGAAGAGGATCAGCACCGGCACGCTTGCCAGCACCGCACCCGCCATGATCACCGGGTAGTCGGTGACGTACGAGCCCTGGAGCAGGCCCAGGCCCGGCGGCAGGGTGAGCTTCTCCGGGCTGAACAGCACGAAGATCGGCCAGAGGAAGTCGTTCCAGTTGGTCAGGAACGACAGCACTGCCAGGGTGGCAAGCGCCGGCTTGGACAGCGGCAGCACCACCCGGAAGAAGATCTGCCACTGGTTGGCGCCGTCAAGCGTCGCGGCCTCCTCCAACTCGTTCGGCAGAGACAGGAAGAACTGCCGCAGGAAGAACACCCCGAACGCGCTGGCCGCGCCGGGCACCACCACGACGGCGAGGGTGTCGATCCAGTTGAGCTGGTCGACGATCAAGAAGTTCGGCACGATAAGCGAGGTCGGCGGGATGAACAGCGTCCCGACGATCAGGGCGAAGGTCACCCCGCGCCCGCGGAACCGCAGACGGGCCAGGGAGTACGCCGCCATCGAGGCGGTCACCAGCACCAGCAGCGAGTGCAGGGTGGCGGCCACCATGCTGTTGAGGAACCAGCGCAGCACCGGGTTGGCCGAGTTGTTGAGGATCTGCTCGTACCCGTAGCCCGCGACCGGGTTGGGCAGCCAGCTCGGCGGGATCTGCTGCGCGGCCGTGTAGGTCTTCAGCGAGGTGATGACCATCCAGGCCAGCGGGACCAGGAAGATCAGGGCCAGCGCCACGAGGGTTGCGTAGAGCACGACCCGGCTCGCGAGAGCGGAACGGCGAGCGGTCGGAGTGGGCGTCGTCATGGCGTACCCCTCAGTCTTCCTTGTAGCGGAAGAGACGGAAGTTGGCGATGCTCACGACCACCAGCATCAGGGCGAACACGATGCTCATGGCGGCGGCGCGACCGGCGTTGTTGTTCCGCAGGCCCTCCTCGACGATGAACCACACAACAGTGCGGGTCTCCGTCCCGGGCGTGCCCTGGGTGATCAGGAACGACTGACCGAACATGTTCGCCGAGGCGAGGACGGTCGTGGTGATCACGAAGAGCAGCACCGGCCGCAGGCCGGGCAGTGTGACGTTGCGGAACCGCTGCCACGCGCTGGCGCCGTCCATCCGGGCCGCCTCGTACAGCTCAGGCGAGATGTCCTGGAGGCCGGCCAGGTAGATCACCGCGTTGAAGCCCGAGGTCCACCAGACCGTCACTCCGACCAGCGAGATCCACGCCCACGGCATGTTCGTCACCCACGGCGTGTCCGACGGCAGCCCGACAACGCCGAGGACCCGGTTGACAAGGCCCAGGTTGGCGTCGAGCAGGAACCGCCAGAGCAGGCCGATCACTGCCACACCCAGCACGTACGGCGCGAAGTAGACCGCCCGGAAGAAGGTCCGACCCGGGAAGGAGCGGTTCAACAGCAACGCCAACCCGAGCGGTACGACAACGAGCAGCGGCACCGACAGCAGCGTGAAGATCGCGGTCGCCCGGACGCTCTGCCACCAGTCGCCGAAGACGGCGGACTCGCTGGAGAAGAGCTGCTTGTAGTTGTCCAACCCGACGAACGGGCGGTTGGGCAGCTGGAAGTCCCACTGGTGCACGCTGAGCCACACGCCCAGGATGATCGGCAGGAGGCCGAACACCCCGAACAGGATCAGGTAGGGGGCGAGGAACAGATACGGCGTCGCCCGTCCGGTCCGGCCCGCCGTGGCGCCCCGGCGGGGAGCCTTGGCCGCCGAGGGCGGCGCGTCATCGCGCGCCGCCCCGACCTCGATCACGTCCGCCACGGGTTATCAGCTCCCGTACTTCTTGCGGTTGTCCTCGAGCTGCTTGTTGGCCTTGGCAACACCGTCGTCAAGCGCCTGCTTCGGCGTCTTCTTGCCCAGCGCCGCCTCGTTGAACGAGTTGTAGAAGGTCGTGATGACCTCGCCCAGCCCCGGTGCCGCCGGCGGGAACGCCGCGTAGTCCAGCTCGGGGGCGAGCGCCGAGATCTCCGGAAGCGCCTTGAACTCGGCACCCTCGCGGACGTCCTTACGGGCCGGGATCTGGCCGCCCTTGGCCCAGTCCAGCGAGTGCTGGCTCAGCCAGTTGATGAAGACCTTCGCGCCCGACACCTTGTTGGCGTTGTTGGCCCGCTGCTTCACGATCGTGAAGTTGTGCGAGTTCGCCCAGGCCGCCGGCTTGCTGCCGATCTGAGGGAGCGGGGCGACGCCCCACTGCACCTCGGGGCTCTTCTTCAGATCGTTGATCTGCCAGATGCCGTTCCAGGTGAAGGCGTTCTTGCCGCTCTTGAACGCCAGGTACTCGGCGTCCTGGCCGACGTTCGCAGGTGAGTGGCCCTGCTTGATCATGTCGACGAACCAGGTGCACGCCTCGACCGCCGGGTCCGAGTTGAACGTGGCCTTTGCCACGTCGGCGTCGAAGAGGGTGCCGCCCCACTGGTTGAGCAGGGAGTAGAAGGTCATACCGCCGGTGAACTGGAACGGGCTGACCCAGAAGCCCTGTACGCCCGACTTCTTCAGCTCGACAAGGGCCGCCGTGAAGTCGTCCCTGGTGGTCGGCGGCTTGTTCGGGTCGAGGCCGGCCTTCTGCATTACCGACTTGTTGTAGTAGAAGCCCAGCGGGTGCATGTCCAGCGGAATGCCGTACCGCTTGTTGTTGTAGAGCCCGCCCTTCCAGACAGTCGGGGCGAAGTCGCCCTCGGAGAGCTCCAGGTTCTTGGCCACGTCGTCCAGCTCGCTGATCACGCCACGGGCGGCGAAGGTGGCGAGCTGGTCCATGTGCATGACCGCGATGTCCGGGCCATTGCCGCTGGAGGCCGCACCGGGGAGCTTGTTGTAGTAGTCCTCCCACTGGTACGTGGCCACCGATACGGCGATGTTCTGGTGCTCGGTGTTGAACTGGTTCACCAGAGTCTTGAAGATCTCGCCGTCGCCGCCGGTGAAGCCGTTCCACAGCTTCAGGTCGACCTTGGGCCCGGTGTACTCCTTGCCGCCGTTGCCCGCGGCCGGCCCGGAAGCGCTGTCATCGTCGCCGCCGCCACAACCGGCGAGCGTCAACGAAGCCGCGGCACCGAGTCCGAGACCAAGGCCGAGCAGGCGGCGCCGGCTCATGTCGTTCTGGATCATGCTGGTATCTCTCCTTGGGGGGACGGAATGAATTGTGCCTGGTCAAGCCCGGTACGACTTCAGACGCCGGCCGGGCCGAAGCGCAGCACGCTCCAGGAAACGGCGGGGAGGCGTACAGTGCACCGGCCGCCGTCCGGGGTGGGGGTGGGGAGGTCCCGGGGCGTCACCCGGTCGGGCTCGGCCTCGGTGTTGATCGCCGACGGGTCAGACCCGGCAGCGATGCTCTGGAAGGAATAACCGGATAGTCCTGGCAGACCGCGCAGGTCGATCTCCAGCGGGAGGTCCGTCTGGTCACGGTTGACCGCGAAGACGGTCAGCTCGCCGGTCTCCTCGTCGTGTACGGCGACCGTGTCGAGCACCGGCACGTCCCCGAACCTCTTCGTGTCGTAGCGCGGCGACACCGGCTCGGTACGCAGCACGGTGCCCCGGGCGTACCGGGCGGTGAGCGCGAACGGGTGGAAGATGCTCTGCCGCCAGGCGGGACCGCCGTTGCGGGTGCGGATCGGCGCGATGACGTTTGCGAGCTGGGCCTGGGCGGCCACCCCGACCCGGTCGGCGTGGCGGAGCAGGGTGATCAGCAGGTCACCGACGACCACCGCGTCGACGGCGGTGAAGTCGTCCTCGATCAGCGCCGGCGCCTCGACCCAGCCACGCCGGTCCAGGTCGGCCTGGAGCCGGGACTCGTACCAGACGTTCCACTCGTCGAACGAGATCTTCAGCTTGCGCTTGTGCCGCTGCTTGGCCGCCACGTGGTCGGCGGTGGCCACCACCTCGGTGATGAAGTTGTCCATGTCGACGGCTGAGGCCAGGATGCTGGCCTGGTCGCCGTCGGACGGGTCGTAGTAGGTGTGCGCCGAGATGTAGTCGACGTGCTCGTAGGTGTGCTCCAGCACTGTCGCCTCCCACGCGGCGAACGTCGGCATCCGCCGGTTGGAGCTGCCGCAGGCGACCAGGCTGATCGACGGGTCGATCATCTTCATGGCCCGGGCCGCCTCGGCGGCCAGCCGCCCGTACTCGTCGGCGGTCTTGTGGCCGACCTGCCACGGGCCGTCCATCTCGTTGCCCAGGCACCACAGCCGCACCCCGTACGGGTCCTCCGCGCCGTGCTTGCGACGCAGGTCGGAGAGCGCGGTGCCGCCCGGGTGGTTGGAGTATTCCAGCAGGTCCAGAGCCTCCTGGACGCCGCGAGTGCCCAGGTTGACAGCCATCATCGGCTCGACTCCGGCCTCGGCTGCCCAGGTCATGAACTCGTCCAGCCCGAACGCGTTCGTCTCGATCGTCTTCCAGGCCAGGTCGAGGCGGCGCGGCCGGTCACCGACCGGACCCACCCCGTCCTCCCAGCGGTAGCCGGAGACGAAGTTGCCGCCGGGGTAGCGGACCACCGAGACGCCCAGCTCGCGGGTCAGCTCCAGCACGTCTCGGCGCAGGCCGCGCGAGTCGGCGTTGGGGTGGCCGGGCTCGTAGATGCCGCCGTAGACGCACCGCCCCATGTGCTCGACGAACGAGCCGAAGAGACGTCGGTCGGCCGGGCCGATCGCGAAGGCCGGGTCGATCGTCAGCTGTGCCGTCCGCAAGGGATGCCACCTTTCCTCGGTGCCGGGCCAGGTGATCGCAGTCACGACCCACCCGGTGTCCCTCGTTTCTACAACGTTGTAGGCAACGTTGTAAAGAGCTGATGACGAGGTATGGTGCGCTGGGTTACAGGGGAGGTTCCGCAGTGCGACACAGGCTCAAGGACGTGGCCGAGCGGGCCGGCGTGTCGGTGAAGACCGTTTCGAACGTGGTCAACGGTTATGTCCACGTCCGGCCCGACACCCGGGCCAGGGTCGAGCAGGCCATCGCCGAACTCAACTACCGGCCGAACCTCTCCGCGCGCCACCTGCGCAAGGGCCGCACGGGTGTGATCGCCCTGGCCGTGCCTGAGCTGGACATCCCGTACTTCGCCGAACTGGCCCGCCACGTCGTCACCGCCGCCGCCGACTACGGCTGGACGGTGCTCATCGACCAGACCGGCGGCCGGCGCGAGCAGGAACGGGTGGTCGCGTCCGGCATCACCGACCACCTCATCGACGGGCTCATCTTCAGCCCGCTGGCGCTCACCGCGGAGGACCTGACGGGTCTGGACGGCGCCCCGATGGTGCTGCTCGGCGAGCGGGTCGACCACGGCCCGGCCGATCGCGTCGTCATCGACAACGTGGCAGCCGCCCGCGAGATCACCACCCACCTGATCCAACTCGGCCACCGCCGGATCGCGGCCATCGGCTCGCAGCGCACCGACGAGGGCGCCAGCGCCCGGCTGCGCCTCGCCGGCTACGCCGACGCGCTCCGCGCCGCCGACCTCGACTTCGACGAGACCTTTGTGGCGCCCGCGGCGGCCTGGCACCGCGCCGACGGTGCCGCCGCAATGCGGGGCCTGCTCACCTCGGGGGTACGCCCCGACGCCGTCTTCTGCTTCAACGACACGCTCGCACTTGGTGCCCTGCGCGCCCTGCACGAGGCCGGCCTGCGGGTGCCCGGCGACGTGGCGGTGGTCGGCTTCGACGACATCGAGGACGGCCGGTTCTCGATCCCGACGCTCACCACAGTCGCGCCGGACAAGGAGCGGATCGCCCGCCTCGCCGTCGAACTGCTCGCCAACCGCCTCGACGGCGACCGGGCCGCTCCCGCCCGCGAACTCTCCGCCCCCTACCGCCTGGAACTACGAGAATCCACCCAAGAGGTAGTGCCCTCGCTGCCGGCGTGACGCCGCAGTGACTTCCTGACCGGGCCGGCCGGGGTAAGCGGATCAGTCGAAGAAGCGGGCCAGGTGGGACTGGGGTGCCGGGTCCTCGTCGGGGGGGAGTGGCGTCAGGTCGGCGAAGATGGAAGCGCCGTCGCAGCCGGCGTGCAGGGGATACCAACGCGGGGTGCCCGGCGGCCGTAGCTGACAGATCCCCTTGAACGTCTGCACGTCCATCAGCCGCACGTGTGTCGGGTCCGCCACCGCGTTCACGTGCCCCCACCAGGGGCTCATCACATGGAGGACGCCTCCCGGCCGGAGCACCCGGTGGCACTCGTCGACAAGCGGCAGGAAATCGATCAGGTGCTCCAGGATGTGTACGGCGAAGAGGACGTCCACCGACTTGTCGGCCAAAGGCAGCGAGCCGGAGAGGTCCGCCACCGCGTCCACGCCCGGCGCCGGATAGATGTCCAGGCCCAGGTTGCCCTGCCACTGCTTCGTCGGCCCGCAGCCGAGATCCACCACCACAGGCTTCCGCCCTCCGACGCCGACCCGGCACCAGACGCCGTAGACCCCGGCCAGCCGGCCCACCATGTCGCGTACCAGCCGTAGGTCGTCCTGCTCGGGCACCTCACCGCTGAGGTGCGCCACCCCTCGGTCGAACCGCACCTCGACCTCCAGGTCACGCAGCCGGTCGTCGTGACGGACCTGGTCCGCCCAGGCCTGCGCGAGGAACTCGTCGATCGCCCGCAGCCTGTCGGCCGAGGGTGGAGTCTGTGCCAAAGCAACCATTGGGGCCACCTCCCGCCGCGCGTTACCCGCATCCGCGCCCGGTATGCCCCACTCGTCCACAGTCTCGGCGTGCCGTCCAGTCGGCGTGTCGCAGGGCCGACGGGGACACTGCGGCGAGCCTGATACCTGAGAGTCATCAAGATGCCTCAGAGGTATCACGCCCCGACGAGCCCTAGGCCCGCGCCCGCGCCCTCGGGCCGGGCCGCGCCCACGAGCCGTCGACCACGAGCCGTGAGCCGCGTCCGGGTGCGGCGGATCGGGCCGAGGTGGCAGGGTGCGCCGGGGTCGGCCAGAGCAGAGGTACGGCCCCAGGTCAGCCCGAGAGGGTACGGCGGCCCGGTCGGCCCGCGCCGCGCATCCGCTGCCGGGGCGGGGGATCGGTGGCCTTCGGCCGCTTGAGGTGGTAGCGGTGCAGCTCGTTGTTGCCGGGCAGTGACGGGTCCTCGCTCATGGAGACCAGTTCCCAGCCCTGGTCCCCGGCCCGGTTGAGGTGGGCCAGCGAGGTGTCGCCGTACGGTGTCACGTCGACCATCGAGCCGTCCGGGCCGTACCAGACGAAGACGACTTCCCAGCCGAGGTCGGTGGTCGCGGCCTGACGGCGGCGGACCAGCAGGGCGTACTCCCACTTGAGCATGGCGACATTCTCACCCCGTGACGGTCCGCCGGCACGGATCAATCCTCGGCGATCCGCCCGGCGTCCACCCGCAGTCGGCGGTTCGTCTCGATGGCGGCAAGCATCCGCCGGTCGTGGGTGACCAGGAGCAGCGTGCCCGGGTAGCTGGCCAGCGCCGATTCGAGCTGCTCGATGGCGGGCAGGTCCAGATGGTTTGTGGGCTCGTCGAGCACCAGCAGGTTGACCCCACGGCCCTGGAGCAGGGCCAGCGCCGCCCGGGTCCGCTCTCCGGGGGAGAGGGTGGCCGCAGGCCGTGGGACGTGCGCCGCCCGCAATCCGAACTTGGCCAGCAGGGTCCGCGCGTCCGCCGGCGACATGTGGGGTACGGCCGCGTGGAACGCGTCGATCAGCGAGGCGTCGCCGAGGAACAGCCCACGGGCCTGGTCGACCTCGCCGACCACCACGCCCGGCCCCAGCGAGGCGGTGCCCTCGTCCAACGGCAGCCGGCCCAGCAGCGCGGCCAGCAGGGTGGACTTGCCGGAGCCGTTCGCCCCGGTGACCGCGACCCGGTCCGCCCAGTCGATCTGAAGGTCGATCGGTCCGAGAGTGAACCCGCCCCGGCGTACCACGGCACCTCGAAGCGTGGCCACGACGGCGCCGGCGCGGGGTGCGGCGGCGATCTCCATGCGCAGCTCCCACTCCTTGCGGGGCTCCTCGACCACGTCGAGCCGTTCGATGAGCCGTTCGGTCTGCTTGGCCTTGGCGGCCTGCTTCTCGCTCGCCTCGCTCCGGAACTTGCGGCCGATCTTGTCGTTGTCGGTGGCCTTACGGCGGGCGTTCTTCACGCCCTTCTCCATCCAGCCACGCTGGGTGCGGGCCCGTGCCTCCAACCCGGCCTTTGTGTCGGCGTACTCCTCGAAGTCGGCGCGGGCGTGCCGGCGCGCCACCTCGCGCTCCTCCAGGTAGGCCGCGTAACCGCCGCCGTACTGGTTGATCTGCTGCTGGGGCAGGTCCAGCTCCAACACGCGGGTCACAGTGCGGGTCAGGAACTCCCGGTCGTGGCTGACCAGCACCGTCCCGGCCCGCAGCCCGGTGACGAACTCCTCCAGCCGCTCCAGCCCGGCCAGATCCAGGTCGTTCGTCGGCTCGTCGAGCAGGAACACGTCGTACCGGCTGAGCAGCAGCGACGCGAGCCCGGCGCGGGCGGCCTGACCGCCGGAGAGCCCGGTCGTCGGATGGTCCAGATCCACCGCGAGGCCCAGGTCGGCGCTCACCTGCTCGGCGCGCTCCTCCAGGTCCGCGCCGCCGAGGGCGAGCCAGCGCTCCAGGGCGTCGGCGTACGCGTCGTCGGCCCCGGCTGTTCCGGCGGTCAGCGCCTCGGTCGCCGCGTCCAACGCGGCCTGCGCGGCGGTCACCCCGGTCCGCCGGGCCAGGAAGTCGCGTACCGTCTCGCCCGGTCGCCGTTCCGGCTCCTGCGGCAGGTGCCCGACGCTCGCGGTGGGCGGGCTGAGTCGGACGCTGCCGGCCTCCACCGGCAACAATCCGGCGAGGGTACGCAGCAGCGTCGACTTGCCAGCGCCGTTCGGCCCGACCAGGCCGACCACGTCGCCGGGGGCGACCACCAGGTCCAGTCCGGCGAAGAGTGGGCGGTCGCCGTGCCCGGCGGCCAGGTCCTTGACGATCATCGTGGCGCTCATCAGGACGGCAGCCTATCCGGCTGCCCGCATGAGGACCGACGGCAGCGGGCACACTCAACGGCGTGGTGACCACTCTGGCGATCGACTGCGGTGGCGGCGGCATCAAGGCGTCCGTACTCGACGAGGCCGGCACGATGCGCGCACGGCCGCTGCGGGTGCCGACCCCGTACCCGCTGCCGCCCGCGCTGTTCGTCCAGACGCTGCTGGACCTGGGCGGGCAGCTACCGACGGCGGACCGCCTGACCGTCGGCATGCCCGGCATGATCCGGCACGGAGTGGTGGTGGCCACCCCGCACTACGTCACCAGAAACGGGCCTCGCACCCGCGTCGACCCCGACCTGTTGGCCGAGTGGTCCGGCTGGGACGCGCGAGGGGCGCTGGCCGACGCGTTCGGGGTGCCGGCGCTGGTGCTCAACGACGCCGAGGTGCACGGCGCCGGGGTGGTCGCCGGCACCGGCTGCGAACTGGTGCTGACCCTGGGGACAGGGCTGGGCAGTGCCCTCTTCGACGGTGGTCGGCTCGCGCCGCACCTCGAGCTGTCCCACGCGCCGGTGCGGTGGGGAACCACCTACGACACGTACGTCGGCGAGCCGGAGCGTCGGCGGCTCGGCGACGCGTTCTGGTCCCGTCGGATCCGACAGGTGGTGGACGGGCTCCGCCCCGTGTTCCGCTGGGACCGCCTCTATCTGGGAGGAGGCAACTCGCGGCTGATCCGGCCCGAACAGCTCACCCGGATGGGCGACGACGTGGTGGTGGTGCCGAACACCGCAGGCATCGTCGGCGGTGTTCGCGCCTGGGAGCTGTCCACCGGCCGCCGGAACGCCCGAACCTGACCCGGAAGTGGCCCGATTTCGACACCGGGAACAGTCGCCAAACTCACAGCGTTGTGCCAGCGTCGGAGCAGGTGACGGGTACGACCCGAGGAGGTGGGCAGATGGATCTTCTGGCGGACTACCGGCGGGCGACCATGTTCTTCGAGACCGGTGACCCGAGCGGAGCGGCCCGACTGTTGGAGCCGATCGTGGACGCCGAGCCCGGCAACGCGGCGGTTCGGCAGTTGCTGGCCCGGGCGTACTTCCAGTCGGCCCAGCTCAACCGGGCCGAGGAGCACCTCCGGGAGCTGGTCGACCGGGACCCGAGTGACCACTACGCGCACCACGTGCTGGGCCGGACGCTGGAGCGGCTGAACCGGCACTCGGACGCGCTGCGGCACCTGCGGATCGCCGCCGCCATGTACGCGGCCAACGACGACTACCGGGTGGCGCTGGATCGGGTCGAGGCCCGTGTCGGCGGCACCCGCTGAACGTGAACCGGTGACGAGCAAGGGGCGGTCCTGCGGGGCCGCCCCTTCGTCGTACGGCGGGGTGCCCGCCGAGCATGCCTAGGATGGCGGGCATGGGACCTGACCGGCCGGGGGCTGCGGCATGAAGCTCAAGCTGGACCTGCACGAGATCTTCAACAAGGGCCAGGACATCGACCGTGCGCTGCGCGGGATCATGGACGAGGCGGTGGCGAAGAAGGCCACCCTCGTCGAGATCATTCCGGGCAAGGGGTCCGGCCAGCTCAAGAAGCGGGTGCTGCGGTTCCTCGACCAGAAGGACGTCAAGCAGCTCTACCACCGGGTGGAGAAGGATTCGAAGAACTTCGGCCGCCTCTTCGTCCACTTCCGCTGGAAGTAGCACAGAGCGATCCGCTCCGAAGCTAGATCGGATCGAAGCTAGATCGGATCTAGCTTCGGAGGGCCGGCATCCGCCGGTCGGGGTCAGGGGCTCGCGGCGAGGACGCCGCACACGGCCAGCGGTAGCACCGCGCTCAGCGTGCCCACCAGGGCCGACGAACGGATCCGGGTACGAGACACGAGCGCCGCGAGCAGTGTGAGGCTGACCAGCAGCGCGAGGAAGAGCGCCGGCGTGGCCACGTAGAGCCCGAAGATCAGCATCCTGGACCGCTCGGAGTCGCACCCTTGGCCGCAGCCGGCGGGAACAGTTTCGGAGCGCGTGCCGAGGAACAGGCCGAACGCCACGACGACTGCCGCGTACCAGCCGGCCAGCACCAGGAGCGAGGTGCGGGGGTCGGCCCTGCCCGTCTCGGCGAGGGCGGGGCGTGTCGCCGACAGCGTCATCGCCGAAGTATCCGACATCGCGCGAGCGGCGTCAGCCCGCTGGCGTCGCCGGATCGACCGGGACCACGTCCCCGCGCCGTGGGCGGCTACTAGGTTTCGGAACATGTCATCTGGACCTTCGCGCCACCGCCCCGGAGTTGGTTGGCTGGTGCGCCGGCTGCCGACCCGGGCGGTCGAGGCGGCGTCGCACCTCCAGGCCTTCGTGCTCTCCGGTGTGGTCACGGTGCTTGCCGTGCGGGCGTACCTGGAGGCGACCGGCTATCCGCAGATCGGCGGCGGCGGGCTGCACATCGCCCATGTGCTCTGGGGCGGCCTGCTGCTCGCGGTCGGCCTGGGGATCCCGCTCGTCTTCCTGGGCGAAGGGGCACGCACAGCCGGGGCGATCGTCGGCGGCGTCGGGTTCGGTCTGTTCATCGACGAGGTGGGCAAGTTCGTCACCACCGGCACCGACTACTTCTATGCCCCGGCCGCCGCCATCATCTACGTCGCGTTCGCCCTGCTCGTCCTGCTCACCCAGGCGGTACGTGGGCGTACCGGCCGATCCCAGTTGACCCCGGCCGAGCGTACGGCCAACGCGCTGGACGTGGTGCTCAGCGGTCAGCCTGCCGGGCTGACCGACCGGCGCCGGGCGGAGGTGCGGCGTCTCGTGCGGGGCACCGGGCCTGCTGCCGAGGCTGCCATGGAGCAGTTGCTGGACACGATGCCCCGGCGCGAGCCGCCTCCGGTCCGGTTCTGGCAGCGGGCGGCGGAGGGGGCCCGGCGTCTCGCCGTCTGGGCGACCCGGCAGCGCTGGCTGGTCTGGCTGGTGGTGATCTACCTGGTGGTGGAGCCGGTGCTGGTCGTGGTGGCGGTGCTGCTGGACGGTGTGACCGGAGAGCTGGACCAGGAACGCGAGTGGGGCGCGGTGCTCGGTGTCACCGCCACCGCGCTGGTCACGGCGGTGCTCAGCCTGCGGGCGGCGTGGCTGCTGCGCCCGAACCGGCTCGATGCGTTCCGGCTGTTCAAGCTCGCCCTGCTCGTCGACCTGCTGTTCGGGCAGATCTTCAACTTCACTGTCAACCAGTTCAGTGCTGTCGCCGTGGTCGCGATCGACCTGGCCCTGCTGGGGGTGGTGACCGCCGAGCACCGCCGGTTGCGGCGCGCCGCCGACCAGGGTGCCCTTCCCGACGCTCCCTAGGATGATCACCGACCACGGTCCTAATGAGGGGGCTTTTCCATGGTGGACAGGAACGACATCGAGGCGGCCGCCGCGCTGGTCGCCGGGCGGGTCCGGGAAACCCCGGTCATCGCTGTCGACGGGGCAGACCTGGGTGTGGCCGGTCAGCTCAGCCTCAAGCTGGAACTGCACCAGCACACCGGGTCGTTCAAGCCGCGTGGCGCGTTCAACCGGATGCTCCAGGGGCCGCTGCCGCCGGCCGGGGTGATCGCCGCCTCGGGCGGAAACCACGGTCTCGCTGTCGCGTACGCGGCCCGGTCGCTTGGCGTACCGGCTGAGGTTTTCGTGCCGGTGACGTCCTCGCCGGTGAAGGTGCAGCGGCTCGCCGGGCTGGGTGCCCAGGTGCGGCAGGTGGGTCAGCACTACGCGGAGGCGTTGGCGGCGAGCACCCAACGGGCGGAGGAAACCGGCGCGCTCGTCGTGCACGCGTACGACCAGCCGGAGGTGGTGGCCGGTCAGGGCACCGTCGGGCGGGAGCTGGAACGGCAGGTGGACGGCGTCGACACCGTGTTGGTGGCGGTCGGCGGTGGTGGGTTGGTGTCCGGCATCGCCAGTTGGTTCGACGGGTCGGTACGTGTCGTCGCCGTCGAGCCCGAGCAGATCCCCACGCTGCACTCCGCTCTCAAGGCGGGCGGGCCGGTCGACATCGCTGTGGGCGGCGTCGCCACCGACTCTTTGGGTGCCCGACGGATCGGTGAGATCGCCTTCGACACCGCCCGCCGTACCGGAGTGGTTTCGGTGCTGGTCCGCGACGAGGATCTGGTGCGGGCGCGTCGGCTGCTCTGGTCGGAGCTGCGGGTCGCCACCGAGTTCGGTGGTGCTGCCGCGTTGGCCGCGCTGGTCGGCGGGGCGTACGTGCCGCAGGCGGGGGAGCGGGTGGCGGTGATCGTCTGCGGCGGCAACACCGATCCGAGTGACCTGGGACCGGCCGCGCCGCACTGAGCTGGCCCGGCGGGGAGCAACCCCCGCCGGACCAGCGGCGGGTGGGTCAGAGGGGATAGGTGCGGGCGACCGCAAGCATGTCGGACCTGTGCGACCCGACGATGCCGACGTCCGGCGGTCGGGGGCGGAAGCCGGGCAGCGCGTCCAGGCCGTCGCTGGCGTCCATGGCCCGCACCACTACCGGCCCGTCCTTCGGGCTCACTGTCAGGGTGACCTCGAAGCCCTCCGGCGGCAGGGCGTGGAAGACCAGCCCGAAGCCCCACTTCCCCTTCCGGGGCTCCATCGGCACCGGTCGGCCGGCGACCTCGGCGCGCAGCACCGTGGCGGTCGACGTGTCGACGTGCAGGGTGGCCAGCCGGGCCGGCCGCTGCGGGGTGAGCCGCAGCCGCATGGTGCGCTCGGTGCCGGAGGTGCTGTCGGCAAGCACGTCCACCTTCGGCGCCGGCAGGTTCGTCACTGGTGCCGGCCCGGTTCGCAGCTTGGCCTTGCCCAGCCCGGGGAAGTCGTCCTCGACGCTTGTGAACCCGCCCACGTAGCCGTCGGTCCACGGCTGCGGATCGGGCTCGCGGCTGAGCCAGCGGGCTTGGCCGGTGCCGGCGTCCAGGGCGTACATCAGGTGGGTTGGCGCGGGGTGGTCGGCGTCCAACCGGTCCACGACGAGCCCGACCCCGGCGAGCACCACCGCCGCCAGGGCGGCGGCCATGGCCGGCAGGACGGCGAGCCGTCGGGCGCGCAGGGCCACCAGCCCCCGCTGGCCGCCGGCCTGCGGGTGCAGCAGGTCGACCACCGGTAGGGCGGTCAGACCGAGCAGTACCGCGACAAGCGCGGCAACTCCGCCCTTCGCCATGCCCAGCGCGGGAAAGAGCAGCGTCACCGTGGGCAGCAGGATGATCACGCCGACCGCTGCGGCGACGGTCGTCGCGACCACCGGCCACAGCCCGGTCTGCCGGGTCCGCAGCGCGACGAGCCCGGCGATGCCACCGGCCAGGGCCGGCAGTGTGGTGAGGTACGCCCCACCGGGCACCGCGACGGCGAGCAGCACCCCGAACACTGCCAGCCAGGCCAGCCCGCCGAAGGCGAGCGCGGCCGGGCCGACCCGGCGGCGGGTCAGCGCGTACCAGGTGAACAGGATCGCGGCGGCGAGCGCCAGCACTGCCATTCGGTACCAGATCGGCCGGTACGGGTCGAGCAGTTGGGCGTACCCCGGTCGGATGGCCCTGATCGCCAGCCAGAGCAGCTGCGCGGCGGCCGGCGCGGCCACGATCGGCACGAGGGCGAGCCCGAAGCCGGCGGCCAGGCGGCCGGTGCTGGCCCGGCCCTGGCGGCGGGTCAGCCAGCCCAGCGCGGCCACCGCGAGCACCGCGAGCAGGGCCAGCGGCAGGGTGAGCCAGCCGGGATAGCGGACCAGCCCGCCGGGGACCGGGAAGTAGGTCGCGTCGTCGCCCGCACGCAGGGCGGTCAGGTCGGTGCTGCCGAATTCCCGGGCGAGGCCCAGCGCGTTGTCCCCGTGCTGCTGGAGGCTGCCCTGGTTCACCGCCGCAGGCGTGTCCAGCGGCGTGTGGTAGACCGCGCCGCCGTCGATGTACGCCGAGTTCAACCCGACGAACTTCTGGTCGAGGAAGGCGGTGAAGTCGGTGTCGTTGGGCAGCGCTCGATAGATCTCCACTGCGAACGAGGTGCCGACCGGGTGCGGGGCGGCCCGGCTGAAGACGTCCACGAGCTTCGCGTTGTCCTGCGACGTCTCGAACATGATCACCGGGCCGGTGGACCCGCGCGCCTCCAGGTTGAGCACCACCCCGCCGTCGGCGGCCAGCGGATGGCTGGCGGAGAACGCCACAGCGCCGCAGAGGCACGCCTCCTCGGCGTCGGTGAGCACGAAGACGATGTCGTTGCGCGGCCGCGGGCCGACGCTGAGGGCGCGGGCCACCTCCAGGACGGCAGCGGTGCCGGCGGCGGCGTCGTTGCCACCCGGCCCGGTCTGCACCGAGTCGTAGTGGGACACCAGGAACACCCGGCCCGTCGGGTCGGTGCCGGGCAGCCGGGCCACCACGTTGCGGACCCGGGCCAGGGCCGTCCCGCCCGCCGCCCCGCTGAGTTCACCTGCCTCCGGTGCCACGGTGTCCTGCACCTCGGTCTCCAGGCCCAGCCCGCGTAGCCGCTGCTCAAGGTGCGCGCGGACCTGGTCGTTGGCCGGGCTGCCGGCGGCGTGCGGCCGGGCAGCGATCACCTGCACGTCCTCGAACGCGCGGGCGGCGCTGAACTCGCCCGTCGGAGCGTCCGCAGGCCGTGGCGTCGGCGTGCGCAGGTCGAGCAGGCTGCTGGCGCCGACGGCGACCAGCGCGACGAGCGCCGCGGCGGCAGCCAGGAGCCGCCGGCGCGGTCGCGCCAACGCACGGTCGGCAGCGGGTACGCCGCGTTTCGGGCGGGTCGGTGTGTCGGCCGTGGCGGCTGTGGAAGGTGCGCCCACGGGAACTCCTTGGGGATGGTGGGACCTGAGGGGTGGCATCATCCTGCCTTCCGACTCCCCGGATGGCACGGCCGAACGTCCATCTATCTTCGGCCCGGCGGCGAGCAGTGACCCGGCCCATGCCCACCCGTGCCGCGCCCATCGTGTTGTGTGCGACCGTTGTCTAATACAGGATCAGCGGGGCACTCGGAAGGAGAGCGACATCACCAGCGAACTCCCGCGTCTCGCGGCGGTGACCCGGCCGCAGCGGGGAGCCGGCATTGCCGGTTCCCCAGTGGTGCCGTACCCCCACGGTGGCCTGGGGCGACACGCCAGCCTGCCGCCCGGTGAACGGTTGCGGGTGCTGCTGGTGGAGGACGACGAGGGCGACGCCTTCCTCGTCGGTGAGTTGCTCGCCGAGACGAACTCGATGATCGACCTGTTGGTCGCCACCAGCCTCAGCGAGGCGCGTCAGCGGATCACGAACGTCGACTGCGTCCTGCTCGACCTCGGCCTGCCCGACGCGCAGGGCCTGGACGGGCTGCGCCAGGTGCTGGAGATGTCCAGCGGCGCCGCGGTGTGCGTCCTGACCGGCCGTTCAGACGAACACCTGGGCATCGTGGCGGTCGCCGAGGGTGCACAGGACTACCTGGTCAAGGGCCAGGTGGACGGTGTCCTGCTGACCCGGGCGCTGCGCTACGCGGTGGAGCGCAAGCGCGCCGACGTGAACGCCCGCCGGCTGCGCGAGGTCGAGTTGCGCCAGGCCGAGTCGGCCCGGCTCGAACGTGGCCTGCTGCCCCAGCCCTTGATGACGACCGACCAGGTGGCGGTGCACACCTTCTACCGACCAGGCCGGCACGCCGCGCTGATCGGTGGAGATTTCTTCGACGTGGTGCAGACCCACCCGGACCGTCTCGACCTGATCGTCGGCGACGTCTGCGGGCACGGGGTCGACGAGGCCGCGCTCGGCGTGGAGCTGCGGGTGGCCTGGCGGGCACTGGTGCTCGCCAGGGTGCCGGACGACGAGGTGCTGCCCGCGCTGGAGCAGGTGCTGATGAGCGAGCGCCGCCTTCAGGAGATCTTCGCGACGGTGGCCGCCGTCCGCCTGGACCTGGATGCCAACCGGGCGACCGTTCGGCTCGCCGGGCATCCGCCACCGCTGCTGCTTTCCGGCGGGCGGGTCACTCCGGTGCCCGCGCCCGGCGGCCTGCTGCTGGGCGTACGACCCCGCCGGCCGATCGCCTACGACCTGGAGTTCGACACCGATGACTGGTCCCTGTTGATGTACACCGACGGCCTGATCGAGGGGCGGGTGGGCGCGAGCGACGATCGGCTCGACGTGCCGGGCCTGAGCGGGCTGCTCGACGAGCCGGCCAACCGTCAGGTGCCGCTGCCCGAGCTGCCGGCCTGGTTGGTGGGTCGGGCCGAGCAGATCAACGGCGGCCCGCTCGCTGACGACGTGGCCATGCTGCTGGTCAGCCGGGGCGGTGGCAGGTGAAGTCGATGGTTGGCGGCTGGAATCTGCGCCGCCGGGTCATGACCATGCTCGTCGTCGTGGGTCTGCTGCTGATCGGACTGGCCGGCGCGGAGGCGGCGGTGGCCGCCCGCAACCGCACGCAGATCGACGCGATCCTCAACAAGACCGCCCCGCTGCGGGTGCAGTCGCAGGAGTTGCTCAACGCGCTGCTCGACCAGGAGACGGCGGTCCGCGGGTACGCGGTCAGCGGTGACCCGGCCGACCTCGGCCCGTATCAGGTCGGGCTCGACCAGGAGCGGGACACCATCGCCTCGATGCAGATGCTGCTCCACGACTACCCGCAGATCGGCCAGGAGCTGCGGATAGTCGAGGAGCGTACCGAGCAGTGGCGGCGGTCGGTCGCCGAGCCGGTGATCACGGCAACCAAGGAGAGGGGCACCAGGGCCGGCCAGGAACTGGTCACCGACGGCGCTCGGCAGCAGTTCGACGAGTTGCGGGCTGCGGTCGGCGATCTCCAGGAGGAGATCCTGAGCGCCCGGGAGCAGTCCGCCGGCGACGTACGTCGCAGCAGCAACCTGCTGGTCGTGCTGTTGATCGTCGCCGCGTTGGTGGTGGTCGTGGCCGGCTCGGCCCTGCTGCTGTCCCTGGACCGGATGGTGATCCGGCCACTGATCGGGCTGGCCGCCCAGGTCCGTGAGGTCGCCGACGGTGACTACCAGCACCGCATCGCCACCACCGGCCCACCGGAGTTCGTCCGGCTCGGCGAGGACGTGGACGCGATGCGCCAGAAGATCGCCGCCGACCTGGCCGAGGTGCGGGAGGCCCGCGAGCGCATCGAGTGGGTCAACACCCAGCTCCAGAAGCAGGCCGAGGAGCTGACCCGGTCCAACCGGGACCTGGAGCAGTTCGCGTACGTCGCCTCGCACGATCTCCAGGAGCCGCTGCGCAAGGTGGCCAGCTTCTGCCAGTTGCTCCAACGCCGCTACTCGGGGCAGCTCGACGAGCGGGCCGACCAGTACATCGCCTTCGCGGTGGACGGCGCGCAGCGGATGCAGCGCCTGATCAACGACCTGCTCGCGTTCTCCCGGATCGGTCGGCTCACCACCGGTTTCGTCGACGTCGACCTGAACAAGGTGATGGGGGACGTGGCCGGGCAGACCGAGGCCGCCCGGCAGTACGCCGACGCGGAGTTGACCTGGACCGAGATGCCGGTGATCCGGGGCGAGGAGCCCTTGCTCACCAACCTGCTGGCGAACCTGGTCAGCAACTCGATCAAGTTCCGTCGTCCGGACGTGCCGCCGAAGGTGCACATCTCGTCCCGCCTGGTCGACGGCGAGTGGGAGATCACCTGTCAGGACAACGGCATCGGTATCGAGCCCGAATTCGCCGACAAGATCTTCGTCATCTTCCAGCGGCTGCACTCGAAGGACGCGTACCCGGGCACCGGCATCGGGTTGGCGATCGTCAAGAAGATCGTGGAATATCACGGCGGCCGGGTCTGGGTGGACACCGACGTGCCGGAGGGTACGGCGATCCGGTTCACCCTGCCGGTACGGCCCGAGGACCTGGAGGCGACCGTCGCCGCCGACCCGGCGGAGCAGCCGGAGCGGTCGGACCAGCCGGAGTCGATCGCTACTGACGAGACAAAAGCCGCAGACGAGTCGCCGGATGCCCTGCCGGAACAGTCCGCCGGGTCGGACCGGAAGGACGGGGCCGACGGGTCGCCGGAAGGCGGTAGAACGGGTGACATGAGGGAGACGGTGGGATGACCGCGCCGGCCGACGGCAAGAGCCCGATCGAGGTCCTGCTCGTGGAGGACGATCCGGGTGACGTGTTGATGACCCAGGAGGCGTTCGAGGAGCACAAGCTGCGCAATCGGCTGACAGTCGTCTCCGACGGCGCTGAGGCGCTCGCCTACCTGCGGCGGGAGGGTCAGTACGCGGACGTGGTGATGCCCGATCTGATCCTGCTCGACCTCAACCTGCCCCGCCGGGATGGTCGGGAGGTGCTCGAAGAGATCAAGAAGGACGATGAGCTTCGCCGCATCCCGGTGGTCGTGCTCACCACCTCGCAGGCCGACGAGGACATCCTGCGCAGCTACCAGCTGCACGCCAACGCCTACGTGACGAAGCCTGTCGACTTCGAGCGCTTCATCTCGGTGGTCCGCCAGATCGACGAGTTCTTCGTCAGCGTGGTCAAGTTGCCGCCTCGTGGCTGACACCCTGCTCGACGACGTCGGCGACCTGCTCCTGGAGGCCGCCGACCAGGTCGTGCTGCCGTTGTTCCGCAAGCTCGACGAGGCTGACGTGTCGGAGAAGGCACCAGGCGAGGTGGTGACCGTCGCCGACCGTCGCGCCGAAGAGCTGATCTCGGCAGGGCTGCGCCGGCTCCGGCCCGGCTCGGTGGTCGTCGGTGAGGAGGGCGTCGCCGACGACCCGGGGCTGTTGCGGCACCTGCGCGACAGCGGGGACGTCTGGCTGGTCGACCCGGTCGACGGCACCGCCAACTTCGCCGCAGGCCGCCGCCCGTTCGCGCTGATGGTGGCGCTGCTTACCGACGGCCGCCCGACCGCAGGCTGGATCCTCGACCCGCTGGCCGAGACGATTGCCGTCGGGCGGTCCGAGGACGGCACCCTGCTCAACGGTCGGCCGGTGGGCGCCGCCGCGACGGTGCCGCCGGTGGGCGACCTGCGGGGCGCGGCGATGACCCGGTTCCTGCCGCCGGAGGCCCGGGAGCGGGTCCGTGCCGGTGGCCGGCGGCTCGGCGAACTGCTGCCGGGCCAGCACTGCGCCGGCCGGGAATACCTGGACATCCTCACCGGCGAGCAGCAGTTCACCCTCTTCTGGCGCACCCTGCCCTGGGACCACGCCCCGGGCACCCTGCTGGTCCGCGCGGCCGGTGGTGTCGCCCGCCGGTTCGACGGCGTCGACTACCACCCCGCCGACGAGGGCCGCGGGCTGCTCGTCGCCGCCAACGAGCAGGTCTGGGCCGACGTGCACGACGCCCTGCTCAGCGCCTGACCGGCGTACGGCGACGACTGCGACACGCTGCGTCGACATCGAAGCGGCCGGGCGGTCACAGGGCTGGCCACCCGGGCGTGTTCCGGTATCGTGACCGGCGGTCTCCGCCAGCAGGCCGCCGACCGGCGCCGGCGGGGACGCCGCCGCGCGAGGTTCACCGGGGGCCGGCGGTCGACGGAAGGACGCTTTCGTGCCCAGGAACAGGCTCGCCCAGCGCGGTCGCCGCGTGCTGCTCCCGCTGCTCGCCGTGCTGCTGGTGCTCACCGGTACGGCCGTACCCGCGTACGCCGAGCCCAACGAGGGTGGCAGCAAGAAGCTCCAGGACGCGCTGGAGTCGACGGCCAAGGGCCACATTGAGGCCAAGGCCAAGTTGGACACCTCCAAGCGTCGGCAGACCGCGCTGGCCGGCGAGCTGAAGGCCGTCGAGGGGCGGCTCGTCGGGCTCACCGAGCAGGTCGGCGAGGTGGCCGCGCAGTCGTACCGCGTCGGTCGGATCACTCCGACGGCAATGCTGCTCAACACCGCCACCCCGCAGGCGTTCCTGCAACGCGCCGCCGACCTGGACCTGATGGCCCAGCGCGACAGCAAGCGGTTGCGTGATCTCGCCGAGGCTCAGCAGCAGGCACAGCAGGCCAAACTCGCTGTGGACGCCGAGGTCCGCGAGCAGCAGAAGCAGCTCGCCGTGATGGCGAAGAAGAAGAAGGAGGCCGAGGCGGCCCTCGCCGAGGTCAGCTCGGGTGGCAGCGGTGGCTTCAGCGGCGGCAGTTCCGCCTCGGCGAAGCCTGCGCCGCGCAACTCCGACGGGTCCTGGCCGTCGGAATCCTGCTCGGTGAAGGACCCGACGACCTCCGGCTGCATCACCCCGCGCACCCTCAACGCGCTCAAGCAGACCCAGGCGGCCGGCTACAAGCGGCACGTCTCCTGCAAGCGCGAGGGCGGCAGCGGCGAGCACCCGAAGGGTCGGGCCTGCGACTTCTCGGCCGCCACGAACGGCTTCGAGGACCGCAACGCGACAGGCGGCGACAAGGCGTACGGGGACAGCCTGGCCGCCTGGCACGTGCGCAACGCCGACCGGCTGGGCGTGCTCTACGTGATCTGGTATCGGCAGATCTGGCATCCCGGGACGGGGTGGCGGTCGTACAGCGGCAGCGGCAGCCCCGCCGCGAGCCACACGAACCATGTTCATCTCTCGATGTACTGACCCGGAACGCCAGCTTCGCTGCGTACCATCGCGACGATGAGCTCCCCACCGTCCGAAATCGCGACCCCGCCGGCCCCCGCGGCCCCGCCCGTGCCGGTCACCGGCCGGGCGTTGCCCAACGGCTTGGCCGCGTTCCTGGTCTTCTTCTCCAGCGGCGCCGTGCTGGTGCTGGAGACCGTCGCGTTGCGCCTTGTCGGCCCCTACGTCGGGGTGACCCTCCAGGTGACCAGCTCGGTCATCGGCATCGCCCTGGCCGCGATCGCGTACGGGGCGTGGTCCGGCGGCTGGTTGGCCGACCGACGCGACCCGCGGGGCCTGCTGGCGCCGGCGCTGGTGCTGGCCGGCATCGCCACCGCGATCACCCTGCCGGTGGTCCGGTACGCAGGTGAGGTGCTGCGTGGCGGCGCGGCCAGCGCCATCCTGCTGCTTGTGGCGCTCGCCGTGTTCGTGCCGGCGGCACTCCTGGCCGCTGTCACCCCGCTTGTGGTGAAACTCCAACTCGCCGACCTGCGCCGCACCGGCCAGGTGGTCGGCCGGCTGTCCGGCATCGGCACGCTCGGCGGCATCACCGCGACCCTGCTCACCGGCTTCGTGCTGGTCGCCGCACTGCGCAGCACTGTCATCCTGCTCGCACTGGCGGTGTCGCTCGGGCTTGTCGGCGTCGGCCTCGGCTGGTACCTGCGCCGCCAGGCGCCCACCGAACTGCCCGGTCCGGCCCGCACCCGGGCCGCGCTGGCCGTGCTCGGCCTGATCGGGGCGGGACTGAGCACCGTCGCGCCGAACCCGTGCGACATCGAGACGGCCTACCACTGTGCCGAGGTGACAGCGGACCCGGACCGGCCCAGCGGTCGGGTCCTGCTGCTCAACTCGGCCCAGCACTCGTACGTGGACCTGGCCGACCCGAAGCACCTTCAGTACGCGTACACCAAGTGGATCGGCGCGGTCGCCGACGTGGCCGCGCCGGCCGGGCAGCGGTTGGACGCGCTGCACCTGGGCGGCGGCGGATTCACGGTGCCGATGTACCTGGCCGCCACCCGACCGGGCACCGACAATGTCGTGTTCGAGATCGACGGCGGGCTCGTCGAGCTGGGCAAGCGGGAGTTGGGCGTACGCCCGGGGCCGGGCCTGCGGGCCGAGGTGGGCGACGCCCGGATGCTTGTCGTCGGCGAGCCGGCGGACAGCCGGGACCTGGTCGTCGGTGACGCGTTCGGGCATCTCGTGGTGCCCTGGCACCTGGCCACCCGGGAGATGGCCGCCGAGGTCCGCCGGGTGACCCGCCCCGGCGGCGTGTACGTGCAGAACGTCATCGACTATCCGCCGCTGCGGTTCATCCGTGCCGAACTGGCCACTGTCGCCGCCGAGTTTCCGCACGTCGCGTTGGTGGCCCCGCCGGAGGCGCTCGCCGAGGAGCGCGGCAGCAACTTCCTCATCGTCGCCTCGGAAGCGCCGCTGCCGCTAGCCGCCATCAGCGCCCGGTTGGAGCAGGTCGACCGCACCGTCAGCCTGATCTCCGGCGCGGAGCTGACGGAATTCGTCGGCGGGGCGCTGGTGTTGACTGACGACTACGCCCCGGTGGACCAACTGTTGGCGACCGCCTGATCGGGTGAAACTCGTGACCGATTCCGATCGGTCAGGTGTAGTCCGGTGGCGTACGGGCAACAACGGCCACCATGGGTGGTGAGGATCGGAACGGTGCACAACTCCTCGATGAGCGGTACCGGCTGGTCGAGCAGCTCGGTGCGGGCGGCATGTCGGTGGTCTGGCGTGGCTACGACGAGGTGCTCGGCCGCCAGGTCGCGGTAAAGGTGCTGGCCTCCCGGCTGGCCAGCGACCGGGCCTTCCGGCACCGGATCCGGATCGAGGCGCAGGCCGCCGCGCGGCTGTGTCACCCCAACATCACCAACGTGTACGACTACGGCGAGTCCCAGCAGGTCGGCCTGACAGTGCCGTACGTGGTGATGGAGCTTGTCGACGGCGGTTCACTTGCCGGCCGGCTCAGCCGCGAGGGGCGGTTGCCGTGGCGGGAGGCGGTGGCCATCGGTGCCGAGGTCAGCTCGGCGCTGGCCACCGCGCACAGCCGTGGCGTCGTGCACCGCGACGTCACCCCGGGCAACGTGATGCTCACCCCGACCGGGGTGAAGGTCGTCGACTTCGGCATCTCCGCGCTGGTGGGGGAGAGCGAGAAGGGCCCGGACGGCGCGCTGCTCGGCACACCCGCGTACCTCGCACCGGAGCGGCTGGACAACGGCCAGGTCTCCCCGGCCACCGACGTGTACGCAGTCGGGCTGCTGCTCTACCGGATGCTCACCGGCCGGCTGCCGTGGGAGGCGACCACCACCACGCAGATGCTGCGGGCGCACATGTACAGCGACCCGGATCCGATGCCGTCGGTGCCGGGGCTCCCCGACGAGGTGACCGACCTGGTGCGCCGCTGCCTCGCCAAGCGACCCGGTGACCGGCCGGCCACCGCCGAGTTGGCCCGTACCCTCGCCGAGGCGGCCGGAATGCCGGCGGCCGTGCCGGTCTCACCGGCCGGCCCCCTGGACCCGGCCGCGTTGGCAAGTGCGGGCACCACGATCCTGCCCTGGTCGGCGGCGACCGACGCGCTGCCGCTGTCACGTACCCGTAACCGGGCCCGGCGGGTGAGCCGGCGTCGGCAGGTGGAGGCCGGGGTAGCCGCGGTCGGGCTGATCGCTGTCACCGGGGCGATGTGGGGGTTCACCTCCCGCAGCCCGGCCAGCGGCGAGGAGCGCCCCACCGAGGCGCGGATGGGTCTGCCGCAGGTCGCGCCGTGCGAGGTGTCGTACGCCCTGCGCACGGATTCCGGCAAGGACTTCACAGCCGAATTGACAGTTACCAACACCGGCGACCGCGAGCTGCGCGACTGGACGATGAGGTTCACCTTCCCCGGTCAGCAGAAGGTGACGAAGGCGGAGCCGGCCCCGGTGCGGCAGGACGGCGGCGAGGTGCAGGTCCGGCCGGCAGCGCAGCGCACGAGCCTGGCGCCGGGCGCGGCCGAGAAGGTCACCCTGACCGGTTCGTACACCGGGTCGAACCCGCTGCCTGTGGAGTTCCGCCTCGGCGACGCGCCCTGCGGGGTACGCGTCTCCGGTGTGGCAGGCACGGCCCCGGCCATCGTCCCGCCGAGCAAGGCACCGGCGCCCAAGGCGACGACGAAGACCCCCGCCAAGACGACGAAGACCGCGCCCAAGGCACCTAAGAAGGCCGCGCCGAAGCCCGAGAAGCCCGGCAAGGGGAAGGGGCCGGGTGGTGGCCCGGGAAAAGCGGAAAAGTGACGAAGGGTGAGACGAAGGGGGAACGGAAGGGGCCGGGCGGCGGGAAGAAGTGAACAGCCTCAGCGGAGCCTCGCGAACCGGTGCACCTGCTCGATCCCACCCTCCACGACCAGGACCCCGTCCCGGGGCAGTGGCGTGTCGTCCGATGCGGACCGGAAGTGTTCCCCCGGCACCTTGACGCCTACGACCCGGACTCCGAGGCGATCGTTCGGGCGTAGGTCGAGCAGGGTCCGCCCGGCCAGGGACTCCGGCACCCGGACGGCGGCGATCGCGAAGTCGTCGTCGAGTTCGACGAAGTCGAGCAGCTGACTGACGATCAGGTGTGCCACCCGTTCGCCGGTCTCCGCCTCCGGAAAGATCACATGGTGCGCGCCCACCGACGACAGGATCTTCGCGTGCTTCTGTGAGGTGGCCCGCGCCCAGACCTGCGGCACCCCCAGCTCGACAAGCGCCAGCACGGTGAGCACGCTGGCCTCCATCGAGGCACCGATGGCCACCACGGCCCGTCCGAAGCCTGCGACGCCGAGTTGCCTCAGCGCCCCCTCCTCGGTCGCGTCGGCCTGGACCACCCGGTCGAGCTGCGCGGACCAGCGCTGCACCCGCTCCGGGCTCCGGTCGATGGCCAGCACCTCGTGGTCCATCCGGGTCAGCGACCCGGCCAGGTGGCATCCGAACCGACCCAGCCCGATCACCACGATGCCGCCGCTGTCCGCACGCCTAGCCGACACCTCGACCCTCCTCGCTGCTAGCCGACAACGGGTTGCTCCTGGGGGTAGCGGTAGAGCCGATGCCGGGTGTTCAGGGCGATCGCCGAGCCGAGGGTGAGCGGCCCGACCCGACCGATGAACATGAGCACTGTCAGAGCCAGTTGGCCGCTGGCCGGCAGCGTGCCGGCCAGGCCGACGGTCAGACCGGTGGTGCTGAACGCGGACGTGACCTCGAACAGGGCCGAGACGAAGGGAACGCCCTCGGTGAGCAGCAGCACCGCCATCGTCCCGGCCGTGACCAGCGCGACGCTGAGCAGGGCCACTGTGACCGCCTGCCGCTGGCTGGCGGTGGCCACCCGCCGGTGCCCGACCGTCACGTCTGGCTCGCCGCGCAGCTCCGCCCAGATGGTGAACCCGAGCAGGAAGAACGTGGAGACCTTGATTCCGCCGGCCGTGCTGGCGCTGCCGCCCCCGATGAACATCAACACGATCAGCAGTGGATAGCTCTCCTCCTGCAGGGCGCTGATGTCCAGCACGCTGTAGCCGCCGGTGCGGCTCAGCGCGATCTGGGTGAACGAGGCGAGTGCCTTGCCCCGGGAGTCGTACGGGCCGATCGTCTCGGCGTTTGTCCACTCGGCGGCGAGCAGACCGGCGAAGCCGAGCAGCAGCAGCACGGCACTGCCCCAGATGGTCAGCTTGGTCGCCACCGCCCAGCGGGCCGGCTGACGCCATTCTCGGGCCGCCTCGAACAGGGCCGGAAACCCGAGCCCGCCGACGATCGCGCCGAGCGCCAACGGCAGCGACACCCACGGGTCGCGATTGAAGGCGAGCAGACCGTCGGAGTAGAGCGCGAAGCCACAGTTGTTGAACGCCTGCACGGAGTGGAAGACGCCCGACCAGAGCGCTCGCCCCGGCGGGTAGTCGTAGGTCAGCCAGAGCCGGCCGGCGACCACCGCGGTCATCACGGCCTCGCAGGCGAAGACGGTCACCGCGATCCGGCGCAGCAACCGACCCACGTCACCGAGCCCGAACTCCGCCGTTTCGGCCTGCACGAGCAGCCGATTGCGCAGCCCCAACTGGCGCGAGACCACAAGGATCACCAGCGCCGCCGCGGTGAGGATGCCGAGACCGCCGAGCTGGGTGAGCAGTGTGATCACCAGCAGTCCCCAGCCGGACCAGTAGTTGGGGGTGTCGGTGACAGCCATGCCGGTGACCGACACCGCCGACGTGGCGGTGAACAACGCGGTGGTCAGGGGTGGGCGCTGGTGCTGCACTGTCGCCCAGTGCGCCATCAGCAGTCCGGTGCCGAGCAGGATCGGCACCAGGAAGGCGAACGGCACCAGCCGCACGGGGTTGCGGAAGAACCGGCGCACCAGACAATCTTCCTGTTCCAGTCATCGTTCCGAGTGGGAACAGGCATTCCGGAGATTCACCAGCCGGTCAGTCATCGACAAACTTCCGGCTAGGCGCGGACGGTCTGCTGCGGCGGATTCGCCGACGACAGGAGACGGCGTTGCGACGTACCCTCTCGCCCCTCGCCTCGCCGGCGCTCTACACCGCTGTGAAGCTCACCGGGATCATCGGTGGTGGCTTGCTGGCGGCTGACCACCGGTGGGGTGCTGCTGGTCGCCTGGCGGCGTAAGCGGTCGCTGATCGCCTGACCCGTCCACGGGGGAGGGAGGTGTCCGGCACGTCCGGGCACCCCGTGTTCCGTCGGGTCGCCGGACCGCCACCCCCACCCGGCGGTGTCGTTCAGCTATTGAAGGCTGACGAAAGGTGGTCGGGAACCTGCGGCGCTCTTCCCATGCGTACGGATGTTCGACAGTATGGCATTTCGTGATCGGAAGGAGGGCGCATGGCCGATAAGAGCGCCATCGAGTGGACGGAAGCGACCTGGAACCCCACCACCGGTTGCGACCGCATCTCCGCCGGATGCGACAACTGCTATGCACTGACACTGGCGAAGAGACTCAAGGCCATGGGCTCGCCCAAGTACCAGACGGACGGAGACCCGCGCACGTCCGGCCCAGGATTCGGCGTGGCCCTGCACCCTGATGCCCTCGACGTTCCTCGTCGTTGGCGCGACCCCCGGACCGTCTTCGTTAACTCGATGTCGGACCTGTTCCACGCCCGGGTTCCTCTCACCTACGTCCAACAGGTGTTCGCTGTCATGCGCGAGACCCCGAGGCACACCTTCCAGGTGCTCACCAAGCGTGCCTCGAGGCTCGTGAAGGTCGCCCATCAGATCGAGTGGCCGGCGAACGTCTGGATGGGCGTGAGCGTCGAGGACCGCACCCAGCGGGAACGGATCGACCAACTCCGTGAGGTGCCGGCCGCGGTACGTTTCATCTCGGCCGAACCGCTGCTGGGGCCACTGGTCGACCTGGATCTGGACGGCATCGACTGGCTGATTGCAGGGGGCGAGTCGGGGCAGGGCTGCCGCCCGATGGATCCGGCATGGGTGCGCGATCTCCGTGATCAGTGCGCGGCTGCCGGTACCGCCTTCTTCTTTAAGCAGTGGGGCGGACGTACGCCGAAGGTTGGCGGCCGGCACCTCGACGGTCGGACCTGGGACGAGATGCCGGTCCCGCGCGTACTCGTGCAGGCATAGGGGCTGCCGCAGACCTGTGCCGGATCAAGGCCGCCATAGGACTTCCTTTTAGAAGTCACCCGTGCCGGGGTTGCTGATCCGGCCTTGCCGGTGCAGCGACTTGACGGCCTGTCGTACATGGGGTGCCCAGGCATGCCCAAGCACGTCACCGTAGATCTCCGGCACCCGATCGACGATCTTGATCGTCCCGTTCTGTTCGAGCACCTTTACGATGTTCCGCTCGATCGCACGTGACCAGCGAGGGGCGTTCTCGGCCTTGTACTGCTCGGCGTCGAAGACGGGACCGTCGGCGAACAGCGTGTCCGCCACGTGGTCGCCTCGGCGGATTTGTTCCCGGACCCACGCCTCCTCCCATTCGACGCCAGCCTTACCGAGGGTGTCGGCGAAATGCCAGGCACCCTCACCATGGGTGGTGAACAGGGCGAGGACGTACTTCGGGGCGAGGCCGGGTCGTGGCCGCACCGGCATCTGCACGGCCTGGTAGTCGGAACCGTGGGTGAGGTCTTGGGCGTACCTGTCTGCAACCCGTAGCGCGACGTCCGTGGCGCGCTCGTCATCGCCCGCATCCGACACCTCGGCGAAATAGCTGCGCCACCAGTTGCCACCGAGGAACCGATCCAATCGGGCGGCGGTCCTCCGGTCGCTCTCCGAGAGCCCGCCTGCTCGATTCTCGGCGACGTGGACGGCACGTCCCATCCGGGCAACGGCGGAGACGCTGAAATGCAGCAAAACCTCGGTCGGCGGCCAGTTCGGGCGCCCCAGTAGCCGTGTCCGGATCAGATCGAAGTCGAGGGCCGGGCCGAAGGGATCAAGGAAGGCGAAGAGCGAGGCGCCCTTGGCTCGGGCCAGCACCTCGGGCAGGTGCTGGTCCAGGGTGCCCTGGCGAAGTTCACGTCGAACCGCTCCGCCTTTGGCGCGGAGCACCTGCTCCAGGTTCGCGTAGCTATTCGGATCCTGCTCGACGAAGAACGCGAGCACGTCACGGAAGCCTTGGACGAACTCAGCGCACCGGGACAGCAGCAGTGGCGAGCCGGGCTCTCCGCCGTCGTACTCGCCCTTGCCGGCATAGCCATCCAGGAAGACGATCGGGTTCCCCTGCCCCGTCTTGGAGGCGAACACCACGGGATAACGCTTGAGGATGCCGTGCTTCAGCACTGCGGCTGCCTTCTTCGACCGGAAAAATTCGTCGTTGCTGGACAACGGCCCTCCCCGCGTCGCTCACTTCTGGTCATGAGAAGGTAGCGCTGCGTTGGGGGGCGCGCTGGCCGCAAGAGTGCCACTCGGAACGGGTTCGATCGGCGGAACGCCCAGTTGGCAGCGCCGATGGCCCTCTGGTGGGTGATAGGTGTCCGGCCCTCAGTCCATGATCTGACACCGGCGCAGCGCAGGGGTGGAAACTCGGCGCAGGCGAGCCACCGTAGGCCAGGAGGCGGCGTCTATTGGCCGGGCGGCTCGGCCACATAGGTGCCGCGTCCGGGCTGGCCGGTGATCAGCTCGCGGTCGTGCAGCAGCGAGAGGGCCCGCGAGGCGGTGTTCATGTGGACCGAGTAGGTCTCGGCGAGTTCGCGGGTGGACGGTAGTTTGTCACCCGGCTTCAGCTCGCCGCTCTTGATCTTCCCGGCGATGTCGTTGGCGATGCGACGATATGGGGCTTCTGCTGTGGGCATGGTGAGGGCTCCGGTCGGTTCGGCATCTTCGATCATGCCGGCCTACACCAGTAACTGCAACAAGCTGTCGTGTCCTGACCGCGCAGGGGCCGACCTACACAAGTATTTGGGGTAGGTTGCTGAGTGTCCGGCTCCGGTTGGTTCGGCAAACCCTCGGAGGGCCGGCGTGAAAGGGCTCCGGGTCCGTACCGCCGATGAGGGCTGCGGGCGTGGTGCCGGGCGGTCCGGTGGCGTCCCCTACCCGTGCACCGGGCCGCCCTCCATAAGCGGCGGTGTGTCGAGGCTGCGCCAAGGTATCGGGAAACGAGGACGGTGGCCATGCGTAACGTGCTGAATAAGTTCCGCCGGCTGAACCGGCGCGCGCGCCGCGCGGGCCCGCCGAACGCCGGCTGGTACCGGTCGGAGTCCTGCCGGCCGCTGACCGCTGGCCAGATCCGAGAGCGGCGCTTCGGTGTCGTGCGACGTGGCCTCGACCCCGCGGAGGTGTACGCCTTCCTGCACCGCGTCGCCGCCGAACTGGCCGTCACGCGGCGGGACCTCGCTGTCACAACCGAGGAGAACGTACGGATCAAGCGGGCGCTGCGGAGTTGGCAGTCCCGGTTCGCCCCCGGCGTCCGCCGATGAGTGAGGGTGAGCGGGGGCGGTTCGTAGTCCACCTGCCGGTTTTCGCCGTCGACCTGGCGGGGGCGCTGCGGTTCGCTCGGGTAATCACCCGGGCGCTGAGCTTCCTGGCGGACGTGGATCGGGCCGAGACGACGGTCAGCGAGGAGGCCGCACAGTTCGTCCGCCATCGGGTCTACTGCGACAACCTGCTCGACGGCCCCTGGCGGTGCCCGCGCCCGGCCGACCACGACGATCCCTGCGCTAGCCCGGGCGGATGACCGCCGTCGCTCGATGCAGGATGTAGTGGCGCCCAGGACCCGGTGTTCTTGTGGAGGACTCGGCGGTTGCTGGCGCTGCCTGCGGGCGGCGGCCACATGAACAGGTCCTGCGGCCGACCCGACGGCGCGAATGGCGAGGGACGACACACCGCTGAGCTGGTCGTGGAGGTTTGGGCCATCGGGAGCGAGTGCTATCCGGTGATAGTGCCCTCCGTTGTAACCTCCGGCCACCTCATTCCTGTTACTTGTGTGTTTCTGCCACATAGCTCGTGGGTGACGTCACTTCTAGCGTGGGCCGTCACAAAGAAGTTCTCTCCCTCCGAGTCCTCATGTGGAGTCGCAATGACGGTCCGGACGACGCGGCGGGTGTTCCTCTCCGCCGCCACGATGATGGCCGCGGCGTTGGCCGCCACGGCCTGTGGCAGCCCGCAGGACACCGCCACCGGCGGCGGCGACAGCGCCGCGCCGGTAAAGGTTGGCCTGGTGTACTCCCAGTCGGGTGCGCTGGCCAGTTACGGAAAGCAGTACATAGAGGGGTTCAAGGCGGGGCTCGACTTCGCCACCAAGGGCACCGGCAAGGTCGGTGACCGCACGATCGAGGTGAGCGAGGTCGACGACGCGGGAGACCCCGCCAAGGCGGTGTCCGCCGCCAAGGACCTGATCGGCAAGGGTACGAAGATCATCGCCGGTTCCACCGCCTCCGGCGTGGCGCTCCAGGTCGCCCCGATCGCGGCGCAGAACAAGGTCCTGTTCATCTCCGGGCCGGCCGCCACCGACGCGGTGACCGGCGCCAACAAGTACACGTTCCGTTCCGGCCGGCAGTCCTACCAGGACGTGGTCACCGCCAGGTCGTTCATCGGCGACCCGGCCGGCAAGAAGGTAGTGGTCTTCGCCCAGGACGGCGCGTTCGGCGACGCCAACGAGGCAGCCGTCAAGGCCGTCATCGGCGGCGCGGGCGCCACCGTCAGCAGCGTACGGGCACCGGCCAGCGCCACCGAGTTCACGCCGTTCGCCAGCCAGATCAAGACCGCGAAGCCGGATCTGCTCTTCGTCGCCTGGGCCGGCACCACCGCCCCGGCCATGTGGCAGACCCTCGACCAGCAGGGCGTGCTGTCGTCCACGACCGTCGTGACCGGCCTCGACATCCGCGCCTCCTGGCCGACGTTCGGCGCGGCCGGCACGAAGATCTCCTTCCTGTCGCACTACTTCGACGGCGCGTCCGACACCGAGGCCAGCAAGGCGCTGAAGGCCAAGGTCGGCACCGTCGACCTGTTCCACCCGGACGGCTTCGCCGCAGCCCAGATGGTGGTCCGTGCCGTGCAGGAGGGCGGGGAGGACGTCGACAAGATGGTCACCGCCCTGGAGGGATGGAGCTTCGACGGGGTCAAGGGCAAGATGACCATCCGAGCCGAGGACCACGCGCTGCTCCAGCCGATGTACCAGGCCAAGCTCACCGGCAGCGGCACCGCCTTCACGGCCACCGCGCAGAAGAGCCTCACCGGTGACGAGTCGGCGCCGCCGGCCGTGGCCATGAAGGGCTGAGAAATGCTCGCCACCCGCGGTCTGACCTGGCGGATCGGTGAGGTCGCCATCGTCGACAGCGTCTACCTCGACCTCGCGCCCGGAGAGTTCCTGGGCGTGATCGGGCCGAACGGCGCAGGCAAGACCTCACTGTTCAACCTGATCACCGGCCTGCGCCGGGCCACGGAGGGCCGGATCACCCTGGACGGGCAGGACATCGGGGCGCTCCCGCCGCACCGGCGGGCCCGCCTCGGTCTGGGCCGTACCTTCCAGGCATCCTCGGTCTTCGGTTCGCTGAGCGTGCGGGAGAACGTCCGGCTCGCCGTGCAGGCGCACCGCGGGGGCTCGATGGCACTGTGGCGGCGGGCGGCGGCCGACCGGGAGGTGGCCGCCGCCGCCGACGCGGCGCTCGACCGGGTCGGCCTCGCCCACCGGGGTACGGCGCTGGCCGGCACCCTGGCCCACGGCGAGAAACGCAAGTTGGAGATCGCCCTGCTGCTCGCCGGTGAACCACGGGTGATGCTGCTGGACGAGCCGATGGCAGGGGTGAGCGCCGAGGACGTACCCGAACTGGTCGCGGTGATCAAGTCGTTGACCGGGGACAGCAATCGGGCGGTGCTGATGGTCGAGCACCACATGGACGTCATCCTGGAACTGGCCGACCGGATCGCCGTCATGCACCACGGCGCGCTGCTGGCCTGCGACACCCCGGAGACGGTGATGGCCAACCCGACGGTGCAAGAGGCCTACCTGGGGGAGTCCCTGTGACCGAACCGATCCTCAGTGTGGAGGACCTGTCGGTCCGGATCTCCGGGCTGCACATCCTCCAGGGGGTGTCCTTCACTGTCGCCCCGAGCGGCGTGACGGTCCTGCTCGGCCGCAACGGCGTCGGCAAGACCACCACGTTGCGCGCCATCCTCGGCCTCACCCCGCCCGCGGGCGAGGTGCGCGGCGCCATCCGGATGGGCGCGCAGAGCCTGCTGGCCCGCCCCACCCACCGGCTGGTCCGCGGTGGGCTGGGCTACGTGCCCGAGGACCGGGACGTGTTCGCCGGCCTCACCGTCGCCGAGAACCTGCGGCTCGCCGAGCGGCGCGGCACTACTCCCGCGTACGACAAGGTTTTCGCGCTCTTTCCGGAGCTGGACCGGCGCGGACGGCAACGGGCGGGTTCGCTCTCGGGCGGGCAGCAGCAGATGCTCTCGATCGGGCGGGTGCTGCTCAACGACAACCGGCTGCTGCTGATCGACGAGCCGACCAAGGGGTTGGCGCCAAAGGTGGTGACCGAGGTGGCCGAGGTCCTGGAACGGGTCGCGGAGTCGGTGCCGGTGCTGCTCGTGGAGCAGAACCTGGCGGTGGTACGACGGTTGGCCCGCGACGCCGTGGTGCTCGCCGCCGGAAAGGTGGCCTGGACCGGCGACGCCCGCGAGCTGCTGCTGGAGACGGCGCTGACCAAGTCGCTGCTCGGCGTGGGCACCGGTGAGGCGCACCGCCCGACCGGCGCGGACCGGGCTGCCGTGGCCGGGAAGGACGCAGGCTGATGGGGACCGTGATCCTGTTGGCGTTGACCGGGCTCGGCCTGGCGGCGCTGTACTTCCTTGTCGCCTCCGGCCTGTCCCTGGTCTTCGGCCTGGCCGACGTGCTCAACTTCGCGCACGGGCTGTTCCTCGGGGTCGGCGCGTACGGCACCTGGTGGGCGGCGGGCAACCTGCCGGGCGCCAGCGGCGACGGCTGGGGCTTCGTGCTCGCTGTCGCCTTCGGGGTGGCCGCCGGCACGCTCGTGGCGATCCTTGTCGAGCTGGTGCTGATCCGTCCGCTCTACTCCCGCACCATCGAGCAGGTGCTCGTCACGGTCGGCCTGTCGCTGGCCGGGGTGGCGCTGTTGCAGGCCACCTGGGGTGCGGACGCACGCCCGTTCCCGCGTCCTGACTGGACCCGACAGGTCACCGGGATCCTCGGCGCGCAGGTGCCGAACGGCGGCCTGCTGCTGATCATCGCGGCGGTGCTGGTGCTCGGCGCGATCCTTGCCTTCCTGCGCTGGACCCGGTACGGCCTGGTGATCCGGGCCGGCGTGGAGAACCGGGAGATGGTGACAGCGCTCGGCATCGACGTCCGCAAGGCGTTCACGCTGGTCTTCGCGATCGGTGGGGCGGCAGCCGCGCTCGCCGGAGCGCTGGGCGGCGTCTACTTCGGCACCGTCTCGCCCGGTCAGGGCGGCTCGCTGCTGATCTTCGCGTTCATCGTGGTGGTGATCGGCGGGATGGGCTCGGTGGTCGGCTCCGCGTACGCGGCGGTCGTCGTCGGGCTGGTGCAGCAGTTCGTCAACTACTACGGCACGTCCGGGCTCGGCGACATCTGCGTGGTCGGGCTGCTGGCCGTGGTGCTGCTGCTGCGCCCGCAGGGCATCGCCGGAAAGGTGGCAACGGCATGACGGTGATCGACGCTCCTCCCGCGCAGGTGCCCGACGAGCTGACTCCGCAGCGGGGGCGGTGGCACGGGGTCCGCCCGTTCCTGCCGCTCGTGGCGTTGGCGGTGCTGGTGATCCTGCCGTACTCGACGATCTCCCTGCCGGGGATCTTCGAGGGGCCGCTCAACTCACCGGGCACCCTGCAACTGCTCGCCATCTGCCTGATCTTCGGCGGGCTGGCCGCCGGGTACGACCTGCTCTTCGGCCGGACCGGCATGCTCTCCTTCGGGCACGCGCTCTACTTCGCGGCAGGCGTGTACGGCACCGACATCCTCATCACCCGGGCCGGCCTGCCGCTGTGGCAGGCGGCGCTGCTGACCATCACCGGCGGCACGATCCTCGCCGCGCTGCTCGGCGCTGTGGCGCTGCGTACCGTGGGCATCGCGTTCGCCATGGTCACGCTGGCCTTCGCACAGGTCGGGGCGATCCTGGTGGCGCGCGACTTCGGTGGGCTCACCGGCGGCGAGGAAGGGCTGCCGCTGGACGTGTCCGGGCTGCCCGCCGGCCTGGTGGGGGTGACGAACACGGTGAACCTGTACTGGCTGGCGCTGGCGTACCTGACGCTCGTGGTCTTCGTGGTGCACCGGGTGAGCGGTTCACCAACCGGTCGGGTGCTCGCCGGCCTCCGCGACGACGAGCGGCGGATCGGTGTGCTCGGGCTGGACCCGTACCGCTACAAGCTTGTGGCGTTCACCCTGGCCGGCGGGCTGGCATCGGCGGGTGGGGTGGTCTACGTCCTGATCGTCGGCGGCGCGTCACCGCACATCACGTCGTCCGAGCTGACCCTGTCGCTGCTGGTCATGGTGGTGCTCGGCGGGCCGGGCACCCGGTGGGGGCCGGTGCTCGGTGGCGTCCTCTACATGTACCTGGACCACCGGCTCACCGCCTTCGGCACGAGCGACGCGGTGGACAACCTGCCGGCCTTCCTCAGCAACCCGCTGAGCCAGCCGCTGTTCGTCCTCGGCACGGTCTTCATCCTGGCCGTCTACTTCTTCCCCGGAGGCCTGACAAGCCTCGCCCCCCGCCTGTCCCACCTAACCAGAGCCCTACGCCCCCCCACCCGCCGCTAACCGCCCCACCCCCCAGAATCCCGTCGATCATGAGGTTGTCGGGCGACACGCCGTCGTTCGAGACAGGTAACTTCATGATCGACGGGATTCTGTGTGCGGGGAGGTCGGGGAGATGGGCGGGCGGCTTGCGGTTGTCAGTGGGGGCGGGACCGGGATCGGCGCCGCCGTCGCGGGGACGCTCGCTCGGGACGGGTACGACGTTCTGATCGTCGGCCGGCGGGCGGACGTGTTGACGGAAACCGCGGAGCGGATCTCTGTCGAATGTGGGCGTCCCGACGCCGTCATCGCCGTTACCGCTGACCTGACCGACCCGGCGCACCTCGACCGGGTTCTCGCGGCGGTCGGCGACCGGCCGGTCGACGTGGTGGTCAACAACGCCGGCGGGTACCTCAGCGGGGAGACGGGCACGCTCGCCGGAACCGCCGCGTACTGGCGGGCCAACCTGGACGCCAACGTGCTCACCGCCGTGCTGCTCACCGAGGCGCTGCGGCCGGCCCTTCGCCGACCTGGCGGCCGGGTGATCCTGATCAGCTCGATCTCCGCCCAGCGCGGCGGCGGTGGGCCGTACTCGGCGGCGAAGGCTGCCCTGCACGGCTGGGCGTACGACCTGGCCGCGCAGCTCGGCCCGGAGCAGATCACGGTGAACGTGGTGAGCCCCGGCTACGTCGCCGAGACCGAGTTCTTCGGCGACCGGATGACCGCCGAGGGGCACGCGAAGCGGGTGGCGGCGACGCTGGTCGGGCGTGCCGGAGTGCCGGACGACGTCGCCGAGGCCGTGCGCTATCTCGCCAGTCCGGCCGCCGGATACGTCACCGGGCAGGTCCTCGGAGTCAACGGGGGCTCGGTCCTCGGCCGCTGAGCACGCGCCAACGCACCGACGACGAAGGGGCGGCGGTCCCCCGTGCGACCGCCGCCCCCTACGTCGTGGCTCAGCCGTTAAGCAACTCGTACGCCAGGGCCGGTGCCTTGGTGGCGGCGGCACCGGTAGGCACGCCGATCTTCGGCGCGCTGCCGTAGTCGGTGTACTTGACGACGTAGTCGTACGCCTTCGCCTTGCCGGCGGCCGGGATCTTCAGGGTCAGCGAGGCCAGGTGCTTGTCCTCGCCGACCACGGCGGTGAACGGCACCTTCTTGGCGGCCTCGCCGAGCGCCGCCGCCTCGCCGTCCTCAAGCGAGTTCGCCGCCTCTCCCTCGCTCACGTCGATGAACCCGACGTACCGTCCGGGGCTCTGCTCCTTCACGGAGGTGGCCGCCTGGAGGAGCGGCCCGGCGTTGCCCTGGTCCGCGCCGTCGTAGGTGGGGATGGAGGCGGCGTCGGTCAGCTTCGCGGGGTCCAACTTCAACCACTTGTTCGGGAGCTTCGGCAGGCCCGGACGGCCGGTGAACTTCGCCTTCATCCAGGTCTCGTCCCCGATCACGAGGAACGACATCTTCACGGCGATACCGTCGGAGTCCGGCGGCAGCGTGGTGTGGAGCTCGAACGCCTTCGACTCGTGGTCGATCAAACCGGTGAGCGTGCTGGACGCGTCCTTGCCGCTGAACCGGAACGTCCCTTCGGTGCCGTCGGGTACGGCGTCGATCAGCGCCTCCTTGGGGCTGACGCTCGGGCTGGCGGCCGGGGTGTCCTGCGGCGCCGCTGCGGGCTCGTCCTTCGACCCGCAACCCGCGAGCAGGCTGGCCGTGGCCAGCACAGCGGCGACCGTGCCGAACGTCCGTCGGATGGTGCCGGCGGTGCCCGTTGCCTGTGTCATCACACTTCTCTTTCTCGATGCGTGGCTCTTGCCGACGACGATGCTGCCGGCCGCCGCGGCGGTCCGACTGCCGATATGCTGCCGTCCGGCTGCCGGGCACTGCCGTCCGGTGCCCCACGGGGGTATCAGGAGCGGAAACTCGCATGTCAGGAACGCTGCGTTTCGAGATCCTCGGGCCTCAGCGGGCCTGGTACGCCGACCGGGAGATCGATCTCGGCCCCGGTAAGCAGCGTGCCGTGCTTGCCGTTCTGCTGCTCTCCGTCGGCCGTTCGGTGCCCACGGGGCAGATCGTCGAGGCGGTCTGGCCGGAGGATCCACCCGCGAACGGCCCCAACGTGGTGCAGAAGCACGTCGCCGGGTTGCGCCGGGTGCTGGAGCCGGACCGGTCACCGCGTACGCCGGGGCAGGTGCTCAGCCTGACCGACGCCGGTTACCTGTTGCGGGTCGACCCCGATGGGGTGGACGCTGTCCGCTTCGAGCGGACGGTGCACCGCGCCCGGCAACGCCACGCGGAGGGCCGCGCCACCGAGGCGCTGAGCGAGCTGGCCGCAGCGCTGGAGCTGTGGCAGGGGGAGCCGTTCGTCGGTTTCACCGGGCCGATATTCGATGCCGCCCGGCAGCGGCTTGTGGAGTTGCGGGCGGTGGCGCTGGAGACCCGTGCCGAGCTGACACTTGACCTCGGCCGGCACCGGGAACTGATCGGCGAGCTGCGGGAGTTGGTGGCCGAGTTCCCCGTCCGGGAACGGCTGCGGCACCAGCTCATGCTCGCGCTGCACCGCAGCGGCCGGCAGGCCGAGGCGCTCGCCGCCTACCGGGAGTTCGGCAGCCTGCTCCGGGAGGAGTACGGCATCGAGCCGGGCGAAGCGCTCCAGGAACTGCACAGGCGCATCCTGCGCTCCGACCCGACGCTCACGGCACCGGCGAAGCCGCTTACGGCACCGGCGAAGCCGTCGGATGATCGGCAGCTGCCCGCGTTGGCGCCGTCCCCGACCGCCGGGCTCAGGTCCGGCGCCTGGGAGCCGCCGAGCGCGCCGGGTCGGTTCCCGAGCGACGTCGGCTATCCGCCGCCGGCCCTGCTCCCGCCGCCGATCCTGCTCCCGCCACCGGTGGCCGACAGCCGGCCTGCGAGACCCCAGTCGCCGCCCTGGGCGAGCAGGGCCGCCACCCTCGCCGGTACGGTGCTCGTCCTGTTCTCCTTCGGTTGTCTGACCTGGCTGGTGATCCTGGCCTACGCGGTCTGGCGGCGTAGCTGGCGTCTCGCCGTCGCCGGCATCGGCTACCTGGCGATAGTCGTCGTCGAGGTGGCACTGCTCGACACCGAGAACCCGGACGCCGAGGTGCCCGGCCTTGAGGCGGTTACGTTCCTCGGGCTGGCCGTCGTCACCTGGATCCTCGGAGCGGTGCACGTGATCCTGCTCAGCCGAGGGCTCTGGGCGGCGATCACCGGAAACCTGGGCGGCAGCGCGAAGCAACGCGCCCAGGAGGAGCGGCGCATCCGTCGTGAGCACGCCCGCTACCTGCTCTACCACCACCCGGCGGCCCGCGACGAGCTGCGCGTGGGGCGGCCCGACCTTCCCCGGACCTTCGACGACGGCGGTCTGATCGACGTCAACGCGGTCCCGGAGCAGGTGCTCACCGGCCTGCCCGGCCTGACGTCCGAGCAGTGCCGGCAGATCGCTGTGGACCGGTGGCTACGCGGCCCGTACACCTCGATGGAAGAACTCGCCGCGCGCTGCCTGCTGCCGCCGACGGCCACCGAGCCCCTGCGCGACCTGCTGCTGTTCCTCCCTCCAGCCGTCCTGGCCGACGAGGCGCGGGCGCCCGGATCGTGACCGCCACCTCCCGCGCGGGCCGGGGTTCTGACGCACGGCGCTGGTAGACATGTCGGGTGGAGACAGCAGAGCGGGCGGCGGTACGGGAGCGGGCCGAGGCGGTGCTGCGCCGGCTGGCCGGTGAGCACGCCCGGCTGCGTGAGGACCAGTGGCGGGCCATCGAGGCGCTTGTCGTCGACCGGCGGCGGGTGCTCTGCGTGCAACGCACCGGCTGGGGCAAGTCGGCTGTCTACTTCGTGGCCACCGCGTTGCTGCGCGACAGCGACCAGGGTGGCGCGCAGGGCGGCCAGCACGGCCCGACCGTCATCGTGTCGCCGCTGCTGGCGTTGATGCGTAACCAGGTCGAGGCGGCAGCGCGGGCCGGCATCCGGGCTCGCACGATCAACTCGGCGAACCTCGACGAGTGGGACGCCATCACCGCCGAGATCCAGGCCGGTGCTGTGGACGTGCTGCTGATCAGCCCGGAGCGGCTCAACAACCCCGATTTCCGCGACGGCGTGCTGCCGAAGCTTGCCGCGACCACCGGCCTGCTTGTCGTCGACGAGGCGCACTGTGTCTCCGACTGGGGGCACGACTTCCGGCCGGACTACCGACGGCTGCGCACGTTCCTCGCCGAGCTGCCGGAGCGCACCCCGGTGCTGGCCACCACCGCCACCGCGAACGCCCGGGTCACCCAGGACGTGGCCGAGCAGTTGGGCGACGCGCTCGTCCTGCGCGGCACCCTGGACCGCGAGTCGCTGCGCCTCGGTGTGCTCGACCTGCCCACACCGGCGCACCGGCTGGCCTGGCTCGCCGACCACCTGGACGAGCTGCCCGGCTCGGGCATCGTCTACACGCTCACCGTTGCGGCAGCGGGGGAGACGACCGAGTTCCTGCGCTCCCGGGGCTACCCGGTCGCCTCCTACACCGGGCAGGCCGAGGACGCCGACCGGCGAGCCGCCGAGCAGGACCTGCTGGACAACAAGATCAAGGCGTTGGTGGCGACCAGCGCGCTGGGCATGGGCTTCGACAAGCCCGACCTGGGCTTCGTCGTCCACCTCGGCGCTCCGCCCTCACCGATCGCGTACTACCAGCAGGTCGGCCGCGCCGGCCGTGCCGTCGAACACGCCGAGGTGCTACTGCTGCCCGGCACCGAGGACGCCGCGATCTGGCGCTACTTCGCCTCGCTGGCGTTCCCGCCCGAGCAGCAGGTCCGGGCCGTGCTGGCAGCCCTGCACACCGACCGCCCGCTCTCCACCCAGGCCCTCGAACCCCTCGTCGACCTGCGCCGCGCCCGGTTGGAGCTGATGCTCAAGGTCCTCGACGTGGACGGCGCGGTCCGCCGGGTGCGCGGTGGCTGGCTCGCCACCGGCGAGCCCTGGGTCTACGACGAGGGCCGGTTGCGCCGCGTCGCCGAGGCGCGCACCGTCGAGCAACAGGCAATGCGGGAGTACGCGTCGACCCCCGACTGCCGGATGCGATATCTGCGGGAGCGCCTGGACGACACCGGGGCGACCGACTGCGGCCGGTGCGACAGGTGCGCCGAGCCCCTGTTCTCCGCCGACGTGTCCACCGCCGCGCTCACCGCCGCGCAGGCGTTCCTGGGCCGCCCCGGCGTGGAGATCGCGCCGAAGAAGCTCTGGCCGACCGGGTTGGAGGCTGTGGGCGTACCCCTGAAGGGCCGGATCGCCCCGACGGACCAGGCGCTGCCGGGGCGCGCCGTGGGGCGTCTCTCCGACCTGGGTTGGGGTGGCCGGCTGCGCGAGCTGGTCGGCCCGGAGGCAGTCGACACGGCGGTGCCCGACGACGTGGCCGGGGCCGTCGTGGAGGTGCTGAAGGCGTGGGCGCACGGCGACGACCCGTGGCCCCGCCGGCCGGTGGCGGTGGTCGCGGTCGGGTCCCGGCGACGGCCCCGGCTGGTGGGCTCGCTTGCCGAGCGGATCGCGGCCGTGGGCCGGCTGCCGCTGCTTGGCGAGATCGCGTCGACAGGTCCGGGCGGCCCTGGTGGGCCGCGCGGCAACAGCGCCCAGCGGGTACGCGCGCTGCACGACGCCTTCACGGTGCCAGCCGACCTGGCCGACGCGCTGGCCGGCCTGGACGGCCCGGTGCTGCTCGTCGACGATCTTGTCGACTCGGGCTGGACGATGACGATCGTGACCCGCGCTCTGCGCCGGGCCGGCGCACCGGACGTGCTGCCCCTCGCTCTCGCGGTGGCCGGCTGACCGGTCGCTCCCCGCCCGGAGCGGAAAAGTTCCCGGCGCGGGCGGATTGCGACGGTCGCCACGCCGTCGCGACGTCGACCAGGGCTGGCCAGCGGCGACGGTACCGTGGGCGACATGACCGATCCGCACCCCGTCCCCTGCGCGCGCCCGCTGGACGCCGGCGCCGCCGCGACGGGCCACGTGCTGGACGCCTGCAGTGTCTGACCAGGTCTCCTCCGTGGCGGACCGGAGCACGATCCGGCTTGCGCTTGTGGTCGGCGGCCTGGTGCTCGCCGTGCTGCTCGGGTTCGGCCTCGGCCGTCTCAACAGCGGAGGGACCGGCGGCACCGCCACCGCCGGTGTGTCGTCATCGACCGACGGGCACACCCACCCGCCGGGCACCGGAGTCCACGATCACGGTGCCGTGACGGGCACCGACGGGCAGGCGGGCGCCGAAGCCGGCGGCCTGTCGGTCAGCTCGTCCGGCTACACGTTCGCGCCGCTGGCCACCGAGTTCCCGGTCGGCCAGCAGGGGCAGTTGCGCTTCCAGGTGCGGGACGCGCAGAGCCGGCCGGTCACCCGCTTCGCGGTCGTGCACGACAAGCCGATGCACCTCATCGTGGTCCGCCGCGACCTCACCGGCTACCAGCACCTGCATCCGACAATGGCGTCCGACGGCACCTGGTCGGTGCCGCTGACCCTCGCCCAGCCGGGCGTCTGGCGGGCGTACGCCGATTTCACAGCGGTGGCCGACGACGGCGGCCAGACGGCCGTGACCGTCGGCGTGGACCTCGTCGCGCCAGGCGGCTACCAGCCGCGCCCACTGCCGAAGCCTGCCACGTCGACGACTGTGGACGGGTTCACCGTCAGCTACCAGGGCAGCCCGCAGGCCGGGGCGACTGTGCCGTTGACGTTCCGGGTCGAAGGCGCGGGCGGTGTCGCGGCGTTGGAGCGCTACCTCGGCGCGTACGGGCACCTGGTGGCGCTGCGGGAGGGCGACCTCGGCTACCTGCACGTGCACCCGGAACTGGAACTGGTGGACGGCCAGGTGAAGTTCTGGCTGACCATTCCCGACCCGGGGCGCTACCGCCTGTACCTCGACTTCCAGGTCGACACGATCGTGCACACCGCCGAGTTCACGCTGACGATCCCCTGACCCACACCTCGCGGTGGGGTCAGCCGGCTCGGCGGATGGGGCGGCGGGCCAGGTAGCGGAGGAGGTCGCGGATGTGGTGTTTCTCCTCGGCCGGGACGGTGGGATCGGCCAGCCGGTCCAGGATGACGCGGACGTCCGCCTCTACCGGACCGTCGTCGCCGCGCTTGCGGGGTGCCGGCCCCGCGTCGGGCAGCCCGAGTGCCCGGAACGCGGCTGCCACCGGCAGGTCCAGTGCGGCGCAGAAACCGCGAACCTTTGCCAGCTCGGGGTAATCCTGCCAGTCGCCAGCCAGCCAACGGAACACCGTGGAGCGACCCACGCCCGTGTGTTGGGCAAGATCGGTCACGGTCCAGCCGCGCTCGTCGCGCGCGTCGTCGATGGCGCGACGGACGAAGCGGGCGAAGGCCATCTGCGGTGTAACGTCTGCGGAACCCATCCGTGTGTGTTGATCCCTCCCGGCTGGGCACTGGGCGATGCATCACGAGAGTAGTACGCCCGCAGGCGGAAACCACTGACTGACCACACAAACCGTCCCATCGATGAGACTCCGTCTCCCGCTGTACCTGTGCCACCACCGAGCGATCATCGTCGTTCTTCTACTAAGCTCGGTGCCCGTCCCGGCAGGGCGTTTGTTCGCCTGTCGCCTCCGATCGGACCACCGCCGAGGAGCACCATGGCCGAATCGAGTCGTCCGCGGCCGTACCAACCTGGTGCGGTGAGCCTCTTCTTCGTCGCCAAGGCTGGCGTGTTCGCCGCCGCGTTCTGGATCTGGTTGCTGTTGATGGCGTTCCGCACCCACGAGGCGACCGGTGTGGACGTGCTGGCCGCAACCGGCGCCATCACCACGACGCTTGTCGCCGTCGTGCTGGGCTCCCGGTTGGCGTTGCAGCGCAACGCCGCCATCCGGCATGCCGAGACGAAGAAGCTGCTCGTCGACATTTCGTGGAACGCCTTCGCGGCGGCCGGCAACGCCGAGGGCGCGGGCAAGGTGGTGCCCTTCCCGATCAGCCCGGTCGGGGGCGACCGCGTCAACCAATGGCCCGACGGGGACCGGGTGTCGGTGTTCGACCGTGGTCTCGGCGGTCGGGACCGGGGCAGCAGCGGCGGCCGGCGACGCTGAAGCCGGACCGGCTAGGCGACGGGTGGCTGGTCGGCGGTGGCCAGCAGGCTCTCCAGGCGGGGCGTGACCCGCCACTTGTCGACCAGTTCGCGGTACTCCGCACGCTGGGCCCCGGTTGCCTCGGCGCCGGTACGGCGGGCACGGATCAGCAGGTTGCGCGGGGTGTGCTGGGAGTCCACGAACTCCACCACCTCGGCCCGGTAGCCGTGCACCCGCAGCAGCCCGGCCCGCAGCGCGTCGGTGAGGACGTCGGCGAAGCGCTCGCGCAGGATGCCCTGCCGGGTCAGCAGGTCGTACGGGGTAGGTGGGGGCTGTGTGCGTAGCTGCTTGGCCAGGTCGTGGTGGCAGCAGGGCGCGGCAAGCACCCAGCGGGCCTCCCAGCGCACCGCGCGGGCCAGCGCCTCGTCGGTGGCGGTGTCGCAGGCGTGCAGCGCCAGCACCAGATCCGGCGCGGGGTCGACGACCGCGTCGGCGATAGTCCCGGCCACGAAGCTGACCTTGTCGGCCCAGCCCAGTCGCTGCGCCAGCTCGGTGTTGCGCCGCCGCTGGTCCTCACGGACGTCAACGCCGATCAGTTCGACGTCGAGCCCACGCCGGGACAGGTAGCGGTACGCGGCGAAGGTCAGGTAGGCGTTGCCGCAGCCCAGGTCGACAACCCGCAACGGGCCGGTCAACTCGTCGGGCAGTGTGGCGGCCAGGGCTCGCAGGAACGCGTCCACCTGGCGGCGTTTGGCCGCCGAGCCGCCGATCTCGGCGAAGATCTCGTCACCCGGGTCCAGCAGGTATTCCTTCGCCCGGTCATTTCCAGCGGGCGCTGCCGCCGGTCGGGCCGTCGCCGCCCGGTGCACCTGCGCCTCGCCGGACTTGGTGACCCGCAGTTGGAGCGTCGCGTCGGCCGTCTCGACGTGCCAGTTGCCGAACGGCTCGGCCAGCAGCTCGTCGACCGCCGCAGCCGACTCCGCGCCGAGGGCGACATTGCGGGTGTACGGGCGTACACCGTCGGAGGTGGCGATCTGGAGCCGGGGACCGGCCTTGATCGTCACCGGCCGCAGTTCGGCCCGGGCCACTGCGGGACGGCGACCCCGTCGGCGGCCGGCGGCGACGGCCCTGGTCAGAGTGGGGTCGAGGAGCAGGGTGCGGACCTCGGTGAGGGCGGCGTCCAGTGGTTCCGGCATCGTTCCATCTTCGGCAGGTGGGGCGGGAAGGGAACATCCCCCGTACCGCGCTCAGGCGGTCCGGGGGATGTCGGGTGGATCTGCGGGTCAGTCCGCGGTCGCCTCGGCCGGCGTACCCGCGCCGGAACCGCCAGAACGGCGGCGCCGGCGGCGACGCGGCTTGGACGGCTCGCCGTCGGCGGCGGCTGCGGCCGGTTCGGCCGGTGCCGCGTCGGCGGAGATCACCGCGGTGGCCTCGGCCGCGACCGGCTCGCCGGCCCGGCGGCGACGCCTGCGGCGCGGAGTACGGGTGGCCTCGTCGCCAGCGGCGTCGGCTGGTGCCTCGGCGGCCGGCGTATCGGCGTCGGTGCGGTCGCGGCGGCCGTCGCCCCGGCCACGGCGCTCGCCCCGGCCCTCGCTACGGCTCTCACCGCGACGCGGACCGCGACCACCGCTGTCGCCCCGGCGGGAACGGGTCGTCCCACCCAGGTCTTCCTCGATCTCGGCGGACAGGCCGGCCCGGGTGCGCTCCGCCGTGGGCAGCGTGCCGCTGACCTCGGTGGCGATGTGCAGGTCGGTGTAGAGGTGCGGCGACGTGTGGTACGTCTCCGGCGGCTCGGGCATGTCCAGACCGAGGGTCTTGTCGATGATCCGCCAGCGGGGCATGTCGTCCCAGTCGACGAAGGTCACCGCGACGCCCGTCGCTCCAGCCCGGCCGGTCCGGCCGATGCGGTGGGTGTAGGTGTCCTGGTCTTCCGGGCAGTCGTAGTTGATGACGTGGGTGACGCCTGTGACGTCCAGGCCCCGGGCCGCCACGTCGGTGGCGACCAGGATGTCGATCTTGCCAGCCCGGAAGGCCCGCAGGGCCCGCTCGCGGGCGCCCTGGCCCAGGTCACCGTGCACCGCTGCGACCGCGAACCCGCGGAAGTCCAGGTCCTCGGCGACCCGGTCGGCAGCCCGCTTGGTACGCGTGAAGATCATGGTCAGCCCGCGGCCCTCCGCCTGGAGGATGCGCGCCACCACCTCGACCTTGTTCATCGAGTGGGTGCGGTAGACAAGCTGCTGGGTCTGCGGCGACGGGCCGGTCTCGGCGGTGTGCCCGGCGTGGATCGTCATCGGCTGGCGCAGGAAGCGCCGGGACAGGGTGACGATCGGGTCCGGCATGGTGGCCGAGAACAGCATCGTCTGCCGGTCTTCCGGAAGCATCGCGAGGATCTTCTCGACGTCGTCGAGGAAGCCCAGGTCGAGCATCCGGTCAGCCTCGTCGAGGACGAGCGCGCGTACCCGGTCCAGCCGGAGGTGCTTCTGCTTCTGGAGGTCCATCAGACGGCCGGGGGTGCCGACCAGGATCTCGACGCCCTTGCGCAGCGCGTCGATCTGCGGCTCGTACGCCACGCCGCCGTAGATCGGCAGCACCCGGACGCCGCGTGTGCGGCCGGCGGCGGCGAGGTCCTTGGCGACCTGGATGCCCAGCTCACGGGTGGGGACGACGACAAGCGCCTGGGGAACGCCGTCACTGCCCTCGCTCGGAGCGAAGACCCGCTCCAGCAGCGGGACGCCGAAGCCGAGGGTCTTGCCGGTGCCGGTGGGGGCCTGGCCGATGAGGTCCACGCCGCGCAGGGCGATCGGGATCGCGTACTCCTGGATGGCGAACGCACGGGTGATGCCGGCCGCTGCCAGGGCCTCGACGGTCTCGTCGCGGGCGCCGAGCGCGGCGAAGGTGGGGGCCTCCGGCCGAACCGGGGCTGTGGGTGCCAGTTCCTGGCCGTCCATCAGATCTTCAATCAATTCGCTCATGTGGATGTGGGGGTGCCCTCTCGTGGGTGCGCCCGTCATGTCCTCAGGGCGCGTTCGGTATGACGCGGGCCACACGGTCGGGGGCAGACTGCCGAGCCGGACCGGGCCGCACGCGCGCCGCGGGCTGAGCTTCGATCAGATCGGCGCCCACGGCAACTGCTCCATGCTACCTGAACAGGCAAGCTCACGTCCCGATTCCCGGGCGGCCAGCCGCCACGCGGGGGGCGCCATTGTGACCCGCGCCACAGCGGCTCTCGCGCGGCTCCGTGTGCCACGCACGGGCCACCCGGCGGGCCTCCGCGCGCGGTAGCCTGCGCTCGTGTCCGCGCCGACCACCCCCGGTCCTGCCGTCGCCGACCTGCTGGGGCTTGTCGCCTTCGGCGAGTTGCTCGCCTTCGAACGGAGGGCCGGCGACGCCCGACTCGCCCCCGACCTGCACCGCCGCGCCGGTCTGGACGAGATGGCGGCGGCCGAGATCGCCAACTACCGCAGGCTCGCCGACCGGCTCACCACGCTCGGCGTACTTCCCGAGGTCGCGATGGCGCCCTACGTGGAACCGTTGCAGGCGTACCACGACTCGACCGAGCCACGGGACTGGGCGGAGGTCGTCACCAAGGCGTACGTCGGTGACGCGATCACCGACGACTTCATCCGGGAGATCGCCGACGCGCTCGACGAGCCCGACCGGGCGCTGGTGCTGGATGTGCTGCACGACTCGCGCTACGCGGAGTTCGCCGCCATCGAGATCAGAGCGGCTGTCGCGGCCGACCCCCGGGTGGCCGGCCGGCTCTCCATGTGGGCCCGGCGGCTGGTCGGCGAGGCGTTGTCCCAGGCTGGCCGGGTTGCTGTCGAGCGGCCCGCGCTCACCACGCTGATCGCGCAGGGCGAGCGGGTCGATGTGCCGGGGCTGTTCGGGCGGCTCACGGCGACGCACACCAGGCGAATGGCGACAGTCGGGCTTAACAACTGACCTACGCGCCGACTGTGCGGTCCCGGCCCGCGGCAGGTGGCCGACGCCGACCTGCCGCGATGGCCGGACCGGTCAGCGGACTGTGAAGCCGACCGCTCGGGGGGACGCCTCGGCGATCTCGACGTAGGCGACCTTCTCGACCGGAACGATGACCCGCCGGCCCTTCTCATCGGTCAGGGAGAGCGTGCCGCCATTGCCGGCGAAGGCGTCGGTCACGATCTGCTCGATCTCGGCCGGCGACTGCGCGCTGTCCAGAACCAGCTCGCGCGGCGCGTACTGCACGCCGATCTTGACCTCCACTGTGCCTCCTCAACTGGGGCGAAAGAACCGCCCTGCGAAGGCTATCCGATCACGGGGGCGGTGGTCAGGCTGACTCACCTTGCAGCGGGAAGCTCGCGATACCCCGCCACGACAACGCCGCCACCAACGCCTCGGCCTCCGCCTTGGGCACCTGCCGGCCCCGGGCAAGCCAGAACTGCGCGGCAGTCTCCGCAGCGCCCACCAGCCCGGAGGCGAGCAACTCGGCGTGCGCCCTGCTCACGCCGGTGTCCGAGATGATCGTGTCGGTGATCGCCGCGATGCAGCCCTGCTCGACCCGCTCCACCCGCTGCCGTACGGCCGGGTCGTTGCGCAGATCCGACTCGAAGACGAGACGGAACGCCTCGCTCTCGTGGTCGACGAAGTCGAAGTACGCCCGCACCGACGCGCTGACCCGCTCCTTGTTGTCGCTCGTGCCGTGCATCGCATCCTGCACTTTGGCAACGATGGCATCACAGTGCGTGTCGAGCAGGGCCAGATAGAGCTCCATCTTCCCCGGGAAGTGTTGATAGAGCACCGGCTTGGAAACCCCGGCCCGCTCGGCGATGTCGTCCATCGCCGCAGCGTGGTAACCCTGCGCGACGAACACCTCCTGCGCCGCTGCGAGCAGCTGCTTACGGCGCGCCGAACGGGGCAGGCGGGTGGGCCTGCCGGCGGTCTGTGCACCGTTCCCCACAGCGGTCATGGGATCCTCCGAGTTCTCCGTACGAGCCGGCATTTTCCCCCCAAGACGGGGCGGCCCGCGATCGCGTCGTGGAAATGGCCCGCCGCTGTAACTTATCGCCACTCTCCCCACACGGTAGCCTCAGCGGGGGCGACCAAGGAGCGCGCGGTGAGTGAAACAGGGCAACCCGGAGCCGCCACCCCGGGAGAGCACGGTGACGGAACGGGTCAGCACGACGACCCGGGCCGTTCCGGCGACGGGTGGGCGCCCCCGGCGGGCGGGTGGTCCCGAGCCGCCGAGCGCGAGGCTGCCCGGGAGCAGGCGCCACGCTGGCAGCCCGACCCCGCGTCCGGTTGGCGGGCCGCATCCGCGAGGCACGGCGACCTGCCTGCCCCGCTGGGCGGCAGGCCCACGGAGCCCGAGCCTCAGGCGCGTGTAAACGGTCACCACACCAACGGTGTCCGTCGCCCCGATCCGGAGACCAACGGCGCGGGGCGCGCCGACGCCGAAACCCACGGTGTACGCCCTCCCGGCGCCGATCTTCCGTCGAGCCGTCCCGCGCCGGTGAGTGCGCCGCCCGGGCTGACCGCGGAGGCCCGGTCCGACGCCTCCGGTGACCGTCTGGTGGTGCCGGCCCAGCGCCCCGCGCCATCGGGCGAGCAGACGTCTGGCGAGACCGACCCGGTGCGGCATTCCACGGCCGATCCGACGGGCCCGCGCAGCGCCCGCTGGGCCGACCCCAAGTTGCCCACCTCGACGCCGTCACCAGTCCAGGTGCCGCCCGTCGGCACCGCCGCCTCCGGTTTCGAGGTGCCGCCCGGCCTCCACGCGCCGACCGGCGAGCGGCAAGCCGCCGACGCCGAGCGTGCGTTCGACGGTGAGCGCGGCTTCGACGGTGAGCGCGGGCTTGACGGTGAACGTGGCTTCGACGACGAGCGCGGGTTCGAGGCTGAGCGTGGTCTCGACGGGCCGCGAGGCTCCGACGGGCCGCGAGGCTCCGACGGGCCGCGAGGCTCCGACGGGCCGCGAGGCTCCGACGCTCCGCGCGGTTTCCGCGGGCCGGCCGGGGAGCGTTCGGCCACCGATACCCCGCGCGGCTGGCGCGAGCCGGAAGCATCGGCCGACCCTGAGCGGGGTGCCGGGCACACCGACGACTCCGCGCCCGATCGCCCCGCCGGGGACACGCACCGGGCCGGGGAGTCGGCGACCATCGAGCCGGACTGGTCCGGGCCGAGCTGGAACCACCCGAGCCGGGGCAGTGGCTGGGAGCCGCCCTGGTCACGCCAGGCCAATGAGCCTGCCGGCCGTCAGGCACGGGACGAGTCCGCGCCGGGTTGGGTCGCCGAGCCCAACCGGCCGTACGAGCCGGTGCGCGCCGAGTCACCCCGCCCGTACGAGCCGGTGCGCGCCGACCCGCCGCAGGCGTACGACACGACCCGGGACGACCCGGACGCCGAGCCCGGCGCAGCCGCACGCTCGCCCTGGGCAGACGGCCCCGCCCCCACAAGCGGCCCACCGGCCGACGGCCCGTCGTGGGCAGGTGGTTCGGATCGGGCACCGGTGAGTGCTCCGCCGTCCCGCCCGTCGTGGGCTGGTGCTTCCGATGCGGCGCCGGTCAGTCCACCCCCTCGCCCGTCCTGGGCCGGTCCGGCGTCGACCATCCCATCCCCGCCCCGGCCGTCCTGGGCCGGCGGTTCGGATCCGGCGCCGACCAGCGGTCCGCCGTCGCGTCCGTCGTGGTCCGGTTCGGATCCGGCGCCGACCAGCGGTCCGCCGTCCCGTCCGCCCTGGTCCGGTCCCGATCCGGCGCCGACCAGCGGTCCGCCGTCCCGTCCGTCGTGGCCCGGCGACCCGACCCCCGTCAGCCCGCCTGCCGGCATGCGGCCGTCCTGGGCCGGCCCAGCGCCGACCGACGGCCCGGTGCCAACCGACAGTGCAGTGCGGACCGACGGCCCGGTGCGGACCGGCGGCCCCGTACGGACCGGCAGCCGAACGCCGGCCGACCTGCCGCCTGCGCCTGCCGGTCCACCGCCGACGCTTACCGATGCGCCACCACCACCGATCGTGCCGCCGGCGACTCCGCCGCTGGGGGAACCCGTCCCACCGGTGGAGCGCCCCTCCTGGGCCGGCGGAGCGCCGACGACCCCGGCGAGCGCGGGTGCCGACCGGCCCGACTGGTCCGAAGGGCGCATACCAACGACCTCGACCGATCGGCCGTCCTGGCCGGCTGCCCGCCTGCCCGGCACACCTCGCGCGAGCGACGCTGGCGAGTCGGCCGGCCCGCTCCGCCCGGAGGCGCGCCCGGTCGCACCGTTCCGGCTCAGGCCGGAGCCGCCCGAGCCGTCCGGTCCGCCTTCCGCCGAGTCGCCCCGCACCGCTTCCCCGGCGACCGGTCCGTCCGCCGGCCCGCAGCCCTCGGCCGGTGCCGTTCCGGCCTCTACCAACAGTGGGTCCGGGCGTCACGACCGGCCCTCATCCACGTCCGTCCCTCCCTACGCCGCTCGCCGATCGGCCCCCGACCTGGCGTCGCCGGCCGATTCCGGCGGCGGCCGATTGCCGGACACCGCGGTGCTGCCGCAGCGCGTCCCCGCGGAACCGGACGTGCCCGTCGTGCCGGAGCCGCCAGCCGTGGAACCACCCGCCGAAACTCCCGAACTCGCCCGTATCGCCACTCACCTGCGACGCGACGACGAGCCCGCACCGCTGCGGGAGCGTCCCGAAGGGTTCGACGTCAACGCCATCCTGGACGCCGTACGGGAGGTGGCAGGTGTCCGCGACGCCGCGTTGCGCCGCACCCCGGCGGGCGCGCACAGCCTGCGACTGGACCTGGCTGACGGAGCCGACCCGGCCGAGGTGAGTCGGCAGGTCGCACGGCTGCTCCAGGAGCGGATGGGGCTCGCCGCCGCCCCACAGAACGTGCCGGGCCTGCCAACCGCCCCGCCACCACCGGTCCGCCGCCGCGCGGCCGACCCGCGTGCCGCCGAACCCACTGGCGCCGAGCCGCGCGACACCCTCGCGCAGGCGCGATCGGCCACCGAGGCGGCGGCCGGTCGCCCGACCGGGAGCAGGGTCGAGGCCACACCTGCGGCCCCGGAGCGGTGGTCCGGCCCGGACGCCGCGCGTCGACGGAGGGCGGCCGCCCCGCACCGGGGCCGCGCCACAGTCGAGGAGCCCGGCTCGGTCTCGGCCGCGCCCGCCGGTGCGGCCACCGGCAGTCCGGCGACCGTGGGTACGTCGTACTCCGGTGGTCAGGTGACCACGACGGAGTCGGCGCCGTCGCGCCCGCTGGACACCGGCGGCACGCCGGGGCCGCGGGTGGTCATCGACCATGTGCAGGTAAGCACCTTCGGCCTGGACGCCAATGTGGAGGTTCGGCTGCTGGCCGGCGCCGAGAGCGCCGCCGGGTACTCCACCGGGCCGGCTGTGGACGGCTACGTGCTGCGTCTCTGCGCTGTGGCTGCGGCCGCCGCTGTGGACGAGTTGTTGAGCGGCGCCGAGAACGCCGAGCGTGGGCGCTGTTTCGTCGAGCACGCGGCGGTGGTGCCGTTCGGCAACTGCGAGGTGGCCACCGTTGTGGTGCTGCTTGTCTGCGAGGGTTGGGTCGAGCAGCTCGCCGGCTCGGCCCTGGTGGCAGGCGACCCCCGGCAGGCGGTGGTACGGGCCACGCTCGCGGCGGTCAACCGTCGGCTGGAGGCGCTGCTGTCCTGAGCGGTCCGGGGCAGACTGGAGGTATGAAGCGCGCGACCCTCTGGCCGGACCACCTCCTTCCCGAGGCCGACCTTCCGCCGCCGTGGCCGGGCCGGGAGGTCCGCTTCGGCGGCTCGGCGTTGTACGTGCGGGACACCCCCGCCACGTCCGCCGGTGCGGAGCCGGCGCTGTACGTGCACGGGCTGGGCGGCTCGTCGCAGAACTGGACGGATCTGGCCGGGCTGCTGGCCGACCGGTTGGACGGTCAGGCCATCGACCTGCCGGGTTTCGGCCGTAGTGAGCCGGGTCGCCGCTACACGATTCCGGCCTTCGCCGACCTGGTCATCAGGTGGATCGAGCACTCCGGCCGAGGGCCGGTCCACCTGTTCGGCAATTCGCTTGGCGGGGCGATCTCGGTGCAGGTGGCCGGGCTCCGGCCCGACCTGGTCCGTACCCTCACCCTGATCTCTCCGGCGCTGCCGTTCCTGGACTTCCGGCGCTCGTTGCAGGGTCGGATGCTGCCGGTGCTGGCGATTCCCGGTGGCGAGCGGCTGGTCGCCCGGTACCTCACCCAGCTCGCGCCCGAGATCATGGCCCAGCAGGTGCTGGAGGCGTGTGTCGCCGACCTGAGCCGTATCGGTGAGCAGCGCCGCGCCGAGGCGTTGGAGGAGATCCGGGTGCGCTATCAGGCGGCGCACTACGCGGCCGCGTACGTCCGGACGTTCCGGGGTCTGGTGTCCAGCTTCCTGCGGTCGTACCTGCCGGGGCCGGGTTCGCTGTGGCGGCTCGCCGGGTCGGTACGCGCGCCGGCGCTCGTTGTGGGTGGCCGGGAGGATCGCCTTGTCGACGTACGCGTCGCGCCGCAGACCGCCCGTGTCATCCCGGACAGCCGGCTGCTGATGCTTGACGGGGTCGGTCACGTGGCGCAGTTGGAGGTGCCCCGGCTGGTCGCCCGCGCTGTGGTTGGTCTGCTCGCCGAAACGGAGGAGTCCGGGCGGAGGTCTGATCTGGCAGGCTGAGCCGGATGCCCAGGTCTGCTCGCCGTCACCGGCGCTTCGCGTTGATCGCCCAGCTGGTGGCGGTGGTGGTGGCTGTCGTCGCGGCGGTGACAGTCGTCGCCGAGGGACCGGGCCGCAAGCCCGACCGGTTGTCCGCCGAGGAGGTCGGCCCGCCGCCGATTGTGGCCGGGCCGTTGCCACCGTCTGTCGAGCCGTCCCCGTCCCCGTCCGTGCCGCCGGTGACGCCGTCGAGCCTGCCGCCGGTGCTGCGGATGCCCGGGGCGGTGCCGACTGCGGGCACCGGCCGGTTCGGTTACGACGATCGCACCGGTCCCGTGCTGGGCCGTGCGGGTGCGCTGCGCAACTACCGGGTGGCTGTCGAGGCGGGCAGCAACGAGGACGCCGCCGCGTTCGGGCAGGCGGTCGAGACGGCGCTGGCCGGGCCGGGCAGTTGGGTCGACAGTGGCCGGTTGCGGTTGCGGCAGGTGCCGGGGGACGCGCCCAGGGACTTCACCGTCTACCTGGCGACCGCCCGTACGGCGGGTCGGATGTGTGCCGCCGGTGGGGTGAACATCTCGGTCGGTGGGCGGCCGTACACGTCGTGCCGCGCGTCCGGTCAAGTGATCATCAACTTGGATCGGTGGCGGCTGTCCGTGCCGCATTTCGTGGCGGCTGGTGTGCCGCTCTCGGTCTACCGGACGTACGTGGTCAATCACGAGGTGGGTCACCAGCTCGGGCACCGGCATGAGCGCTGCCCGGGTGCGGGCCGGCAGGCGCCGGTGATGATGCAGCAGACACTTTTCCTCAAGGGGTGCCGGGCCAATCCGTGGCCGTACCTGAACGGTCGGCGCTACTCCGGCCCTCCGCTCTGAGCTGCTGCTCCGACACGCCGACCGGGTTCGCCGCCTTCAGGCCGTCTTGCGTAAATGGCGGCAAAAGCGGAGATATGCCCGAATAATCTGGCAGGCTGGCACCATGATGCCGTCTGCCCCTTACGGCTCGCCCGAGCCGCCCGCGGACCGACCGGCGTACGAGGGCGCGCGTCCCACGCTCGTCCGGATGCGTCGACGGCGACGCCGCAGCCTGCTGCTCGGCGTACTCCTTCTCGCCACCGCCATCGGCGTGACACTGAGCCGGAGCGGCGAAGCCCCGGTCGAAGCGCCGGCCACCACCCAGGGCGGGATGGGGCACGGCGGCGGGCTGGGCGCCCACCCGGAGCCCACCGGGTATCCGTCGGTCGGGGCGGGCCGGTTCACAGCGGCCGACGGCGAGACACCTGTGCACGGCGAGGACGGGCCGTTGCGCCGCTACCGGGTCGTCGTGGAGCGCGGCACCGGCCAGGACGCCGCCGCGTTCGCCGCCCGGGTGGACGCGGTGCTCACCGACCCGCGCAGCTGGATCGCCTCCGGTGAGCTGCGGATCCAGCGGGTGGCCGACGCCGGAGCCGCCGACTTCACCATCTACCTGGCCACGCCTGTCACCTCCGAGCGGATGTGCGCCGAGGGCGGGCTGACCACCGAGCGCTACACGTCCTGTCGGCTGCCAGGTCAGGTCATCATCAACCTCGCCCGCTGGCAGGAGGCGGTGCCTGACTACGGGGCGCCGCTGGAGACGTACCGCACATATGTGATCAATCATGAGGTCGGTCACGAGTTCGGCGAGGATCACGAGGCGTGCCCCGGCCCGGGGGAGCCCGCGCCGGTGATGCAGCAGCAGACGTACGGGCTGCGGGGCTGTGTGGCGAACGCCTGGCCGTACCTGGACGGCCGTCGCTATTCGGGCGACATCGTGCCCTGATCGACCCCGGTCGTCGTTATTCCCGCTCCCGCATCGCGGGCCAGTGTCCTCCCTCATGGCCGAGAGGGGCTCCGGCGAGCAACAATGGCGCGGTTCGCACCGCCGATCCCGGGGAGTCCACCGTGTCGTTGCCCCCGCTCGTCGAACCCGCCGCCGAGCTGACCGTTGACGAGATCCGCCGCTACTCACGCCATCTGATCATCCCGGACGTCGGGGTGACCGGGCAGAAGCGGCTGAAGAACGCCCGGGTGCTCTGTGTCGGCGCCGGTGGCCTCGGCTCGCCCGCCCTCATGTACCTCGCTGCCGCAGGTGTCGGTACCCTCGGCATCATCGACTTCGACACCGTCGACGAGTCGAACCTCCAGCGCCAGATCATCCACGGCGTGTCCGACATCGGCCGCTCCAAGGCCGAGTCCGCCGCCGCGTCGATCCGCGAGATCAACCCGCTGGTCAACGTGGAGATCCACAACACCGCCCTGGACCGGGAGAACGTCCGCGAGATCTTCGCCCAGTACGACCTGATCGTGGACGGCACCGACAACTTCGCCACCCGTTACATGGTCAACGACGCGGCGGTGCTGCTCGGCAAGCCGTACGTCTGGGGCTCGATCTACCGGTTCGACGGTCAGGCGTCGGTGTTCTGGGCCGAGCACGGCCCCTGCTACCGGTGCCTCTACCCGGAGCCCCCGCCGCCGGGCATGGTCCCGTCCTGCGCCGAGGGCGGCGTGCTCGGGGTGCTCTGCGCGTCGATCGGGTCGATCCAGGTCAACGAGGCGATCAAGCTGCTCGCCGGCGTCGGCGAGCCGCTTGTCGGCCGCCTGATGGTCTACGACGCCCTGGAGATGGAGTACCGCAAGATCAAGGTCCGCAAGGACCCGAACTGCGTGCTCTGCGGCGAGAACCCGACGGTCACCGACCTGCTGGAGGACTACGAGGACTTCTGCGGCGCGGTCTCCGAGGAGGCCCAGGAGGCGACCCTCGACTCGACGATCACCGCCTTGGAGCTCAAGGAGTGGCAGGACGCCGGCAAGGACATCTTCCTCGTCGACGTGCGCGAGCCGGCCGAGTACGAGATCGTCCGGATCCCCGGCTCCACCCTGATCCCCAAGGGCGACATCCTCTCCGGTGAGGCCCTCGCGAAGCTGCCGCAGGACCGGCAGGTAGTGCTGCACTGCAAGTCCGGTGTCCGCTCGGCGGAGGCTCTCGCCGCGCTCAAGGCGGCCGGGTTCCGTGACGCCGTGCACGTGCAGGGCGGCGTGCTGTCCTGGATCAAGCAGATCGACCCGTCGCTGCCCGCGTACTGACCGGTTGGCTCGGGGCTGCGGTGCACGCCGCGCCCCGAGCCGCCCCCGGTACGACGAGCGCCCCCACGGCAAGCCCGTCGACAGTGCGGCAAATCGACGCGTAAGCGCTCCGAGCAGCCCTGTGACCGGAGCGTCGCAGCCATACCGGCCTGGCCGATTCCCCGAGGCGGTATCACGTCTGCGCAGGTAGCGTCTCTGCCGTGGTCGACTTGAATGCCGCGATCGGGTTCGTCGTGGCGCATGGGGATGCGGTGGAGCGTGCCCGCCTCTCCTGGCTGCGCAACGGCACACCCCCGCCTCCGGAGGTGTTGGAGACCGCTGAGGTCGGCCAGTCGCCCGACGGTGGGTGGCCCGCTATGTGGGGCGGCGAGATCGCCTCGGTCGACGCCACCTGCTTCCGGCTCGCCGAGTTGGACGACCTGGGCGCGCTGGCCCGTCCCGCCGCACGCCGCGCCCTGGACTGGTTGGCGTCCCGGCAGCAGGCCGACGGCGGCTGGGACGAGGACGCCTCGCTCGCCGGTTCGGCTCCGGAGTGGGCCCGCCCCGGCGACCCGGAGGCCAAGCTCTTCCTCACCGGCAACGCCGGGTTCTGGCTCACTGTCGCCGGCCTGGACGCCCGAGCCTCCGGCCCGCTCGATCACCGCGTCGGCGGGGCGTACGCCGGGGTGGTGCAGGCGGCGGCCCATTCGATCGCCGCGCGACTGCGCCCGGACGGCAGTTGGCCGTCGTTCCTCGCCGCCGGGTGGCTGAGCGCTGCCGTCCTGCACCGGCAGGACATGTTCCAGGAGTCCGCGCGGATCCAGGTGGTGCTCGCCGAGCGGATGCCGAAGATGTCCCCGGGCGACGTCGCCTGGCTGGCGGCCACGCTGCGCCGGGTCGGCATCGACCTCCAGGACTGGATCATGGTGCGTGCCCTGCGGCGACTGACCGAGACCCAGCGCAGCGACGGCGGTTGGGAGAGCGAGGACGGCCACCAGTTCGACGTGCACTCCACGCTGTCGGCGATCCGCGCCTGCCGCCCGGCGACGGTGCCCGGTCAGAAGCGGCCCGCCCTCCAGGCCGGCGGGCCGCCCGTCCGCCCGGAGGCCAGGCCGCCGGTCCGCCCGACTGCGGTGCCGCCTGTCCATCAGACGGCAGTGCCGCCCGCCCGTCCGGAGGCGGTGCCGCCGGCCCGCCAGGTTGCCGTGCCGCCCGTCGGCCAGACGGCCGTGCCGCCCGTTCGCCAGGCTGCAGTGCCGCCCGTTTGGCGGGAGACCGGGCCGTCGGGGCTGGCGGAGACCGCCGGTTGAGCCGCCGCGTCAGCGCAGGTGACCGTTGCCTGTGACGACGTACTTGGTGCTTGTCAGCTCGGGCAGGCCCATCGGGCCGCGGGCGTGCAGCTTCTGCGTCGAGATGCCGATCTCCGCGCCGAACCCGAACTCGCCCCCGTCGGTGAACCGGGTGGAGGCGTTCACCATCACCGCCGCCGCGTCGACACGGGCCACGAAGTCGCGGGCCGCGTTCGCCGAGTCGGTGAGGATCGCCTCGGTGTGCCCGGTGCCGTACTCGCGGATGTGCGCGACCGCCGCGTCAAGTGAGTCGACCACCGCCACGGAAATGTCAGCCGACAGGTATTCGGTGGCGTAGTCCTCCTCGGTGGCCGGGACCACCGCCGGGGAGTACGCGGCCACCTCGGGGGAGCCGTGCACTGTCACCCCGGCCTCGGCGAACGCGGCGAGCATCGGCGGCAGGAACGCGTCGGCGACGTCGGCGTGCACCAGCAGCGACTCGGCGGTGTTGCAGGTGGACAGCCGCTGGGTCTTGGCGTTCAGCGTCACGGCCACGGCCTGCGAGACGTCCGCTGCGGCGTCGACGTACACGTGGCAGTTGCCCACCCCGGTCTCGATCACCGGCACTGTGGACTCCTCCACCACGGTGCGGATCAGCGACGCGCCGCCGCGCGGAATCAGCACGTCGACGAGCCCTCGGGCGCGCATCAACTCCTTTACCGACTCGCGGGAGCTGGCGTCGAGCAACTGCACAGCGTCGGCGGGCAGCCCCGCCTCGGCGACCGCGTCCCGCAGCACCGCCACCAGAGCGGCGTTCGAGTGCGCGGCCGAGGACGACCCGCGCAGAAGGGCGGCGTTGCCGGACTTCAGGCAGATGCCGGCGGCGTCCACCGTGACGTTGGGGCGCGCCTCGTAGATGATGCCGACCACCCCGAACGGCACCCGGATCTGGCGCAGCTCAAGGCCGTTGGGCAGTGTCGAGCCCCGGACCACCTCGCCTACCGGGTCGGGCAGCGCGGCCATCTGGCGCAACGCGTCCGCGATGCCGGCCACCCGGCCCGCGTCGAGCGCGAGTCGGTCCAACACGGCCGCGCTGAGCCCGGCTTCCCGACCGGCCGCGAGGTCCGCCTCGTTCGCGGTCAGGATCTCCGGTGTACGCGTGACAAGCGCGTCGGCCATCGCGACAAGCGCGGCGTCCTTGACGGTACGGGTGGCCACTGCCAGAGTCGCGGCGGCGTCCCGCGCCCGTCGAGCCTGCTCGGCGACGCTCATTCTGCACTCCTTTGGTGTTAGGAAGGGCCCCCTATACAACGCCAGGCGTTAATAAGGTGCCCTTGCTTACAGCAGTACGAGGTCGTCGCGGTGGACGACCTCCCGTTCGTAGGCCGGGCCGAGCGCCGCGGCGAGTTCGGAGGTGGAGCGACCGAGCAGCCCGGGCAGCTCCACCGCGTCGTAGTTGACCAGCCCACGGGCGACCGGAGCGCCAGCGGTGTCGACGAGGTCGACCGGGTCGCCGGCGGTGAACGTGCCGTCCACGGCGGTGATGCCGGCGGGCAGCAGCGACTTGCGTCGCCCGACGACGGCGGCCACGGCGCCCGGGTCGAGGTGCAGCCGGCCGCGTGGCGAGGTGGCGTGGGCAAGCCAGAACAGCCGGGCCGTCGGGCGCTGGCGCTGCGGGTGGAACAGGGTGCCGACCGGGTCGCCGGCCAGCACCGGTGCGGCCAGGTCGGCGGAGGTGAGCACCACCGGAATGCCGAAGCCGGTGGCGATCCGGGCCGCCTCGACCTTCGTCACCATGCCGCCGGTGCCGACGCCAGACCGGCCGGCGCCGCCGATGGTGATGCCGGCGAGGTCCTCGTCGCCGCGGACCTCCGTGATCCGGGTCGACTGCGGGCGGGCCGGGTCGCCGGTCCAGAGCGCGTCCACGTCGGAGAGGAGCACCAGCAGGTCGGCGTGCACAAGTGCGGCCACCAGCGCGGCGAGCCGGTCGTTGTCGCCGAACCTGATCTCGTCGGTGGCGACCGTGTCGTTCTCGTTGACGATCGGCACCGCGTGCAGGTCGAGCAGCTTGCGCAGCGTGCGGTACGCGTTGCGGTAGTGCGCCCGCCGGGTCACGTCGTCGACGGTGAGCAGCACCTGCCCGACGGTCAGGCCGTGGCGGGCGAAGCTGGCGGCGTACCTGCCGATCAGCAGGCCCTGGCCGACGCTGGCGGCGGCCTGCTGGGTGGCCAGGTCGCGCGGGCGTCGGGTCAGCCCGAGCGGGACGAGACCGGCGGCGATCGCGCCCGAGGAGACAAGCACCACCTCGCGCCCCTGGGCGGCGAGCCGACCGAGGGTGTCGACAAGCGCGTCGACGCGCTCGTCGGCCAGTCCGCCCGTGGCGGTGGTCAACGAGGAGGATCCGATCTTGACGACGACCCGCCGGGCCGCCGTGACTGCGTCACGCACCCGCCCATTCTGCGTGGTCAGGACAGCGTCGCCCGGCGGCCTTCCCATATGGTGGCCGATTGTGACACCTGACGAGTACGTCGAGGCGGTGCTCGACCTTGTCGAGCGGATCCCGCAGGGTCGGGTGATGTCGTACGGGGCGGTCGCCGACGCACTGGCCGAGCGGTCGGGGCGAGCTTCGGCCCGGCTGGTGGGCAACATCATGGCCCGGCACGGTGGCTCGGTGCCCTGGCACCGCGTGGTGACCTCGTCCGGTCGGCTGCCGCCAGGGCACGAGCGGGAGGCGCGGGCGCGGCTGCGGGCCGAGGGGGCGCCGTTGCGCGGCGAGGGAGTGGACATCGCGGCGGCTGGCTGGTCGCCGGATGAGGGGATGTGACGCGTGCCATAACGTGAGTAACATTCGGCCCCATGAACCAGCCGCCGGGTGCCGCCGGCCCGTCCGCTGTCGGTCAGTCCGCCAGCTCGTCCGCTGTCGGCCCGCAGGATGCCGATCCGGGTGCCGCCGGCGCGCCAGCCCTCGGGCCACCGGACGCTGGTGTGGCAGCCGGTCCGCTTCCTCGTCCGGTGCACGCCGGATATGCGCTCGGATCGTTGGCCACCGGAGCGTTCGGCACAGTGCCCGGCCTGCTGCTGCTGCCGTACCTGACCGACACGCTTGGTGTGGCCGCCGGCCTGGCCGCCCTGCTGGTGCTGCTGCCCAAGGCGTGGGACGTCCTGGTCAACCCGGTCGCCGGACGGATCTCCGACCGCACCCGGTCGCGCTGGGGCGCCCGCCGGCCGTACCTGCTCGTCGCCGGCCTCGCGCTCGCCGTGCTGTTCGCGAGCATCTTCGCCGCACCGTTCGGCAACGGTCCGGCCGCCGTGGCGTACGTGGCGCTCGCCTTCCTGGCCACTGCCACCGCGTTCGCCTTCTTCCAGGTGCCGTACGTGGCGATGCCTGCCGAGATGACCGACGACTACACCGAGCGCACCAGGCTGATGACCTGGCGGATCGCCGTACTGGCGCTTGCCATCCTGGTCTCCGGCGCGGTGGCCCCGCTGGTGGTGACCGCCGGCGGCGACGGTGTGCCCGGGCACCGGTGGATGGGCCTGTTCGTGGCGGTGCTCATCGCCGTCGGTGCCGTCGGTGCGTTCATCGGCACCAGGTCCGCGCCGAGCGGCGTGGTGGGCGCGAGCGAGCCGACGCTGCGCGCCCAGCTGGCGGTGGCCGGCGCCAATCGACCGTTCCGGGCGTTGCTGATCTGCTTCGTGGTGCAGTCCGCCGGGGTGGCGACGATCCTCGCCGGGGTCAACTACTTCGCCGGGCAGATCCTGCGCGACGAGCGGAGCGGCCCGACCCTGCTGTTCGTCTGCTTCGTCGGGCCGGCGCTGCTGGTGATGCCGCTCTGGTCCCGCGTCGGTGCCCGGCTGGGCAAGCGGGCAGCGCTGGTCGTCGCCGCGCTGATCCTCGCCGCCGGGGCGCTCGGCCTGGTCGCCGCCCCGGTGCTGCCGGCGGTCGCCGTCTACCTTGTGGTCGCGGTGATCGGCGTCGGGTACGCCGGTCAGCAGGTGTTCGCGCTGGCAATGCTGCCGGACTGCATCGCGTACGACACGGCGCGCACCGGCCGGCGGCAGGCCGGCGTCTTCACCGGCCTCTGGACCGCCGGGGAGACCTTCGGTCTGGCCCTCGGCCCCGGCATCTACGGCCTGGTGCTCCAGATCTCCGGGTACGTCTCCTCCGACACCGGCACGGCGGCAACCCAGTCCGACACGGCGAGACTGGGCGTCCTGCTCGGCTTCACGGTCCTGCCAGCACTACTGATAGCCCCGCCCCTCCTGCTGCTACGCCGCTACAACCTGACCCCGGCGGTCCTAGCCGCAGCCACACCCCATGGGCGCGTCGATCATGGAGTTGTGGTGGGGGATGAAAGCCGCTGACCGGTACAAGAAAGGCACCACGACTCCATGATCGACGATGAGAGCAGGGTTTTGGGCGGGGCTTTGTCCCGGGACGGGGTGGCGGCGGAGGTCGCGCTGGCTGAGGTTCGCCGGTTGCGTTCCGGTGATCGGCCTACGCACGGGGGGCGGTTGTTCGCCTACGTCTACGACCCGGCTGTGCCCGGGTTGGACGACCTCGCCGCTGCTGCGCACCGGGAGAGCGCGCACGTCAACGGGCTCGACCCGACGGCGTTCCCGTCCCTGCTGGCAATGGAGAACGCGCTGGTCGGCGCGGCCGGCCGGGTGCTCGGCGGTGGGCCGGGAACGGCAGCGCCGGACGTGGTCGGCAGCGTCACCAGCGGCGGCACCGAGTCGCTGATCCTCGCCGTCAAGACGGCCCGGGACGCGCACCCGGAGATCACCGCACCGCGGATCGTGGTGCCGTCGACCGCGCACGCCGCGTTCGCCAAGGCGGCGCACTACCTGCGGGTGGCGCTTGACGTGGTGCCGGTCCCGGTGACCACGCTTCGCCCCGACCCGGCCGCGATGGCAGCGGCGATCCGCCCGGAGACGGTGCTTGTAGCCTGCTCCGCGCCGTCGTACGCGCACGGGGTGGTGGACCCGGTCGCCGAGATCGCCGCAGTGGCCGCCGACGCCGGGGTGCGCTGCCACGTCGACGCCTGCTTCGGCGGCTGGACCCTGCCGTACCTGCGCCGCCTCGGTGAGCCGGTGCCGGCGTTCGACTTCGCGGTGCCCGGGGTCACCTCGATCTCGGTGGACCTGCACAAGTACGCGTACGCGCCGAAGGGCGTGTCGGTGCTGCTGCACCGGGATGCCGCGCTACGCGCTCCGCAGTACTTCGCGTACGCGGACTGGCCCGGCTACACGATGATCAATCCGGTGATCGCGTCCACCCGTTCGGGCGGGCCGATCGCCGCCGCGTACGCGACCCTGCGGCATCTGGGCGACGCCGGCTATCTGCGGTTGGCCACCGTCACCCGGGACGCGGTCGCCGGCCTGGCCGACGCCGTTCGTGCCGTCGACGGCCTGCGGCTCATGGCCGAGCCGGAGTCCACAGTGGTCTGCTTCACCGCCACCGAGGGCGGGCCCGACCTGTTCGTCCTGGTCGACGAGTTGACCGCGCGTGGCTGGCACACCCAGCCCCAACTGTCGTACGCCGGCCTGCCCTCCAGCGTGCACCTCACGGTGACCGCGGCGGTCGCGCCTCGGGTGGCCGAGTTCGGCCCGGACCTCGTCGAGGCCGTGGCGGCGGCGCGTGCCGCCGGCCCGGTGCGGCTGCCGGCCGAGTTGGCCGCTCTTGTCGGTGCGCTGACCCCGGAGGCGCTGACCCCGGAACTGGTCGTGGGGCGGGGCGCCGCGGGGGGGGGGGGGGCCGGGCGACA
>NZ_JBNCNZ010000005.1:0-319986 GCF_049847245.1 Micromonospora sp. DT68
TCGGCCTGCACGACCGCGACGGGCTTGCCATCCACCGGCGCGGCGGAGTGGGCGGCGATGGGGCCGGCGAAGACACCACCGGCGAAGGCGAGACCGGCAACGGACAGCATGCTCTTACGGAAGATCGTGTTCATGGGGGTAGCTCCTTCAGGGGTAGGAAACACCCACACACCGCGATCGGGGGAACAGCGGATGTGGGTGTGAGCACCTCGTCCGGCGCTGCACAAAACAAGAAGGGGGAAGTCGTCGTCCACGGCGGCCGGGCGCGGGGGGCGCCTCTGGCGGCCGGTCCATGTGTAACCACCCGGCGGCCGGAGCCATTCCCGGGGGACGGGCCATCGTTTGCCCGAGCCGATCGGACAAGCCCGCGAGTCAAGCCCGTGGGTCTAGGCCCGGGGGCTAGGCCCGTAGGTCTGGCCCATGTGTCTAGCCCGTGAAGCCGCTGGCGCGGGGCCTTAATCTGCTGCTCACGGACCTCGGGGCATCGCCCGTCCTGCTGCGGTCGGTCAGTGTGTAACCACCGGGCCGGGCCAGGCATTCCATCGGGCCGAGCGGGCGGGCAGTGGTGCATCCCTGCGCCGATCCTGGCCGACCGGCCTGTGGCCGGGCAGTGCATCCCGGCGAGGGGATCGCCTGCGGCCGGTGGTACTGCGACCGTCAGGGTATGTAACCCGGCCGGGGCCGCCACGATTCCGGCCTGAGGATGCCACCGGTCACACCCCGAAAACCTCACCAACGGACATATCGTCCACGCCCCGCCTCCAGGCGCCGCCGAACCGGGCAGCCGGGCGGTGATCGACTCGGGTTCCTTGAAACCGGGGCATCCATCGCAGTCGGACACACCGATTACAAGGAACCCGAGTCGATCAACCACCAGAGGCGCCGAGCAACACAGACTTAACTGCATACCTCGACCCATATCGCCGGTTACGGCCATTTTGCCAACGCCCCTTTGCCGGCGCGCACGCCAGCCCCGCTCAGGGAAGCGATGGGCGGCTTGGTAGAGGTGGTCGCCGTCGGCGAGGGCTACTCGGGGGGCCTCGTCCGCTCACCAGCACACGAACGCGCACCATCGGGGCGGGATCTCGTACCCCGTGCAGGGATCCAAGCCCGACCACCCGAAGCCGGACTCGGCGTGTCCGGACGGGTTGTCCGGGACACGGCGGGCCCCCGCCCCGAACACCCGCCACATCACGTCAACCACCTACGGGAACGACGCGCCACCCCCAGACACCGCACAAGGTTGGCGCCCGCCGAAACACCCCGCGCGCACCAACCTGACGCGCAACCCAGACGCCGCACAGGGCTGGGGTCCGCCGGAACACTTCGACGCAGCACCAACCTGCCGCGCAACCCAGACACGGCACAGGGCTGGCGCCCGCCGGAACACTCCGACGGGCGCCAACCTGACGTGCGATCCGGGCACTGCCCGGTGGGTCATGCGGATCAGTGCGCGGCTCCACCGAAGCGCTGGCGGCGACGCCAGGCCAGGGTCAGCAGCAGCATGATCGCGCCGGCGCCGACGAGGCCGCCACCGAGCTTCATGGGCGTACCCATGCTGTCACCGGTGACGGGCAGCGGCTGCTTCTTGTGCAGCACCCGCAGCTCGGCGGTGGCGGTGCGGCCGGACTCCCGGCCGGTGGCGGTGAAGGTCAGCAGACCGGTCACCGACGGCCGGTAGGACTTGGTGAACCGACCCTGGGCGTTGGTACGCGCCGTGAAGTTCAGCGGTGCGCTCGCCTGGTACGCGACCGGGGCCATGGCCACGGTGCTGCCGTCGCTGCGGCGGGCCGGCGCCTGGCCGGGAGCCGGGGCCGCCAGCGGGGTGACGGTCACCGTGATGTCGACTGTCTCGTTCGGACCGAAGCCGGTGCCGGTGAGGACGACCGTCTCGCCGAGGTAGATCGTCGGACGGTTGACTGTCAGCGACGCGAGCTGCGGCGTGTACGCCGGCGGCTGGGTCGGATCCGTGGTCGCGGACGGCGTCGGCTGCGGCTGTGCCGCCCCCGCTGCGGTCGGCACGGCCACCACGGCCAGACCGACCGTGAGCGCCATGATGATGCGGGATAGCCGCATGATTGGTTCCCTCCTACTGGTCACATCGTGGTGCGGAATGAACTTGGGTGGTCCATGGGCTGGCGGTCGGAGTCAGCCACAACTCGGCCTGCCCCACGCTGGTTTTGGCGGTCAAGACCGTCATCTCCAACGTCCGTTCAGCGCCGGGGCCGACCTCGACGTTGGCCGTGGCAACGTGGCGGCGTCGTTCGGTGCCGCTTCCGAGCGCGGTTTCCGACCCGTCGAGCCGGGCGTCGAGCACGGCGCCCCCTGCCGGGCTGAAGACCGACACCAACGTGCGAGCGGTGTACGGGTCGCCAGCCATGCCGAGGCCGAGGACGGACTCGCTGAGTCCTGACTTCGGCGCCGTGGAGCGCAGGGTCACCCGCAGCCGGAGCTCGCGGCGGCCGTCGGGCCGGCATTCGCCGACTGTCAGGTTCGCCGTCGGCCGCAGGTAGTAGCCGAGCTTCGCGCCGCTGCCGTCGTTGAGGAAGACGCCGACCGTCGGCACGGTGTCCTGTTCCGGGAGCGTCCCGGCCATCCGGCTGTCGCTGAATGTCCGCTGTTCTTCCGGTCGGGCACTCCAGAACAATATCCGGCGTTCGGTGATAGCACGGTCGAATGCGGACAACAACACCCGTGGGTTGACATTCTTCGTGAAGAAGGCGTCGAACACAGCGGCGGCGGAGGAGGCGAAGAACTCGTCCTGCTGCTTGATGTCCAGCCGCTGGTAGCTCTCGTTGAGCAGGGTCTGCACGACCTTTTCGCTGGCCAGGGGAACGCCGCCGGGCACCGCTACCGGGCCGGTGGCCTTGAGCAGGTACGACAGCACCACCGGGTCGACAGCGAGCACACCGTCGACAGTGGTGCCGGTCTTGCGGCGGAACATCTCCCGGTACAGGGATGCGGCGGTCGGGAAGTGCGGGGTGAGGTTGACGTCGGCCGGGTACATGCCGGGCAGGTCGGTCCAGAGGGCCCGGGTCTCGGCGGACAGCTTCAGCGGCGGAACGAACCGGCCGAAGGAGGCGCTGCTGCCCTGGCGGCCCATCCGGACCGAGCCCTTGTCGGCCTCGATCAGCGCGTACGCGCCGAACATGCCGCCGGTGGCGCGCAGCTCGGCCAGGTTCTGCGAGACCAGCAGGTATCGCCGCGAGCCGTTCGCGCCGAGCAGCGGCGGCAGCAGCCGGGCGCCCTGGTCGGCGGCGGCGGTGAGGCTGGCCAGGCGGTCGATCTCGCCGCGTAGGTCGGTGAGCGCCTGCCGGATCTGGCTGACAAGCCGGTCGGCCGGCACGGCGGCCAGGTCACGGCGGGTGCTCTGCACGGCCTCGTCGGCCTGGGACAGCTCGGCGGAGACCGCTGTGAGTTTCGCCAGGTCCAGCCGGCCGCCGGAGGGCACCAGACTGGTCAGGTCGGCGCGCAGCAGCGTGGGGAACGCGTGCCGGGCCAGGTCGTCGATGGCGACGGCGATCCGCCGGACGGCGTCGAGGTCGTCGCCGGCGAACGGGGTCCGCCGTGCGACGTGCCAGCTCGGGTCAGTCGTGGCGGACCGGGCGGCGCCGGCCTGCTCCTGGAGGGCTGCGAGGGTGCGCTGGGCGCGGTCGGTGTCCCCGCCCACCACCTGCGCGCTCAACTCCCGGGCCAGGCCGGCGGCGTTGATCAGGTGGGCGCGCGCCTGCCAGCCCCGGAAGCCCACCCACCCGCCGCTGGCCAGCAGCAGGCAGCCGGCCACCAGGCCAGCGAGCAGCGCCCGGCGCAGTCGCGCCCGGCGGCGACGCCGGGATCGGCTTCGCCGTCGACGTGGCTGTTCGCTCTCCGTCACACCACACTCCATTTCGCGGAATCGGACAGTAGGTCTGATTCCCTGACGTTCTTAACATGCCTGGGGGAAGCTCGTGCGCTTATGGCAGTTTTCGTCCTTTACGCGAGGTCTTCTCGCGGCTGCCCCACTACCTGCGGGGTCCGGCCGGCCGCCTCGTGCAGCAGGCCCTCGATCCGGTCCACCCCGGCCGGCAGGGACATCTCCCGCAGGTACGCCTCCCGGCCCCGGCGCCCCATCTCGGTGCGTGCCGACGGCGGGATGGTGGCGGCCAGCCAGAACCGGTCGGCCAGCGCCGCCCAGTCCTCCGGCGGGCAGGACAGGCCCGCTCGCGTACGTTCGACGAGCTCGGCGGTGTCACCACCGGCCGAGGCGACCACCGGCACGGCGCAGGAGAGCGCGGCCTGGAGCTTGGCCGGCACCATGCCGCGAAGCTCCGGCAGGTCGCGCAGCATGACCAGCTGGTAGTCGGCGGCGGCGTACAACTCGGGCATGTCGACAGGCGAGCGCCGCTCCAGGAAGCGGACGTTCTCCGCGCTCAGCTCGGCGGCGAGCCCCCGCACCCGCCGCTCGTCAGCGCCCGAACCGACAAGGACCAGATCCATCGTGCGGTCCAGGGCCGCTGCGGCCCGTACCGCCGTCTCCAGGCCCTGGCGGGCGCCGATGGTCCCGGCATGCATGACCACGCAGCGGTCGTCGCGGCGGACCATCTGGCGGGCCGCCGCGCTTGGCGTCGCCGGATGGAAGATCCGCTCGTCGGTCCAGTTCAGCACCAGCCGGACCCGGGCCGGGTCGGCGCCGGCGGCGACCACCAGGTCCCGCATCGACGGCGCGGTCACCGCGACCCGCGCGGCGGACCGGTAGATCCGCGTCATCGCGGTGCCCAACCGTGCCGACCAGCGGTCGTCGCCCGCATCGTCCGCGCCGTCGCGCGCCCAGACGTCCTGCACGTGCAGCACCGCCGGCACCTTCGGCAGCAGCCGGAGTACGGCGGCGGTGGCGAACGTGGTGGCCGGCAACTGGAAGACGTAGAGCACATCCACGTCGCCGAGGAACCGGCGCGCGGCGAGTGAAGCGCTGCCGGCGAACGAGAGGTAGCTGGCCATCCGCGCCCCGGTGGACCCGCCACGACCGGAGTAGCGCGGCACCCGACGGACGGCCAGCCGCCGGCTGTGCGTCTCGTGATGCCAGCGCTGCCGCCAGCCCGGGTAGACGTGACCGCCCGGGTAGTCCGGAAAGCCGGTGAGCACCCGGACGTCGTGGCCCCGCGCGGACAACTCCTCGGCGAGGCTGCCGGGGATGAAGGCCGGCTCGGGCGGGAAGTGGTACGACAGGATGCCGACCTTCACGACGCCACCGCCGTCGGTCCCGGATCGACGAAGGTCGGCGCGGCACCGCGACCGAAGGGCACCCGGCCCGCGTACGATGCCGACAACCCCTCACCGCGCGGCCACCGGCGTCGACGCACCACCCTCGCGGTGCGGCGACCCGCGTCCGCACCGACGAGAGGGCTCCCGATGGTCGACCGCGTGCTGTTCGTCTGCCACGCCAACCTGTGCCGCTCACCGATGGCCGAATACGTGGCCCGTCGCCTGCTCGCCGACCGGCCGGTGCTGGTGTCCAGCGCCGGCACCGACGCGATGGACGGCATGGCAATGCATCCGTACGCCATGGAGGTCCTGGCCGAGCACGGCGCGGACCCGGCGGCGTTCGCCAGCCGGACGCTGCGCCCTGAGTACCTGACCGAGGCGACGCTCGTGCTGACCGCGACCCGGCGCCAGCGTTCGGTCTGCACCGCGCTGGCGCCCGGTGCTCTGCACCGGACGTTCACGCTGCGCCAGTTCGGGCGGCTGGCCTCGGCGGCCGAGCCCCCCGCTGAGCCGGCCGTCGACCCGCTGCGGGCCGCGATCGCCGCCGCGGCCGAGGCCCGGGGGCGGCTGCAACCCGCCGCCCCCGACGCCGATGACCTGCGGGACCCGATCGGCGGTACGACCGCCGACTTCCGACGCTGCGCCGAGGAGATCGAACGTTCGCTACGACCCCTCGCCGCGCTCATCGGGGCAACCGGGTGAGTTCCTGGGTGCGGTCGCTGACACCGTTGACTCCGGCGTCCTCGCTGTGCCGGGCGGACGTGGCCCGGTCGGTCGGCACCGACGGCGTCGCCGTGGAGGCGACCACCCGGTAGGCCTCGTACTGGTACGCCTCGGCCTTGGGCACCTTGGCCATGTTCAGCACACAGCCGAGCAACCGCACCGACACCGAGTGCAGCGAGCGGGCAGCGGCGGCGACCTGGGTCCGTGAGGTACGGCCCTGCTGGCTGACCAGCAGCGCGCCGTCGGCCTGGACGGCCACCACGACACCGTCGGTCACCGCGAGCAGCGGCGCGGTGTCGATGATGACGATGTCGGCCGACTCGCGCAGGGCGAGCAGCAGGTCCGCCATGGCCTTGGAGCCGAGCAGTTCGCTCGGGTTCGGCGGTGCGGAGCCGCTGGGCAGCACGAGGAGGGACTTGTCGCCCCAGCGCTGCACGACGTCCCCGACCTGCACGTCGCCGACCAGCACGTCGGTGAGGCCGACACCGGCGTCCAGGCCGAGGTAGTCGTCGACCTTGGGGCGGCGCAGGTCCGCGTCGACAAGCAGCACCCTCCAGCCCGCCTCGGCCAACGCGATGGCCAGGTTGCAGGAGAGCGTGGTCTTGCCCTCGCCCTGCAGCGCGCTTGTCACGGCGATGACGCGGGCCGGTTCGTGCACGTCCACGAAACGCAGGTTGGTTCGCAACTTGCGGACCGCCTCGGCCCGCGCCGAGGTCGCCGCCTCACCGACGATCAGTGGAGCGGTGCGGGCAGTGGCCTCGAACGGGATCTCGCCGAGCAGCGGGCTTCCGGTGGCGCGTTGCAGACCTGCGGAGTCCCGCAGCCGGATGTCGGCGACGCCCCGCAGGATCGCCAGGCCGACGCCGAGCAGCAGACCGAGCAGTCCACCCAGGACGAGGTTGCGCACCGGCTGCGGGGAAACAGGGCTCGCGCTGACCCGGGGGCCGCTCACCACCTCGATCTTGATCGGCGTCTTACCGTCGGGCGGCGTCTCGACCTTCTGTACGAGGTCGACGAACCTCGCGGCCAGGGTCTCGGTGATCCGCAACGCGCGGGTCTGATCGGTGTCGGTCACCGAGGCGCGCAGCAGGACCGTGCCGGCTTCGGTGGAGGTGCTCACCCGACGCTGCACCTCGTCCGCGGTGAGCCCGACGGGGGTCTCGGCCACCACGCTCTGCGCCAGGCGGTCGCTGCTGAGCAGGTCGGCGTAGGACTTGACGCGCTGCTGCAGGAAGAGGCCACCCTGGTAGGCCTCGCTGACGCCCTGGTTGGGGGTGGTGACGAAGAAGGTCACCGAGGCGACGTACCGGGGCTGGGCCCGTACGGTCAGGAACGCCGAGACGCCCAGGGCCACCATGACCGTGACCAGTACGACCCACCAGTGCCGACGCACGTGGCGCAATTGGCGGAGCAGGTCCATCAGGAGCGCCTCCGTGCCGGTCCGGTTACGCCAAAGAACTTCACGAAAACCCCCAAGGTCGTTTGTTAACTCGTGAAACCATTAAAGCCGCTCATACGCCTTATGTCCGGAGTTATGTATTTTCGGCGACGGCAAGTGTGCTCGCATGCCCAACCCGAGAAACGGCCATTCGGCAGCGGTGACAACGCGGAAAAGTCCACAACCGATCAAGCGGCAACCGATCGGCTCAGGTGCCGGACCACCATCGGATCGAGCCGCAACGACACGTCGCCCCGCGGTCGCCACCCGCCGACAGCACGGATAGGGTCGACGGCGGTGTGCCGGGAAGCCTGGTCGGCGAGTGGATCCCTGCCGTCCCGATGCCCGAGGTGACACCGCCCGATGCACGACCACACCCCGCCGCGCCGCCGGCTGCTGACACGATCGTCCTGGCCCGAGGCCCGACACGTGGCCGACGTGCTGCGCACCGAAACCGTCGGCGGCGCCCTGCTGCTTGTCGGCGCCGTCCTCGCACTGGTCTGGGCGAACTCGCCGTGGGCCGAGTCGTACACCAGGCTCTCCGACTGGGTGCCGTGGCCCGGCGGCGCGCGCTGGCACCTCGACCTGTCAATTGCCACCTGGGCCGCCGACGGCCTGCTTGCCATCTTCTTCTTCGTGGTCGGGCTGGAACTCAAGCGTGAGTTCGTCGCCGGCGACCTGCGCGATCCGCGACGCGCGGCGCTGCCGGTGGTCGCCGCGCTCGGCGGAATGGCGCTGCCCGCCCTGATCTACGTGGCGGTCGTCCTGACCGCGGGCGGCGACGGTCTACGCGGCTGGGCGATCCCCACCGCCACCGACATCGCGTTCGCCCTCGCCGTGCTCGCGGTGATCAGCTCGCACCTGCCCCAGGGGCTGCGCGCCTTCCTGCTCACCCTCGCCGTGGTCGACGACCTGTTCGCGATCACCATCATCGCCATCTTCTACACCGCCGATTTCCACCCGCTGCCGCTGCTCGCGGCGCTCGCACCCATCGGGCTCTTCGCGTGGCTCGTACAACGCGGCCGGACCTGGTGGTGGGCGCTCATCCCCCTCGCGCTGGCCACCTGGGCGCTGGTGCACGCCTCCGGGGTGCACGCCACTGTTGCCGGCGTCCTGCTCGGGTTCACCGTTCCGGTGCTGGCCCGCCGACGCGCCGGCGCCGCGCCCGCCGACACCAGCGAGCAGGTCGGCGGGCTCGCCGCGCACCTGGAACACCTCTGGCGACCGGTGTCCGCCGGCATCGCCGTACCGGTCTTCGCCCTGTTCGCCGCCGGCGTGACACTGCGCGGCACCGACCTGGGCGCCCTGCTGACCGACCCGGTGGTGATCGCCATCGTCGCCGGCCTCGTGCTCGGCAAGGGCCTCGGCATCTTCGGTTCCACCTACCTGCTGGCCCGGTTCACCCGCGCCCAACTGGACGAGGACATCACCTGGTCCGACCTGCTCGGCATCGCGCTGCTGGCCGGCGTCGGGTTCACCGTGTCGCTGCTCATCGGCGACCTTGCCTTCGGTTCCGGCAGCGTTGCCGACGACCGGGTCAAGGCGGCAGTGCTCATCGGCTCGGTGATCTCCGCCGGCCTGGCCGCCGCCGTGCTGGTCCGCCGCAACGCCGCGTACCGGCGGGTGGCACTGCGAGAACAGGTGGACGCCGACGGAGACGGGGTGCCCGACGTGTTCCAGGAACCGCGCCGGGACTGACCGCCGCCGCACCGGCGAGGCCGGCCGTCACGCCCCGTGCTGCGCCTCGGCCACCTGCTGCTGCTCCTGACGGATCTCCCGGCCCAGGAAATAGTTCAGCGCCGTCCGGATCGCGGCGATCGCCGCCAACTGGCCGATCTGGGCGAACGACGGCGACACGGCGGTCCGCAGCACGTCCGCCGCCAGCTGGAACTCCAGGCCAAGGGTCAGGAACCGGCCCAGGGACAGCCGGATCGGAGTGAACACGGCGGCGGTGCGGTGTCGCAGCCCTTCGACCACGAACCGCACCGCCGCCCAGATGGCACCCACGAAGATCACCAGGGCTCCGGCGACCTCCACCACGGCGACCAGCACCTCATCGCCCTGGCGTAGCAGCTCCGCCGGCTCCACAGGGTGCCGTTACCCGCCGCCGGGGCGGGTAGTCGACGCTCAGGTCAGGTCCTTCACCGCCTCCAGGACCAGCCAGAGGCCCGAGATGGCGAAGAGCACCGCCGCGACGTACTTGATGGTCTTCTCCGGTAGCCGGCGGCCCAGCATCCGGCCCGCGAGGATGGCCAGCGCGTCCGCGGCCACCATGCCGATCGTCGAGCCCAGCCAGGTGCCGAACCAGCCGTACTGGGTGGCCAGGGTGATCGTCGCCAACATTGTCTTGTCGCCCAGCTCGGCCAGGAAGAACGCCACCGAAACCGCAACGATGGCGGTCTTGTCGGTCTTTTCGGCCTTTTGCTTCTCCTGCTCGGTGAGCTTGTCGCCGCGCAACGTCCACGCGCCGAAGCCGAGGAACGCCACACCGGCGACCAGGGAGATCCACTCCGTGGGCAGCACGGCGCCCAGACCCGACCCGATGGCGACCGACGCCAGGTGCACCACCGCCGTGGCGATGGTGATGCCGATCAGCACCGGAATGGGCTTGAACCGCGTGGCGAAGGTCAACGCCATCAGCTGGGACTTGTCTCCCAGCTCGGCGACGAAGATGACGCCGAAACTGACGACGAGCGCGACGAGGAAACCCTCCATGACGTCCTTCCCGATCACACCGGGAGGAGGTACAGGGGCGCCCTCGACCCGGCTGCAACAGCCTGAGTCGAAGGTCTCGCCCGCCTCGGAAACCGAGGCCGCGTGGCCGGATGCGAAACGCACCAGTATGTCGACCACGACATTGGGGGCTACTCCCCTTCGCGCGTCCAGCCTAGCCGATCACCGTCGGACCCGACGAGACGGGTGACCCGCCTCAGCTCGCCCGGGCGAGGGTCACCCCGAACAGCCCCTCCGGGTCGGTCCAGAACTCCGACGCGACGAAGCCGGCCGCCTCCAGCTCGGCGGCGATCCCCTCCCGACGGAACTTCGCCGACACCTCGGTACGCAACTCCTCCCCCTCGGCGAACTCCACTGTCAGGTCCAGCACCCGCACGCGCATCGGTCGCGTCGCCCGCAGCCGCATCTCGATCCACTCGTGGCTCGGATCCCAGCGCGCCACGTGCGCGAACGCCTCCGGGTCGAAATCAGCGCCCAACTCCCTGTTGACCACGTGCAGGACATTGCGGTTGAACTCGGCTGTCACCCCGGCCGCGTCGTCGTACGCGGGCACGATCACCGCCGGATCCTTCACCAGGTCGGTACCGAGCAACAGCCAGTCGCCGGCCTCCAACGCCTCGCGCATCGCGGCCAGGAACCCGGCCCGCTCGGCCGGCAGCAGGTTGCCGATGGTGCCACCGAGAAACACCACGAGCCGCCGGCCGCCGGTGGGCAGCCGGTCGAGTTGCCGGGTGAAGTCACCGACGATGCCCCGGACCCGCAGCCCCGGATAGTCGGCGGCGATCTGCGCTGTCGACCCCGCCAGCGCGCTCACCGACACGTCGAGCGGGACGAACGTGCCCAGCCCACCCTGGCGGGTGAACGCGTCCAACAGCAGCCGGGTCTTCTCCGACGAACCCGAGCCGAGCTCGATCAGGGTCTTGGCACCGGTCACCGCAGCGATGTCGTCGGCGCGCTCCGCCAACACCACCCGCTCGGCCCGCGTCGGGTAGTACTCCGGCAACCGGGTGATCTCCTCGAACAACTCGCTGCCCCGGGAGTCGTAAAACCACTTCGGTGGCAGCCACTTCGCCTCCGCGGTCAGCCCGGCCCGGACGTCCTCGCGCAGGCCACGCTCCAGATCCTGCTGCTCAAGGTAGATCTCCAACGGCTCAGCGGTCATCGGTCCTTCCTCTCTGCTCGTCAACACGTCGCGTGCCCTCCCGGCCGGCTCACCGGGCCGGCAACGGGCGTACCCGCACCTCGTCCACGGTGGCGACGACCAACTGCCCGTCGGGCACCGGTTGCCACAGCGGGTCGTCGTCGTGTGGCTCGGAGGCGAGCAGCACCGAACCCGGCTGCGCGCGCACCGACAGCGCGTGCCCGGACACACTCGCCACCACCTGCCGCCCGTCGGTGAGCAGCAGGTTCAACCGCGACCCCGGAGCCGCCGCGGCGACGTCGGCCACCGTCCGGGCCACCGCCTCCGCCGGATCGTCACCGGCACGCAGCCGATGGCGCACCAGCGCCCACAGCAGCGCCGAGTCGGTGGCCGCGTCCAAGGTCAACAGGTCACGCACCGGCAGGCCCTCGGCGAGCGGCACCACAGCGTCCGGCCAGCCCCGGACCACACCGTTGTGACTGAACAACCACCGCCCCTCGGCGAACGGCGCGGCAGCCCCGTCGAGCACCGCCATCCCGACCGTTGCCGAACGGACAGCGGCCAGCACCGCGCCGGCACGCGTCACCGCCGCGAGGTCGGCGATCGTCGGGTCACTCCAGATCGGCTGGGCACGCCGGTACCGCACCGGATCACCATCGCCCGGGTACCAGCCGACACCGAACCCGTCGGCGTTGATCGTGCCGCCACCCCGCATGTCGCGCGGCGCCCACGACTGGCGCACCAGCGAATACGGCGGGTCGAACAACACCTCGGCCAACGTGACCGGCGGACCCAGGTAGGCCAGATGACGACACATCAGCGCGGCCCGCCCGCCCGGCGACCGCTCACCGGCCCGACTCGTCCGGGCCGGCGTCACGGGCGCAGCGGAAACCGCTGAAGATCTGCCGCCGAATCGGATAGTCCCAGTTACGGAACGTGCCCCGGCAGGCGGACCGGTCGGTGCCGAACGAGCCACCACGCAACACCCGGTAGTCGTCGCCGAAGAAGACCTCCGAATACTCCCGGTAGGGAAACACGGTGAAGCCCGGATGCCCACCGAACGTGCTCGACGTCCACTCCCAGACGTCCCCGATGAGCTGGTGCACACCCAACGGCGACGCCCCCGCCGGGTACGCGCCCACCGGCGCCGGCCGCAGATGACGCTGATCCAGATTGGCGTACGCCTCCGTCGGGTCCTCGTCGCCCCACGGGTAACGCCGCGACCGCCCGGTCGCCGGATCCCACCGGGCAGCCTTCTCCCACTCCGCCTCCGTCGGCAGACGCTTACCAGCCCAGGCGGCGTACGCCTGCGCCTCGTACCAGCACACGTGCACCACCGGCTCGTCGGCGCGGACCGGCTCCCACCTGCCGAACCGCCGGTACGCCCAGCCGGCCCCATCCCGACGCCAGTGCATCGGCGCCACGAGCTGCTCCCGGACCCGGTGCTCCCAGCCGGCCGCGCTCCACCAGCGCGGATCGGAGTAGCCGCCGTCGTCGATGAAAGCCTGATACGCGCCGTTCGTGACCGGTGCCGCGTCGATGACGTACGCGGGCAGGTCGACACGGTGCGCGGGCCGCTCGTTGTCCAACGCCCACGGGTCCGTGTCGGTGCCCATTGTGAACTCACCGGCCGGCACCAGCACCTCCCCGCCGACAGCCACGCGCGGCTCGGGCGGCGGCGGGGCGTGCAGCACCGCCGGCCCCGAACGCAGCTGATGGGTGGCGAGCATCGTCTCGTCGTGCTGCTGCTCGTGCTGGACGATCATGCCGAAGGCGAACCCGTCGGCCACCAGCGGCCGATCGGTGAAACGCACAGTGTCGAGCAGGTCGTGCACCTTGTCGCGGACCGTGCTCAGATAGGCGCGCGCCTCTGCCGGCGGCAGCAACGGCAGCGCCGGACGATCCCGGCGGGGCTGCTTGAACGCGTCGTACAACTCGTCGATGTCACACCGGACCGGCTCCCGACCACCGACATCACGGACCAGCCACAGCTCCTCCTGGTTACCGACATGCGCCAGATCCCAGACCAGCGGCGACATCAGCGGCGAATGCTGACGCATCAGGTCATCGTCGTCCACCGCCTCCGTCAACAGAGCCGTGCGGGACCGGGCGCGCGCCAACTCCGCAGCGATCCGCCCCCGCAACTGCTCACCCTCCACCACACCCGCACCCGACTGCGGGGCTCGCAACCCCGGCTCACTCCTCGCGGTCACCGCACCGCCCTCCGCACCCGACTGCGGGGCTCGCAACCCCGGCTCACTCCTCGCGGTCACCGGACTCCCCTTTCTATGGCGGCCGACCGCCGCCTTACTTCTGCACGGATCTCGTCGTGGATGCCGCTCGGCAGCTCCAGCCGGGGCAGGGCGGACAGGGCCAGGTCGAGCAGCGCCGCCGCCGCGGCGGCCAGCTCGCTGTCGGCCAGGCCGTGCCGGGCCGCGGCCGACCACCGGTGCGCCGTCGGGGCGCCGATCGCGTACGCCGCGCGGACAGTCCCGGGATCGGCGAACAGGGCGCTCAGCACCGCAAGCGGCAGACGCCAGGACCCACCCGGCTGGGCGTCCAGATACCGCAGCTCCAGGTAGCCGCGCGGACGCACAGGCGGAAAGAGGGTGCTGACGTGGTAGTCGAGGTCATCGGTGGTCGGCGGGTCGGGCAACGCCCCGTCGATCCAGTCGGCGAACGTCACGCCTGGCGGCGGCGCCCAGTCGGCGCCCGGACGGCGCAGGCACAGCAGCGGCGCCGCCAGCACGTACCGGATCCAGGTGGCCGTCGGATCGTCGTCGGCCTGGCCCGGCACCCAGACCGGGCGGGTGCGGGCCGGATCGATCGCCAACCAGGCGGCCATCCGCGCTGAGGCCCAGCCGGTGCGTCGGCCCGCGTGGCGGTCGGCCGAGGCGAACACCGCAAGCAGCGGCGGGCCCACCGCGTGGGCAGCCGCCCACCGTGCCGCCACCTGGTCGGGCTCGCCGGCGTCGAGACAGATCTGCAGGCCGGCGGTGCTGTACATCATCGTCCGGCCGGCCGGGCCACGCCTGTCGAAGGCACCGCGCATAGCGCGGTAGCGGGGAGTTTCCACCACCGGGCAGGGCCTGCGGTGCGGGTCGATGCCACTGCGGCCGAGGACCAGACCGGCGGCGGCCAACAGGTCGGTGACCTGGGCGATGTCGGCCTCGGTGGCGCGGATCAGCGCGTCGATCGAGGAACGCGGCGGGGTGGAGATCTCCAGTTGGCCACCCGGCTCCAGGGTCACCAGGCCGCCGTGTCGCAGCGGCACGGCGGGGCTCGTGGCGTCGAGCGTGACGGGGCTGTGTCGGCCCAGCGCCGCCCGCAGGCGCGTCAGGTCGACCGGCCGAGCGGGATCGTCGGCGTCGTGCACGGTCCATTCCAGTTCGACACCAGTATGCGTCGGCGGACCGGTCTTGAAGCAGATCCGGGCGAGGTGCCGGCCTGCGGCAGCGGACTCACTCAGGATCGCGCTGCGGTCCAACTCGGGCGATGTCACCACCGGTGGTGCCTCCTCTGCGTGCGCCACATCCGAAACACTCTGCCACCGTAAACCCACCCTGTGACACCGTCGCGGCGTCGGCGACGCCACCAACCCCTGTCTAACAGACGAGTTTCCCGGTGCAGGGCGGAACGAACCGTGCCGGCCGCCGCTCAGGCCGGACCGGGCTCCGCCGACCGCGACGGCTTGACCTTCGCCGATTCCGGCGGCGTCGACGGGCCGGGCGGCGTGGGCTTGCCGGGCTTCGCCTCCGGCACCAACCGCTGGCAGTACGCCTCGACCTCGGCAGCCCCGCCGGCGGCGGTCACCAGCCGCTGGAAGGACGGCGTCCGCAGGGCTTTCTCCCGCTGCGCGGGCTTCTTGGCCTGCCAGGCGCGGCACAACCCGTGCAGGTGGCTGTTCGGCGACGCCCCGGCCTGCGGCGTGGGCGGGGCGGGCTGCACGCCGGGCCGCGTGGTCGACGGCGTCGGCCGGCTCGGCGCGACCGACGGCGACGCCGCGGTGCCGCCGGAGGTGGACGGCGCGCTGGTGGGTGCCGGCGGCTCCGGATCGGGCGTCAGGTCCAGGCCGGCCGCAGCGAACGCGGCACCCGCCGTGGCGGTCGCGGCCACCGCGCCGATCCAGGCCAGCGCTCCGGTGGTCAACCGGCGGCCATGCGGACGGCGGGCCACCGGTGGCGCAGCGGTGACGCCCTCCGCGGCCCGGGCGGCCCGGAACGCGGCGACGGCGGCCTCCGTACCGGCCAACTCCTCTGGTCGGGCCGGCGCGGCAGCGGCGGCGAGCAGCCGGGCCACCGGCTCGGTCGAGGCAGTTTCGGCCGTCGCCTCGGCGTGGGCCGCGTCGAGCAGTCGCTCGGTCTCGGCGCGGTCGGCACGCCGATCCGGCCGGTACGGGTTCATCGGGAATCCCCTCACGTCAGCCGTCCGCCTGCTCGGCCTGCGACGTCGGCCGGGAGCTGCCGGTCCGCGTGCGGGGTGCGGGCGACGCCTGGACCGTCTCCGGCGCGACACCCTCGGCGGCCGAGCGGGCCGTCGTGTCGGCCCTCGGCATGGTCGTGGCGTCGGCCGAGGGGCAAACCGTCGGTGGAAGCGCGACAGCAGCGGGCGACGCTGTGGCCGTCGCCGACTGGTCCAGCAGGGCGGCGAGCCGTCGCAGACCACGGTGCGCGGCGGTGCGGACGGCCCCGGCCCGCCGGCCCAGCACCCGACCGGCGGACTCCGCGTCCAGTCCGATCACGGCCCGCAACAGGACGGCTTCGGCCTCGCGGGGCGGCAGGGTGGCGATGAGCGCCAGGGCCGCCTCGGTGCCGATCGTCTCGCCCGCCCGTTCGGCGGTGTCGGCGTCGCCGGCCAACTCGGTGAGCGCCTGCACCGGAACCGGCAGCGATGGCCGGCGGCGCAGCCGGCGCAGGTGGTCCATCGCCCGGTTGCGGGCGATGGTGACCGTCCAGGCGCGGAACTCGCCGCCGGTGAAGCTGGGCAGGTCGCGCGAGATCTGCAACCAGGTCTCCGAGGCGACGTCCTCGGCGTCCGCGCCCACCAGGGCTGTCAGGTAGCGCAGCAGCCCCGGCTGGAGAGTCCGGTAGAGGAGGCGGAAGGCATCCTCGTCCCCGGCCTGCGCGGCGGTGACCGTCTGGGACAGCTCCCGCACCCGCACCGCCCTCCGCCGAAGTCCGATCCTGCCCGCCTCCGGGCCGGCCGGGCGAGGTGTCGGGGCCAGCGCCACGGTGGTCAGCTCTCGACGCGCTGCCCGCCGGGCGGCCCGAGCCGGGCTAACGGTAGGAGGGGACCACCGGGGCGACAAGTTGGGGCCGTGTCACGGATGAGTGACAATTCTCAAGCCGCTCCACCGGCGTGCCGCCGTAACAGACGGTACGGAACGGACGCTTCGCACCGTCGCGGGCGCCGAGTGGTGGCGATCGGGCCGGCGGCACGCAGGACTGTGTCGCACATTCTCACGGGATGCTGTCGTGGCGTCACACACCGGCCACGTCCACAGAGGTCGGGGCGCTGTTGCCGGTGAGTACGGCCACCTGGCCGCCCGGTCGCGGCGCGCCGTTCCGCGCCACTCTGGGTACGGTAAGGCTGTGTTGTCATCGGAGGTTGTGCTCAGCGGGCGGTACCGCCTGGACGAACGTGTCGCCACCGGCGGCATGGGTGACGTCTGGCGTGCCACTGACCTGGTCCTCGGCCGACAGGTCGCGGTCAAGGTCCTGCTGCCGGCGCTTGTCTCCGACCCCGATTTCATCGCTCGGTTCCGGGCCGAGGCACGGATCATGGCGGCGCTGCGGCACCCCGGCATCGTCCAGGTGTACGACGTCGGCGAGGACGACCTGCCCTCCGGCGGCCGGGCGGACTATCTCGTCATGGAGTTCGTCGACGGCGAGCCGCTGTCCAAGCGGATCGAGGCGGCCGGTCGGCTGGACGTGGCCGAGACGATGTCGATCGTGGCCCAGGCGGCCCACGCCCTGAGCGCGGCGCACCGGGGCGGCATCGTGCACCGCGACGTCAAGCCCAGCAACCTGCTGGTCCAGGAGGACGGCACTGTCGTCCTCGTCGACTTCGGCGTGGCCCGTTCGACGAACGTGACAAGCATCACCAGCACCAACGCGGTGCCGGGCACGGCTCTCTACATGGCGCCCGAGCAGGCTGCGGGTCGCCCGGTCAGCGGCGCCACCGACATCTACGCGCTGGGCGCTGTCGCGTACTGCTGCCTCACCGGCGGTCCGCCGTTCACCGGCGACAACCCCCTCCAGGTGGCGGTCCGGCACCTGGACGACGAGCCGCCGGAGTTGCCGCACGACATCCCGGAGGCGGTTCGCGCCCTTGTGTCGCGGGCTCTGGCGAAGGATCCGGCCGACCGGTTCAGCAGCGGCTCGGCGATGGCCGAGGCAGCCCGTACGGCGGTGACCGGCGGCGAGCCGCCGACGGCGATGGCGTCGGCGGCCCCGCTGCGCGGGGCCGGGCCGGGCACCAGCACCGACGTGCCGCTCGGCGCGGCGGTGGCGACCGCGGCGGAGTCCGGGCGGCGGCGGCGTCGCGGGCCGCTTGTCGGTGCGGCCGGAGCGGTCCTTGTCGCGCTCGTCGGTCTCGGGGCGGCGTTGAGCGCGGTGGGCAACGCCGGCGACGAGCCGGCGGTCAACCTACCGACCAACGCACCGTCGCAGAGGCCGACCGAGCAGGTGGAGGTGCCGGCGGCCAACGAGCAGATCACCGAGGATCCGGGCCGCCCGAGCCGGCCGAACACTCCGGATCCCACCTCCTCGACCTCGATCACCCCGACGCCGAGCACGCAGCCCAGCGAGCCGGCCACCAGCCCGTCGCCGACGGCGAGTCCCCCCGGCACGTCGCCAACCACGCCGAGCGTCCCGCCAGCGCCGACGCAGACGCAGGCCCCGCCCGACCCGGTGCCCACCACGACCGCGCCGACCGATCCGGACGCTCCTCCGGCCGGTCTCTGATTCCCACGAGCACCACTATCCCCAAAACGGACTTACGTCGCCGTTCTTCTCTCTAGGCTCTGAGCAGGTCATTTCCACCTGCTGCGGGAGCCTGCGTGAGTGCTGAGAAGTTGGTCGTGATCGGCCAGGGGTACGTCGGACTGCCGTTGGCGATGCGCGCCGTCGAGGCCGGACTCGACGTGGTCGGCCTCGACGTCGACGCCGACCGCGTGAAGCGGCTCGCGTCGGGCGAGTCGTTCGTCGAGGACATCCACACCGATCGGCTGGGCCGGGCACTGGGCAGCGGCCGATACCACCCCAGCACCGAGTACACCGACGCCGAGGGCTTCGACATCTGCGTCATCACCGTCCCCACGCCGCTGCGCGACGGCACCCCGGACCTGAGCTTCGTCGAGCAGGCCGGCGTCGGCATCGGCCCGTACGTGCGGCCGGGCTGCACGGTGATCCTGGAGTCGACCACGTACCCGGGCACGACCGAGGAGTTGCTGCGCCCCCTGTTGGAGGCGGCAAGCGGGCTGACCAGCCCTGGTGACTTCCACCTCGGCTACAGCCCGGAACGGATCGACCCGGGCAACCCGACCTGGCGTCTGGAGAACACCCCGAAGGTGGTCTCCGGTGTGGACCCGGCGTCGCTGGCCCGGGTGGACGGCTTCTACAAGCGCCTTGTGGAGCACACGGTGCCTGTGGACTCCACAAAGGTCGCCGAGCTGACCAAGCTGATCGAGAACACGTTCCGCCAGGTCAACATCGCGCTGATCAACGAGTTGACAATGCTCTCGCACCACCTGGACATCGACGTGTGGCAGGCGATCGAGGCCGCCGAGACCAAGCCGTTCGGCTTCCTGCCGTTCCGGCCGGGCCCAGGTGTCGGCGGGCACTGCCTGCCGATCGACCCGTGCTACCTGTCGTGGCAGGTCAAGCGACGCCTGGGCCGGCAGTTCCGGTTCATCGAGCTGGCCAACGACGTCAACCACGAGATGCCCGAGCACGTCACGCAGCGGATCACGGCGGGTCTGAACCGGGACGGTCGGGCGGTGAACGGCGCTCGGCTGCTGCTGCTCGGGCTGGCGTACAAGAAGAACACCGGGGACATGCGCGACTCCCCCGCTGTCGACGTGGCCCTCCGCCTCCAGGTGCTCGGCGCCGAGGTCCACGCCGTCGAGCCGTACGCCGAGGCGCACCACATCCCGGCAGGGATCACAGTGGTCGGGTTGACCGAGCGGGAGGTGCGGGACGCGGACGCGGTGGTGGTGGTCACCGACCACGACAGCTTCGACTACGACCTGGTGGTCGAGCACGCCCGGTACGTCTTCGACACCCGCAACCGGTGCGTCGGCCCGATGGTCGAGCGCCTCTAGGCCCGGCACCGCTGGCCGGTCCCGCCGCCGGGGAAGACGGCGGGACCGGCCGGCGGGTGTCGACACCTGCCGACGGGGCCGCTGAGGCGCCGGTCACTGCTCGCCGAGCGCCTCGACCACGGGTCGGGAGAGCGCCCGGCGTGCCGGCAGCACCGAGGCGAGCAGGGCTGCCAGCACCGCGACGCCGAGGATCAGCCCGAGCTGACCCAGTGGCAGCACCACGTGGAAGTCGCCACCCAGGCGGGCGAGCACTGCCATCGCCGCGGCGCTGACCCCGGTGCCCAGCCCGATGCCGAGCACCGCGCCGACCAGCGCCATCAGCACCGCCTCCACGGCGAGCATGGCCCGCATGCGGCTCCGGGTCATCCCGACCGCCCGCAGCACGCCGTTCTCCCGGGTGCGCTCCACCACCGAGAGGCTCAACGTGTTCGCCACGCCCACCAGGGCGATGACCACGGCGAGGCCGAGCAGCGCGGTGACGAACGCCAGCAGCATGTCGACAGTGCCGGTGAGCATCTTCTTGTACGCGCCCTGATCCAGCAGGTTGACCGTCGGGTAGCGGGCCAGCACCGCCTCGATCGCGTCGCGGGCCCGTTCGGCGCTCACGCCCTGAGCTGGGTCGATCTCGGCGAGGAAGCCCCGCTGGTCGGGAAAGAGGGCAGTGAAGTCCGCGCCGGTCAGGTAGATGACGTGTCCCGCGGGCACGGCACCGGCGACCGGGGCGGTCCCGTCGTCGGCGACCACAGCGCCCACCTGGAACGACCGTCCCGCGATGGTGAGCGGGGAGCCCGCCTGCCAGCCGCGCGCCTGCGCCAACTCCCTGTGCACGAGCGCCTGCCCCGGCCCGAGCCGCCCGACGTCGCCGCTGAGCGTCCGGCCGGCCAGCGCCGGATGGGCGGTGCGGATCCGGACGTCGTCGCTGATCATGGTGCGCTGCTCGTGCACAACGCCCAGTTCCGGCAGTGCCGCCAGCTCGGCGGCGAGCAGCGCGGGCAGGTCCTGCCCGATGCCGGTGACCACGAAGTCCGTACCGATCTGGGCGTCCACGTTGCGCTCGATGCCGTCCTTGGTGCTGCGCGCCCCGACAACGAACGCCGACACCAGCCCGATCCCGATGACCAGGGCCGTCGCGGTCGCGGCGACCCGGCGCGGATTACGGACCGCGTTCTCGACCGCCAGCCCTGCTGTCGTTCCGACCAGCCGGCGGACGGGCCAGCCGATCACCCGGACCAGCGCCGGTACGAGCACCGGCCCGAACAGCACGATGCCGAAGAACGCGAGCACTCCGCCCAGTGCCACCAGCAGCACCTGCCCAGCGCTGGCGGCACCGACAAGCGTGGCGATGCCGAGGCCGAGCACCACCGCGCCGAGGGCCAGTCGCAGCAGGCCGGCGCCCTGGCTGGGCTGCACCGCGGCGTCGGTGAGCGCGGCCACCGGCGCTACCCGGGTGCCCCGCCAGGCCGGCAGCAGCGCGGCGGCCACTGTGAGCGCGGTGCCGAGGAGCAGGCTGGTCAGCACTGTCGAGCCGGCCACTGTCAGCCCGCCGGTGAACGGCACGTCCAGCCGGGACATCAGCGGCCGCATCGCGGCGGCGAGGCCCACACCGAGCAGCACACCGAGCGCGGAGGCGACAAACCCGACAAGCGCCGACTCCAGCAGGGCGGCCCGGAAGACCTGCCCCCGGGTGGCGCCGACCAGGCGCAGCAGCGCGGTCCGCCGGGTGCGCTGGGCCAGCACGATGGCGAAGATGTTGGCGATCACGAAGCCGGCCACCACCACCGCGACACCGACGAACGTGAGCAGCAGCATCGTGAACTGGTTGAGGTCACGGACCGCGTCGTCGACGGCGTCGTCGAGGATCTGCTGGCGGCCCTTCACCTCGACGTCGGCGCCGACGGCCGCGCGTACCCGCTCGGCAAGCGCCGCACCGGAGGTCCCGGCCCGCGCCGCCACCATGATCCGGCCGTAGCCGCGCCCGTCGGTGACCGCGAGGGCGTCGGACCCGACCAGACCGATGAACGGTCCGCCGACGTCGCGGGTGGTGCCGGCCACGTCGACGGTCCCGACAAGGGTGTACGGGCGGGCGGCGCCACCGGTGCCGCCGATCTGGACCGGGGCGCCGAGGGTGAAGCCCTCCTCGGCAACTGTGGGTGCGTCGAGCACCACCTCCCCGGCGCTGTCGGGCAGCCTGCCGGCGACCACGTCGTACGAGCGCAGGGCTGGTTCGGTGGGGATGGCGGCGAGCACGGCGAACCCGAGCACCGGCCGGCCGGCGACGCCGAGAATCCCCGCCGTGCCGGTCAACTCCCCGGCCGCCGCGGCCACCCCGTCGACAGCCCGGACCCGCTCGACCAGGCTGGCCGGCAGTGGAGTGTCGCCGCGCGGATAGACACCGAGGTCGGTGTGCCTGTCGAACACACCGGCCCGGTCGTACGCGCCGGCACGCATCCCGTCGGCGAAGATCAGAGTGCCAGCGATGAACGCGACGCCGAGCACGACGGCCAGCGCGGAGAGCAGCATGCGCAGGGCTTCGGCGCGCAGCGAGCGCAGCGTCATTCGGATCATGGAGAGGCTCCCGGTACAGGCGTGGATCGGTCCCCTCGACGCTATGGCCGGTGCGCTCCGATCGTTCTCCACCTGCGCGCTCGACCCGCGTACGCCCTGAGTAGCCCTCGGCCCGCCGGCCATACGCCCCGGGTCGTACGGCGGGTCACCTGCCGGGGGTGACCAGTCCGCTCTCGTAGGCAAGCACCACTGCCTGGACGCGGTCACGGAGCTGGAGTTTCGCCAGGATCCGACCGACGTGGGTCTTCACCGTCGCCTCGGCCACGTGCACCTTCGCGGCGATCTCGGCGTTGGACAACCCCTGGGCGACGAGCAACAGCACCTCCCGCTCCCGGTCGGTGAGCTGCGCCAGCCGGGGGTCGGCGGTGGGGCCGGCGTCGAACTGGCCGGCGAACCGGTCCAGCAGCCGACGGGTGATCGACGGCGCGACCACCGAGTCGCCCTGGGCCACCACCCGGATCGCGGCAAGCAACTCCTCCGGCGGGACGTTCTTGAGCAGGAAGCCGCTCGCCCCTGCCTGGAGGGCGGCGAACGCGTCCGCCTCGGTGTCGAAGGTGGTCAGCACCAGCACCCGGGGCGGGCCGGTGGGGCGCTCGGCGCAGATCCGGCGGGTCGCCTCCACCCCGTCCATCGTGGGCATCCGGATGTCCATCACGACCACGTCGGCGTCGGTGCGGGCGAGCACGCGCAGCGCGTCGGCGCCGTCGATGGCCTCTCCGACCACCTCCAGGTCGGGCTGGGAGTCCAGCACCATCCGGAACCCGGCGCGTACCAGCGCCTGGTCGTCCACGATCACCACCCGGACCGTCATGCCGCGATCACCTCCGTTGCGGGTTCCGACCGTAGCGGTAGCCGGGCCTCCAGCTGCCAGCCCCCGGCCGGTCGGGGGCCTGCGGTGAGGGTGCCGTCGTACACCGTCACACGCTCGCGCATGCCGAGCAGGCCGTGCCCGCCGGACGGCGCCGGGCTCACCACCGGGCGGCCCTGGCCGTCGTCGACGACCCGGACCACGACGGCGTCGTCGGTGTAGGCAAGGGTCACCTCGACGTCGGCGTCGACTCCCGCGTGTTTGAGCGCGTTGGTGAGCGCCTCCTGCACCACCCGGTAGACGGTCAGCTCCAGGCCGGGAGGCATCGCCGGCGCGGCGCCGGTGACGGTGTCCCGCACGCGCAGCCCGGCGTCGCGGAACCGGGCCAGCAGATCGGGCAGTTCGGCCAGGGCGAGGCGGCGGTGTTCCGGGTCGGCCACCACCGCCGATCCGCCTGCGTCGGACGGACCCGCGTCGCGCAGCACCCCGACCAGCCGCCGCATCTCCTCCAGCGCCGCCCGACCGGTGTCGGCGACCACCTTCACGGCGGTGCGCGCCTGCTCGGGGTCGCGGTCGAGCATGAACCGCGCCCCGTCCGCCTGCACGATCATCACGGCCATGCTGTGCGCCACCACGTCGTGCAGCTCGCGGGCGATCCGGGTGCGTTCCTCGGCGACTGCCGCCCGGGACTCGGCCTCCCGCTCGCGTTCCAGGGTGCTGGCGCGTTCCTCCAGGCTCAGCACGTACAGCCGGCGGGTGCGCACGTTCAGCGCGACCAGCCACACCGCTCCGGTGACGAGCGCGTACCACATCGCGGTACCCCACCAGCTGATGCCGGCGGGGGTCTGCGCGGCGGCGAGCAGCACGCCCACGGCAGCGACCGCACCGGCCAGGACGCCGTCGCGCAGGCGTCTGCCGTACTTCACCACGCTGTAGAGCGCGATCAGGACGGCGACGTCGAAGGCGAGCGGGCCCCACCCGGCGATCACCTGCAACAGGGCGAGCGTCCCGACCACCACTGTCACAGCGCTCGGGTGCAGACGGCGGAACAGCAGCGCCACGGCCATCGCCGCTCCGACGCCGCTGGCGGCCCAGCCGCCCGGCTGGTTGGTCGCCCCGGCAAGACCGAAGAGCAGCACCCCGGCCGAGACGGCAACGTCGAACGCGACCCCGCGCAGCGGGCGACCGAACAGCGTGCGGCTCACGGTCACCCAGCGTACGCGCCGGTTGGCCGCCCTTTCGCTCAGCCGGCGAGGGCCTGGCGCATGCGGTCGATCTCGACGGTCTGTTCGGTGGCGACGGAGTTGGCGAACTCGCCGAGCGTCAGGTCGGAGCCGACCTTGAGCAGGTTGGTGGCCATCTCGATGGCACCCTCGTGGTGTTCGGTCATCATCCGGACGAAGAGCCTGTCGAACTCGGCTCCGCGGGCGGCGGCCAGTTGCCGCAACGCCTCCGGTGACTGCATTCCGCGCATGGTGCCGTGGTCGTGCCCCGGGGCGTCCTCCGGGAGGCCACGGGTCTGTAGCCAGCCGCGCATCAGGCCCATCTCCGGGCCCTGGCTCGCCCGGATCCGGTCGGCGAGGGCGCGGACTGCCGGGTTGGCGGCGCGGTCGGGCGCCAGTTGCGCCATCTCCAGGGCCTGCGCGTGATGCGGGATCATCATCCGGACGAACCAGACGTCGAACGAGTTGTGCGGGGCGGCGCCGGCGTCGCGGACCTCGTGGGCCGGCCGGGTGGCCGCGGGCTCGCCGGGCCGACCGGGTGCGATGACCGTGAGGTCGGTGGGTACCGGGCTGACGGTCGGCGCGGCCGTGCTCGGCGCGGAGACCGGCTGCGCGGCGGGCGTCCCGGAGGTGGTGTCCCGTGCGCGGAGGACGACGAACGCCACTATCGGCAGCAGGAGCACCAGTGTGACAATCGCCAGCAACCGTGCGCGCCGACTCGTCATGGGCCACTCCCTGGGGTCGAGGTAGTCGCGATGCTATCCATTGACAAAGCGCTTGGCATGTGACGCAGCTCACATCGACACCTGTCTTCCGGCGGTAATGTGCGCACCATCGTCTCCCCGTGCGAAGGGCCCCGCCGATGATCAGACTCCACAAACCACAGTTACGACAGATTCGGATCGTGGCGCTCGCCGCCACCGGCCTCCTCGTCGCCAGCGTCCTCACCGCACCGGCAAGCAGCGCCCAGGTCGTTCCACAGTCGACCCCGGTGCCCGCTGCCGCCAACACGATCCCCGGCGTCGACGAGATCGTGAGCAGCCCCAACCTCCGCCAGATCGCCAACGTCCCGAAGGTCGCGCCCCTCGACGGCACCAACAGCGACCTCGCCTTCCAGGGCAAGTACGCCTTCGCGGGCAACTACAACGGCTTCGTCATCTACGACATCTCGCGGCCCAGCGCGCCGAAGGTCACGTCGCGGGTGTTGTGCCCGGGGTCGCAGAACGACATCTCCGTCCACGGTGACCTGCTCTTCCTCTCCACCGACTCGTCCCGCAGCGACGACTCCTGCAACAGCACCACGCAGCCGGCGTCGGTGAAGGAGTCGTGGGAGGGCATCAAGATCTTCGACATCAAGAACAAGGCCAACCCGCAGTACATCAAGTCCGTCGAGACGGCCTGCGGATCGCACACCCACACGCTGGTGCCGGGCAAGGACCGCAAGGCGGTCTACCTGTACGTCTCGTCGTACAGTCCGCGGGCCGAGTTCCCGGACTGCCAGCCGCCGCACGACTCCATCTCCATCGTCAAGGTGCCGCTGAAGAAGCCCACCGACGCTGCCGTGGTCTCGACGCCGAACCTGTTCCCGGATGGCGGTTTCCCGGGCAGCACGAGCGGCTCGGCGACCACCGGTTGCCACGACATCACCGCCTACCCGGAGAAGGACCTGGCCGCCGGCGCCTGCATGGGTGACGGCATCCTGATGGACATCCGCAACCGGGAGGCGCCTCGGGTGATCGACCGGGTGCGGGACACGACGAACTTCGCGTTCTGGCACTCGGCAACGTTCAACAACTCCGGCACCAAGGTGATCTTCACCGACGAGCTGGGTGGCGGCGGCGCGGCGACCTGCAACGAAGCCATCGGCCCGAACCGGGGCGCGGACGCCATCTACGACGTCACCGGTCGCGGTGACGCCCGGAAGATGAACTTCCGCAGCTACTACAAGATCCCCCGCAACAACGCGGACACCGAGAACTGCGTGGCGCACAATGGCTCGCTGATCCCGGTGCTCGGGCGGGACATCATGGTCCAGGCGTGGTACCAGGGCGGCATCTCGGTCTGGGACTTCACCGACTCGGCCAAGCCGAAGGAGATCGCCTTCTGGGAGCGCGGTCCGCTCTCGGCCGACACGTTGGTCGGCGGTGGCACCTGGTCGGCGTACTACTACAACGGCTACATCTACTCGAACGACATGGTGAAGGGCCTGGACGTCCTGGAGTTGAACGACTGGCGCACCTGGACGGCCAAGCTGGTCAAGTACAAGGAGCTCAACGTGCAGACCCAGCCCAGCTACCTGAGCTGGTAGGCGTCACGCACCCATCTGGCAGGCACCGCGCATGACGCCGGGCCCGGTCCCCGAACCTCGGGGGCCGGGCCCGGCCACGTTCCAGAGCCACGGGGGTCAGCTCATCGGCAGCGGCCGGCAGAGTCCTCCGCACATCCGTCTGACGCTCTGGGGCCGATCGACGGTTACCGACCGAAACGGTGCGTCTGTCGGGGTCCGTCGCGGCGGTCCAGCGCGACGGGTCGGAGCGCGCGGTTCCCGCGCTGGTGGGACTGGTCACCACGACGGGCGGCGGGCCGGCGTTGATGCGAACGTGGTCAGACGTGAAGTCTGTCGCCGTCGCCGACGCGCCGCTCTCCCCGCCCGAGCCGACCCGGCGCTGGCGTCCCCATCCGCTCGACCTGGTGGCTGTCGTCCTCGCCGTGGCCGGCGCGGCCTGCGCGCTCGGCGGGCTGCTCCCCCGCGCGGAAACCGCCGCCACAGTGCACCGCGTCCTGCCGCTGCTGCTGTTCCTCGGCACGGTGATCGTGCTCGCCGAGTTGACCGCCGTGGCCGGCGTCTTCGACGTGCTGGCCAGCCGGCTGGCCGGCGCCTCCCGGGGCAGTTGGGCGGCACTGTTCCTGCTCTGCGGCGGCCTCGCCACGGCGACCACCCTCGTGCTCAACCTGGACACCACTGCCGTTCTGCTCACCCCGGTGCTGCTCGCGCTGGCCCGCAGCCTGCGCGTCCCGGCCGGCCCGCTCGCCGTCACCACGGTCTGGCTGGCGAACACCGCCAGCCTGCTGCTGCCGGTGTCCAACCTGACCAACCTGCTGGCCGCCGACCGCGTGGGGCTACCCCCGCTGGCGTACGCGGCGCGGATGGCGCTGCCGCAGGCCGCCGCCGTGGCGGTCACCATGACGCTGCTCTGGTACGCCTGGTGGCGGCGGGAACGGCCGGACGGCGGGCGCTTCGTCCCACCCGCCCGGCACGTACCCGCCGACCCGGTGCTGTACCGCACCGCCCTCGCGGGCTGCCTGCTGTTCGTTGCCGGCATCCTCGCCGGTGTGGAGATCGGTGTCGCCTCCACCGTCGCGCTCGCGCTGGTGCTTGTCGGGTTCCTCGTCCGCTCCCCCGCCACGCTCCGTCCCGCCCTGGTGCCCGTACGCCTGCTGCTGCTCGTCACCGGCCTGTTCCTGGTGGTGCAGACCCTCGGCCGCTACGGGCTGGACGACCTTGTCGCCCGGCTACTCGGCACCGACGGCGGGACGGCCGGTGCGCTGCGCGCCGGAGGCACCGGGGCGCTGCTGGCCAACGCGGTAAACAACCTGCCGGCGTACCTGGCCGGCGAGTCGGTGCTGCCGGCCGGCGACGGGACCCGCCTGCTGGCCCTGCTCATCGGCACCAACATCGGCCCGCTGGCCGCGCCCTGGGCGTCGCTGGCCACCCTGCTGTGGTTCGAGCGGTGCCGGGCGGCCGGGGTGACAGTGCCGATGCGCCGGTTCGTGCTGAGCAGCGCGCTGCTGGCCGTCACCGGCACCTTCGCCGCGGTCGGCGCGCTGCTGCTGGTGAGCTGAGCGGAGGCGCCCGCGCCGCTGCCCGGCCGGGCGCCCGCACCACGAGGGAAGAGATCAGCCGGTGTCCCGTCAGCCCCGGTACACGGCGAGCTGAAGTTCGGTGATGCCCTTCTCCGGGGTGTCCTGGCAGTACTCCAGGTACACCTCGCGGGCGAAGCCGTCGGTGCGGTAGCCGTTCTCCTCGATCCACCGGGCGAGGGCCTGCATGCTGGGCTCGACGTCGTCCATCGCGCCGTGGTGGATGATCGTCGCGGCGCTGCGCAGCTCCGGCAGGTCACGCACCGCGACGTCGGCACCCGTGGACACCTCGGCATCGACGATCACCCCGGCGTGTACGACGACCTCGTCACCGTCCGGGTTGGCGGGCTCGTACCAGGCGATGGCCGGCCCGGTCGGGGTGACACCGGCGGCCGACAACCGGCCGAACAGCTCGGGGTACAGCGGCTGGATCACCGGGCCGATGTCCTCGGCCTGGTAGCTCGGCGCGACGGCGGTCAGCTCCGCGAGGCGCACCGGCGCGATCTCCTTGAGTACGACGTCCTGGGTGGTCATCCGACCCTCCGATTCGATCATCCGGAGCCTCGCCTCGACGGCCCTCAACCGGGCGGTGTCGGCGGCCAACTGTTCGGCAAGCTGGCTGCGGCGCAGCCGCAACATGCCGCGCAGCTCGGCCACGTCGACGGCGTCGTCGACGATCGTGCGTACCTGCTCGAGGGTGAGGCCCAGCTCCTTGAGGGCGATCACCCGGTTGAGCCGCCGCAGCTGGTCCGCGCGGTAGAACCGGTATCCGGTGTGCGGGTCGACGCTTGCCGCCCGCAGCAGGCCGATGCTGTCGTAGTGGCGCAGCATCCGCACCGACACCCGGCCGAGTCTGGCGAAGTCTCCGATGGTGAACATGGTCCCCCCACACTCGCCCCTGACATCGTGTCAGAGTCAAGCGTGGCCCCGCAGTGGTGTCAGCGGCGGGGTGGGCGCGGGCCGACGAGCCGGCGGACCATCGGCGCGGCGTTCCACTTGGCCGCGCCGACCAGGTCGCGGGCATGTTCCAGGACCGTGTAGTCGGGCCGGTTCATCCCGTCGGCGATGGCCCGGTCCAGGTCGTTGCCGCACCGGCTCAGCACGGTGTCGAAGTCCCGGCGGACCGGTTCCAGCAGGTCGTAGCCGAACGCCCGGTGCATCCGGGCGAACAGCGGCTTGTACAGCCGGACCCGCTCGTGCAGCCCCGACGAGTACGACATCGGGTTCTTCGGCCGCCGCAGCACGTAGTCGGGCAGGGCGTCGGCGAACGCCCGCCGGACGATCCACTTCTCCTGACCGTCGCGCAGCTTCAGGTCCAGCGGCAGCCGCATCGCCAACTCCACGACGCTGAGGTCGAGAAACGGCACCCGGGCCTCCACGCCGTGGCCCATGGCCGCGCGGTCGACCCGCTGCAACTCGGTACGGCACAGGTTGCGGATGCGGTGCAGGAACAGCCTGCGGGACGCGACCGGGTCGACCTGGTGGTACATGGAGTACCCACCGAACAGCTCGTCGGAGCCGTCGCCGGTGAGCACCACCTTGACGCCGAGATCCCGCAGCCGCCGGAAGATCGGCACCGATACGACAGCGTTGATGATGTCGCCGTACTCGGTCAGCTCGGAGATCCGGATTGCCTCGCGCACGTCGGCCAGCCGGATGTCCCGCGGTTTCAGTTCGACAACGACGTGCGGCACGTCGAGGTCGGCGGCGAGCCGCCGGGCGTACGTCACGTCGGGGCTGTCCGGCACACCGACGGTCACCGCCACACAGTCCGGGTGGATGTCGCGCACCTGCCGCAGTGTGAGCGAGCTGTCCAGCCCGCCGGACAGCACCACCCCGACTGTCAGATCGGTGTCCACCCGCATCCGGATGGCGTCGCTCAACGCGGCGCGGACGAGCACCGTTGCCTCGTCCGGGTCGTCGATCACCGGTAGGCCCTCACCGATGGTGAGCAGGTCGACGTACGGGCGCAGGCGCACCTGCCCGTCGGGCTCGGCCCAGCCGTGCTGCCCCGGCGGCACCTCGACGATCGGGGCGCGATGCCCGACGAGCGCCTTGACCTCGGACGCGAGGTGCAGACAGCCGGGTCGCCGCGACCAGTACAGGGGCTTCACCCCGAGCGGGTCGCGGGCCAGGTACACCCGGCCGGTGGCCCGCTCGACGATGGCGAACGCGTACTCGCCGCGCAGGCGGGTCACCGCCGCCTCGCCCCACTGCTGGAACGCGGCGAGCAGCACCTCGGTGTCGCTGTGCGTGCGGAACACCTGCCCGAGGTTGGTGAGCTGTGCGCGCAACTGGAGATGATTGAAGATCTCGCCGTTGAAGCAGAGCAACAAGCGCTCGTCAGTGGAGGTCCAGGGCTGCACGGCCCGGTCCCGGTCCACGATCCGCAGCCGGCGGGTGCCGGCGAGCAGCCCGTTCTCGGAACGGGTCTCGGTGACCTCGCCTCGGGCGGCGAGGGCGGCGAGCATCCGCCGGAAGGTGGCCGGGTCGGCCTCGGGGCCGATACTCAACGCGATGCCACACACGGGCTCAGACCCCCAACTCGGCCTCGTACGCCCGGCGCAGGCGGCGCCGGGCGGTGGGTGCCAGGCACAGGTGCCAGGCTTGTCCCTCGTCGATCACGTTCAGCTCGCCGGCCTCCTGCCGGGCCAGCAGCAACTCGGCGAGGGCCTCCCGGGCGCCGAACCGTTCGAACCAGGCCAGTTCGACGTCGACGGAGTAGCCGAGGCAGTGTCCGCTGGGCAGCATCGCCGCGTAGCCGAGGCGGCGCAGGCGGTACTGATGCTCCGTACTGCGGACAAGGCTTGTCACCCACAGTGGCGGCGTGGCCGGGGGCGCGGTGGCGGCGAACTCCCGCCCGAGGTCGTTGAGCAGCGCCACGACCTCCCGCCGGGCGCGCCGGAACAGCAGTCCGGCGGTACGCGGTGTCGCGTCCGGCCGCAGTCGGCGGCGTAGCCCGCGCGCCGCGCGGCCCAGCACTGTGGCGGGCTGCTCCTGGTAGCGGAAGCTCAGCAGGTCGCGGCGGCGCAGCCACTCCAGGTCGACAAGCTCGGCACTGCCGTTCACCTGGTCGTCGGTGACGAACACCGGCGCGTCCTGCCACCACAGCACGTCGATGCGGGAGAGCAGGTAGATGCGGACCAGCGCGGTGAGGTCCCGCGCCGAGGTGCGGTCGTTCGGCTGGTAGCGGGCCATCTCCAGCAGCAGCGTCTCGCGCGCGCCGAGGAGACCCTGCGGGGTGGCGTCGAGCACCGCCGCCAGGGCGGGCTCGCGCAGCCGCTGGTCGATGAGCACCTGCCGGGCCCGGGTGCTGGCCGCGTCGGCAAGGGCGCCCACCTCGACAAGCAGTTCGGCCACTGCCGCCCGGTAGGCGGCGAGGTCGGGTGCGGTGGCGGCGAGCCGTCGAGGGCTGCTGCCGAAGGGCTGGCGACGGGCCGGTGCGGTGGGCGACGCGGGCGTGCCGGGCTGCTGTCCCGGGCTACGACTGGGCACTCGCATGACGGGGTCCCTTCTCCGGTCACGGCACTGGCAGATCGCCCTGAAACACACCGTAATCATCGGGACCGGCATGTACCGAACAATCCTCCTATCTGCCCCGAACGGGAGCGGGTGGGGCGAGGCGCCGCAGGCACGACACACGGGAGCGGGTCAGGCGACTGAAGGCGACGGGCCGCGCCGTCAGGCACCGGCCGCCGTCGCCAGGCCCTGCACCTCGGCGTACGACGGCAGGCCCGCCGGGTCGACGACCCCGTCGGAGCGCACCACGTCGGCGGTGTCGAGCGCGGCGGCCAACGCGGCGCGGAACAGCAGGGAGCCGGTGCTGACCCGGGCGACCCCGGCGCTGCCCAGCTCGGCCACGCTCGGCCCGCCCGGTTGGTACAGCGCGTTCACCGGCGCGTCGATCCGCCCGGTGAGGACACGCAGCGTCACCTCGTCGACGACGCCGGGCACGAAGATCCCGTCCGCTCCGGCGGACCGGTAGATCCGGGCGCGGGCCAGACCCTGCGGCAACGGGTCGGCCACGCCCAGCCACCACGCGTCGGTACGGGCGTTGACGAACAGGTCCGGTACGGCCGCCTTCACTGCCGCGATGGTGTCGGCCGTGCCGTCGGGGTCGGCGAGGGTGCCGTCGGGGCGTCCGTCCTCCAGGTTGATCCCGACCACGCCGAGCCCGGCCAGCTCCGACACGTACCCGGCGACGGTCGCGGGGTCGTCGCCGAACCCGGCCTCCACGTCGACGGTGAGCAGCACCGGCAGCCGGGCGACCCGGCGGGCCAGAGCCAGCGTCTCGACGGAGGTGGCCGCGACGCCGTCGGGTCGGCCGGCGGCCGCGGCGACGCCGAGGCTTGTGGTGCCGATCGCCGGATGGCCGCGCGCCGCGAGGGCCGCCGCCGAGGCGTGGTCCCAGGCGTTGGGCAGCAGCAGCGGCCGGCCGGACCGGCCGGCGTCGTGCAGGGCGTGGAACGCCGCACGCCGCGCGGTGTGGACAGAGGTGCCGGTCATCGGAGCGTCACCTCCAGCGCCGTCGGCACGCGCAGTGTGGGGTGCGGCTCATGCCGCAGCGCGGCATCGGTACGCCGGCACCGCTTCCGCAGCACGTCGAACACCCCGGCCGCGAGGGCGACGGCGTGCCTGTCACCCGGGCAGCCGCGCTCCCCCGCGCCGAAGGTCACCATCCGCGCTCCGGGCCGACCCGGCCGGAATGCCTCCGGGTCGGTGAACTCCTGCGGGTCGCGGTTGGCCGCGTCGAAGCGCAGTAGCACCGGGCTGCCCGACGGAAGGTGACGACCGCCCAGGCGTACCCCGGTGACCGTCACCCGGCGGGTGGCAGGCACCGGCGGGTCGAGCCGGAGCACCTCGGACAGCATCTCGGTGGTTTCCGCCGCCCAGGGCGGTCGGGGCGCGGCCGGTGCCAGCAGGTGGTGGGTGGCGGCGCCGATCAGACCGGCGGTGGCGTCGCACGCCTGGACGAGCAGGCCGATCAGGTTCGCCCGCACCTGCGGCGGGCCAGCCGGTGCCAGCGTCAGCAACGTCGCCACCGCCCGGTCGGCCCGCTCCACAAGCGACGGGCCGGCCCCCGGGTGGTACGCGGCGGCGACGACCTCCACCGCCGACGCGGCGGCGACCGGATCGGCGTAGTCGAGCCGCCGTGCCAGCACCCGCAGCGGCACCGCCCTGGCCAGGTGACGCATCACGTCGAGGCGGTCACCGGCGGCGTCCAGGACACCTGTGGTGAGGTGGCCCGCCTCGTGTCGCAGGTCGTCCGGATCAAGGGCGGCCAACGCGTCCACTCCGATCGCCCGCCGCCCGGCGTGCCGCTGTGGCGGGCTGAACCTGCTGACCTCGGAGCGCAGCCAGGCGAGTGTGCCGGCCGGACCGGTGTCGACGGCCGGCACCTGGAAGGCCGGATCGGTGAGCGCCACCCGGACGTCGGCGTGGCGGGTCACCCACCAGCCACGGGCGGGCTCGAACGAGGGTGGGCCACATGCCGGGGTTGCGGCGGCGGGCGCGATGACAGGCCAGGTGTCGGTCACCGCCCGACCGTAGGACCCGAACCGTTCGCCCCCGACCGAACAGTCCGCCCCTGCGCCCGCATGATCGTGCTCGATCCAGGATCCGGTGGCCTCGACCGCGAGCGATACCAACTGGATCCTGGATCTTGTGCCCACTTTCGGGCGGGGGAACGCCCCCGTGGCGCGAACGGGTGCCGTTCGGGTCGGGGCGGTTACTTGACTCGCGCCGGCGCGTTGAGTAGTGCGGCGGTCTGGTGGTTGGGGCTGGTGCCGGCTGCCGGAGATCGACATCCAGCCCGGGTGCAGGTTCGGGGGAACCAGTTGTGACGGTGGCGGTGTGGGCGGGTCTGACGATTCAGGCGGCGGCCCTGATCTGGGTGCACACAGTGGTCCGAGGTGAATGGGGGCGCAGGCCGGGGGCGTTGATGCTGGCCGCTGCCGTGGTCTTCCACGGCGTCACAGAGGTCATGCAGGCGATGTGGCCGGGGCGCAACTTCTTCCGCACGTACGTCGATCAGCAGTTGATCGACAATTGGATACTGCTCGTCTCCGTCGCCATCGCCTGCTACGCCGTCACCTACGGGTCGGTCGTGATGCACTCGCGTCGCCGCAAGCCGGCCGCCCACGCCCACGACGAGGCCGGTCTCGCACGGCTGCGCCTACCGTGGCTGCTCCTTCTGGTCCTGCCGCTCCTCGTGGCGACCGGTCAGGGCAAGGGTGCGCTGCAACCGCTGGCACCGGTGGCCGCCGATAGCGACATCCCCGAGCGTGGCGGGGTGCTCGTCGATCTGGCCGGTGAGTTCCTGGTGCCGGTGGTCGGCATCATCGGAGCGGTCATCCTGGTGCGCTGGGGGATGCGGTGGCTCGTGCCCGTCCTGGCGGTGCAGGGCGTGCTGCTCGCGCTGGCGGGCACCCGGGCAATGATCGTCTTCGCGGCGGTCCTCACCCTGATCGGCGCAGCGTTGCACGGCCTCCGACCGTCTCGACGGCAGGTGGCCCTCATGGTGGTGATCGTCGCCGCGTTCACCGCGTTGATCTCCTCCACCCGCGCGGTCGCCGGCCGGGAGGTCTTCGACGCAGGTGCCGGTAGCGGGCAACGCGTCGAGGCGCTGCTGGACGGCGCGACGTCGATCCACACCGCGCAGAGCCGGGAAGCGATCACCAACGACGTCATCTACAGGTTCGACGGAAACACCTTCGGGGCTCTCGTGTTCGACAGCCTTCGCGGCGCGGGCCAGCCCGTCGGCTCGGAAACGATTGGCAACAACCTGGCGATGCTCGTTCCCAGTTTCCTCTCCCCGCAGAAACTGCAGAACCGCAGCTTGGAGCAGCGCAGTGAAGAGGCGTACATCGACTCGGCACACGGGCTGAGTCAGTACGTCGACTGGTTGCCCACCATCCTCGGGTCGGTGGTCGCCTACTACGGGCCGGTGGGGCTGCTGCTCATCGCCCTGCTGCTCGGGTTGGGCTTCGGGGCTGCGGAGGCGTTCGCGCTCCGCTCGATGAGCACCGTACGGGTGGTGTTCGCGATGGGGCTCGGGCAGTGCGCCCTGCAGTACGGGTCGGGCCCGCAGACCGTCATCACCACGCTGCGGATGGTTGTCGTGCTCGTGCTGCTGATGGCGGCGGTGGCGTGGCTGCGCCGGCACCAGGCGGCACGGACCACCGTGCCTGGCCGGATCGGTGGTGGCGTTGGCGGGCGCCAGCGGCCGAGGCACAGGGCCGCGCCAGGGCGCCGGATGCAGGGCCGGCCGCTGGTGCGGGTGGGGGAACCGGCCCGGCCACGCTGGACCGGGTGAGCCCGGCCGGTCAGGTCGCCAGTCACGCGGGCGCGCGCGACGCCATCCGGCATCAGGCCCGGCCGCTGGCCAATGGTGGAGAGCCGGCGGGAGCAAGGGACTCGTCGCTGACGTCGAGGGTTTCGGCCAGGGCCGTGCGGCCGACCGACGTCAGCCGGACCGCGCGGCCGGCGCCGGGAGTGGTCCAGTCCAGTTCGGCGAAGCGTCGGCAGAGTGCCGCGCCGAGAGCGCCGGCCAGGTGGGGGCGGCGCTCGGTCCAGTCAAGGCAGTCGCGGACCACGGGACGCCGCCCGGCGCGCAGCACATCCACAGGTACGCCCAGCCCGGCGGCCCAGGCCCACCCATCGGGCGTCAGCGCCAGCCCACTGGTCCGGTCCAGTTTCCCGCCGGCCAGCAGCGCGTCGTACATCAGCACGCCCAGCCGCCCGGCCAGGTGGTCGTAGCAGGTCCGGGCGTACGCCATCGCGGTTGCGGCCGTGGCCGCGCGCAGTGACGTGGCCGGACGGGGTGCGGCGGGTACGTGGCCGGCCAGCGCCTCGATCAGTTGGGCCACGGACGGCCCGGCGAGCCGCAGGTACCGGTGCCTGCCCTGCCGCTCTTCGACAAGCAGTCCACCCCTGACGAGACGGGTGAGGTGGTCGCTTGCCGTCGACGGGGCGACGCCGGCCCGACGGGCCAACTCGCCGGCGGTCCAGGCGCGGCCGTCGAGCAGCGCCACGCAGATGTCGGCGCGGGTGCCGTCGGCCAGCAGCGTGGCCAGCTCGGCCATCGGCCGTCCCTCGGTGCCACCACTCATGCCCCCATCATCGCTGCGACCGCGTCGCACCGTTCGGGCGGATCCCGCCCGTGCACATCCGGCGGGCAGGCCCCGCCCTTTACAACGTTGTATCCATCGTTGTAGAAACGAGGGCGCACACCGTCCCCTGTCGCCACACCGCCACCCACTCTCGCGAAGGTAGGCCCCATGCGACATTTCCGCCGCGGCGGCGCGCTCGCCACCGTGCTCCTTCTGATCCTGGCCGCGACCCCGTCCACGTCAGTCGCCGGCTCACCTGGCCCGTCGCGCTACCGCAACCCGGTCTCCGCCGCCGTCGGCGACACATTCGCCGACCCGGTCATCGTCCGCGGCGACGACGGCTTCTGGTACGCCTACGGCACCACCGACCCGCTGCGCGAGGGCGAACACGAGTTCCACCGGGTACCAACGGCCCGCTCGGCAGACCTTGTCGACTGGACGTACGTCGGCGACGCGTTCGGCCCGGACCAGCGCCCGCCCTACGCCGCAGCCGGTGCGGCGTTCTGGGCACCTGACGTGCGCCGGATCGGCGACCGGTGGGTCATGTACGTGACGGTCACCGACACGACCGTCTCGGCCGAGGGCAGCGACTACGCCATCGGCGCGGCCACCGCGCCCAGCCCGACCGGGCCGTGGACCTTCGCCGCGCAGCCCGTCGTCGCGCCGCGCCCCGGCGGCGGTGGCGGCTACCTGTGGACCATCGATCCCAGCCAGTTCACCGACGTCGACGGGCGCCACTACCTCTACTACGGCAGCTACTACGGTGGCATCTCGGTCACCGAGTTGAGCCCGGACGGGCTGCGGGCGGTCGGCGCCCCGACGCTGGTGGCCGTCGACAACAAGTTCGAGGGCAGCTACGTGCTGCGCCACGACGGCTGGTACTACCTGTTCGCGTCCACGGCGAACTGCTGCGCAGGCCCGGCCACCGGCTACTCCGTCCAGGTCGGACGCGCGCGCAGCCCGCGCGGCCCGTTCACCGACCGCGACGGCGTCACGCTGACCGCGTCCCGGGCCGGCGGCACCCCGGTCCTCACCCAGAACGGCAACCGGTGGATCGGCGCCGGACACAACGGGTTCGTCACCGACCTGTCGGGCCAGGACTGGATCGTCTACCACGCAATCGACCGCGCCGACCCGTACCTCGACGAACCGTTCGGCATCAACGAACGCCCGATGCTGCTGGACCGGCTCGACTGGATCGACGGCTGGCCGACTGTCAACGCGGGCGCCGGCCCGTCCGACGGGCTCCGACCCGCGCCGGTCACGACCGGACGGGTCGACGAACGGTTCGACACCGCCGACCTGGCCCACTGGCGACGCGCCGGCCAGTGGCGGGTCGCCGACGGCCGGCTCACCGGCAGTGGCGCGCTGACCAGCCGTACCACAGTCGGCGGCGACGTGCGCGCGGAGGCCGACCTGCGGTTGTCCGGCGCGACAAGCGTCGGCATCACCCTGGGCGACCGGGTCGCGGTCCGGGTGGACGGCGGCCGTCTGGTCGCCAGCGACGGCCGCAGGACCGCCACCGCGCCGCTGCCCGCCGGCTTCGCACAGGCCGACCAGCACAACCTGGCCATCGAGGTACGCGGGCGGCAGCTCGTCGCCGAACTGAGCCCGGCCCGACTGGGTGACCAACTCGCCGTGGTGTCGTTGCGGCTGGACCACCCGGCGGCCGGGCCGGTCGGGTTGACGGCCACCGGCGGCCCGGCCGAGTTCGACAACGTAAGCGTGGCCCGGCTGTACCAGCCGGCGAAGCGGGCGGTGCCCGAACCCCGCGTGACCGGTGCGCCGCTGCGGGCGTACTCCGACGAGTTCGACGACGGGCTCGACGGCGACTGGCGGTGGGTGCGCGAGGATCCGGCGGCCACCGTCTCCGGCGGGGCGCTGCGCTGGCCGGTGCAGGCCGCCGACCTGACCGGCACCGGCAACACGGCGGGTGTGCTGCTGCGCGACGCGCCCACCGGCGACTACGTCGTCGAGACAAAGGTGACCCTGGACCTGGGCGAGGAGACCGTCCGCAACTACCAGCAGGCCGGCCTGGTCGCCTACGTGGACGACGACCGGTTCGCCCGCCTCGCCCAGGTGGCGATCTGGAACACCCGCCAGGTCGAGTACGGCTACGAGCTGCCGTACGCCGGCCAGCCGGTCTACGGCGGCAGCATCGTCGGCACCCCGGCCACCACCACGTGGCTGCGCCTGGCGCACCACGTCGACCGGGCAACCGGTGAACACGATTTCCGGGCCGGCTCCAGCCGGGACGGGCGTACCTGGACCTGGGGTGCGGTGTGGACCTTCCCGGCTGACACCACCCCCCGGATCGGGCTCGTCGCGCACGGCGGCGCCGAACCGTCGGTCACCGCCGAGTTCGACTACCTGCGCTTCTACCGCTAGGACGTCGACGTCCGGACGGCCCTTGTGCACCCGGGCCGTCCGGGCCGACGCGGCGCGCTATCGCAGCCGGGTCAGCGGCGTCACCGTCCGGTCCGTGCTGTCGTAGCTGCGGGCGGACGCGAACGTGCCCGTCGGGCGCTGCCCACCGGTGACGGCACGGGCCAGCCGCAGGTCCGCGTCGCGGAACCGCAGGGCAAGGCTCAGGTGCGGCACCCACGCCCCCGGCGCGTGCCACGGGCGGTGCCCGTCGGCGTCGGCGAGAACGTCCCAGACGGCGGCGTGGAGCGCGGTCAACGCCGGAGTGGGGCGTACGAGCCAGACCAACGGCGCGCTGCCGTCGAGGACCACGACCCGGTCGAGCGTGACCGGCAGCGGAAGCGCGGCGTCCAGCAGGTCGGCGATGCGGTGCTCCGCCCCGGGTGGGAACTCGTCCACGGCGGCGACTGTCAGGTGCGGCCGGTTGGTGGGGTGGGTGTTGCGGGCCAGGCTGGGCAGCCCGACCTGCGCCAACCGGTCCCACACCGCCCGCACCGCACCGTCCAACCCGTTCGAACAAACCAACTCCACCGTCCGCACCCCCAAAAGCTATCCCCCACCCCCACCCCGCGCCCCGTGCCCCACCCGCGCCCTCACCCCCCACCCCCCACCCCCCACCCTTCGGGTCGATCATGAGGTTGACGGAGGGAAATGCCGGCCGGGACCCCGTCAACCTCATGATCACCGGGGACGGGCGGCTGGGGACAGGCGGCTGGGACGGGCGGGCGGAGGTGGGCTGCGGGATGGGTTAGAGCCAGCCGTTGTTTCGGGCGGTGCGGAGCGCCTCGGCCCGGTCTGCCGCGCCGAGCTTCTGCACGGCGGCGGAGAGGTGGTTGCGCACCGTGCCGGTGGACAGGTGCACCCGGCGGGCGATCACCGCGACCGGGGCGCCGAACTCGGCCAGCCGCAGTGTCTCCAGCTCGCGGGGTGTCAACGGGCAGGCGGGAAGGGTCAACGCGTCGGCGGCCAGCGACGGGTCGACGTACCGGCCGCCGGCGTGCACACGGCGGATCACGTCGGCGAGCGCGCTGCCGGGGGCGCCCTTGGGCAGGAACCCCCGGGCCCCGGCGGTCAACGCCTGGCGCAGGTGACCCGGACGGCCGTGCCCGGTGAGGACGACCACCGCGCAGTCAGGGCGGGCGCGGGTCAGCTCGGCGGCGACCGCGATGCCGTCCAGGCCGGGCATCTCCAGGTCCACGACGGCCACGTCGGGGCGGTGTGCGAGTGCCGCGGTGACCGCCGCCGGGCCGTCGGCGGCGTGTCCCACCACCTCGATGTCCGGCTCCAGAGCGAGCAGCGCGCCGACGGCGACCCGGATCAGGTCCTCGTCGTCGGCGAGCAGGACGCGGATCACGAGGTCACCGGCACGGCGGCCTCGATGGTGAACACCGCGTCGTCCCGGCGTACCCGCAGTTCGCCGCCGACGGCGGTGAGCCTGTCGCCCAGCCCACGCAGCCCGTGGCTGTGCCCGTCGGGCCCTCGGTCGTCGGCGCCGTCGTTTGCCACGGTCATCCTGACCACGTCGTCCTCCCGTTGAAACTGGATCCGGCACCAGTCGGCGCGGCTGTGCCGCAGCACGTTCGTCCCCGCCTCCCGCAGCACGGCCGCCAGCTCGGTGGCGACACGCTGGGGCAGGTCGGCCGGTGGTGAAACGACAGTGCAGCGCACACCGCAGGAGCGCAGGACGCCCACCACGGCTTCCAACTGCTCGCCGAGGTCGACGGCCCGGTAGCCGTGCACCGTCTCCCGTACCTCGGTCAGGGCGGACGCGGCGAGCCGTTGCACCTCGGTGGCCTCCCGGCCGGCCCGCTCCGGGTCCACAGTGGCCAGCCGCGCGGCGAGTTCGGCCTTCAACGCGATCACCGTGAGGCTGTGCCCGAGGACGTCGTGCACGTCGCGGGCGAAACGCAACCGCTCCTCGGCGGCGGCCAGTCGGGCCTGTGCTGCCTGCCCCTGCCGGGCGTCCACGAGCAGATCCCAGAACCAGACCTGGAATCCGTTGACGGCGGCGACGCCGACGCCGACTCCGCCGGTCACAGCGAGGTGACGCGCGACGGAACCTCCCGTCCACGCGGCGACAGCCGCCGTCACCAGCACGACGCCGGCCGCCATCACCAGTGCCGCCCGCAGTCGGAGCAGCAGCGGCGCCATGCCGATCAGTGCCGCGCCCAACCAGGCCCAGGTCGGCCAGGCGCCTGCCGCCACCGGCCCCACGAACGGGACGGTAAGGACCGCCGCCCCGACCAGGCTCAGCTGGGCACGGCGACGCCACAGTGGGTCGAGCCAGGGCGTCACTGCCGCGTACAGCACGGCGGTCTGGGCGATCATGAAGGCGAGGATGCCGGCCGCGCCGAGCGCCACCCGGCGTGGGTCGGGCTCGCGGGTCAGACCGACCGCCGGCAGCAGGACACTCGCCCAGACACCGGTAGCAAGTGACAGCAGTGTCGCCTGCCGGGCCCGGTGCAGCCGGCGGTCCGCCCGGGGGATCACCGCCTCGATCGCCACGCACCGATCCTAGGACCGGCCCGCGCCCGGTCCACCCCTGCGAGATGTCACTGTCGACCCGTGCGGTCCGCACGGTTTTCCGGTGACGGACGCGCCTGCCCACCGCGCGGCGGCGCCGGCAGTGTGAACGTCATGGGACAGACAGAGACACACGCCGACACTCCCGTCGCACCGCCGACCGGACCGCAGCCGCCGACGACACCGCCGAACTACGCGCCGCCGGACAACCCACCGTCGGACAACGCGCCTCCGGACAGCGCGCCGACGGACGCCGCGCCTCCGGGCAGGGTCCCGCCGGCCGGCGGCACCAGGCGCCTGCTGTGGCACCTCGGTGAGATGGCGATCGCCATGATCGCCGGGATGCTGCTGCTCGGCCCGGTGTGGGAGACGGCCGGCGCGCTGCTCGGCGTCGCCGGGGCGCTGGGCAGCCCGGAGGTGGCCGCGCTCACGATGGCCACCAACATGACAATCGGCATGACCGTCTGGATGCGGTACCGGGCGCACGGATGGGACGCGGTCGGCGAGATGGCCGCCGCGATGTACGTCCCGTTCCTGCTGCTGTTCGTGCCGATGTGGGCCGGTCTGCTGGACGCCGACGCGATGCTGCTCGGCGGCCACCTGCTGATGGTGCCGGCGATGGTGCTGGTGGCGCTGCGGCACCGGCACGCGGCACCGGTGGCGGTACGCCGGCACCCGGCCGTCGTGGCGCTCGCCCGCCGCTGGCCGACCGGGTTGGCCCTGCTGATGACCGTGGACATGTGGGTCGACCCGGCTCTGCTCAGCCCGTGGACGATGCTGGTGCTGCCCGGGGCGTACCTGCTGATCGGTCTGGCACGGCGGACGTTGCGCGGGCCCGGGGTGCTCACCACGCAGTTCCTCGGTCTGGCCGGCTGGGTCGGCCTGGCGCTGGTCGCGGTGGCGGCCGGTGGGCGGACCGCCGGTTGGCTGGTCGCCTTCGGTTGGTTGGCGCACGCCGTCTGGGATCTTGCGCATCACCGCACCGGGCGGGTGGTGCCACGCGCCTTCTCCGAGTGGTGCGGGGTGCTGGACGCGGCCATCGCCGCCACGATGATCTTCGCGCTCCTGAGCGTCGGCGGCTGATCCGGCCGCCCGCCGACACCGGACGGCGGCTGATCCGGCCGCCCGCCGACACCGGACGGCGGCTGATCCGGCCGCCCGCCGACACGGGGCGGCGGGCGGCCCTGGCGTCGGTCCGGAGCGGTGTCGCACGGCAACGGCCACTGATGTTGTGCCGGGCGGCGCAGCGGGCGCGACGGGGTGATGAAAAACTTGACGCATGAGTTCCGCACCTGCACAGCACGACGCCCCGACCGACAACGCCCCCGACGCCACCGACGAGGCGAACGCCTTCACGGAGCTGGGGCTGCGCTCCGAGCTGCTGGGCGCGTTGGCAGCCCTCGGCTACGAGGAGCCGACTCCCATCCAGCGGGAGGCCATCCCGCCCCTGCTGGAGGGTCGGGACCTGCTGGGGCAGGCAGCCACCGGCACCGGCAAGACGGCAGCGTTCGCGCTGCCGCTGCTGAACCTCATGACGCCGCACCGCCAGGGCGGCGACCCGGTGGCGCTGGTGCTGGTGCCGACGCGGGAGCTGGCGGTGCAGGTGTCCGAGGCGTTCCACCGCTACGGCAAGGACCTGGGCGCGCGGGTGCTGCCGATCTACGGTGGGCAGCCGATCGGGAGGCAGTTGCGGGCGCTGGACAGCGGGGTTGACGTGGTGGTGGCCACCCCCGGGCGGGCACTGGACCACATCGCCCGGGGCACCCTGCGCCTCGGCGGCCTGGCCACGGTGGTGCTCGACGAGGCCGACGAGATGCTCGACATGGGCTTCGCCGAGGACATCGAGGCGATCCTGGAGCACGCTCCGGCGCAGCGCCAGACCGTGCTCTTCTCGGCCACCATGCCGTCGCGCATCGACGGGATGGCCCGCCAGCACCTGCGCGAGCCGGTCCGCATCGAGATCGGCCGGGAGCAGCAGGTCGCGGGTGAGGCGCCCCGGGTGCGGCAGAGCGCGTACATCGTGACGCGGGCGCACAAGCCTGCCGCGCTGGGTCGGGTGCTTGACGTGGAGTCGCCGACGGCCGCCATCGTGTTCTGCCGCAGCCGCGAGGAGGTCGACCGGCTGACCGAGACGATGAACGGCCGGGGCTACCGCTCCGAGGCGCTGCACGGCGGGATGAGCCAGGAACAGCGGGACCGGGTGATGGGGCGCCTGCGGGCCGGCACGGCCGACCTGCTGGTGGCCACCGACGTGGCGGCGCGAGGGCTGGACGTCGAGCAGCTCACCCACGTGGTCAACTACGACGTGCCGTCGGCGCCGGAGTCGTACGTGCACCGGATCGGGCGGGTGGGTCGGGCCGGGCGTGAGGGCGTGGCGATCACCCTCGCCGAGCCGCGCGAGCACCGGATGCTCAAGACGATCGAGCGGGTGACCGGCCAGCGGATCACCATCGACAAGATCCCCACGGTTGCGGACATGCGTACCCGCCGGTTGGAGCTGACGCAGGCGGCGCTGCGGGAGAGCCTGCTGGAGGACGACCTCGACCCGTACCGGGTGATCGTGGAGACGCTTACCGACGAGTTCGACCTGATGGAGGTCGCCCTCGCCGCCGTGAAGCTCGCGCACGAGGTGACCTCGCCGGGCTCCGACGACGAGGAGGAGATCCCGCAGGTGCCGGTGCGCGGCCCGCGTGAGGGTCGCCCGGAGGCCGGTGGCCGGGGCGGCGATCGTCGTGGCGGGGGCCGGCCTCGTTCGGGCGGCGGCAACACCGTCCAGGTCTTCGTGGGCCTGGGTCGGCGTGCCGGCGTACGCCCGCAGGATCTGGTGGGCGCGATCACCGGGGAGACCGGTATCCGTGGCCGGGACATCGGCTCGATCGAGATCGCCGACCGGTTCTCGCTGGTGGAGGTGCCGCAGGGGGTTGCCGACGAGGTCATCTCGGGGCTGCGCCAGAGCACGATCAAGGGCCGCAAGGCCACAGTCCGTCGAGACCGTGGAGGCGACGAGCGCTGAGCACGCCGCCGGCGCGGATCAGAGGGAGTACGGGCCGAAGCGACCCCACGCCACGACGGCGGCGAGGACGAGCAGCACCACGCAGGTGACGGCGCCCTGGATCTCCGTGCGGCGCCGGTCGGCGGTGTCCTGCTTCTTCATGTCGCGCAGGTGCACCAGGATGGCGCCGATCATGACGATGACCAGCCCGAGGGCTGCCAGCGGGGTGAGGACGGTGGCGATACCGGTGAGGGCGGGCAGCACGAGGCCGAAGGCGGCAAGCACCTCGACGGCCCCGAGCGCCTTGACCTGGCTGGGCGGGACGGGGTCGACCCAGCCCATCCGGTCGCGCAGCTTCTCCTTCGGCTGGGTCAGTTTGGCCAGGCCGGCGCCGGCGAAGATGGCGGCGAGCAGGATCTGGATGACCCAGAGCACGGTGTTCACGGGGGTTCCTCCGGGGGCGCCGCCTCGCGGCGGTGAGGGTTGTTGAGAGCTCGACCGAGACAGTAGTACGCAAACGGCCCCCACCGTCTACACGAGACGGTGGGGGCCGTTGCGGTGGAGCGTCAGGCCGCGGCGAGCGCCGGACCGTCCAGCGCTTCGACGTCGGCCGGACGCAACGCCAGGGCGAGTACGTCGGCCACGTCGGCCAGGGTGTGCACTGTCAGCGCCTCGCGTACCTCGGCCGGCAGGTCGTCCAGGTCCGGCTCGTTGCGGGCCGGGATGATGACCTCGGTGAGGCCGGCCCGGTGCGCGGCGAGCAGTTTCTGCTTCACCCCGCCGATCGGCAGCACCCGCCCGGAGAGCGTCACCTCGCCTGTCATCCCGAACTCGGGGCGGACCGGCCGGCCGGTGACAAGCGACGCCAGGGCCGTCACCATTGTGATGCCGGCGCTCGGGCCGTCCTTGGGCACCGCGCCCGCCGGGAAGTGGACGTGGATCCGGCGTCCGGCCAGGACGTTCGGGTCGATGCCGAACCGCCGCCCGTTGGAGCGCAGGTACGACAGCGCGATGTGCGCCGACTCCTTCATCACGTCACCGAGCTGACCGGTAAGGGTCAGCCCCGGCTCGCCCTCCATGCTGGTCGCCTCGATGAAGAGCACGTCCCCACCCGCGCCGGTGACGGCGAGCCCGGTCGCCACGCCGGGCACAGCGGTGCGCTCTGCCGACTCCGGAGTGAACTTCGGCCGTCCCAGGTAGGTGGCGAGGTTGCCGGTGTCGACGCGTACCGGCGACGGGTCGGTCGCCAGCGTCACCGCCACCTTGCGCAGGATCTTGGCCAGGCCACGTTCGAGCTGCCGGACGCCTGCCTCCCGGGTGTACTCCCCCGCGACCAGTGCCAGCGCCTCGTCGGCGATCTGCACCTCGTCGGCGGTCAGACCGGCCCGTTCCCGCTGCCGGGGCAGCAGGTGGTCCCGGGCGATGGCGACCTTCTCGTCCTCGGTGTAGCCATCGAGCATGACCAGCTCCATCCGGTCCAGCAGCGGGCCGGGGATGGACTCCACCACGTTGGCGGTGGCCAGGAAGAGCACGTCGGACAGGTCGAGGTCGACCTCCAGGTAGTGATCGCGGAAGGTGTGGTTCTGCGCCGGGTCGAGCACCTCCAGCAGGGCGGCGGCCGGGTCACCGGCATAGCCTGCGGCCAGCTTGTCCACCTCGTCGAGGAGCACGACCGGGTTCATCGAACCGGCCTCGCGCAGGGCGCGGACGATCCGACCCGGCAGCGCGCCGACGTACGTGCGCCGGTGACCGCGGATCTCGGCCTCGTCGCGCACACCGCCGAGGGAGACCCGGACGAAGTTACGCCCGAGCGACCTGGCCACCGACTCGCCGAGGCTGGTCTTGCCGACACCGGGAGGACCGGCGAGGGCCAGCACCGCGCCGGAGCCGCGCCCGCCGACCACGCCGAGGTTGCGCTCGGCCCGGCGGTTGCGCACCGCGAGGTACTCCAGGATGCGGTCCTTCACGTCGGCCAGGCCGGCGTGGTCGGCGTCGAGCACCTCCCGGGCCGCGGCCAGGTCGGTGTTGTCCTGGGTACGCGTGCCCCACGGCATTTCGAGAACGGTGTCCAGCCAGGTACGGATCCAGCCGGCCTCCGGGGAGGCGTCACTGGACCGCTCCAGCTTGCCCACCTCGCGCAGAGCGGCCTCACGGACCTTCTCCGGCAGGTCGGCGCTCTCGACGCGGGACCGGTAGTCGGCCGAACCGTCGGGCTCGTCCTCGCCCAGTTCCTTGCGGATCGCGGCGAGCTGTTGGCGCAGCAGGAACTCCCGCTGCGACTTCTCCAGCCCTTCGCGGACGTCGCTGTTGATCTGCTCGGTGACCTCCTGCTCGGCCAGGTAGTCCTTCACCCAGCCGACGAGCAGTTCCAGCCGGGCGGTGACGTCCGGCGCGGCGAGCAGTTCGTTCTTCTGGTCCACTGTCAGCCAGGGCGCGTACCCGGCCGAGTCGGCCAGCTCGGAGAGGTCGGTCATCCGCTCCACCGCGTCGATGACCTGCCAGGCGCCCCGCTGCTGGAGCACTGAGGTCACCAGGGCGCGGTACTCGCGGGCGAGTTCCCGGGCCCGGCCGGCGGGTGCCGGCTCGTCGAGTTCGGCCGCCTCGACCCAGAGCGCCGCGCCGGGGCCCGGCACACCAGAGCCGATACGGGCCCGGGACAGGCCACGGATGACGGCGGCGGGCTCACCCTCGGGCAGCCGGCCGACCTTCTCGATGGTGGCGACCACGCCGACGGGGCCGTACTCGCCGTCGATGCGCGGGACGGCCAGCAGCTTGCGGTCGCCGGTCGCCCGCGCCGCGTCGATGGCGGCCTGGGTGGTCGGGTCGAGGGTCACCGGGATGACCATGCCGGGAAGGAGAACGGCGTCGGTCAGGGGAAGTACCGGAAGAGTTGCCATCGAACACCTGCTATCACGTTGACTTGAGCGTGTACCACTCAAGTAACAAAACGTTCCCCTTGTTCCATCATGTGACCCAGACCACTTCCAGCGGCACGGCCGGACGCGGGCTGACACCCGCCGTCGGGCCGCACGGGAACCCGGGCGACCCGACGGGACGGCATCAGGTGAGCTTGCTCTTGACCGTGTTCACCACCCGCCGACCACGCCCGGATTGGTGCCGTACAGCCGCGGGTCACCCGGGGCCAACGCCGGCTCCGGGGCGTTCGCGACCGGGTTGTCGTCGTACCGGAACTCGCCCTTGCCGTCCGGCGTGGGCCCGGACGCCCACCGCCCCTGCGCGGCGTCGGTGCCTGCGGAGAAGCCCAGGTAGGTGTAGCTGAACTCGTCGGAGAACTCGCCCGAATCCGGAAACGCCTCGGGCACCGGCATGTCCTCCAGGCCGTCCTCCTTCAACTGCTCGATGGCCGCCAGCCACATGTTCTGGTGCATCGTGTCGCGGGCCAGCAGGAAGCGCAGCATCTGCTTGACGCCCGGGTCGTCGGTCATGTTGAACAGGCGGGCGACCTGGAGTCGACCCTGGGCCTCGGCGGTCACGTTGAGCTGGAAGTCAGCCATCAGGTTGCCGCTGGCGGTGATGAACGCGCCGTTCCAGGGCACACCGTTGGAGTCGGCGGGCAACGCCCCGCCACCGCCGTGGATGAAGTGCGCCGGGTTCGACCCGGCGTAGGTCGCCGCGCCCCCGGGGTTGTCCGCGACGCCCTCCGACAGCGACAGCGGCGCGTTGTCAAGCAATCGGGTGATCATGGTGACGATCATCTCGACGTGACCGACCTCCTCGGTGCCGACGTCGAGCAGCAGATCCTTGTACTTGCCGGGCAGCCGGCAGTTCCACCCCTGGAAGAGGTACTGGTTGGCGACTGTCATCTCGCCCCACTTGCCGCCCAGGACCTCCTGGAGCCGGCGGGCGAAGGCGGCGTCCGGACCATCCGGCTTGGCCTCGAACTGTAGATCCTTGATGTGGCTGAACATCGATCCTCCTCAGTGCCGGGAATGCTGGCACCGATGCGGTTCCCCGACCGGTGACCCTGCCGGGCCAATCCGCGTCCCGACGGGGTCAGCGTGGCGGGGCGGCAGCCGGAAGCAGCACCTCCAGCGCCACGCCACGAGGGCGCAGCCGGAACACCCGCAGCGTTCCCCCGTCGACGGCCACCAGTTGCCGCACGATCCACAGGCCGAGCCCGGACATCCCGACCGCCGGCGCCGGGCGGCGCAGCGCCAGCAGCAGATCCTCACTCACCCGCCCCTGGTCGGTCACCACGATGCTCAGGCCGGAGCCGCGCAGCGCCGCGTAGATCCCGACGTGCCCCCCGGTCGGCCCGTGTCGCAGCGCGTTCTCCACGAGGTTCACCAACACCTGCCGCGTTCGACCGGCCGGCACCGGGCAGGTGGCCGCCCGGCGCGTGGCCCGGGCCCGCCGCCGCGACGGTGGCACCAGCGCGGCCGCCTCGCGCAGGATGCCGACCAGGGGCACTGTGGTGTCCGCCTGGGCTGTCGGCGTCAGCGCGCCGGTGCCCGCGGTCGCGTCCCGCAGCAGGCTCTGGAGGTGCAGTGCCTGGTCGCGGGCCAACTCGGTGATCGCCTGACGGTCGGCGTCGGTGAGCGCCCGACGCTCGTCGGCCAGCGCCCGGGTCAACGACGTCAACGTGCTGACCGGCGTACGGAACTCGTGGCAGAGCACCCGCAGCAGCAGATCCGAGTGGCCCGGTGTCGCGTCGACCGGTCCGGGCGCGGGCCGGCGCAACTCTCGCAGCAGGCCCCGCAAGCCGTGCCGTGCGTGCATCCACCCGACTCCCCTCTTTTGGTGCATACCCGCATGATTGGTACCCGCTGGGGAACGGCGCAGACATGCCGGACGCACCCACCCTCAGACTCGCCGTCGTGGACGACCACTCCCTCTTCGTCCGTGGCCTTGAGCTGCTGCTCCCGGCGACGACCGACGGCCGCGCCGAGGTGATCGCGTCGACCGGTGACGCCGCCGGTGCCGCCGCCCTGGTCCGCTGCTGCCGCCCCGACCTGGCGCTCGTCGACCTGCACATGCCGCCGCCCGGCGGCATCCGGGCGATCGCCGCGATCCGCCGGACCACCCCCCGGGTACGGGTGGTCGCGATGTCCGGTTCCACCGACCCCGCGCCCGCGCTGGAGGCGCTGCGGGCCGGCGCCGAGGGGTTCCTGCCGAAGACCAGCGAGCCGGAGGAACTACTGCCCCCGCTGCTGGCCATCCTCGACGGATGGGCGGTGCTACCGGCCGAACTGCTGCGCACGCTGCTGCGCCCCAACCGGCCCGCGCCCGTCGACCTGGACAGCGAGGAATGCCGACTGCTGCGGGCGATCGCCGCCGGCCGCAACACCCTCGACGTCGCCGAGGAACTGCACGTGTCGGAGCGGACGGTGAAACGGATGACCGCCGCGCTGCTGCGTAAGCTGCGGGTGTCCAACCGCGCGGAGGCCGCTGCCGTCGCCGGTCAGAGCGGTCTCCTCACCGAATGACATTGCGCCAGCGCCGCTGATTCAGCAGCTGTTCCCGGTTTTGCTCGTCACCCAATCGCGACCCGCCGAAATGAATGGGACGCATATTGTTGCGGTTTCCCCGGATGATAGGTCAGACTTTGGGCACATCCCGCCACACACAGGGAGTAATTGGCAATGGCGAGAAAAGTAATCACGGTGCTGACGGACGACCTCGACGGCGGGAAGGCCGACCGGACCGTCGAGTTCAGCCTCGACGGCGCGGCCTACACGATCGACGTCTCGGACGAGAATGCCGGCGTGCTGCGCAAGGCTCTGGATCCGTACATCAATGCCGGCCGGCGCATCGGTCGGGGCCCGGCGGAGAGCACGCGGACCGTTCGGCGCCCTGGACGGCCCAGCGGCGCGGGAATGGACCGGGAGCAGAACCGGGCCATCCGGGAATGGGCCGTCAAGAACGGCTACAAGATTTCCGAGCGGGGTCGGATCCCGGTCGAGGTCGTCGAGGCGTACAAGAACCGCTGATCGGGCGACACAACGACGGGGTCCCGCCGGCAACGGCGTGACCCCGTCAGTTTGTGTGCGGCCGGCCACCCGGGGCTACCACCCCGGGTGGCCGGCCGCCGCCGGTCCACTCCGAATCAGTTGACCTCGATACGCACCGCGTCGAACGCCGGGGTCTGGTTGGCCCGCTCCATCATCGGCAGACGGTGCGACCCGTCGCCGGCCCAGACGGAGCACTGCGCCGTACCCGATTCCGGCAGGCCAGGGACCTGGATGGTCACCTCGTCGGGCTGTGCACCGCCGCGACCGTCCTCGGTGGCGACGAAGAACGCCGGCACCTCCTGCGGCTCGGGCGGCGCGGTCAGGCTGTCCAGCATCCGGCAGGCGGTGTGGAAGTGACCCCGCACCAGGCCCTGGGCGTTGAGCAGCGAACTCTCCACGTAGTACCCGCCCTGACCGGCCGCGAGGAAGCGGTCCCGGACCAGGTTGCGGGTGCTGATCCGCAGGGTGAAGGTCTGGTTGCGGTCGACCTGCTGCGGGAACTGGGTGATCAGCAGCGACGGGTTGTTGGCGGCGGCGCCGACCTCACCGAACGCGGTGCTCACGCAGCGGTTGCCGTTCTGGAAGCCGTCGTGCGCCTGCAACTGGCTCTCGTCGCAGTTGTTGGCCAGCACGCCGAGGCCGGCACCCGGGGCGTTACCGCCACCGTTGTTGCCGCCACCGTTGTTCCCGCCGCCATTGTTGCCGCCACCGTTGTTGCCACCGCCATTGTTGCCGCCACCGGTGTTCCCACCGCCGGTGTTCCCACCGCCGTTGTTCCCACCGCCGTTGTTCCCACCGCCGTTGTTCCCACCGCCGTTGTTCCCACCGCCGTTGTTACCGCCACCGTTGTTACCGCCCGTGTTGCCGGTCGGCTGCACCTGGCAATCGGCGAGCTGCGCCAGACCCTGCGGGCGCGGCCCCACCCGGTCGATGGCGAGCGTGATCCGGTCCAACACCGCCTTCCGCTTGGCGGCCAACGGCTGCAGGATCGCGTTGCGGATGAACGTCTCGCCCTTGTTGCCCTCGGCGGCCAGCCGGCGGTCGGCATCCGCGATCTGGGTCTGCAACTGCGCCAGATTGCGGTCGACCTCTGCGCGCGCCCGGTCCGGCACCTGCGGCAGCCGCGCCGCCACATCCGGGCAGGCGATTGCCGAACCGGTGCCGACAGTGCCGTCCTTACCGTCCTCGCATTCCGCGACCGACTGCTGACCGTCACCCCAGTGATTGCGTACCCACCGGCCGTTCTGCCAGGTTCGGCTTGTCGAGTTGCCGCTCGGCGCGGTCGATCCGGGGCTCGGCTCCACGCATTGTCCGGCGGCCGGCCGGGGCTTGTTCGTCCGCCGGTCCTGGGCCGACGAAATCTGGGTGACGGCGACTACTCCGCCGAAGACCACGAGCGTGCCGACAACGGCCAGCAGACGCTTGCTCCGCGCGATGCCGGATGGCCGGCGCGCCCGAGTGGACCTGCGCATCGAATTGCTCTCCTTCTCGATCCGGTAGTGGATTCCTGCCCTCGGCGGACCGACGGATGTGAGATGGCACGCCACGGCGGCGACCACCGCGACCTACCCGGTAACGTGTCGATGGCCGACGATGCCCTTTCCGCACCGTCTCCCGCGTCCGGTCGACGCGGATGGGGAGATCCTCTTCATTCGCGCAGGAGTACGGGACCGCGTCCGGGAAGGTTCAACCCGGCGCACAAAAAATTGCTCCGACCCGGCACTGACCGAAGGCGCAGCAGGTCAGAGGGGAAACGGCCGATCAGTCGACGCAGAGATGGTCGAACGCGAAACCGCCGACCAACTCGTGGCGGCGCCGGCTCAACGCGACGATCTCCGCGGTGAGATCGGCCCGCGCCCGCAGTGCCGGGTCGTCCGGCTCCAGCCCTCGCAGCCGCACACCGACGGCGACCGCCGCGAGATCCTCGGCCAGCCGGGCCGCGTCGACTCCACAGGAGAACCTCTGCTCGGTCACCGAGACCCGCTCCACCAGACACACGTCCGGGCGGACCTGCACCCAGCTCCACCCCTGCGCCGGGCCGTCCGCCCAGCGCACGTGCAGCGCGCGCACGATCGGGTCGGCCAGCCGCCCCGCCACGTACGCGTCGACCGCCGCCGCGCGACTCAACGCGCCGAGGTCGTTGACCGGGCCGGTACGCCCGTCCGGGAGCCGCCCGAGGATGTCCCGGAAACCCACCGGGGCCGGCTCGTCCTCGGCACCGCCCATCCCGGCGTCTGACGCGTAGGCGCGCGCGTCGATGACGTACTCGACCAGGCGCCGGCCGGAGTCGACGGCCCGCAGCGTCGGCGAGCCGACCCGCAGCACGGGCAGCCCGACGGCCGCGCTGACGGCGTCCTTCAGTCGCTCGGCGCGCTGCTCGGCCGAACCGGGAAGCGCGACGGGGCCGATCTCCACCGCGACGACCGGCCGGCCGGAGTCGGCGGCGCAGACCACGAGGTCGAAGGCCGCCCGGCTGGCCGAACTCCACTGGCTGCCGGTGACGCCCGGCGGACGCCCCGGGACCAGCTCACTGAGCCGGCAGTCGGCGTACACCCGGTGACCGGCGCGGGTGAACAGCGCGTCGCGCCCACCGTCGGCGGACAGGGGCCGCAGCCAGCCGCGCTCGTCGCTGCTCGTCATCTGCCATCCCCCGGTCGCTCGAACCGGGCCGAGTCTAGGTGGTCGATCATGGCGAGCCGAGGCACCGTGTGATGCAGATCACATCTCGCTGACGTTCCAGGGATGGCCTCCCTGTGTATCCAGCGGGATCGCCGGTACCGCCGGTCGGGAGGTGACATGTCGCGTCAGCAGTTCGGCTTCCTCGCCGGCTTCCTCGGGGTGGCGGTCTGGGCGCTCGCCGGCGTCGAGGTGACCGTCGGCGCCGTGCTGGCCGGCCTGCTCGGCTGGCTCGTGGTCCGGGTGCTCGACGGCGACCTCGCGGTCACCGGACTGGGCGACCGCGCCGACTCCCGGCGTCGCCGATGACCGCGCACCCGCCCACCGCGCCCGGCGTCGCCCTGCCCGAGCCGATCATCGACGCGGCGACAGTCGCGCGGATCGCGACGGAGGCCGCCCGGCAGGTGGACGGCGTCTGCGCGGTCAACCCGGCCTCCGTACGCCTGCACGACCAATCCGTGGGCCTCGACCTGCACCTCATCACCTGGTACGGGCACAACGTGGCCGCCGTCGCCGAGACGGTACGGGCAGCGGTGGCCGACCGGATCACCACGAGCACCGGCCTGACCGTGGCGACAGTGACCGTCACCGTTGACGACCTGCTCGTCCCCGGCGTGGACGGCAGCTGACGTGCGTACGGTCAACCGGGTCGCCTCGCTGCTGCTGGCCGCCGCCCTGCTGCTCGGTGGCGCCCTGCTGGCCGTGCAGGCGCTGCTTGTCAGCCTGCACCGGCCGGCGTCGGTGCTGGACCGTACCGGCTGGTACGACACGCTGACCGCCACCCGGTTGCGGGACCCGACGGTCCGGGCGGTAGCCGGTGCGGCAGTACTCCTGGGCCTGGCCATCCTCGTCGCCCAACTACGCCGGTGGACGCCGGTACGGCTGCGCCTCGACGACGCCGACAGCTGGCACCTGCACCGCCGCAGCGTGGAGCGGCGACTCGCCGACGTGGCCGGCGCCGTTCCGGGCGTACGCCGGGCCCGCGTCCAGGTCCGGCGGCGCGACGGCCGGTGGCGTCCCCGAGTACGCGCCACCGGCGATCCCGCAGCCCGCACGGAGGTCGAGTACGCCGTGCGTCAGGAACTACGCCGGCTGGCCGCGCCACCCACAGACCGGATCGAGGTCCGGTTGCCACCCCGTGGACGGCCCGCATGACGAACGCCGCGCACCGGCTGCTCTGGACCATCGTCGCGCTGCTGCTGGTGGCCGTCGGTACGGCGACGCTCGCCCTCACGTACGGCGGAAACCCGGACGCGACGGTGCTCAGTACCGCGCTGCTGGACCGGTGGCGGCTGGCTACCCCGTGGAGCACCCTGGCCGCGGCGGTCGCGGGCGTGCTGCTCGCCCTGGCCGGGCAACGACTGCTCGCCCGGGAGCTGCGGCAGCCCGGCACCGCACTGCGCGGAACGCTCAGCCACCCCGGTCGACGCCCGGGCCGGACCCGACTGGCCGCCGACGTGCTCGCCCACGCGCTGGAACGCGACCTCACCGGCGGCCCCGGCGTACGCCGGGCACGGGTCGTGCTGACCGGCGCGCCGCCGCACCCCGACGTGTGGATCAGCGTGGACCTGGCCGCCGACACCTGCGGCGGCGCCCGCGAACACGTCGACGCCGCGGTCCGCCGCTTCGCAGTGACCGCCGGCTGCCAACCGGCGCACCTCGACGTGACAGCCCGCATCGAACCGGGTCGTCCCTGATCCGCGCACGCCCTCAGCGGGCGGTTCGGTCGCTGTGGACGATGCTCGCCCCGACGGCGACCGTCAGGGTCACCACCACCACTGCGAGCGTCAACCAGATCGGCAGCTCGCCCACCGGTGTCCCGGCGAGGATCAGCTTCGCTCCGGCGAACGCGAGCAGCAGCGCCAGCCCGTAGCGCAGGTAGCCGAAGTGCCGCAGCAGGCCGGCGAGGCAGAAGTAGAGGCTGCGAAGTCCCAGCACGGCGAACGCGGTCGCCGTCCAGACCAGGAAGATGTTCGTGGTGATGGCCAGGATCGCCGCCACCGAGTCGATCGCGAAGACCACGTCGGTGGCCTCGATGGCCACAAGCGCCACCAGCAGCAGCGTCGCCACCCGGCGACCCCCGACCCGGGCGGTGAAACGGTCGCCGTGATAGCGGGCGTCGGTGGGCACCACCCGGCGGAACACCCGGACCACCACGTTGCGGTCCGGGTCGACGTCGGGCTTCCCGCGTACGGCAAGCCGCCAGCCGGTCCAGACCAGGAAGGCGCCCAGCACGTACCCGGCCCAGGCCAGCCGCTCCAGCAGTTGCGCGCCCGCCACGACGAACAGCAGGCGGAAGGCGAGCGCCCCGACAACCCCCCAGAACAGCACCTTGTGCTGGTAGCCCGCCGGCACCCGGAAGTAGCCGAAGAGCAGGGCGAAGACGAACACGTTGTCCACCGAGAGCGCCTTTTCCAGCAGGTAGCCGGAGAAGTAGGCGATGGCCGCGTCGCCGCCGAGGCCCCACCAGACGCCCACCCCGAACAGCAGGCCCGCGGCGATCCAGGCGGCGCTCCACAGCAGCGCCTCACGTAGCTCGATGACGTGGCTGTCGCGGTGCGACACGAGGTCGACCGCGAGCAGCGCGGTGATCACCACACCGACCACCAGCCACGCCCACAGCGGCACCGCGACCACATCAGTCACCAGTGCTCCACCGCCTCGCCCACGGCGAACCGCCCCGCTGCCTCGCTCGTACGCCGCCGCTGACAGGTGAACCGGCCCGCCGGCCCGGCCGTTACCGAGCCTAGGCGAAACGGCCCGCCTGTCGTCGGTGCTCCGGCCGAAGCTCACGGCCGGAGCACCGGCGACACTCAGGCGACAGGCATCACCTGAGCGGGGTCGGCGACAGTGTCGTCGGCGTCGTAGGCGATGGCGTTGACCACCCGCACGACACCACTGACCTGGCCCGCGAGTCGCCCGGCGAGGTCAACTGCGGAACGGCGGTCCAGACGACCGGCCAGGGTCACCTCACCGTGGCGTACGGTGACCGTCACCAGGCCGTCCCGCACTGCCAGCACCCGGCGCAGCACCTCCTGGACCACGTCCTCGCGGATCTCGGCGTCCGACCGCAGGTGCACCCGCAGCAGGTCCGCGCGACTGACGATGCCTACCAGCCGGCCCAGGTCGTCCAGGACCGGCAGCCGCTTGACCTGCTCGCGGTCCATCAGCCGTGCGGCTGCCGACAACGGCGCCTCCGGGTGGGTGCTCACCGCCGGCGCTGTCATCAGGCCGCCCGCCAGCAACGCCTCGCTCTTGCCGCGCGCGCCGCGCCGACGGCGGCTCTCGAAGACCCGCCGCTGCGCCGGCTCACCGGCGCGCTCGACCCGGTGCAACAGGTCCGCCTCGGACACCACGCCCAACACCCGGCGGGACCCGTCGACCACCGGCACCGCGCTGACCCCGCGGCGCAACACCACATCGACGATCTCCCGGTACGGCGTCGCGGCCTCCACGGTCACGACCTCCCGGGTCATCACATCGCCCACCTGCCAGGTCCTCATCACGGCCTCCCTCGTACGCCTGCACCTCGCACGTTAGTGACAGACAGTGACGGTGGTCAGTGCCGACGGACCGGGTCGGGAGGGGTCGAAGGTCCCGGGCCATCGCGGTCCGGTCGGCCCTGCCAGGGGCGACGCCGCAAGTGTCCAATAGAGATGCCACCGGGAAGCGCGGTGCGAGGCAGAGAAGGGACGTGGACATCATGACCGCGACGATCGAGCGGAACACCGCGAAGACCACCGCTCCGGCGGCCGACACCACCCGGGAGAGGGCCACCCGCTACATCCTGGCCGGCACCCGGATGGCACTCGGCTGGATCTTCCTCTGGGCGTTCATCGACAAACTGTTCGGCCTCGGGTTCGCCACCGAGTCGAAGAACGCCTGGATCAACGGGGGCAGCCCCACCAAGGGTTTCCTCACCTTCGGCGTGAGCGGGCCGTTCAAGGACCTCTACACCGGGATCGCCGGCGCCGCCTGGGCGGACTGGCTCTTCATGATCGGCCTGGCGGGTATCGGCGTCGCTCTCCTGCTCGGCATCGGAATGCGTATCGCCGCCGTCGCCGGTGGGCTGCTGCTGGTTCTCATGTGGACCGCCGTCCTGCCTCCGGAGAACAACCCCTTCATGGACGACCACCTGATCTACGCCGCGGTGCTCGCAGTCCTGGCGCTTGTCAACGCCGGCGACACCTGGGGCCTCGGCCGGATCTGGGCGAAGCTGCCGATCGTCCGACAGCTGCCCTGGCTGCGATGACCGAACACCGCACCACCTCCACAGCGGGCGTCACCATCGGTGACGCCCGCAAGCTCGTGCGCCCAAACTTCATCCCCGCCGGGCGTGTTTCGAGGGCTTCACACCGCCGGTTGGGCAGGTGACGGGTCCGCCGGACATTCGCCACGGACGATCCGGCAGGATCGACGGTGACCGGACACATCACCCAAACGGCAGGAGTTCCCGCATGAACCAGGCAGCAGACGCCCGTTCGGGCAAGCCCGAGGTGGGGCCGATCGAAGGTGCGCCGCCGGCCGACCTCGTGATCGAGGACATCACCGTGGGCGAGGGCCCGCAGGCCGAGCCGGGTCAGTTGGCCAGCGTGCACTACGTCGGAGTGGCCCACTCCACCGGCGGCGAGTTCGACTCGTCCTGGAACCGGGGCGAGGCGTTCGAGTTCCCGCTCGGCGGCGGTCAGGTCATCGCCGGCTGGGACCAGGGCGTGGTCGGCATGCGCGTCGGCGGTCGCCGCCGGCTCACCATCCCGCCGCACCTGGGGTACGGCGACCGTGGCGCGGCCGGCGTCATCAAGCCGGGCGAGACGCTGGTCTTCGTCGTCGACCTGCTCGGCGTGCGCTGACCGATCGTCGGTGGGGTCGCCGGCTCGAACCGGCGGCCCCGCGCCCGACGTCTCCACGGGCGCGAGCAGTCAGGCCAGGGCCGGCAGAAGCCGGGTGATCAGGACCGACGAGCTCCGGCAGTCAGGCCGCGCACGGCAGACAGTGCGCGGTCGCGGCCTGCGGGCGGTGCGCGGCGGCGACGGGGACCGCCCGACGCGGCGCACCGACCACGCCGGCGGAAACCGGACGACGCGCTGCCTCGACCACCCGGGCCGGCTCCAGAATCACCATCACCCGGTGCAGGCCCGTGGCGCGCAGCACCCGGGCCACCATCGGCGTCGGGTCGACCAGGACGAGCTCGCCGCCCCGGGCCCGGATCCGCAGATGTGCGGCGAGCAACGTGCGCACCCCGGCGGCGGACAACAGTCGCAGCTCGGACATCTCCAGCTGGACGACCGGCCGGGCTGGCGCGGACCACAGCGCGGATCGGAACGCGGCCACCGTCGCGATGTCGACCTCGCCGGCCACCCGCACCTGGACCACCCGGTCACCCACGTTGAGCTGCACGTCGAGCCGGTCGCTGCGATCTTCCATGCCATGAAATCTAGCCGCCGCCTCCGACAGTTTCGTCCCTCCACGGGGTGATTCCGGGTACGTCCAGGGTCAACCCCCGGGGTACCCCTGATCCCCCTCAGGGGTACCCCGTCGGGATCCGTCAGCCGGAGCGCCACCGGCCCGGGTGGAGAATGGCCGGATGGTGATTCCCCGGCCCCGGCCGCCCCGGCTGATCCGACCCGTCCGCGAGCCGGCCACCGTCGCGCCTCCGCTTACCGGAGCGTGGGCCGCCACCGACCGCAGGCTCGACCACGTCGACCTGCTGCCCCTGCCCGAGGGCGCGGTCGGCCCCGAGGACGTCCTTGTCGACGCGGCCGGCCGGGTGATCAGCGGCGACGAGGATGGCAACCTCTGGTGGTGGCCGACGGACGCTCCGGCCGGCACCCGGCCCCGGCTGCTCGCCGAGACCGGTGGCCGGCCGCTGGGCATCGAGGTGGACACGTCCGGTGAGGCGCTTGTCGTCTGCGACGCGTACCGCGGGTTGCTGCGGGTGACGCCCGACGGGGCGGTCCGCGAGTTGACCGGGACGGCGCCCCCGGTGCACCTCGCCAACAACGCGACGGTGGCCCGCGACGGCACCGTCTACTTCACCGACAGCTCGGACCGGTTCCCCGTCTCGCACTGGAAACGGGACCTGCTGGAGCACCGCCCCAACGGCCGCGTGCTGGCCCATCACCCGGGCAGCGGGCACACCGAGGTGGTGGCCGACGGGCTGTACTTCCCCAACGGGATCGCGCTGACCCCGGACGAGTCGGCGTTGATGCTTGTGGAGACCTCCACCCACCGGCTGGTCCGCGTCGAGCTGGGCGGTGGCGTCCGGGTGCTGGCCGACCTGCCCGCGTATCCGGACAATCTCTCGGCGGTGGGCGACGGGACGTACTGGATCGCGCTGCCCAGCCCTCGCGTGCCGATCGCCGAGCGACTGCTGCCGCATCCCCGGCTGCGCCAGATCGCCGCGCTGCTGCCCGACGCGATGCAGCCGCAGCCCCGCCGCTACGGGCTGGTCGCCCTGGTCGACGAGCAGGGCGCGGTCCGCCGGACGCTGCACGGCCCGACCGGGCACTACCCCATGATCACCGGGGTACGCCAGCATGGCGACCAACTCTGGCTGGGCAGCCTGACCGGGTCCGGGGTGGCGCGGGTACCGCTTGATTGACAAGGCCTCGACGCTCGTGCCGGGCCGGCGGGCGGTGCACGCGGCGACCGGGCCGGGCCCACCTCGCTGGCGGGCCCGGCCCGGTCGATTGTGTGTCAGCGACCGCTTACCGAAGGTGCCGGAGCGGGCGAGCCACCGGCCACCGCGCCCGGGTGGGCGGGCGCGGCCGGTGCGGGCCCGAGCCCGGCCGGCACCGGCAGGGCGCTGCCCTTGGCGAACTCGTCCCAGCTCACGTTCCACGCCGTCCAGCCGTTGCCCGGCTGCAACTCGACCTCGGTGCCCTTGACGGTGACGAGGTCGCCGACCTGGGTCACCCCCATCAGCCAGTCGGCGGCAGCTGCGGAGACGTTCGCGCAGCCGTGCGAGACGTTGGTGTTGCCCTGGTCCCCCTCCGACCACGGGGCGGAGTGGATGAACTCGCCGCCCCAGGTGTAGCGCTGGGCGTCGTCCACGTCGACAACGTAGCCACCGTTGGGCTCGCCACGGGTGTCGAAGGTGGTCCGCTCATGCTTCTCCATGATCACCATCTTGCCGCTGGAACTGGGCGTACTCGGCTTGCCGAGGCTGACCGGGATCCGGCGGATCTGCTTGCCGTCGCGCAGCACCGTCATCTGCTTGGTGGCGTTGTCGATCTCCAGCGCGACCTGCCGTCCGATCTTGGAGGTCGCGGTCCGCTCCGCGTCGCCGACGAGCTTCTTGCCGATGGGCAGCCCTTCCAGCCCGGCCCGCACGCTGATCGTGGTCCCCGGCCGCCAGAAATCGGGTGCCCGGTAATAGACCTGACTTCCGTCCTCCAGCCACGACCACGTGCCTGGCTGCGGCGGATTCGTCTTTACGAACAACCGACGCTGCACATCCGCCCTGGCCTCTTTCGGAATTGCCGGGTCGAACGCGACGGTTACCGGCATCGCCGTGCCGTACGTCCGGTTACCGACGAAATAGAGGGTGCTTGTGATCTGCGGCTTCGTGGACTTGGGCATCGTGGTGAAGGTCGTGGTCCGGGTGGTGGTCGCGCCCGAGTCGCCGGTAGCTGTCACCTCCGCCGTGTACGTACGCCGGGGTTGCAGCGGCTTGCTGGGCACCCACCCCGAGCCGTCCTCCCGTGGCTCCGCCTCGACCTGCTTGCCCTTGTCGTCGGTGAGCCGGACGGCGGTGACCCGTCCCCCCTTGACCACCGTGCCGACCTCGGCACTGACCGGAACGTCCCGGGTCTTGTCCCCCGGCGTCACAGTGAGTTCGGGCGCCGGGGCGTGTTCCTTGGCCGATTCGGCCGCCGGCTTCCGGTCGGCGGTGCACCCACCCAGCACGAGCGGTGCGGCTGCGATGGTTACCGCCAACAGCGTCAATCGCCGCCTAGGCGTCATGTTCAGTCCCCCCGTTTTCGACTTCCCTCCGCCATATTCTCGCGGCCTGACCAGGGTCGTCCGGGCCATTCGGAAATAATCGGCGGCGCATTTATCGGCACATTTTCCGGCGCTGTGCCGTTGACGAATAAAGCGCACAACTGCCGCCTGTGGCCCCGCCCGACCGACCCCGACCCACCCGGCCCGCAACGTCCCGTCCCACCCTCGCACGCCGAACCCGCACCTATCACCACGGATGTGCGACTTTCCGGCGGCGGCACAGCGCCCGCCCGGGCGTTCGCACGCGCGGCCAGCGGCGGACACCGCGCAGGCGCGCAGACGGCCCGGCAGGCGTACGTGCCGAGGTGCGGGCGACCGCCGCACCTGGTGGGCGCACTTTTGTCAGGTGGAGCGAAACTTCTGCCAATCGAGACGAAGCTTTGCCTTCGTCCGGAGGCAAGGGTAAGGTCGCGATTCAGATAGAGGGTTGCCCATCCGTCGATCAGCCTGCCGCCGCCCGCACCGGGTCGCCGCGTTCCGGCCCACACGGGCCCGGGCCGCACCCGCGCACCGTCCCTCACCGTCCAGCCGGAGTCCGCCTCCGGCCGGTTCGGCGCGCCCGGACGGCGGCAGTCGGTCGACGCCGCAGACGGCACAACAGCCGTCAGGAAGGGACCACCACCATGGATCACCAGACCAACGAGCCGGTGCCGCCAGTGGCGTCCGAGCCGCTCAGCAGGCGCGGAGTGCTCCGCGCCGCGACCGTCTCCGCCGCCGCCGTCGGCACCGCCGGCCTGCTCGCCGGCCCGGCCAGCGCCGCACCGGCAGGGCACTCCCCCGGCCGCCGCCGGGTGCCGGTGGACCGGATCAGCATCCAGCTCTACACGCTTCGCGACCAGCTCGCCGCCGACCTGCCCGGCACCCTCACCGCCCTTTGGCGGATCGGCTACCGCCGCGTGGAGCACGCCGGCTTCGTCGGGCGTACGGCCGCGCAGTTCCGCGCCGCACTCGACGCGGCCGGGCTGCGCTCCACCTCCGGGCACGTCGGCATCCCGCAGCCGTTCGACGCCGCCACCTGGGAACGCGCCCTCGCCGAGGCGAACGTGGTGGGGTGCAAGAAGATCGTCCACCCGTACTTCGGGCGCGACGAGCAGGGCCGCCCGATCCGGGACCCCGCCGTCTACCGTGCGCTGGCCCGGGACCTCAACCAGGCCGGCCGGCTGGCCGAACGCGCCGGGTTGGACTTCGGCTACCACAACCATCAGCTGGAGTTCGTACCGCTTACCAACGGGTCGACGGGCTTCGAGATCCTCGCCGGGCAGACCGACCCCCGGCTGGTCCACTTCGAGCTCGACCTCTACTGGACCTGGCGGGGCGCGCACGACCCAGTCGACGTGATCCGGGCCAACCGCGGCCGGGTCCGCCAGGTGCACGTCAAGGACCTCGACGTCGAAGGTGGCTTCGCCGACCTCGGCGACGGTGTCATCGACTTCGGCCGGATCTTCGCGCACGAGCGCGAAGCAGGCATCGAGGAGTACATCGTGGAGCGCGACGACGCGGGCACCCCGCCGCGCGCCCCCGCCGACGCCCTGGACACCGCCCGGGTCGGCTTCGACTATCTCGCCTCACTCCGGTACTGACCACCACCTCGGGGGAACTACCTGATGAACAGGACCGCTTTCGTGTCCGCCCTGCTCCTGGTGACGGCCGGCCTGGCCGCACCGACGGCAGCGGCGGCAGCTCCCGCCGCGCCGCCGGACAGCAGCTTCCAGAAGGTGACGCTCAACGACTTTCCCGGCGAGCCGATGAGCCTCGCCGTCCTGCCCGACCTGCGCGTGCTGCACACCTCCCGCACCGGTGAGGTCCGCATCCACGACCCGCGTACCGGGCTGAACACCCTCGCCGCTGACATCCCCGTGTACGAGCACGACGAGGAGGGGTTGCAGGGGGTCGCCATCGACCCGAACTTCGCCAAGAACAAGTGGGTCTACCTCTACTACTCGCCGCCGATGAACACCCCTGTGGACGACCCGGCCACCCCCGACGTCAACGAGGGTGACGCGCCGCTTGTCGGCACCGAGGCCGACTGGCAGCGGTTCCGAGGCGCGCTGCGGCTGTCCCGGTTCAAGCTCGAGGGGATGAAGCTCAACCTCAGCACCGAGCAGCAGATCATCGACGTGCCCACCGACCGTGGCATCTGTTGCCACGTCGGCGGTCAGATCGACTTCGACAGCAAGGGCAACCTGTACCTGTCGACAGGTGACGACACGAACCCGTTCTTCTCCGACGGTTACATCCCGATCGACGAACGGGCCGACCGCAACCCGGCGTTCGACGCCCAGCGCACCTCGGCGAACACCAACGACCTGCGCGGCAAGCTGCTGCGCATCAAGGTGAAGGCCGGCGGGGGTTACACGGTGCCGGCCGGCAACCTCTTCAAGCCGGGTACGGCGAAGACCCGCCCCGAGATCTACGCGATGGGTCTGCGCAACGCGTTCCGGTTCGCCGTGGACCGGCGCACCGACAACGTCTACCTGGCCGACTACTCCCCGGACGCGTCCTCGTCGAACCCGGAGCGCGGACCCGCCGGGCACGGCCGGTGGATGCTCATCGACAAGCCGGCGAACTACGGCTGGCCGTACTGCGTGACGCCGACGATCGCGTACCGCGACTACGACTTCGCGACCGGCCAGTCCGGCCCGAAGTTCAACTGCAAGCGCCCGGTCAACGACTCGCCCCACAACACGGGCAAGCGGCAACTGCCGCCGGTGGAGCAGCCGGAGGTCTGGTACCCGTCCGCCGCGTCGGGTGAGTTCCCGCAACTGGGCACCGGTGGCATCGGCCCGATGGGCGGCCCGGCGTACGACTACGACGGGACCAGCACGTCACGGACCCGCTGGCCGGCCTACTACGACGGGGTGCCGCTGTTCTACGAGTGGACCCGGGACTACATCAAGGAGTTCCGACTCGACTCCCGCGGCGACGTCACCGACATCCGGTCGGTGGTGCCGTCGATAGTGGTGGACAACCCGATGGACATGGAGTTCGGCCCGGACGGCGCGCTCTACGTGCTGGAGTACGGCGACGGCTACTTCGCCGAGAACCCGGACGCCCAGCTGTCCCGGATCGACTTCGTCCGCGGCAACCGCACGCCGATCCCGAAGATCAGCGCGACCCCGACCGCCGGACAGGCGCCGTTGACCGTGGCGTTCTCCAGCGCCGGCACCACGGACCCGGACGGCGACCGGCTCAGCTACGCGTGGGACTTCAACGCGGACGGCTCGGTGGACAGCACCGAGGCGAACCCGACGTGGACGTTCCAGGAGAACGGCTCGTACACCCCGACGGTGAAGGTCACCGACCGCACCGGCCGGTCGGCCGCTGCCACGCTGCCGCTGCTGGTCGGGCCGCGGGCGCCGGTAGTGGAGTTCGTCGCCCCGGTGGCCGGGCAGCCCTTCCAGTTCGGGCAGACTGTCGCGTACGAGGTGCGGGTCACCGACGACCTGCCGGTGGACTGCTCGCGGGTGAAGGTCACCTACGTGCTCGGCCACGACGAGCACGGGCATCCGCTCTCCTCGGCGACCGGATGCTCCGGGACCATCGCCACATTCGTCGACGGTGGGCACGGTGGGGCCGACAACCTGACAGCGGTATTCGTCGCGGAGTACACCGACGCGCCGACCGATCCCGGTGTGCCGGCGCAGACCGGTACGGCGACGGTCGTGCTGGATCCCGACCCGGTCGCCGGCCTGGCCGGCTGACCGACGCGGATTGACGGTGGCGGCGGCCCGGAGCACTCCGGCCGCCGCCACCGAGCGTCACGCAACCTCAGCCGCCCGCCCCTCCACCTCGCCGACGGACAGCCCGCCCCCGGTCGAGTCACCCGGGGCCGGCGCCCGCTCAGCCCCAGCCGCTGTCGACGTGGTTGTCCCGCCAGCGCCCGCCCACCGGCGGCGTGTCCAGCAGCATCCCGTCGTCGGCGTTGCCGGCGAGGTCGTTGTCCTCGACCCGGCAGTCCACGCAACTGCCCCGCTCGGTGATCCACAACCCGTGGGTCTGGGTTTTGTCCTCGTGGTTGTCCCAGATCCGGTTGCCGCGGATGGTGGCCGAGTCGAACGCCGCGTCGATGGCGATGCCGGCCCGCCGCTCGGGCGCCGTGGACAGTTCGTACCGGCAGCCCGGCGGCGGGACGTCCCCGCTCCACGCGCTGATGGCGTCGGGTCGCACCGGCGCGAGGACGAGTTCCTCGCCGGTGTTCGAGGCGACCACTGCGACAGACCGTCCGACCCGCAGGACCTTGCCCCGGTGCCCGTCAAGGGGCCAGTTCGCGGTCCGGTCCACCACGGACCGCTCGGCGTAGCGCACTGCCTCGCCGGCGCCGGTGGTACCTGCCGCCCGCTGCTGACCGTTGTTACGGATCCGGTTGTTCAGCACCATCGCGTCGGTCATCGGATGGTCGATCCGGATGGCGTCCAGCCCGTTGTTCCAGAAGTCGTTGCTCTCGATCACCACGTCCCGGACCGGCCCCTGGTAGCCGCGTTCGAGGCCGAACCCGTGGTAGCCGTGCCGTCCGTTACCGCTGATCCGGTTACCCCGGATGGTGTACGGGCCGGGACTGTTGCCGATGCTGACCCCGTCGCGGATGTTGCCGTCGACGACGCAGTCGCTGAGCAGCCCGCCCCGCCCGGCCACGCCCGCCGTGCCCTGCGCCGAGACGTCGAAGCCGGCCTCCAGGTTGCCGGCCATCGTGCAGGCGGAGACGATGAGACCGTCGGCGCCCCAGTCGGAGATGCCGAACCTGTTGCCCTGGCTGTGGCAGCCGACGATGCGGTAGCCGCGCGGCGGCGTCCAGTAGTCCTTCTGCAACTCCAGGAAGATGCCGTTGGTGCCGTTGGCCAACGTGGTGCAGTTGGCGATGGTCAGACGCTCCATGTCGCCCCACCCGCCGATGCCCACGCCGATGCCGGCACCGCCCATCTGCTCGCCGTTGTCCAGCCGGCCGCAGCCGACCACCACGCAGCCGTCGATCAGGCTGTCCTGGAGGAAGTCGCAGCCCAGGCCGGTGGCCGCGGTGTGGTGGATGAACAGGTTGCGGAACACGCCGCGCACCATGTACTGGAGGCCCAGGCCCTTGGCGAGGTAGTTGTACTCGGCCATCGCCACGCCGGACCCGTCGATCTCGAAGTCCGCGAAGGTGCAGTCGGCGATGTGCCGGTCGCGGTCGGCGCCGTGTTGCAGGGCGGTCCAGAACGCCAGCGGGGTGGGGTCGGTCCGGTTGCCCTCGTTGCTGAGCAGGAACCGTGTCGCCGCCGGGCCCGCCCCGATCAGCGAGACGCCGCTGCGCCACGCCGTGCCGGCGTCCCGGATCGAGTAGATGCCCGGCGGGCAGTAGATGACCCGTGCGCGGCCGTCCGCCGCGTAGCCGGCGCCCAGGCGGTCCACGAGCGCGGCCAGCGCCGGCTGGTCGTTCGTCTCGCCGTCGCCGCGCAACCCGTACTCCCGCGCGTCGCAGTACAGGGGCGCCCCGGCCGAGGCGGGTCGTCTCTCCCGGACGACGTTGGACAGCACCTGGTACGTCACGGACGGGCTCCCTCCGACGCTCTGGTGCATTCCGGCGGGGTCGACTTCCCGAATCGAGGTCCGGAAAACCCCTGGCACGCGGCGGCCCCGGCGCCCGCACAGGGCGGCGCCGGGGCCGGGGTACGTCGTATCAGGTGGCGGCGATCAGCAGGGCCGGGCGCTCCACGCAGTCCGCGACGTGCCGCAGGAAGCCACCCGCCACCCCGCCGTCGCAGACGCGGTGGTCGAAGGTGAGGCTCAACTGGGTCACCTTGCGGACTGCCAGTTGCCCGTCGAGGACCCACGGCTTGTCCACGATCCGGCCCACGCCGAGCAGGGCCGCCTCGGGGTGGTTGATGATCGGTGTGGAGCCGTCCACGCCGAACACCCCGTAGTTGTTGAGCGTGAACGTACCCCCGGTCAGCCGGGCCGGCGGAAGCGTTCCCGCCCGCGCGGCGGCCGTGGTGGCCGACAGTTCGGCGGCCAACTCGGCGGTGGTGAGCCGTTGGGCGTCGCGCAGCACCGGCACGAGCAGGCCCCTGTCGGTCTGCGCGGCGATACCCAGGTGCACCCCGGCGGACTGGATGATCCGCTGCCCTTCGGTGTCGACCCGGGCGTTGAGCTGCGGGAACCTGCGCAGCCCGCTGAGGCAGATCCGGGCCAGCAGGGCCAGGATGCTCACCGGCGCGTCCGGCGTCGCCGCGTTTATCGCGGCCCGGGTCTCCAGCAGGCCGGTGGCGTCCACGTCGACCCAGATGGTCACCTCGGGGATCTCCCGCCGACTGCGGGACAGCTTGTCCGCGATCACCTTGCGCACGCCGGTGAGCGGGACGACCACGTCGCCGTCCCCGGCCGGGGCCAGGGCGACGTGCGGGTCCGGCGCTGCGGCGAGCCGGGCCGCCGGAGTGGTGAGCGCCGCCTCGACGTCGGCGCGACGGATCACACCGCCCGGTCCGCTGCCGCGTACCGTGCTCAGGTCGACGCCACTGTCGCGGGCCAGCCGCCGGACGATCGGCGAGATGACAAGCGCGGCGCCCGCCGCAGAGCCGGCGGCCGGCGAGGCCGATGCGCCGACGATGACCGGGGCGGCCGACGCGCCGGCCGTGACCGGGGCGGCGCCACCCGGCGAGCCGCTGGCGGCGGCCGAGGTGGGCTCCGCGCCCGCCGGGACGTCGGTCGGCTCCGGTGCCAACGCCAGCCGGGGCCGGCGACGACGGCGGGTCGCGCCGCCGTGCCCGGTGCCGTACCCGATCAGCACGTTGCCGGAGCCGGCCCGCTCCTCCTCACGGTAGGTGGCGTGCCCGGCCGGCTCGTCGCCGTCGCCGTCCAGCGGCGCGATGGTGATCAGCGGCTGGCCGACCGGACGGACCTCACCGGCCGCGCCGTGCAGGGTCACCACCCGCCCGGCGTACGGGCAGGGCACGTCGACGACCGCCTTGGCGGTCTCCACCTCCACGACGCTCTGGTCCACCGTGACCACGTCGCCCACGGCGACCCGCCACTCGACGATCTCCGCTTCGCTCAGCCCTTCGCCCAGGTCGGGCAGGAGGAAGACCTGCGTGCGCTCGACGGTGGTCATGCCGCCGCCCAGCGCGCGTCCGGCTGGTCGTCCCACTGGAGACGGGCCACCGCGTCGAGCACCCGGTCCACGCCGGGCAGGTGGGTGTGCTCAAGCATCGGCGCCGGGTACGGGATGTCCAGCCCGGCCACCCGCAGCACCGGCGCGTGCAGCGCGTGGAAGCAGCGCTCCTGCACCCGGGCCGCGATCTCCGCGCCGACACCCGCGAACCCGGGTGCCTCCTGGATCACCACACACCGCCCCGTACGGCGTACCGATGCGGTGATTGTGGCGTCGTCGAACGGCACGATGGTGCGCACGTCGACCACCTCGAGGTCCCAGCCCTCCTCGCGGGCGGCCTCGGCGGCCTCCAACGCCACGGGCACCGCCGGCCCGTACGCCACGAGTGTGGCGTCGCGCCCCGGCCGGCGTACGACGGCCCGGCCGAACGGCTCGGCACGCGTCGGCAACTCCGCGTCGGCGCTGGCGAAGTAGAGCTTCTTGGGCTCCATGAAGACCACCGGGTCGGGGTCGTCGATCGCCTCGCGCAGCAGCGAGTACGCGTCGGCCACGGTCGCCGGGGTGACGACCTTCAGCCCGGGGGTGTGCGCGTAGTACGCCTCGGACGAGTCACAGTGGTGCTCCACCCCGCCGATGCCACCGGCGTACGGCACCCGGATGACGATGGGCACGCTGAGCGCGCCACGGGTCCTGTTGCGCAGCTTCGCCACGTGCGAGGCGATCTGCTCGAACGCCGGGTACGCGAACGCGTCGAACTGCATCTCGACGACCGGCCGGAGCCCGGACATGGCGAGGCCCACGGCGAAGCCGACGATGCCGGCCTCGGCGAGCGGCGTGTCGAAGCAGCGCTTCTCGCCGAAACGGGCCTGGAGGCCGTCGGTGATCCGGAAGACGCCGCCGAGTTGGCCGACGTCCTCGCCGAAGACGACGACCCGCTCGTCGGCCGCGAGGGCGTCGGCGAGAGCGGTGTTGAGCGCCTTCGCCATCGTGGTGGCCATCAGGCGGCACCATCCTCGTCGTTCGCGGCGGCCAGTTCGGCGCGCACCTGCTCACGCTGCTCCACCAGTTGCGGGGTGGGTTGGGCGTAGACGTGGTCGAAGAGGCTCAGCGGGTCGACTGTGGGCTTGGTGTTCATCCGCGTCCGCAGGTCCGCCGCGTACGCCTCGGCCTGCTCGGCGATCTCGGCGACGGCCGCGTCGTCGAGCACCCCGCGCGAGCGCAGGTAGGTCTCCAGGCGGGCGACCGGGTCGCGGTCGCGCCAGGCGTCGACCTCGGCGCCGTCGCGGTAGCGGGTGGCGTCGTCGGCGTTGGTGTGCGGCTCCATCCGGTACGTGTGCGCCTCCACCAGGAACGGCCCGTTGCCGGCGCGGGCGTGCGCTACCGCGCGGGTCAGCACGGCGAGGACCGCCACCGGGTCGTTGCCGTCGACCTGCTCGCTGGGCACGCCGTAGCCGACGCCCTTGTACGCCAGCGACGGCGCGGCGGTCTGCCGGGACAGCGGGACGCTGATGGCGTACCTGTTGTTCTGGACGAAGTAGACGACCGGCGCCTTGAACACGGCGGCGAAGTTGATGCCCTCGTGGAAGTCGCCCTCGCTTGTCGCGCCGTCACCGATGAAGGCCAGCGCCACGGTGTCGCGCCCCTGGTACGCCTCACCGTGCGCCAGCCCGGCGGCGTGCACGCACTGGGTGGCGAGCGGGGTGCACTGCGGTGCGGTCCGTACCTCGGTCGGGTCGTAGCCGCAGTGCCAGTCGCCGCGCAGCAGCGTGAGCACCTCGACCGGGTCGATGCCCCGGGCGACGAGCGCCATGGACTCCCGGTAGGTGGGGAAGACCCAGTCGGTGTCGCGGACGGCGAGCACGGCGGCGACCTGGCAGGCCTCCTGGCCCCGGGAGGACGGGTAGACGGCCAGCCGGCCCTGCTTGGTCAGTGCTGTGGCCTGGGTGTCGAACCGGCGACCGAGGACCATCCGGCGGTACAGCTCACGCAGCGCCTCGACGGGTGGCTCCGGATAGTCGGTGCGGGCGGGCAGCGGTGTGCCGCGCTGGTCGAGCAGGCGGACCGGCTCGGCGTCCGGCAGCAGCGGGCGGGCCGGGTCGGGCGGGGTGACCGTCCGGCGGGTGCGCGGGGATGCCCTGCGGACCGCCTGGGGTGTGGTCGTCACGGCGGGACCTCCTGGGACGTGTGGTGGGCCTATGCTTCCGCCTAACGGATGATTGACTCAAGATCCACGCAGAAGGCGGGACGATTGGCATGACAGGGGCGCAACAGTGAGCCAGGAGGCCACCGAGGACGCCGGCCGGGCGTCGGGATCGGGACGATCGGTTCGCCCACTCGACGACGTGGATCGGCGGATCCTCGACGAGTTGGTCCGCGACGGCCGTACGTCGATCCGCACCCTCGCCGAGCGCATCCACATCTCCCGCACCAACGCGTACTCCCGGGTGGAGCGCCTGCTACGCGACGGGGTCATCACCGGGTTCCGGGCCCAGGTGGCGCCCGAGGCTGCCGGGTTGGGCACCTCGGCGTACATCGCGTTGACGATCCAGCAGAACACCTGGCGGGAGGTCTCCGCCGAGCTGGCCCAGGTGCGCTACATCGAGCACGCCGCCCTGCTCGGCGGCGACCACGACGTGCTCGCGCTTGTCCGCGCGCCGGACAACGCCGCGTTGCGGGACCTGGTGCTGGGCCGGGTGCAGAGCATCGCCGGGGTGCTGTCCACCCGCACCTGGCTGGTCTACGAGGAGTTCGACGGAGCCAGCAGCCCCTGGGCCTGAGGTGCAAGGAAGGGCCCCTTATTAGCGCCCAGGCGTTAACAAGGGGCCCTTCCTTACCGCTCGGGTGGGGCTTCCAGCCCTTCGCGGTCGGCCAGTTCCAGCAGCGGCTCCAGCGAGTGCCGGTCGCCGTCGAGACCGGCGTGCGGGTCGCCCCGCTCGGCGAACCGGGCCGGCATCGACAGCACGTCGAAGTCCTCCGGCCGGGCGTCGTCCAGCTCCTCCCAGGCCAGCGGCGCCGACACCAGCGCCTGCGGCGTCGGCCGGATCGAGTACGCCGAGGTAACAGTGTGGTCGCGGGCCATCTGGTTGTAGTCGACGAAGACCGGGCGGTCCCGTTTGTCGCGCCACCAGGTGGTGGTGACAAGCTCCGGCAGCCGGCGTTGCATCTCCCGACCCAGGGCGAGCACCGCGCGGCGGCACTCGCCGAAGGTCCACCGCGGCTCGATCGACAGGTAGACGTGCAGGCCGCGCCCTCCGGTGGTCTTCGGATAGCCGGTGAGGCCCAGCTCGGCGAGGAACGCCCGTACCTCCCGGGCCACCGGCACCACCTGCTCGAAGCCGACCCCCGGCATCGGGTCCAGGTCGATGCGCAGCTGGTCGGGGCGCTCCACGTCGGCGGCGGTCACCGGCCACGGGTGGAACCGCAGGGTGCCCAGGTTGACCGCCCAGATCACCACCGCCAGCTCGCTGGGCGCGACCTCGTCGGCGGTGCGGCCACTGGGGAAGGTGATGTGCGCGGTGCGCACCCAGTCGGGCGCGCCCGCCGGCAGCCGCTTCTGGTAGAAGGCGTCCCCCCGGTTGGTCTGCCGGGTGGCGATCGTCGCGCCCTCGAAGACGCCGCGCGGCCAGCGTTCCAGCATCGTCGGCCGGTCCCGCAACGCGCGCAGGATGCCGTCACCCACCGACAGGAAGTAGCGGACCACGTCCAGCTTGGTCAGCCCACGCTCCGGAAAGTACGGCTTGTCGGGGCTGGAGACGCGGACCAGCCGCTCCCCCACCTGGATCTCCTGCGCCGCCGTGGCCACGCCCCGAGGGTACGACGCCGACGGCGGGCCCGGGTGCTACCGGCCGGGGACCAGCGTGGCGCGCTGCTGCGGCAGCTCCTGCGTCGGGCCGCCCACCGACACCTGTGGCGTCGACGGTGGTTCCTCGGCCACGGCGGTCTGCTGCTCGACCGGCACCTTCTGCGACGACCGTCGTGCCACGAAGCCCGGCGTCCAGTCCTTCAACCGCAACGCAGGCCGCTCGACAAGCTTCCAGGACAGGAACGCGGCGGCGAAGGCGGCAGCCACCGACATCGCGGCGAACGGCACGTACCCCCAGCGGCTCCAGCCGAGGCTCGCCATCACCTGCTGGAAGATGAACCCGTAGATGTAGATGCCGTACGAGTAGTCGTTCTTGCGGCCCACCCAGTGCACCTGGCGCGGCATCCGCACCGACAGCCAGACCAGCAGGTACGCGAACGCGGGCAACCCGATGACGAAGAAGCCGCCGAAGAGCAGCGACAGCCCGAGCGCCAGCGCCGACCCGATGCCGAGCGCGTCGTTGATCGGCACCCGCTCCCGGTAGAGATCGAGGGTCGCGCCGAAGGCGAACAGGAAGCCCAGGTAGACGATGTAGTGGAAGTTCATGACGCCCACCAGGGGCGAGTCGAACGTCCAGGCCGCCGTCGAGGCCGGGCCGCTGACCCGCCCCGAGCTCACCCAGTCCTGGAGGATGCTCAGGTAGAGCGCGACGGTCAGGAAGAGCACGAACCGGCGGGCGTTGCGCAGCACCGCCGTCACGGCCAGCACGCCCACCACGACGTAGCAGAACATCTCGTACTTGAGCGACCACAGGGCGCCGTTGAAGACGCTGGAATTGCTCTTCTCACCCCACGGGGTGGTCTCCTTGAGCAGGTCCTGGATGCCGTACTGGCGAACGCCGGTCCACCAGTTGGCCTGCAGGTACGCCAGCGGGCCGCCCCGGTCCCAGGCGTTGTCGAAGAAGCCGCTCGTGGTGCCGTGCTCGCGCAACGCCACTAGCGGGGCGACCACCAGCGCGGTGATCAGCAGGCAGACCCAGAGGCCGGGGAAGATGCGCAGGGCCCGGTGCCACGAGTAACGGATGATGCCGGTACGCCGCGCGCTGCGGGTGATCAGCAGGCCGGAGAGCACGAAGAAGCCGTACACGGCCATCGTGCCGACGTTGGTCTGCCGACCGGTCAGGTGGTAGCCGAGGTCGTTAGCGCCGAAGCCGAGCGGCTTGGAGTGCGACAGCACGACGCCCACCGCGAGACAGAGCCGGATCAACCCGATGCCGTTGCTGCGACCGGAGAGCAGGTCGGCGAGCGTGCCACGGGAGCGGAGGAGGGCGGGGGTAGTCATGCGGCCAGGAACCTCTCGACCATCAGGCGGGCACCTCGGCGCCGGCGTGCTCCCACAACTGCTTCATCTCGGTGTGCAGATCATCGCTCGGCGACCAGCCGAGCAGCTCGGCGGCCAACCCGACGTCCATCCGCTGCCAGGTCGTCTCGGCAGGACCGGTGCGCTCGCCCTCGACCAGGTCGGCCGGAACCTCACTGACGTCGATGAGGAGCTGGACCATATCACGCGCGCTGGCCGCAACCCCCCGCCCGATGTTGATCACGTGACCGGCGGCCTGCGGGCGGGTTGTGGCCAGCAGCACGGCGGCGACGACGTCACTGAGCCCGACGAAGTCACGGCGGGAGCCCAGCGGGGCAAGCTCCAGCCGGGCCCGCTGCCCGGCCCGTTCGGCGTCGCGCAGCTTCCCCACGACCACGCCGAGCAGGCTGTGCCCGGGCTGGCCCGCGCCGATCACGTTGCCGACCCGCAGCGTGACGCCCTCGATGAGGCCACGCCGATCGGCCTCGGCGAGCGCCGTGGTGCAGCGCAGCTTGAACTCGCCGTACGGCATCACCGGCGCGGCGGGCAGATCCTCGGGCATCGAGGTGTCCACCGGTACCAGTCCGTACTCGTGCACGCTGCCGAGCTGGACCACCCGGACCCGGCGGGGCAGCCGGCCGGCGGCCTCGATGAGCCGCTCGACAAGCGTGACGTTCACCGCGAGCATCTGCGCGTCGGTGAGCCCCCACATCCCACCCGCGGCGTTGATCACCACGTCGGGGTCGAGCTCACGCAGCACGTCGGCGATCTCGTCGACGCTGGCGGCGGCCAGGTCGAGTGCGCGGACCACCACCCCTGGACCGAGGTCCCTCGGCTGGCGCGCGACGGCCACCACGGCGTGCCCCTGGTCGGCGAGCGCACGGCAGATCGGACGACCGAGGAAGCCCGTACCGCCGAGCACCGTCACCCGCAGGGACGAGCCGGCATTCTCGGACGGGCCTGCGGAAGTGGCTGGCACGGCGTACCCCTGGGTGTCGTCGCTCATCGACCCGGCCCGAACGCGTGCCGGGACAGGCTGCGCACGCCGGCCATCTTGCCCGACCGGACCGCTGCCGGCAGCAGCGTGATGGCGTGCAGTCGGGACGAGGTGTAGCGGCGGGCGGCCCGGGCCGCCCGGGGCCACCCCTGCTCGTCCATCCGCCGGGCGACGTCGACGAAGAACGCCCGCGCCTCGGTGAACCGGGAGCCGGTGACCGCGTCGGCGGCGGACTTGCTGACCGCGTGCCGCCGGTACTGGAAGCACAGGGTGTTGTCGACAGCCATCTGCTCCCCCCGCTCGATCAGGTCGATCACCAGGGCGAGGTCCTGGATGACCTGGAACTCGTCGCGGAAGTCGACGGCCTTCAGCGCGTCCGTCCGCCAGCAGATCGACGGGAAGTAGAACCAGCAGCCGCGCAGCAGGCTGGCCGCGAGGTCTTCGCCGCCCATCAGCTGCCGGGATTCGATCTTGGGGGCGTAGAGCCGCCGCTTGGCCTCGTCGACGATCGTGTTGACCACGGCGCCGTCGGCGTCGATGATCTCGACCCCCGGTTGGATCATGCAGACGCCCGGGTACTCCTCGATCACCGATCGCACCGTGGCCACGTAGTTGGGGTGCATGATGTCGTCGGTGCCCATCATCACCAGGTACTCGTGCTCGGCGAGGCCGACGCACTTGCGGTAGTTACCGGTGACCCCGAGGTTGCGCTCGTTGCGCTGGTAGCGGACCCGCTCGTCGGCGATGCCGGCGAACCACTCCGGCACCCCCGGCTCCTGGCCGTCGTCGACGACGGTGAGGCGCCAGCCACTGTCACTCTGTGCCATCACGCTGCGGACGGCCGCCTGCATGAGGGGCACACTCCCGTAGTACGGCAGCATGATGTCGACAATCATCGGTGGGCGGGCCTAACTGTGCGTGGTGGAAGTGCGCGACAGGCGCGGGCCACATTATCAGGCATCGCGCTCGGATCGATTACCGGCGAACCGGCCGCGCGACGCGTCGCGCCACCGCCCGGACCACCCCGTCGACGGGTCCGACGACGACCTCGGCGACGGCTATCATCGTCGCGCCCGCACCGCACGCCCCCCGATCGGATGCCGATGTCAGATCGCGCCGTCACCACGGACGCGCCCCCAGCGAAGACCGCGGCGGGTCCACCTCCGCCGAGCCCCGGGGAGCACCGTCGGCCATTCGTCAAGCGGGTGGCGCTGAGCGTCTGGTTCTGGCCGACGGCGTTCGCCGCCCTCGCGGTCGGCTGGGGCATCGGCAGCCCGGAGATGTGGCACGACGAGCTGGTGACCGTCGACGTGGCGACCCGCTCCACAGGGCAGATCATCGGCATGCTGGCGAACGTCGACGCCGTACACGGGACGTACTACCTGTTCATGCACGGCTGGACCACCCTTTTCGGCACCGGGCCGGCCGCGGTACGCCTGCCGTCGGCGCTGGCAATGATCCTGGCGACCGCGTGCGTGGCGCTTGTCGGGCGGCGGGTCTTCGGCCAGACGGCGGGGGTCGCCGCCGGTTTCGCCTTCGCCCTGGTGCCCACCGTCACCCGGTTCGGCCAGGAGACCCGCTCGTACGCCTTCGTCGTCCTCGCCGCGGCCGCGGCCACCCTGTTCCTGCTCCGGGCGTTGGAGCGGCCCGGATGGCTGCGGTGGGCGGCGTACGTGCTCGCCGTGGCCGGCATCGGCCTGGTGAACGTGGTGGCGCTCACGCTGCTGCTCGGGCACGGTGTGGCCGTCCTCGTGCACTGCTGGCGGCAGCGCCGCTGGTGGTCGGTGCTCTGGTTCACACTCGCCGCCGCCGGCGGGGTGGGCATCGCCGCGCCGGTGATCCTGCGGGGCATGAAACAGGCGGGCCGGCAGATCAGCTGGATCCCCGACAGCGCGCCCTGGATCGTCTGGGAGCAGGCCCTCGGCTCGACGCTGCTCGCCGTCGCGGTGACCGCGCTGGCCGTTGTGGGCGTCGTGACCCACCTGCGGCGCGACGTCGCGGCCCGGACCGTCATGGCGACGGTGATCGCCGTCCTGCCGCTGCCGGTGATCCTGCTGGCCTCCACCGGCGACATCAACTACTTCTTCTCCAAGTACCTGCTCTTCCTGCTGCCCGCCTGGGCGGTGCTCGCCGGTGCGGGAGTCGCCGCGCTGCGCCGCCCGCCGCTGGTGGCGGCCGCGCTTGTGGTGCTCGCCGCCCTGTCCGTGCCCGGTCAGCTCGCACTGCGCGACGAGTTCTCGCACGGCTGGTACACGTACCCGCAGGCGCGGGCGTTCGAGCCGCTGTCCTACTCCGAGGCGGCGCGGGTCATCGAGGCGGGCTACCAGCCCGGCGACGGACTGGTGGCGGGCGGCCCCTGGTGGTGGATGCACGAGCCGGGAGTGCGCTACTACCTCCCGTCGGACGTGTCCCCCCGCAACGTCTTCCAGCAGCGGTCGGCGGCCCAGCGCGACGAGCTGTTCGGCGCTGACTGCGCCGACCCGGCCCCCTGTCTGCGTGACGAGGCCCGCCTCTGGGTGCTCTTGCCGACCGTCACCGACGCGCCGCTGACCGGGCTGCCCAAGAAGCAGGCAGCCGCGCTGACCAGCCGCTACGACGTGGTCCGCGTCACCCACGTGACCGGGCTGACAGTGGCGCTGCTGCAACGACGCGGCTGAGCGGTGTCACGGCCGGCACCGCGCCGGCCGTGACACGGTTACCTCCGGCGACGCCCGGGTAGGGGGTCCGGCATGGCGGAACTGGCGACCCTCTGGATCATCCGACACGGCGAGAGCACCGCGAACGTGGCGGCCACCCGGGCCGAGACCACCGGTGCGGAGCTGATCGAGCTAAGCCACCGCGACGCCGACGTGCCGCTCTCCCCCACCGGCGAGGAGCAGGCCCGGGCGACCGGTCGCTGGCTCGCCGGGCTGCCCGAGGACCGCCGCCCCGACGTCGCGGTGGTCTCGCCGTACCTGCGGGCGGTGTCCACCGCCGAGCTGGCACTGCACGACACGGGGGTGCCGGTCAGCCGGGACGAGCGGCTGCGTGACCGGGAACTGGGCATTCTCGACGGCCTTACCGCGCACGGCGTTCGCCAGCGGTTCCCCGACGAGGCCGAACGTCGCGCCCGGCTGGGCAAGTTCTACTACCGGCCGCCCGGCGGTGAGGCCTGGACCGACGTGGCGCTGCGCCTGCGGGCCCTTCTCGGTGACCTGCGCCGGGACCACGCCGGTCAGCGGGTGCTGCTCTTCGGCCACGACGCGCTTGTCTTCCTGCTTCGTTACCTGGTCGAAGGGCTGACCGAACCGGAGCTTATGGAGTTGACCCGCGACCACGTCATCGCCAACTGCTCGATCACCGACTGGTCCGCCGACGCCGACGGCCGGCTGGTGCTGGGCGGGTTCAACGAGATCGGTCACCTGCAGCGGCAGGGCGCCGAGCCGACCAGGGAGGACGAGGTCCATGCCGAACCGGTCTGAGGTGCAGGTGATCACGCCGGGCCTGCTGCGGGACTGGGCGCTGCCGGTGCCGACCGGCGGCAAGGAGAGCCGCGGCACCGTGCTCGTGATCGGCGGCTCCCGCTTCACCCCCGGCGCGGTGCTGCTCGCCGGTGTGGCCGCGCTGCGCGCCGGCGCCGGAGTGCTCCAGTTGGCCGCCGCCGAGTCCACCGCCGCCACGCTGAGCATCCAGGTGCCCGAGGCGCTCGTGGTCGGGCTGCCGGAAACCTCCGACGGCGCTGTCGTCGCCGACCGTGGCGGCCAGCTCGACGACCTGATCGCTGAGGCGGACGTGGTGACCCTCGGCCCCGGCCTCAAGGGCATCGACGAGACCGTCCGGCTGCTCAACCTGGTCCTGGAGGCGGCCGGACCGCGCACCCCGCTTGTGCTCGACGCGTACGCCCTCGGTGCGCTCAGCCACGAGCCGAAGCTGCTCGTCGGCTCGGGCCGGCCGGTGGTGCTCACCCCCAACGTCACCGAGGCCGGGCACCTGCTCGGCCGGGAGCCTGGCGACGACCTGGACGCCGAGGCCGCCGAGCTGGCCGCCCGGTACGAGGCTGTCGTGTCGCTCTACGGGCACGTGGCGGCCCCGGACGGGCGTCGGTGGCGCGAGGAGAGCGGGGACGCCGGGCTCGGCACCTCCGGCAGCGGGGACGTGCTCGCCGGCCTGCTGGCGGGACTGCTGTCGCGGGGAACCGACCCGGCGCAGGCCGCCTGCTGGGGTGCCTTCGCGCACGCGGTTAGCGGTCAGCGGCTGATCCCCCGGTACGGCCGGATCGGCTTCCTCGCCCGGGAACTGCTCGACGAGATCCCCCGCACCCTCGCCACCGTCGTCTGACCAGACACTTCGACCGATTCCGCCCGTTTCCGCAGTTCAGCAACGGGGTACCGGATCGACACCACACGAGCCACCAAAGGGGGTCAGCCGGTGTCGACCGATGCCATCGTCCTGCTCAAAGAGGACCACAAGGAGATGCGCCGCCTGTTCAAGGCGTTCCAGGACGCCGAGGACGGCCCAGCCAGCAAGCGGCAGAAGCTTGTGGACCAGATCCTGGAGGCCCTGACCGTGCACACCTACCTGGAGAACGAGGTGATGTACCCGGAGGTCCGCCGGCTCCTGCCCGACCTGGAGGACGACATCCTGGAGTCGTACGAGGAGCACCACGTGGCCGACGTGCTCTGCCTCGAACTGGCAAGCATGGACGCCGACGACGAGCGCTTCAACGCCAAGACCACGGTGCTCATCGAAAGCGTCACGCACCACGTCGAGGAGGAGGAAGAAGAGTGGTTCCCGAAGGTCCGCGAGGCCCTGGGGCGTAAGCAGCTCCAGGAGATCGGGGAGAAGATGATCGCGCTGCGCGCGGACGCGCCCCGCACCCCCACCGCACCCAAGGCGATCAAGAAGGCACGCGACGCGGTGACCGCCTGAGCCGACACCGTACGACGAGGGGCCCGGCGCTGCCGGGCCCCTCGTCGTGGACGCCGTTCGGCGGGGTCAGTCGCCGGAGCCGGGCTCGGCCATCCGACGGTGCTGCGCGGCCTTGAGCTTGTCCGGGACGAGCTTTCCGGCGGCCGTCTGCACCTTGTTCACGAACGCTCCCGCGGTGACGGTCTGGTCGCCCCTCATCAGCGCGGCGAAACCCTGCGCCGCGACCTGCGCCGGGTCGTCCTTCTTCCCGGAACCCACACGGGTGTCCTCCATGTCGGCGCGCTCGAAGAACGCCGTGTCGGTCGGCCCGGGCAACAGGGCGGTCACCGTGACCCCGGTGTCCTTCAGCTCGTTGCGCAGCGCCTCCGCGAAGGACTGCACGAACGACTTCGACGCGTTGTAGACGGCCTGGAACGGTCCCGGCATGGTGGCGGCGATCGACGACGTGAACAGCACCCCGCCGGTGCCGCGCCGGACCATTGCGGGCAGCAGCAGCTTGGCCAGGTGCACTGTCGAGCGCACGTTCAGATCCACGATCTCCAGCTCGTCGCGCAGGTCGGTGCCCCCGACGAACGCCCCGCCGGCGCCGCGGCCGGCGTTGAGCGCCAGCGCCTCCAGTGGGCGTCCGGTCGCCTCGACCGCCGCCACCAGCTCTCGCACGTCCTGCTCGCGGGCCAGGTCGACGCGGATCGACCAGACCTGCGGCCCGCCGTCGCGGCGCAGCTTCTCGGCCGCCGCCGCGATGCTCTCGTCATCGGCGGCGACGATCAGGTCGAACCCGTGCTCGGCGAACTGGACTGCCAACTCGTACCCGATCCCGCTGGACGCGCCGGTCACCAGGGCCAGCGGCCGGTCGGTGGTCGGTGTGGTCATGGTCAACTCCTCTCGTGCGGCACGGCCGCCACGGTCCGCACCCGGTGCGGCAGCCGTCCACCCAATGCCCCGCCACGGAGCGCCCAATCACCTCGGCGGGTCGGGTCCGGAGGTCGGCCGGGTCTTTCCCGGCCGGCCCGGTAGGATCGGCGCGGGCCGTTACTGGCGCGTGGGGATGGACAACCATCAGGGAGCGGTCCCGTCACGAGGACGTTTTTGCCGAGCGCCTGGGCCTTCCGCACGTCTGTAGGAGGTCGTATGTCGCAAAACGCCGAGTCCACCGCGTTCCGGAGTGCCCTTGAGGTGATCCGGGCTGTCGAGCCACGGGTGGCCGACGCCATCGGCGCCGAGCTGACCGACCAACGGGAGTCGCTCAAGCTCATCGCCAGTGAGAACTACGCCTCCCCGGCGACGCTGCTGGCGATGGGCAACTGGTTCAGCGACAAGTACGCCGAGGGCACCGTCGGACGCCGCTTCTACGCCGGCTGCCAGAACGTCGACACCGTCGAGGCGCTCGCCGCCGAGCACGCCCGGGAGCTGTTCGGCGCCGCGCACGCGTACGTCCAGCCGCACTCGGGTATCGACGCCAACCTGGTGGCCTTCTGGGCGATCCTCGCCGACCGGGTGGAGTCCCCCGCCCTGAAGAAGGCCCAGGTACGCCAGGTCAACGACCTCACCGAGGCGGACTGGTTCGCGCTGCGGCGTGAGCTGGGCAACCAGCGGATGCTCGGCATGTCGCTGGACGCCGGCGGTCACCTCACCCACGGCTTCCGGCCGAACATCTCCGGCAAGATGTTCGACCAGCGCAGCTACGGCACCGACCCGGTTACCGGCCTGATCGACTACGACCGGGTGGCCGAGGCCGCCCGCGAGTTCAAGCCCCTGATCCTGGTGGGCGGCTACTCGGCGTACCCCCGGAAGGTGAACTTCCGGATCCTGCGGGAGATCGCCGACTCGGTCGGCGCGACCTTCATGGTCGACATGGCGCACTTCGCCGGCCTGGTGGCGGGCAAGGTCTTCACCGGCGACTTCGACCCGGTGCCGCACGCGCACATCGTCACCACCACCACCCACAAGTCGTTGCGCGGCCCGCGCGGCGGCATGGTTCTCTGCGGGCCGGAGCTTGCCGACCAGGTCGACCGGGGCTGCCCGATGGTGCTCGGCGGGCCGCTGCCGCACGTGATGGCCGCCAAGGCGGTCGCCCTCGCCGAGGCCCGTCGCCCCGACTTCGCCGACTACGCGTCGCGGATCGTGGCGAACGCGCAGGCCCTCGCCGACGGTCTGCTGCGGCGCGGCGCGAAGCTCGTCACCGGCGGCACCGACAACCACCTGGTGCTGATCGACGTGTCCGGCTACGGGCTCACCGGCCGCCAGGCCGAGCAGGCGCTGCTGGACTCGGGCATCGTCACCAACCGCAACTCCGTCCCGCAGGACCCGAACGGCGCCTGGTACACCTCCGGCATCCGGATCGGCACCCCGGCGCTCACCACCCGAGGGCTCGGCACCACCGAGATGGACCAGACCGCTGAGCTGATCCACACCGTGCTGGCCCAGACCACCGCCGGCGCCAACGCTGACGGCACTCCGTCGAAGGCGAAGTACACCCTCGACCCGGCGCTCGCCGACAAGGTGTCCCGCCAGGCCACCGACCTGCTGGCCCCGCACCCCCTCTACCCGGGCATCAACCTGGCCTGACGCGCCCCATAGCGGTCGATCATGGAGTTGTGGTGCCCGATACGGGCTGGTAGACGGCTTTCGTCCACCACCACAACTCCATGATCGACCCGTGTGGGAGGGGTCAGGCCTAATTCAGGGGGCGCTTCAGGTGGTAGCGGTGGACTTCTGTGCTGCCCTGGACGTTGTTTACGTCTTCGGCGGCGGCTACCAGCTCCCAGCCCTCGCGGCCGGCACGGTTGAGGTGCGCGATCGCGGTGTCGCCGAAGGCCGTGATGTCCTTGCGTGACCCATCGGGGCCGTACCAGACGAACGAGACGTGGAAATTGCGACCCTGACCCTGATAGCGGCGGACGAGCAAGGCGTACTCCCAGGCAACCATGCGCTCCATTATGACTGTCCAACCTGGACGCCAACACACCAGAGGTCGCACATTGCCATGGGGTGAACGCGCTGTGTCACCACAGAAACCAACCCACCCCGCCGATCTTGCACTTTCGGTCGTAGAAATGCGGGAAATATCCTCTATGCCGCGGCAGGAAGTGCAAGATCGCGGAGGGCGGGGCCCGCACCCTCAGGCCGGCGCGAACGTGGGCGTCTGGGCGTGGATGTGGAAGCGCAGCGAGCGGGCGTCGGTGAAGCACTCCCGCATCGGTCGCACCAGATCGCGGTGCTCGGGGCTGCGTTCCCAGGTCTCGAAATCGGCTAGGCTCGCCCACTCGCTGGTGATCAACCACTGCTCCGGGTCGGTCGACGAGCGGCACACCTGGTCGACCAGGTGCCCCGGCACTCCGCCGGCCACCAGATGCCGCACCTGCTCGTACGCGGCCAGGAACGCCTCGGTACGCGGCTCCGGCACCCGTACCAGGAAGACCACCCGGGCTCGCTGCTCGCTCATGACGTTCCTCCCGTCGTCGGCGCGGCCCCCCGCAGGACCAGCGCGCTGTTGAACCCGTCGAAGCCCCGCGCGCAGACAAGCGCCAACCGGCGGTTCGGCCGGCGATGCTCCCGCAGGAAGTCCAGTTCGCACCCGTCGGCCACCTGGTCCGGGCCTGCGGACGCGGGCAGTGTGTCGTGCGCGAAGGCGAGCAGCGCGGTGGCCACGTCCAACGCCGACCCACCCTGGTGCGCGCGCCCGGTCAACGACTTGTGCGTCGTCACCGGAGGCGGCCGGTCGGCGAACACCGCGCGTAGCGCCTCGGCCTCGCTGCGGTCGTAGCGGGGCACGCCGAGCGCGTCGGGCACCACCACGTCGATCCCGGCGGCCGATACACCGGCCCGGTCCAGGGCCAGTCGCATGGCGCGGGCGTACTGGATCGGATCGCCCGCGCTGTCCGTCGTGGTGTGCGCGGCGTCGTGGGTGGAGCCCCAGCCGCTGACCTCGCCGTAGACCCGGGCGCCACGCGCCAGGGCGTGCCCCAGCTCCTCGACCACGAACACCGCGCCACCCTCGGCCGGCAGGTAGCCGCTGGCCGTGGCGTCGAACGGCCGGTACGCCCGCTCCGGGTCGGAGACGTCGCTGAGCAGCCCCGAGCGCAGTTGGCAGGCCAGCGCGTACGGGCTCAGCGGACACTCGGTAGCCCCGGCGATCACCACAGGCGTGCCCCGGCGCACCGCGCGGGCCGCGTGCGCAAGACTGTCCAGCCCACCGGCCGCCTCCGCGACAAGCACCCCACTCGGGCCCTTGAACTGGTGGTGGATGGAGAGCTGCCCGACGCTCGCCGCATAGAACCAGGCGATCGACTGGTACGCGCCGACGGTGCGCGACGTGCCACCCCAGAGGCGTTGCAGCTCCCGCTGGCCGAACAGGTTGCCGCCGGACGAGCTCGCCAGGGTCATCGCGTAGCCGTACGGGTCGGGCGCCCGTTCGGGCAGGCCGGCATCTGCCAACGCCAGTCGGGTGGCGGCGAACCCGAGGTGTGTCCACCTGTCGGTCTGCACCAGTTGCCGGCTGCCGGCGTACGCGTCGGCGGCGAAGCCGGGCACCTCCCCGCCGTAGCGGGTCGGGTAGTCCGACGGGTCGAACAGCGTGATCGGTCCGGTGCGGCGGGTGCCGGCGAGGACCGTACGCCAGTGCGCGTCCACACCGATGCCGCTGGGCGCGACCACGCCGATACCGGTCACCACGGCTCGGGCTGTCACGCGACCGCTCCGGTCAGGCGGCGGAACACCATCGCCGACTGGAAGCCACCGAAGCCGCTGCCCACCGACAGGGCCACGTCCACCGGCACCTCGCGTGCCTCGTTCGGCACGTAGTCCAGGTCGCACTCGGGGTCGCGGGTGCTCCAGTTGGCGGTGGGCGGCACCACGCCGAACTCGATGGCGAGCGCACACGCGGCCATCTCGATGGACCCGATCGCGCCGAGCGAGTGCCCCACCATCGACTTGATCGAACTGATCGGCACCCGGTACGCGGCCTGGCCCAGCGCCCGCTTGAACGCTGCCGTCTCGTGCCTGTCGTTCTGCCGCGTGCCGGAGCCGTGGGCGCTGATGTAGGAGACCTGCTCGGGGGCGATCCGGCCCTGCTTGAGCGCGTCGGTGACCGCCAGGCCCATCTCCAGCCCGTCCGGGCGCAGCCCCGTCATGTGGTAGCCGTTGCTGCGGCTGGCGTACCCGGCGACCTCGCAGTAGACGTGCGCGCCCCGCCGACGGGCGTGCCCGGCCTCCTCCAGCACCAGCACCGCCGCGCCCTCGGCAAGCACGAACCCGTGCCGGTCTGCGTCGAACGGGCGGGAGGCGTGTGCCGGGTCGTCGTTGTCCGGGCTTGTCGCCTTGATGGCGTCGAACGAGGCGACGGTGACCGGGGAGATCGGCGAGTCGGCGGCGCCGGCCAGCACCACGTCGGCCTCGCCGTCGACGATCATCTGGTGGGCGTAGCCGATGGCGTCGATGCCGGAGGTGCAGCCGGTGGAGACGACCTGCGCCGGGCCGTGCAGGCCGTGCCGGCAGGCCACGTCGGCGGCCAGGCTGCTGGGCACCAACGCCTGATAGAGGTACGGGCCACCGCGCGCCGCGTCGACAAGCCAGCGTCGACCGTGCTCGCTGACCCGGACGTACTCCTGCTCCAGGGCCATCGTGCCGCCGACCGCCGTACCGAGCACCACCCCGGCCCGCTCCCGCTGCGCGTCGGTCAACTCCAGGCCGGCGTCGGCGACCGCCTCGGCCGCGCAGGCCAGCGCGAACTGCACGTACCGGTCGGCGCGGCGCCGCTCGGCGTGGCTGAGCCCGGCCGCGATCGGGTCGAAGTCGCACTCGGCGGCGATCTGCGAGCGGAACGCCGACGGGTCGAAGAAGCTGATCCGCCGGGTGGCCGTACGCCCCTCGGTGATGGTCTTCCAGAAGCGGTCCCGGCTCGCGCCGCCGGGTGCGACCACTCCGACACCTGTCACCACAGTGCGCCGCCCGGTCACGATGACTCGACAAGCTCGGTGTCGACGTGCCCCAGCTCGGGGCGGGGGGCGAGCGGGCCCAGGTGGAAGACCACCTCGGCCGGTCCGACACCGGTGTTGCGCAGCCGGTGCCGCACGTTCACCGGCACGAACAGCGCCTCACCCGCCGCCAGCGACGTCGGCTCGCCGTCCAGGTCCACGATGATCGCGCCGCGGGTCAGATACAGGAACTCCTCGCTGTACGGGTGGTAGTGCTCGGCGATCCGCTCCCCCGGCGCGAGCGTCGCCACACCGAGGAAGCCCGACGTGCTGCCGACGGTGCGCGGGCCGAGCAGGACCCGCAGCTCGCCACCGCGCCGACGGTCGGCAGGTACGTCCCCGACGGCGATCGGTCGTGTGCTCAGGTCACTCATCGCCGGCTCCCGTCGGCTCGTCGCGGCCGGTGTCGCAGTGCTCGGCGCGTTGCCGGGCGATCCGCTCCACCCGGTCCTTGATCACGGTGAGTTGGACGACGCTGTTGGTGTTGATCCGCTCGGTCATGGCGGCGTTGTCGACCGGGGCGGTCGGCTTCATCGCGAAGTCCTGCGTCCAGGTCATCCGGGTGCCGCCGGCCTCCTCGGCGTAGCGCCAGTGGATCCGCATGTACTCGAACGGTCCGGTCTCCACCCGGTGCGCGCGCACCTGCCGGCTCACCGGGTCGACGGTACGTTCGCTCACCCAACTCCAGGACACACCGTTCTCGTCGGGGTACATGGTGAGCCGGAACCGCACCGTGTGCCCGTCACGGTGCAGGATCTCCACCACCGCGTACTCGGTGAACAGTTCGGTCCAGTTCGCCACGTCGTTGGTGATCTCCCAGACCAGTGGCAGCGGCGCGTCGATGACGATGCCGTTCTCGGTGTGGCCGGGCGGGTCGGCGCGGCGGGCCACCAGGTCCGCGACCGCCGGGATGCTCAGCTGCCCGGCCTGCTCGGGAATGCTCACCTGCCACCTGTCGGCGACGACGGCGGAGAGTTCCAGCAGGGCGAGCGAGTCCATGCCCAGTTCCTCAAGCGAGGCGGCGGGGGCGCGGGCCGCGGCGTCGGCGTCCAGTCCGCAGTGGGCCACCAGGATGTCGGTGATCTCGGCGGTCAGCGGGCGACCATGGGTGACGGTCATCGGGTCCTCCTGTGGGGAACGTCGGGCTCCGCGGCGGGCGCGGTGCGTACTGCGGTGGTGGCCGTCGACCGCTGCGCGGGCGTCGGAGGTGGTGTGGCGAGCAGTCGGTCGACGATGCCTGTGGTGTAGCGACCCTTGCGGAAGGAGGCGTCGTCGAGCACCCGTCGGACGAACGGGATGGTGGTGTGCACGCCCGGCCCGGCGACGTCGAACTCCTCCAGGGCGCGCTCCAGGCGGTTGAGCGCCAACTCCCGGTCGGGCGCCCAGACCACCACCTTGGCCAGCAGGGAGTCGTACCAGGGGCCGACGAGGTAGCCGGCGCGGGCGTGGGTGTCCACACGGGTGAAGGGGCCGCCGGGTGGGGTGAACCGTTCCAGCCGGCCGGGGGTGGGTGCGAAGTCGCGGTCGGGGTCCTCGGTGTTGACCCGGCACTCCACGGCGACGCCGTGCAGTCGGATCTCCTCCTGCCGCCAGCGCAGCGGCACCCCGGCGGCGATGTGCAACTGCTCGTGCACAAGGTCGATCCCGGTGATCATCTCGGTCACGGGATGCTCCACCTGGATCCGGCAGTTGATCTCCAGGAAGTGGAACTGCTCCTCGGCGTCGACGAGGAACTCAAGGGTGCCGGCGCCCACGAAGCCGACCTCCAGCGCCCCCCGCAGCGCGGTCCGGGCGATGGTGTCGAGGGTGGTGGCGGGCAGTGCCGGTGCGGGCGCCTCCTCGACGAGTTTCTGGTGCCGGCGCTGCACCGAGCAGTCCCGGGTGCCCAGGTGTACACCGTTGCCGTGCGCGTCGCAGAGCACCTGCACCTCGACGTGCCGGGCAGTGGTGAGGTACCGCTCGACGTACACCCGGTCGTCGCCGAAGGCGGCCTGGGCGGCGGCCCTCGTGCGCGCGTACGCCCGGGCCAGCTCGCCCGGGGCGTGCACCACTGTCATCCCCCGGCCGCCGCCCCCGGCGGCGGCCTTCACGATCACCGGATAGCCGATGGCGTCGGCAACCTCGGCCGCCGCGGCAGCGGTGGGCACCGGTGCGACGCTGCCCGGCGACAGCGGCAGGCCGGCCTGGCTCATGAGCGCCCGCGCCGACGACTTGTCGGCGAGCGCCGCCATCACCGCTGGCGGTGGGCCGATGAAGACCAGCCCGTTGTCGGCGCAGATCTCGGCGAAGTCGGCGTCCTCGGACAGGAAGCCGTAGCCGGGGTGCACTGCCTGCGCGCCCACCTGCCGGGCGGCTTCGACGATGGCGGCGGCGTTGAGGTAGCTGCGCCGGCTCGACGCCGGGCCGATCCGGACAGCCTGGTCGGCGAGGCGGACGGCCGCCGAGTCGGCGTCGGCGGCGGAGTAGACGACAGCCGTCCGGACGCCGAGTTCCCGGCAGGCCCGCAGCACCCGCAGCGCGATCTCGCCCCGATTGGCGATCAGCACGGTCTCGAACATGGCCACCCCACCCGCGCCGTCAGGCCGGATCCAGCTCGACCAGCGGCTGGTCGTACTCCACCGGCTGGCCGTCCTGGACGAGGATCGCGGCCACCCGACCGGCGCGGTCGGCGGTCACCTCGTTCATCAGTTTCATCGCCTCGACGATGGCCACCGGCTGTCCCGGACGGACCAGGTCGCCCACGGCGACGAACGGTCCGGCGCCGGGTTCCGGCGCCCGGTAGAAGGTGCCGACGACCGGCGCCCGGACCGCCGTGCGCCCCGGGACCGGTGGCCGGATCAGCGACGCCGTCGCCCCGGAGGCCGTAGCGGTCGGCTGCGGCGACACGGCGGGCGCGGCGGGCGGCAGACCCGCTGGTACGTCCGGCAGCGCCGCCGCCTCGCCGGGGTGCCACTCCACCTCCAGCACCGTCGACCCGCTGTGCAGCCGGATGCGGCGCACCGGCCCGGCCAGCTCGGCGATCAGCTGCCGTACCTGTCGGCGCAGCCCGGCCAGCACCTCCTCGTCGGGCACCGCGACATCAAGCGGCGCGGCGGCGAGCGGCGCGACATCGGGCACCGCGACATTGAGCGGTGCGGTGGCGAACGGCGCGGCGGTCAGCGGCGCGGCGGCGTCGGGTCCGGCGGTCACCGGGCACCCGCCCGGGTGCCGACACGGGCCGCACCGAAGCGGCGGAACCGTTGCCTGCGGCGGCGTACCAGGGTCGCGGGCGGCACGTCCAGCAACGGCAGCAGGTTGGCGAGCAACGCGGCACGCAGCCGGTCGGCAGTCTCGGCCGGGTCGTCGTGCGCGGCCGATGCCGGCTCCGGCACGATCTCGTCGACCACGCCGAGGCGGCACAGCTCGGGCGCGGTCAGCCGCAGCGCGCGGGCGGCCTGCGGCGCCGCGCGCCGGTCCGGCCAGAGGATCGCCGCGCAGCCCTCCGGGCTGATCACCGAGTAGACGGCGTGCTGGAGCATCAGCACCCGGTCGGCGACAGCGAGGGCCAGCGCGCCACCGCTGCCGCCCTCACCGGTGATGACCGCGAGCACGGGGGTCGGCAGCATCGTGAGGGTCAGGATGTTCTCCGCGATCGCCGCCGCCTGGCCGTGCTCCTCGGCGCTGACCCCCGGGTCGGCGCCCGGGGTGTCGACGAGGGTGACCACCGGCAGGCCCAGCCGGGCGGCGAGGCGCATCAGCCGCAGCGCCTTGCGGTGCCCTGCCGGGCTGGCCATGCCGAAGTTGCGGGCCACCAGTTCGGCTGTGGTGTGGCCCTTCTGGTGGCCGATCACCATGAGGTGTCGACCGGCCAGCTTGGCCAGACCCCCGACGACGGCCGGGCAGTCCCCGCCGAGACGGTCGCCGTGCAACTCGACGAACCCGTCGAAGACGGAGTCCAGATAGTCCAGTGTGGTCGGTCGGCCCGGGTGCCGGGCGATCCGCACGGTGTCCCACGCGTCGCGTACCCCCGGCTGCGGCTCTCCGACGGCCGGCACACCGACAGCGCCTGCGGCCGGCGCCGGGCCGTCACCGGCGCCGCGCTCGCGGTACGGCAACGGCTCCTGCCGAGGTACGGGCGGACGGCTCGGACGGCAGTGGTCGGCGGCGGCGAGCAGCGCCGACAGTCGCCCCCGCAGCGACCGGCGCTGCACCACCATGTCCACCTGGCCGTGGCGCAGCAGAAAGTCGGCGGTCTGGAAGCCCTCGGGCAGTTCCCGGCCGGTGACCTGGCGGATCACCCGGGGGCCGGCGAAGCCCATCCGTGCGCCGCTCTCGGCGAGCACCAGGTCGGTGTTGGTGGCGAACGACGCCGCCACCCCGCCGTAGGTCGGGTCGGTGAGCACGCTGATCGTGAGCAGGCCCGCCTCGCGCAGTCCGGCGATGGCCTGGCTGACGGTGGCCATCTGCATGAGAGACAGAGCGCCCTCCTGCATGCGCGCACCGCCGGACGCGGTGACGAGGACGAGCGGGATCCGGTCGTCAAGCGCTCGTTCGGCGGTCCGGGTGATCAGCTCACCCACCGCGCTGCCCAGGCTGCCGCCGAGGAAGCGGAAGTCCATCACGGCCAGGGCAGCCGGGTGTCCACCGATGGTGGCGGTGCCGCAGACCACCGCCTCGGGCAGACCGGTGCCGGCCCGCGCGGCGGTGAGTCGGTGCGGGTACGGCAGCACGTCGACGAAGTCGATCGGGTCGGTCGCGGGCAGCAGGTCGGGCAGGAGGCACAGTGACCCCGGGTCGACGAGTTGCCGGAGCCGTTCCGGAGCGGCGAGCCGGGCGTGCGAACCACATTCCGGGCAGACGTCGAGGTTGCGCCGCAGCCGCTTGCGGTAGAGCAGGCTGGAGCAGCCGGCGCAGCGGGACCACAGCCGCTCCTCCCGCGGCGCGGTGGCGGTCACGAGCGCCGCCCGGCGTCGGTGGCGTCGAACCGGTAGAAGCACTGCGCCATCGCGTCGCGCGGCGAGCGCCAGGTCGGCAGGTACGGCGAGACGTACGGCCGGAGCCTGTCGCTGACCCGTACGAACTCGGGGTGTTCCCGCACGGCCTCCACGGCGCCCTGCGCCGGTCGCTCGGTTTCGAGCAGGTGCACGTAGAGGTCGTGCAGTCGGTACAGCGAGCGGTGCCGGACACCGACCAGGCGCGGTAGCTCCGTCGCGTCCGACTCGGCGAAGATCTCGGCCACCTGTTCCTCGGCGGTCGGGACGACCTTCGCGACGATCAACGATCGGTCCATGGCTGGGCCTCCCCCACGGCGTCCGGTCGGCGGGGAACTCCCGGACGCTGGACGACTGCCGACACGATGCGGCAGCCTTCGTCACCACGGCGTCACGGTGACGGGCCGGCCAGCGACGCTGAGCGGTGACGCTGCGTCGATTCAAGCTGTGTGTCAGCTATGCGTCCGCCGACACCTCGACCAGAGGGTTTCAGCAGTTCAGAACCGATCTCACGGTAGACGACATTGACAGAAGCGCGCCCTATCGTTGACTCACCGTGATCGCGATTGATAATCTTCACCGTGGTCAGCCCGGCGGCTCCGGCGGGCGGCGCCGCGCCCGGACGGCAGTGTTGGCGCCCCACCGACGGGGTCGACAGCGGCGTCACGGGCAACCATCCGGACACAGCAGACAGTCGGGACCCAGCGTTCCGCAGGGGGTGCCGCCGTGACCGCTGACCCGTCCAGGCCGACCGACGGAGGTTCCCAGGCAGCCGCCGACATCTCGCTGCACCTGCTCGGCGGCTTCCGACTCCTGCGGGGCACCGCGCCGGTAGTGGTGCCACGCGGCCTGCAACGCGTGATGGCGCTCATCGGGCTGCGCCCCGGCGCCCCCCGCAGTCAGTTGGCCGGGCTGCTCTGGCCCGACGCGTCGGAGGAGAGGGCACTGTCGGCGCTGCGGACCGCGCTGTGGCGGCTGCGGCAGGACCCGTGCTGCCCGATGACCGTCGCCGGCGACACGGTCCGGCTGCACCCGACGGTCCGACTGGACGTCGACGAACTGGTCGGCACGGCCGCCCGGGTACGCGACGGCGCCGACGTACGGACCACAGCCGGGGCGCTCGCCGCAGGCCGGCACGACCTGCTGCCCGGCTGGTACGACGACTGGGTGCTCCTGGAACGCGAACGGCTGCGTCAACTGCGCCTGCACATGTTGGAGCAGGTGGCCACGCAGCACCTCACCGCGGGCCGGCACGGCGAGGCGTTGCAGGCCGCGCTGGAGGCGATGGCCGCCGAGCCGCTACGCGAGACACCGCACCGGCTGGTGGTCCGCATCCATCTCGCCGAGGGCAACGCCTTCGAGGCCGTGCACGCCTTCTACGTGTACCGCGACCTGCTGCGCCGGGAGCTGCGGCTGGAGCCCAGCCCGGCGATGAGCGCGCTGCTCGACGACACACTCGGCCCGATCCGCGCGGCCACCCGCCCGACCACCACCGGCCCGGAGGTCGGCGGATGGCCGTCACCGGCCGGCCGGCGCACGTGACGGCGACGTGACACACAGTGCGCCACGGTGGGCGAAACGAGCACGTGGCCACTGACCCGAGGGTCGGAAACGGTCACCGGGGGAAGGGGTTCCATGAGTCGTCTGCTGATCGTCAGCCGGATCGTCCCGGGCGAGGAGGGGCGTGTCGCGCAGATCTTCGCCGAGTCCGACGCCACGGAGTTGCCAGGTCTCACCGGTGTCGTCCACCGGTCCCTCTACAGCCTGCACGACCTGTACGTGCATCTGATCGAGACCTCGGACGTCGACCCGGACGCGCTCGCCGCCGCCCGCAACCATCCGCTGTTCCGGCAGGTGAACGAGCGGCTCGCCGCGCACACCTCGCCGTACCTGTCGACCTGGCGCTCCCCCAAGGACGCGATAGCCGACTGTTTCTACCGATGGGACGCGGCCGACGCGACCGCCGCCCACCCGGCCGGCTGACGTGCCCACCGCGCCGCCGCATGTCCTGATCATCGGAGCTGGTACCGGCGGGTTGTGCCTGGCGCACGGGTTGCGTCGCGCCGGAATCAGCGTCGCCGTCTACGAACGGCACGAGCACAGCTCCGGAGGGCTGCTCGGCTACCGGGTGGGGATCGGTCCGACCGGCACGCGGGCGCTGCGCGACTGCCTGCCACCGGATGTGTTCGCCACCTTCCTGGCCACCTGCGCCCGACCACCGCGCTACTTCAACGTGCTCACGCAGAAGCTGACCGAGACCGCCTCGTTCGAGCTGCGACCCGCCGTCGACCCGGTGCACACCGAACACTCGGTGAATCGCATGACGATGCGCCAGGTGCTGCTGACCGGCCTGACCGACGTGGTGCACTTCGACAAGACCTTCATCCGGTACGAGCAGCACGACGACGGCGCCGTCACCGCGCACTTCGCCGACGGCACCACCGCCACCGGTGACCTGCTGGTGGCCGCCGACGGCACACACTCGGCGGTACGCCGGCAGTATCTGCCGCACGCGGTCATCCGCGACGCCGGCACCATCAACATCGCCACGCGGATCCCCCTGACCCCGCACACCCGTGACCTCCTGGCCGAGCGCATCCGTACGGGCATCTCGCTCATCTTCGGCGCCGGCGGCACCATGGGCGTGCTGCACGTCATGGAGTTTCCCTGGCACGCCGACCGGACGATCAAGAACGGTGTCAGCGCCGACCGCGCCGCCCTGTTGCGGGCCTGGCCCGGCCTGTCACAGGGCACCAGCGCCGACCACATCAACCTGATCATCTGGAGTACGGCCCGCCGCTTTCCCGCCGATGTCATGCGACTGCGCGGCGACGACCTGATCGCGCTCGCCCTGGACCTCACCCCGAACTGGCATCCGCACCTGCGGGAGCTGCTCAGTCGCGCCGATCCGGGCAGCGCCCTGCCGATCAGGGTGAGCACGTCCGAGCCGACGCCGCCCTGGAAGAGCACCAATGTCACGCTGCTCGGCGACGCCATCCACACCATGACACCGGGGCGTGGGGTGGGGGCGAACACCGCGCTGCGCGACGCCCGTCTGCTCTGCGAGCAGCTCGCCCGCGTCGTCGACGGCGACAAGACGCTGGTGCAGGCGGTGGCCGACTACGAGGCGGCGATGGTGCCGTACGGCTTCGCGCGGGTCGCCGAGTCGCTCAACCGCAGCGGCACCAACGGCGACGACCGGATGTACCGGCCGGTGGTGGGTCGGCTCGCTCTTCTCGGGGCGCGCGGCTACTTCGGGGTGACCAGCCGGGTGCCGCGACTGCGCCGCCGGTTCGTGAACGACTTCCATACCTACGAGGGCGACCAGGACTGAACTTCCGCCGTCACCGACCCGGGCACGCGCCCCCGCGCGGGTCCGGGTCGACTGCTGCGCGAGGCGGTCCGTCGCAACGCTGCGTCACCCGTCACGCACCCCGCGAGGTGTCCGTCCCACCCACACCCTCCCCGACCGATCCTGCCTGTCGTCGCCGCAGCGCATGTGCGAAGCTGCGGCGAGTTTTTCTCGTGACTTTTCCGACGACGTGAGAGGGAGGTTCGCCGTGGAGTGGTCTATCGGACACTCACTGATAGTGATTCTGGCACTGTTGCTGGGCTTGGCCGCCGGATGGTTGCTGCGCGGCCGGCAGGGCGCGCAGTCCAACGGGCAGAGTCCGTCGATGGTGGACGGTGACCCCGTCGCCGGCCTGGCCGTGGTGGCCCCTGCGGCGACACCGGCGACCATCGACGAGGATCGGCCGGCGGCGACCGTCGACCCCGCTCCGGTCGCTGTCGTCGACGGGCCGGCCCCCGTGGACACGGTCAGCGCACCGGCTGCGGTGACCACGTCGGACGAACCCGCCCCGGCGGACACCCCGAACACCGTCGACCTGGGCGACATGGCCCTCACCGAAGCCCCGCCGCCGGTCCCCGCCGCCGAGCCCGCCGACGCGGCGGACGTCCGCCCGGAGCCCACTGCGGAGCCGATCGCGCCCGACGAGCAGCCCGCCCCGGCGTCCGTCATCGCTCCCCGCAAGCCGGCGGACGACCTCCCGCCCACCGACGCCCCGCAGGCCGAGGTGCCGCAGGCTGACGCCGCACAGACCGACATCTCGCAGGTTGACGTCCCACAGGCCGAGGTCCCGCAGGCCGACGCCCCGTCGGCGGAGACCGTCCTCGCCGACATCCCGCCGGTCGAGACCAACACCACCGACGCGCCTCCGGTCGAGACCACGGCCGCCGACAGCGCGTACACCGAGGACACCTCTGCTGGGACGGCGGCTGCCGTCGCCGCGGGCGTGTCGTCGGCGGACGCCCAGGCCGCCGAGCCGGCGCGGGCCACGCCGCCGGTCCGACCGGCCGCCGCCCCGCTGGCGCAGCCGGCAGACGACAGCGCGCCGGACGCCACGGACGCCGGCCCGGCCGACGACTTCCGCCGGATCCAGGGCGTCGGGCCCAAGATGGCGGCGGCGTTGCAGGCCGCCGGGGTACGCACCTACGGCCAGCTCGCCGAACTGGACGAGGCGGCGTTGCGGGACCTGATCCGGGCCGCCGGCCTGCGTGCCGCGCCCAGCCTGGCGACCTGGCCCCAGCAGGCGCGGGTGCTGGCCGGTGCCACCGACGAGGCGGTCGCGGTGCTGCCCGGCGGCGACCAGGGCTGACGTTTCGACATCGAGCCCCTGGCCGGTGTTCCCACGGGGACGCCGGCCGGGGGCTCGATCCGTTTCGGGCCGCCGTCCACGATCGGCTCGATGGCCCTGAGCCGCCAGACAACGAAAGTGCCCTGAAGTCCGGGCAGGTCACCCCCGGTCGGGGGACGACCCGGACGAGTCCGGGCGGCGCGGCCGGCTGCTCGCTAGCGTCGGTCGAGGTGGACCGCACGGTCCGCCGCGTCGGCACCGCAGGAGCGACCGTGTCCCTCTCCGCGTCGGAGCCCGGGCCACGCGGGGCCCGAACGCCGGTACGCGACCCGGAGGCCTCGCGCCGGGTGACGCTGCTCGAACTCTTCTTCGACCTGGTGTACGTGGTAGCGCTCGCCCTCATCTCCCGTGGGCTCGTGCAGCAGCTCGACTGGCACCAGGCCGCCCAGGCGCTGGTCCTGCTTGCCGCTGTCTGGTGGACGTGGGCCATCACCACACTTGTCACCGACCTGTACGACCCGGAACGCACCGAGATCAAGATGCTGATCAGCGCGGTGATGTTCGGCGCGCTGCTGATGACGACAGCGATCCCGGAGGCGTTCGGCGCCCGCGGGATCGTCTTCGCCGGCGCCTACGTGGCGATCCACCTCGGGCGCGGGCTGTTCCTGATGCCCGCCGTACGGCACGAGCCGGAGTTCCAGCGCCGGGCGGCACGGATCTTCACCTGGTTCGCGGTGTCGGCCATACCCTGGATCGTCGGCGCGTTCGTCAGCGGTGACGCCCGGTTGGCCTGCTGGGCCCTCGCGCTCGCGATCGACTACGTCGGCTTCCGGCTCGCGTACCCGGTGCCCGGCCTCGGTGTGGTGCCGGAGGAGCAGCGCAACGTCACCGCAGAGCACCTGTCCGAGCGGTACCAGCAGTTCTTCATCATCGCTCTCGGCGACGCCATCCTGACCATCGGCACCATGTTCAGCCTGGCGCACTCCGAGTTGCTGAACATCAGCGGGTTCGCTGTGGCGTTCGCGACCACCCTGCTGCTGTGGCGGATCTACGTCCACAAGTCCGGTCAACTCCTGCCGCTTGCGATCCAGGCGGCCAGGTCACCGAGCAGGTTCCTGGTCAGCGCGCCGTACACCCATCTGGTGATGATCGCCGGAGTGGTGACCACCGCTTCCGGGTTCGACCTGCTGCTGCACGAACATCCCGGCCGCGTACCACCGGCGTCGGTGGCGGTGATCCTCGGCGGTCCGGCGCTGTTCCTGGTCGGTCGGGCCGCCTTCGAGTACGAGGTGTTCAGCCGGGTGTCGTGGTCCCGGCCGGGCGGTGTGCTGGCGCTGCTGACCATCGCGTCAGGGGCGCTGTTCCTGCCGTCGTTCTTCGCCTCCCTCGGCGCGATGCTGGTCCTGGCCGGCGTCGCCTACGCCGACTACCGCCGCAGTCTGGGCAAACCTCCCGAGGCGCCTGTCCCACCACACTGATGCGGGATCCGCGCCCCCGACCGGGCCGATCACCGCTCACACAAGCGCAGCCGCGTACTCCCGGACCCGCAGCCGTTGCCCGGCCGCGTCGCCGAGGCGGACCTGAAGGCCGAGCGGCGCTGCTGCCCGCCGTACGTCGTCCAGGTGCAGCGAGCCGTGCCGGTCCACGGTGAGCACCGGAGGTTCCTCCAGTTCGCCTTCCGGCGCGTGGAAGGAGAGCAGGGTCACCGAGGTGGTGCGATAGCCGGGGTAGGCGGCGCGGGCCGCAGCCTCGTCGCGGTGCACGAGCACCACCAGGTCGGCCAGGTGGGCGAAGTCGGCGGCGAGCGCCCCGGATTTCCAGTGCGCCGGCTCGTCGGGCAGCCCGGTGCGGTGGTGGGACCGGTTCGCCGAGGTGATGTAGAGGTGATCCGATCCGGTCTCGGCTAGTGCCCGCTCGAAGAAGGCGTTCGACGGGCAGGTCAGCCCCGGCGCGATGACCTGGGTGGTGCGCAGGCCACGGTCGACCTGGGTCAGATGCTCGGGCAGCCGGTCGGCGGCCGGGCCCCGGAAGCCGAACGGCCCGGCGCCGTAGAGCGCGTCCATCAGGGCCAGCACCCGCCCGGCCGGCAACCGGGGCGAGATCTGCGACCAGTCGAACATCGCCGGTATCCGGCAGACGCCTGTGGTGATGCTGCCGACCTGGTCGACCGGACGGCCTTTGGCCAGGTTGACCAGGCGCACAGTGGCGGCGTCCGGGCGGCTCACGATGGCGTAGAAGTTGGCGAACGCCACCGCGACGACCGCGCCACCTGCCAACGCGCGGGCGGCGACCGCAACGTCCTCGGGGCGGTCGATGTAGAGGGGCGGTGTCCGGGCGTCCATGAGTCCTCCTCGGCGGGGCCTCACGCAGTTCTACGTCCGGCGGCCCGCGCGGCGGCGGGATCGGTCGGCGATCCGATAGCCGCCGGCCGGTACGTGGTGCGGGTGGCCGATGCCGGTGCGGTACCGACGGGCCACGGGTATCGGCCGGACGGACGACCCACCGGGGTCGTGGGCGAGCGCCGTTAGCCGCGCGACCCGATTGGGTACAACCGGTGCACCTCAGATCCACCACATTCCTTCAGGAGGCAGCGATGCGCGGCACCTCGATACTCGGAGTTCTCGTCGTGATCTGGTTGGTGATCGGCGCTGTCGCCGCGGGCCAGCGGGGTTACTACAGCGGAGACGACACCAACTGCGCCGAGGCCGGCACCATCCTGGTCACCATCGTGGCCGGGCCCTTGAACTACATCGGCGCCAACCCCAAGGTCGACTGCAAGCTGCCCGAGCCGTCCAAGTAGGACACCGAGCGCCGCCGGCCCGCACCCCCTGCGAAGGGCGCGGGCCGTTTGCTGCCGCCCGGACGAGCGAGGGCTCGTCCGGGCGGCAGGCGGTGTTCGCGGGATGGTCGTCTGGTTCGACGCTCAGCGGAAGCAGCGTGCGATCGGCACCGCGCTGCCGTCGCAGTTTGTCGGCTCGTTCTCGACGACAACGCTCTCGTCGTCGATCTTGACCTGGGCGTGCTGGGCGAAGATGCCGCCCGGCTTCACCGTGGCGGCGTTGTGCGTGACCTTGCTGGTGTAGAGCGCCAGCGAGCCCGCTGTGGCGTAGATGCCGCCGCCCTTCGACGCCGCGCCGACAGCCTCGTTGCCGGTGACGTCGCTGCCGCGTACCAGCAGGTTGGACTTCTCGGCGTAGATGCCGGCGCCGAGACCGTGGGTGGTGTTGCCGTCGACCACGCTGTCGTCGAGCGGCAGCAGGCCCTTGACCGTGGAGATACCGCCGCCGTTGATGGTGGAGGTGTTGCCGCGGATGGTCATCTTGCGCATCACCAGCACCGCGTCGGAGTTGGCGGCGCCGCCACCGACCTGCGCTGTGTTGTTCAGCAGTTCGGTGTCGGAGACCTTGGTCCGGGCCGAGAAGCTGGCCATGCCGCCACCCTGCGCGGCGCTGTTCTGCGCGAAGCTGACGCTCTCCACCTCGGCCGCGCCCCGGTAGTTGCCGAGCCCGCCGCCGTAGCCGTTGGCGCTGTTGTTACGGAACTCGGAACGCTTCAACGTCAGCACACCGCCGTTGAGCAGGCCCCCGCCCTTGCCCGCGGCGCCGGAGGCGCTGTTGCCGATGAACGTGGAGTCGGTGACCACCATGTTGCCGTCGTTGAAGATGCCGCCACCGCCGCCCTCGGGCGACAGCGACGTGCTGTGGGTGACGGTGACCCGCTCCACGACGGCTGTCGCGCCGTGCACCACGTGCACGCTGCCGCCCTCGATGGCGGAGCGACCGTTGTGCAGCGTGACGTCGCGCAGGGTCAGCTCGCCGCCGTCGCGGACGGTGAAGAAGCGGAAGGGCGCGGCCTGGGCGTCGCGGGCGATGGTGGCGCCGACGCCGTCCACCGTGATGGGCTGGTAGATCACCGGCAGGCCGGCGGTGTCGTCGGCCGGGTTGTGCGGCGGCGCCTCGGCGTCACCGGGGGTCTCGGCGGCGTCGGCGGCCTCGCGCGCGTCGCGGATCCCGCCGTCGTACTGGTCGGTCTCGTGGAACGCCTCGCTGAGGACGTAGCGGCAGCGGGGCGCGAGCCGCAGCTCGCCGCCGCCCTGCGCGTTGGCCGTCACCAGGGCCGCCACCAGCTTCGCGGAGTCGCAGGGCACCTCGACCACACCGCGCTTGCCGGTGCCGGGGGTGGTTCGTGGGGTCCGCCCGGCGTCGTCGCGGTCCCGCTCCGGTCGGTCGCCGGGCCGTCTGTCGTCGTCGCTGGCCGCCGTGCTGAGCTGGGCCAGGCCCGGGAGCGAGAAGTTGCGGTCGGCAGCCGCGGCGACGCCCGCCACGCCGGCCGCCCCCACCACCAGGCTCCCGGCCAGGAAGCCGCCGGCTAAGAACCATCGGGATCGCCGTCTGGGTCGTGCCGGGTCTCCTCCTCGGTACGTGGACATCGTGGGTGCCTGCCTTCCTGGCTGCTCAACGTTGACCGCGCGCCGATCCGGGCGCGGGGTGCTCGACGTGCCGCCGACCACCAAAGGTCACGATAGGGCCGCAATATGGACAGGAAGGTGTGAACGTGAATAACGCTGCCATTCATCTTTTATGTCATCAGATGGTGTGCGCCTCACCCCCCGACGTGGATGCCCGGTCGCCGTAACGGATCCGGCTCGGTACGTCGGAGGATCTCCCGTACGACGGGCGGGGTGTCGCCCCGACCGAGGATCAGGTACCGCAGCAGGTGCGCGAGCGGTCTCCCCTCCGACCACTCGAAGTGCGCGTGCGGCCGGACCCCTGTGGCGTCGCGCAACGCCAGCAGGATCGCCGCTATCGCGTTCGGCGCGGCCGAACTGCTGGCCCGCAGCACCCGGAACCCGCCCACCTCGATTCCGCGCACCTCCAGCACCTGACTGAACTCCGACGGGTCCCCCACGTCGATCTCCAGGAACAGCACGTCGGCGGCCCCCGGCACCGGGTTGATCCCCCGCTGCCCGCGCTCCTTGATCGTGTACTCCTTCAGCGAGCCGGTCTGCCGCTTGTTCGCGATCAGGTGCAGCTGCCCGTCGTGCGCCAACGACTCGGCGATGAAGCGGCGGGCCGGCTCGTCGAAATCGATCCGTTCGGCGCGCAGCTCGGTGGTCCGGGTGACCCGGGAGATCAGCGACACCGCGATGATGCCGAGGATGAACAGCGCCGAGATGGTGATCCCGTCCGGCTTCTCGAAGACGTTCTCGATCAGCGCGTACAGCAGCACCAGGCTCAGCACGCTGAAGCCGACGGCGGCGCCACGCTGGCGGCGGCGGGCCGCCGAGATGCTCACCGCCACCGCGCCGGAGACCATCATCGCCAGAATGCCTGTCGCGTACGCGCCGGCCTGGGCGTTCACGTCGGCCCGGAAGGCGATGGTGATGGCGACGCTGACCACGGTGTAGACGATCACCACTGGTCGCACCGCCCGCGCCCACTCCGGGGCCATGCCGTACGAGGGCAGGTACCGCGGCACGATGTTGATCAGCCCGGCCATCGCGGAGGCGCCCGCGAACCACAGGATGAACACGCTGCTCACGTCGTAGACAGTGCCGAACGCCTCGCCCAGATAGGTGTGTCCCAGGAACGCCAGCGCCCGACCGTTCGCGCCGCCACCTGGGCGGAACTCCTCGGCCGGGATGAGCGCTGTGGTCACGAACGTCGTCGAGATCAGGTAGACCGACATGATCAGCGCGGCGGTGGTGAGCAGCCGCCGGGTGTTGCGGATCCGGGCCTCCAGGCGGGCCTGCCGGTCCGGCCCGTCGGCCGCCACCAGGGGCATCATGCTGACCCCGGTCTCGAACCCGGACAGCCCCAGCACCAGCAACGGGAACGCCAGCACGGCGGTGACGAGCACCTCCCCCGGGCCTGCGCCGCCCTCGGTCAACGCCGCGGTCCAGTTCGACACGATTGTCGGATCGGCGACGATCCGCGATACCGCGACCACCACGATCACCGCATTGAGCAGCAGGAACACCGCCACCAGCGGAATGGCCACCACAACCGCCTCGCGGAACCCGAGCAGGAAGACCCCGCCGAGGATGAGCAGCAGCACGACAGTGACAACGACCGGGACCACGGGGTCGTGCATGCTGTCCGGCAGGTACGGATTCTCCAGCAGGTGCACCGTCGCGTCGGCCGACGACAGGGTGATCGTGATGATCCACGAGGTGGCCACGAATCCCAGCAGCACCAGCACGAAGATCTTGCCCCGCCAGAACGGCAGCAACCGCTCCAGCATCGCCACCGAGCCCTGCCCGTGCGGGCTCTCCTGGGCCACCCGGCGGTACATCGGCAGCATGCCGAACAGGGTCAGCGCGACGATCAGCAAGGTCGCCAGCGGAGAGAGCGCACCGGCGGCCACCGCCGCGATGCCCGGCAGGTACGACAGGGTGGAGAAGTAGTCCACCCCGGTCAGGCACATCACCTGCCACCACGCGTGCCGACGGTTCTGGCCCTCGGCCGTCTCCGGGCCGGGCGGCTGCACCTGGTGTTGGAAGAGCCACCGGCGCAGCGGACTCGTCGGCGGCGTCGACCGGGCCGGGCTGGCGACCCGCTCGGGCACCACGACACCGCGACGGCCGCCCCGGTGCGGGCGGGCCGGGTCGCGGGCGGCGCGCAGCGACGGGTCCGGTCCGGCCGGTGTGTGGCGGCGGCCGCTCCAGCGTCGCGGTCTCGCCCGGTGCTCGTCAGCCATCGCCCGTCCCACCCTCGCAGGTTCTGATCCGACGGTAGGTGGTAGCCCACGACCCGAGCGGCGGAACCGGGGACGTGGATGACCTGCTCAGGGGTGGTCCGGTCCGCTTGGCAACCGGCTCGCGGGTGGGCCGACAGCGGTCACCGCAGTCGCCGTACGCCGGTCATCGCGCACCCGGCCGGGCGGCGGGTCGCGGTACCGGATCACCAGGCCGCAACGGGCCGGGCCGTGCGGGGCGGGGTCGGGCGGGCCGAGGTCGGGCGGCGGGCCGGCGCCGGGCCAGGACGGTCATGGCGCGGGCGTACCCCGTACCGGCCCGCCGACACCCTCGGGATTTCCCGCCCGCTCCCCCACCGCCGGCCGACACCCCCCGGGCCGGCCGACGGCGGCGGACGGTCGACACCCCCCGGAGCCGACCGGCCACCTCCCCGACGTGGTCATCAGACGACCACGCGGGGTGGGTGGAACGTGCGGGACGCGTCCCCGCGCTCCGCCGCCCCTCCACCGGGCAGAGCGCGGGGACCCCCCGTCTCCGGCTATTGCAGAAACGCCCCCAGGGGCGAGAGCAGCAGCCGGCCGAGCGCGGCGGCGTTCTTGTCCAACCGCCTGCGCTCACTCTCGTGGGCGGCCGGATCGTGCCGGCAGCGCCAGATCTTCTGTGCGTTGCGCCAGGCGACATCGCGTGTGTACTCGACCAGTTCCCCCTGGTACCAGTCGTCGATGTCGCCGTTGAGCATGTCGATGAGCAGTTGCCACTGCTCCAGGTAGCCGCGACGCAGACCGGGGATCTTGTCCGCGAAGATGTTGTTGATCTCGAGGTAGTCGTGGTGCTGGTCGCTGCCGTCGACCGGCTCCGACTCCAGGTGGTCGAACGTGGTCACCAACGCGAACGGCAGGTCGAAGTTGATGTGCGCGTTCACCCCCGCCGCCGCCGACGGCAACGGTCGGGCGTCCGGCCCGCGCATCCGCTCGAAGAGACACGACCACGCCTTCGGGGTGCCGGGGCTGGAGTCGGTCCACAACCGCAACGCGTCGAAGTACCGGGCGGCGAACTCGACGTCCAGCCGCGCCAGGAACACCGGGTCGATGAAACGGTCGTCGTACAGGCCGTCGAGCACGCTGCTCGTGATCGTCAGGTAGAGCTTGTTGAAGTCCGCCAGCGGGCAGCTCTCCTCCAACGGCGGCAGCCGCACCAGCATGTCCTGGAGTTTGGTGAGGTGATCGACCACCGCTGGCACGTCCGCGGGGTGATCGGCGAGCAGGTCGACGATGTCCCCGTGGACGGGCCCCCAGACCGGTTCGGTCATCTCTCCTCCATGCTTGTTGACGGCCGTAGCGCCGTCGACGGGGCTCAGCCTCTCAACAGGCACCCACCCTCGGAATCAGTAGAACGACGTATCCGGCGCGCACAGGCGCCACGCGGACTACGTACGTCGGTCAGGCGCGCCCAATGCGCAGCTGGATCGCGCTGGCCTGAACACGGGTGCGGACCTGGAGCTTGTCGAAGATGTGCGACACGTGCACGCCGATGGTCCGCTCGCTGATGAACAGACGCTGCCCGATCTCCTTGTTGGTCAGACCCTCGGCGACCAGGGCGAGCACCTCCCGCTCGCGCGCGGTGAGTGCGGCCAACTCGTCGTCGACAGGCTGAGCCGGTGCGGCACCCCGGCCAGCGGAATCGTCGCGTTCCTGAAGCGGCACCCGGGCCCGCCCGGCCAACTCCCGGATCTCCGAGGTCAGCGGCACCGCGCCCAACCCCTGCGCCATCTGGTGCGCCTCGCGCAGCAGCCGGCCCGCGGTGGCCAGCCGGCTGCGTCGGGCCAGCAGCGCCTCGGCCTGCCGCAGCCGCGAGTACGCCGCCGGGTAGGGATGGTTGCGGCGGTCCCACTCGGCGGCCGAAGCGGCCCACAGCTCCGGATCGCTGCCGTCCAGGCGGCTCACCTCGGCGGCGCACAGCGCCAGGAAGCCGTCCACCACCGACCGCACCGGCGGGGCCGCGGACGCGCTCTTACGCGCGACGCGTTCGGCCACACCATTCAGACGACGTACCGCAGTGGGGTCCACCGCCATGGTACGACTGGCGTGCGCCTCGGCCTCGGCGCGCAGGCCGTGCCAGACCAGCGCGGACAGGATCGTCACGTCGTCCGAGCGGCTCTCGGTCAGGCCACGCTGGACCGCCTGGCGTGCCACGTCGTGCCGGCCCTGCCACATCGCCAGCCCGGCGCGCAGAGTGAGCAGCGGGATGACGTGCCGGGCGCCGCCGCCGGCGAGCACTGTCGCCACCGCGTCGAGATCCCGGTCGGCGGCCTCGATGTCGCCGTACCCCACCGACAGCCGGCAACGGGCAAGCAGCAGCTCGACGGCGTCCGCCCCGGACGGCCGGTGCCGCAGCGCGGCTGCCACCACCTTCTCCGCCTCGGCCCACTGGCCCACCCGGAACAGCCCATTCGTGGCGATGGCCAGCAGCCGCGTCTCCCAGGTACGGCCCAGACCCAGCTCGGCCACCCGCTCGGCGCCCCGCCGGGCCACCAGCACCCCCTCTTCGAGGATGTTCAGCGGCCCGGTCAGCAGCTCTGCCAGGTGCAGGTACGCGCACGCCACGTCCTCCGGCTGGCCGGCGCGCTCGGCGGTTTCGAGAGCCTGGCGCATGACCGCCAACCCGGCGTCCGGGTCCTCCAGGCAGGCGTCGCTGAAGCCCAGCGCCGAGCTGGCCAGCACCACCTCGGTGGCGGAGCCCTCCACGTCGGCGGCGAGTGCCAGCGCTTCCCGGGCACGCTGCCCGGCGTCGGCGTACCGGCCCAGGTGCAGCAGCAGCTCGGCGAGGCGTGCCGCGGCGGTGGCCCGGTCGCGCGGCGAGCAGTCCGCCGCCTCGAGCGCCCGCTGGTATTCCTCCTCGGCCAGCGCGGAGCGTCCCGCCGCCGCCAGGTAACGGGCGCGCTGGATGTGCAGTGCGCAGGTCGGCTCCCCGCCCTGCAGCTCGGCAAGCTCCTCCAGCAGGGCCAACGCACGAGCGTGCTCCCCGCAGTGGTGGGCCGCCTCGGCCGCGTGGCCGAGCAGCTCGACCCGGTCCGCCGCCGGCGAGCCGGAGTCCTCGGCCAGCTGCAACGCCGCCGACCAGTGCCGGTGCGCCTCGGCGTAGCCGTGCAGCCGCTCGGCCTCCTGGGCCGCGGCCACCGCAGCCGGCAGGGCACGGGCCGGCTCGCCGGCCAGTCGCCAGTGATGCGCCAACCTGGCCTGGTGCAGCTCGCCCGGCGCGGCAGTCAGCGCCTCGGCGTAGCGCCGGTGGATGCCGGAGCGTTCGGCAGGCAGCAACTCGTGCGCCAGCACCTCGGCCACGAGACGGTGTCGCAGCCGGTAGCCGTCGTCGGCGCCGACCAGCAGCCGGTGAGCCACGGCGGCGCGGGCCGCGTCGATCAGCTCCCCCTCCGGCAGCCCCAGCACCTCGGCAAGCAGCCAGTGCTGCACCGGCTCCACACCGGCGGCCACCGCGTGCACCACCGCGTGCGCGTGCTGCGGCAGCGCGTCGACCCGGTCGAGGAAGATCTCCCGCAGCGTCTCGGACAGCCCGTCGCGCCCGTCGCGCAGGTCGCGGGCCAACTCCTCGACGACGAACGGGTTGCCGCCGCTGCGCTGCCACACCTGATCGGCCGCCTCGCCGGGCAGCGCACTGCCCACCACCGCAGCGGCGAGCTTCTCCGTGTCGGCGCGATCCAGTGGGGCCAGGTCGAGCACCCGCACCGAGCGCAGCCGGCGCAGCTCGGTGAGCACCCGACGCAACGGGTGGGCGCCCTGCAACGACTCGGCACGCACCGCGGCCAGCACCGACAGCTGAAGGTCACCGAGGCCGGCGAGCAGGTAGAGCAGGAGCTGGCGGGTGCTGCGGTCGACCCACTGGAGGTCGTCAAGGATCAGCACCAGCGGTCGCCCCTCGGCGATCAGGTGCAACCCGCGTGACACCCGCTCCAGCAGGGCGCTCGCGCCGTCCGGGCCGCCGGTCTCGTCGGCGAACATCTGCAACAGGCTCCGCACGGCCGAGGAGGTGCGCGCCTGCGAGGCCGGCAGGTCGGCGTCGAAACGCCGCAGCGCCTGCAGGAGAGGGTGCAGCGGGGACGCGTCGCCGATGTCCAGGCAACCGCCGGTCAACACAAGTGCGCCCTGGTCGCGCAACCGGGCACCGATCTCGCCGAGGAGGCGGGTCTTACCTACACCGCTCTCGCCGGTGAGGAAGACGGCGGCCGTCTGCCCCTGTGCCACGTCACCGAGCAGGGCGGACCGAACCGTCTGCACCAGCCCGGCCCGGCCCACGAGCGGTGCGGTGTCCACATCGCTGGCCATGGCACGCAGCCTAATCACACGCCCCTGGACCGTTCTACGGCTATCTGCCGCTTGTGGTACTCGTCGCGTCGAGATTGCGACTAAAGGTTGCGTGTGGCCGACATACGTCGTTCGGCAGATCCCCGGTCAGCCCACGAATGCCAATCTCCGGAGGGTCATCAGCCGTCAGCAGGGAAGGGCCGGTGCGCTACCCATGATCACTATCATCGCCGACAGGTCGCGGACCGACCACCCACATTGGCCGGTACCCGCGGAGCGACGCACCGTCACCGTGCTGTTCGTCGACATCGTCGGCTCCACTGCACTTGTCGACAGGCTCGACCCGGAAGACGTCCGCGCCCTGCAACGCGCGTACTTCGACACCGTCGCCGGAGTCCTGCACCGCTGGCAGGGCGTTGTCGAGAAGTACGTCGGCGACGCGGTGATGGCACTGTTCGGGGCACGGAACTCCGACGGCTTCGACGCGTACCGGGCGGTGCGCGCGGGGCTGGAGATCCAGGCCGCGCTGGACCGTCACTCGACGGTCGGCGACATCAGGCTGCGGGTCCGCGTGGGCGTCGCCACCGGCGAGGTGGTGGTCGACCTGGGCGACGCGGTCAGCGGGGGCCACGGCGTCGCCAGCGGCGCGGTGATCACCACAGCGGCCCGCCTCCAGGAGTACGCGCCGCCAGGCGCCGTCGCGCTCTGCGCCACCACGGCCCGCGCCACCGCCGGTCTGATCGCCCAACGCCAACTGGCATCGGTGCCTGTCACCGGTCGGGTGTCGCCGATGCCGGTCTGGCATGCCGTCGGCCCGATACGTCCCAGCGCCGCCCGGCACGACGGGCCGCTGATCGGCCGCCGCCGCGAGTTGGCAACCATCTCCGAGCAGCTGATTCGGGCGCTGCGGGAACGCTCGCCCCGCTGGGTGTCAGTGGTCGGCCCGGCCGGTAGCGGCCGTAGTCGCCTGCTGCACGAGCTGACCCGGGCACTGCCCACCGTGGACGGTGTGTCCGTGCGGTGGTCCGTGGTGGGCTGCCCCCCGTACCCCGATCAGGTTCTCGCTCCGATCGCGGAGCTGGCCCGCAACCTGGCCGGGATCCGGCACGGCGACGGCCCGGCCACGGTCCGCAAACGCCTGACCGACACCTTGACGCCGCTGTTCGCACCGGACCGTGTCGCGGCGGCGGTACCCGCGTTGCAGCGGCTGCTGGCCGCCCCGGACAGCGGTGCCGACGCCCTGAACGGCGCGGCGATCTGCCGGGACGTCCTGCTGCGCCTGGCCGCCGACGGCCCGCTCGTCGTCGCCGTGGACGACGTGGACCGGGCCGCCCCGGTGGTGAGCCGGTTCCTGCACGCGCTGTTCAGCACCGCGACGGCGCGCGGGCTCCCGCTGGCGGTGCTCACCGTGCACCAGCCGCAGTGGGCCGACACCCGACCCGGCCCGGCCCGGCGGGTGACGATCCGGCCGCTGGCCACCGTGCAGTCCGGTCGGCTGCTGCGTCACCTCCTCGCCCGGGCTGGGCAGCCGGTCGCCCTTGTCGACCGGCTGCTGCCGCTGGTCGGTGGACGACCCGGGCACGCGACCGCGTACGTGGCGGCGGTCACGACAGGCACGGACCCGACGGTGGGCGGGCTGCCCGAGGCCGTGCACCGGGCCGCCAGTGCGGAGTTGGACCGGTTCGGCGGTGAACACCGGGCGGTGCTGATGGCGGCCGGGACCCTCGACGGCGGGATCTCCGGCGCGGCCATCGACCGGGCGCTCGACTGGGCACCCGGGCGATCGGCAGCGGCGCTGCGTGATCTGGTCGCCGCCGGGCTGCTGCTCCCCCGCCGCGCCGGCGGATACGCCTTCACCGCTCCCGCCCTGCGCCAGGTTGCCGCCGAGCGGCTGCCCCGCGCGCTGCGGGCCGTCTTCGCCCGCCGGGCCGCCGACGCTCCGCGCCCGCACAGCGTCCTCCCAGTGGCCCGGCAGACCGACAGCCGCGCTGTCGACGTCCACCCGACCACCGTCAGCGCTGGCACCGTCCACGCTGGCACCGTCCACGCTGGCACCGTCCACGCTGGCACCGTCCACGCTGGCGCTGTCAGCGCTGGCGCTGTAAGCGGCTCGCCCGCGCGGCACGCCGAGGTCGTGCGTCTCAACACCGCCTTGGCCGACCCGGCACCGCAGCCTCGCCGTATGCCCGTCTCGACGGGCACCTCGTCGGCCGCGTCGAGCCGCGACATCAGCAGTCCGCTGAGCGTACGACGGCTCCGAGCCGTCGCGACGGCCGGTGCGACGCCGCCGGCCCGGACCATGCCCGCGTCGCACACCGACACGCTCACCGAGTTACGCCAGCGGGCCGACCGCCTCCCTGCCGCGAACCGTGCGGCGCCCGCCGTGCCGACGTCGGCGGGACGCCTCACCTCGGCCGGTGTCGGCGCTCCACCCGGTACGACGCACGGCGTACCCGCTGTGGTGCCGGTCCATCCGCTGGAGGGCCTGGCCGCCTCCGCCTGACAGCCCGGCTGCGCGCCAACCGCACCACTGTGGGAGGAGGTGTTACCAGGCGATCGTTCAGTCGGCGGCCAGAAAGGCCAGCACCCGCGGCCAGGCCGCGTCGGCCGCGTCCGGGGTGTACTCGTCGAGGTCCGGGTCGGTGAACAGGTGCCCCGCGCCGGGATAGCCGAAGACGGCCAGGTCGGCGCCGGCGTCGGTCATGGCCCGCTGCCACTCGTCGACCTCGTCCGGCGTGTCGTACGGGTCCGGGTCGGCGAGGTGCAGCTGCACCGGCAGCCCGGGGCGAACCGCTTCCGGTGCGCCACCGGTGCCGTGCAGCAGGAGCAGGCCGGCGGCGGCGGGGCGTTCGGCGAGCAGCGCACCCGCGACACCGGCGCCCATCGAGAACCCGGCGAGCACGGTCTCCGGCGGGAGGTCCCGCAGCGCTGCGCGCGCCCGATCGAGCACCACCTCGTGACCGACCTTGTCGAGCAGCGCGAAGCCCTCCTCAACGGTGTCGGTGGCGGGCACGCCGTACAGGTCGGGGGTGGCGACCCGGTGCCCGGCGGCGCGCAGCCGGTCGGCGGCGGCGCGTACGGCGGGTCGCAGCCCGTACACCGAGTGGAACAGCACGACGTGTCGCATCAGGTCATCCTGCCGCAGCGCGACGACGATTCCGGTGTGGCCACGCGGGAGCGCGGTCAGGCCAACGCCGTCAGCCGGGCTACCAGTTCCGACGGCGGCGGCATCGCGGCGATCTCCCGGCTGACCTCCCCGGCGGCGATGCGGAGGCCGTCGTCGGTGAGCAGGCGGGTAAGCGTCGGCGCGGTGATGTCGCGGGGGCGCAGGGCCAGGCCGGCGCCCCGACGGGCCACCAGTTCGGCGTTGTGCCGCCGGTCCCCCGCGCCCACGGTGGCCAGTTGGGGCAGGCCTGCGGCGAGAGCACCGAGGGCACTGCCGGCACCACCGTGGTGGACCAGCGCCGCGCTCGCCGGCAACGCCTCGTCGAGCGGAATCCAGTCGACCACCCGCACGTTGCCGGGAAGCGACCGAGCCGACCGCGCGTCGGGCCGGACCAGCACGATCTCGGCGTCCACATCGGCGGCTGCGGCCACCACGGCGGGCATCGGTCCCCGGTCGCCGGGGCCGTTGAGGGTGCTGCGGGTGACAAGGATCCGGGGCCGCTCACCCGGCTCGCGCAGCCACGCCGGCAGCTCGCCGCCGCCGGCGTAGGAGTCGTAGCGCATCGGCCAGCCGCTCTGGGCGGCCACGCTGGGCGGAGCCACGGCGAGCGCGGCGGCCGGCGGCGGCAGCTCGGTCAGGCCGTGCCGGCGCAGGGCGGCGCCGAGCCGGGCGGTGGTGGCACGGACCAGTTCCCGGCCGTCGAACAGGGCGTTCTCCTGGCGTACGGCCGGAATGTCGAGCCGCGCGGCGGCGATCGCTCCGGCGACCGCGAACGGCTCGTGCAGCACCAGATCCGGCCGCCACCGGGTGGCCAGCGCGACCACCGGGTCGGTGAGGTGGTCGTTGAGCGCGCCGAACAGCAGGCCGGCGCCCCGGGTGCCGGCGGTGCCGGCCAGCTCGGCGCGCGCGATCAGCGGATGACGGGGCAGGACCCGCAGCGCGATCCGGCCGAAGTCGAAGCCCGGCGCGATGTCGTGCACCGGCAGGCCGGCGTCGGCGGCCGCCAGCCCACCGCCGCCGGTGGCCAGCAGTACGTCATGGCCGGCGTGGCGTAGTGCGAGAGCGAGCGGCACGAGCGGAAAGACGTGCCCGACCAGCGGGGCGGAGACCACCAGCACGCGCATGGACGCCGATCCTATGTCAACGGAGCTGGGGCCATCTGCCCGTGCGGCCCGGCCCACCTTTGCCGGCCAGGCCGCCAGATGCTGCCGTGCGAGGTGCGCCGGGCTGGCCGGGTGGCCAAACCCGGCGCACCTCTGATCATCGCCCTGCCATTGTCTAGCAGTTGCAAATAATGTGCAACAAGGTCTGGACAGGCGGCCGTGAGCGTAACTAGCCTCAGCGCCATGACTCCTTACATGATGGATTCCGTGGCGTGGCAGGAGAGCTGGGACCGCCAGCAGGAGGCGTTCATGCCGGACCGGGAACACCGGTTCACCGCCATGCTCGACGCCCTCGACGCCGTGGTCGGCGACCGGCCACCACGCCTGCTCGACCTGGCCGGCGGCACCGGCACCATCTCGCTGCGGGCGTTGGCGCGCTTCCCCGACGCCGAGGTGACACTGCTGGACCTGGACCCGGCGCTGCTCGCCATCGCGGGCGCGTCGCTGACCGGCCGGGCCACCATCGTCACCGCCGACCTCGGCACCCCCGAATGGCGCTCCGCGCTCCCCCACCAGGAGTACGACGGGGTGCTCACCGCCACCGCGCTGCACTGGCTGCCCGAGGACCGGCTCGCCACGCTGTACGGCGAGATCCGCGACGTCCTGCGACCGGGCGGGATCTTCGTCAACGCCGACCACATGCCCGACGACGCCCTGCCCGAGCTGACGAAGCGGATGGCCGGACGGGCGCGCGAGCGCCGCCAGGCGCGGTACGCCGCCGGCGCGGCGCTGTCCTGGCCGGACTGGTGGGCACGGGCGGGCGCCGACCCGACGCTGGCCCCGCTCGTCGCCGAGCGGCACGCCATCTACCCGACCGGACACAGCCCAGAGTGGAACCCTGCGGTGTCGTGGCACCTGAAGGCGCTCACCGAGGCCGGGTTCACCGAGGTCGGGACGGTGTGGCGCGGCGGCTCGGACGCCGCCGTGGCGGCAGTACGCTGAGCAGTCGTGCCAGAGCCGCCCGAGCCACGTACCGATCCGGACGTCGACCTGCGGGTCCCCGCCGACCGACGGGAGTTGGCCGTCCATCCCCTGGCGGTGCTCGCCGCGATCGCGGCGGGCGGGGTCCTCGGCGCGCTGGCTCGGGCCGGTCTGCAACACGCCGCCCCGCATCCGCCCACCGGATTCCCGTGGGCGACTTTCGCTGTCAACCTGTCCGGCTGCCTGCTGATCGGCGTGCTGATGGCAGCGCTCGGGCACCTCGGCGGCGGGCACCCCCTGGCCCGCCCGTTTCTCGGTGTCGGCGTGCTCGGCGGTTTCACCACCTTCTCCACCTACGCGGTGGACGTCCAGCAGGCGATTGTCGCTGGCGCACCGGGCACAGCGGTGACGTACCTGGCGGCGACGGTGTTCGGGGCGCTTGCGGCGGTCGCCGTGGGCGACGCGGCCGCGTCGGGGCTGCTGCGGCGTCGGGCGGCCCGATGACCGTGCTGCTCATCGCGCTGGGCGCCGCCGTCGGGGCCCCGCTGCGCTACCTCGTCGACCGGACCGTGCAGTCGCGGCACGCCTCGACGTTTCCGTGGGGGACGCTGTCGGTGAACGTGGCCGGCTCGCTGCTGCTCGGCCTGCTCGTCGGCCTGCCTGCCGGTCCGGCGGTGAGCGCCCTGCTCGGCACGGGGTTCTGCGGTGCGCTGACCACCTACTCCACATTCAGCTACGAGACGCTGCGCCTGGCGCAGACCGGCAAGCGGCTCCTCGCGCTGGCGAACGTGATGCTCAGCGTCGCCGCCGGGCTCGCCGCGGCCGTCGCCGGCTACGCGCTGACCCGCGCCCTGCTCGGCTGACCACAGACCGCAGCCCGTACCGCAGACACCGATGCTCACCCCGCCGAAGACACCGAGGGTATATACGCGAGGTATACACTCGGGGTAGTCTCCTGCCATGAGCGTCCCACTGACCCTTCTCGGCCTCCTCGAACGGGAGCCCAGCCACGGCTACGACCTGAAGCGCGACTACGACGCCTTTTTCGGCAGGGGCAAGCCGCTGCCGTTCGGCCAGGTCTACTCCACCCTCAGCCGCCTGGCCCGGGACGGCAAGGTGGTGATCAGTGACGTGGCCCCCGGCGCCGGCCCCGACCGCAAGCGCTACATCATCACCGACCTCGGTGCGACCGAGGTCGAGCAGTGGCTGACCCAGCCGGTCGAGCCCGAGCCACACCTTCAGACTGTCCTCTTCGCCAAGGTCGTGCTCGCGCTGATGCTGGACCGGCCCGCCGGCGAATACCTCGACATGCAGCGCAGCGCCCACCTGCAACGGATGCGTGAGCTCACCGAGGTCAAGCGCGCCGGCAGTCTGGTCGACGCGTTGCTCGCCGACCACGGCCTCTACCACCTGGAGGCCGACCTCCGGTGGATCGAGATGACGAACGCCCGGTTGGACGCCCTGCGAAAGGCGGTACGGCAATGAGCGTGGTGATCGAAGCACGCGACGTGAAGCTCTCCTTCGGCCGGACGCCAGCGCTGCGTGGCGCCACCCTCAGCGTGAGCGCGGGCGAGATCGTCGCCGTCATGGGTCCGAGCGGCTCGGGCAAGTCCACACTGTTGCACTGCCTGGCCGGCATCCTCGTGCCCGACTCCGGCGAGATCCACTTCGCCGGCAGCCGGGTCGACACCCTCAGCGAAGCCGCGCGCAGCAGCCTACGCCGGGACCGCTTCGGCTTCGTGTTCCAGTTCGGTCAGCTCGTGCCGGAGCTCACCGCTGCGGAGAACGTCGCCCTGCCACTGCTGCTCAGCGGCGTCCGTCGGCCACAGGCACTCCGCCGGGCGTACGCCTGGTTCGAACGCCTCGGCCTCGACGGCATGGAGCAGCGCCGCTCCGGCGAGTTGTCCGGTGGGCAGGCGCAGCGCGTCGCCCTCGCCCGTGGCCTGGTCGCCGAACCGCAGGTGCTCTTCGCCGACGAGCCGACCGGCGCGCTCGACTCGCTCACCGGCGAGCAGGTGATGGACCTGCTGGTCAGCGCCGCCCGCGAGCAGGGCACCACAGTCATCCTGGTCACCCACGAACCCAGGATCGCCGCGTACGCCGACCGTGAGGTAATGGTCCGCGACGGGCGCGTGAACGCGCCGGACCGGATCGCCTCGTGATCGGCTTCGGGCTCCGCCTCGCCGTGGCCGGCGGTCGTGAGGCGCTCACCCGCCTGGCCGTCATCGCCGCGGCCGTCGCCGTCGGCAGCGGTCTGCTGCTGGCTACCCTCGCCGGGGTCAACGCCGTCAACTCCCAGCTCACCAGGTACGCGTCGATGTATCCCAGCGCCTCGGCCGGCGGCGACGCCGACCCGCTGTGGTGGTCGACCCGGGACGACTTCTTCCACGGCAGGCAGATCACCCGGATCGACGTCGCCCCCGCCGGGGCGAGCGCGCCCACCCCGATCGGCATCCCCGCCATCCCCGGGCCCGGGGAGTTCTACGCCTCGCCCGCGTTGCGGGAACTGCTCGCCACCCACCCGGCCGACCAACTGGCCGACCGCTACCCGGGGCGCGACCTCGGCACCATCGGCCCGGCCGGATTGGCCTCACCGGACGCCCTGCTCGTCGTCATGGGCGGCACCCCCGACAAGGTCGCTGAGTTGCCGCTGGCCCGGCAGGTCACAAGCGTCGGTGACGCGCCCGCGCTACCCGAGGCCACTGTGAATCTCATCCTGGGCGTGGTCGCCGGTGGGCTGCTGTTCCCGGTACTGATCTTCATCGGCACCGCCACCCGGCTCAGCGCCGCCCGCCGGGAGCAGCGCTTCGCCGCGATGCGCCTGGTCGGCGCGACACCGAAGCAGATCGGGGTCGTCGCCGCCGTGGAGGCGACCACAGCCGCCGTCACCGGCACCGCCGTCGGCTTCCTGCTGTTCTTCGCGTTCCGGGGATCGCTGGCGAGCATCCCGTTCACCGGTATGCCGTTCTTCCCCAGCGACATGTCACTGGGCATCCTGGACGTCCTGCTCGTCGCGCTCGGCGTCCCCGCTGGCGCGGCGGTGGCGGCGGCGGTCTCGCTGCGCCGGGTACGGATCTCGCCGCTGGGCGTCACCCGCCGGGTCACGCCACGCCCACCTCGCGCGTACCGGCTGATTCCGCTCCTGCTCGGCGTCGGCGTGCTGGTGTTCGCGCTGGGCTACCGGCCACCGACCTCCGACGGTCAGGCGGCGGTGTTCCTGCCCGGTCTGCTGCTCATCATGGCCGGACTGGTCCTGGCCGGCCCCTGGTTGACGATGCTCGGCGCCCGCCTCATGGCCCGGTACGCCAGCCGCCCGGCCACCCTCATCGCCGCGCGCCGTCTCGCCGACAACCCGAAGGCCGGCTTCCGGGCGATCAGCGGCATCATGCTCGCGCTCTTCGTCACGACAGTGGCCGTCGGCGTGATCACCACTATCGTCGACAACCGCGGGCCGGCGCCGATCGGCTCGACGGCGGCCGGCACGATGTCGATGGACTTCGGCGGGAAGGCGCCGACAATGCCCGCCACGCTGCTCACCGACCTGCGCTCGGTCACCGGTGTACGGCACGCCTCAGTGGTGCTGGAGAACCCGGACATGCGTACCGCCAGCGAGTCCGGTCTGATCGCGTGCGCCGACCTGCCGAGCGCGTACGGGCGGTGCCCCGACGGCGCGGACGTCGCCGAGGTGGCGTCGGGGCTCGTCCCCTTCCGGGAGACGGCGTCGTCCACAAGGGTCTGGCAGGCCGCGTCGGTGCCACTCGATGAGCTGCAACGGCTGCCGGTGATGTCGATCGTCGTCAACACCGACGGCTCCGCCGCTGCCGTCGAGCGTTCGCGTACCGTCCTGGAGACCGCCCTACCGGCCTTCCGGGTGGCGCCGAACGTGCCTGGTGACTTCGAGTCGGCGTTCGCCGACACGCTGCGCGGCTGGGGGCAACTGGCGAACGTCACAATCATCGCGAGCCTGGCCCTGGCCGGGTGCAGCCTCGCGGTCAGCGTGATCGGCGGCCTCAGCGAACGCCGACGCCCGTTCAGCCTGCTGCGTCTCAGTGGCGCGCCGGTGCGGGTCCTACGCCGGGTGGTGGCGCTGGAGAGCGCCGTACCGATGCTCGCCGTCGCTGCGGTCGCCATCGGCATGGGCCTGGTCGCCGCGCACCTGTTCCTGCGGGCACAGATGGGCTACACGCTCATCGCGCCGGGGCCCGGCTTCTACCTGATCGTCGTCGTCGGGTTGGCGGCGTGCCTCGGCATCATCGCCTCCACCCTGCCGCTGCTGGAACGCCTCACCGGGCCGCAGACAGCCCGCAGCGAATGAGCGTCAGTGGCCCGGCGGTCGGGAGAGCGACCACCGGGCCACTGACGTATGCGCCTCAGCGGGCGTGGCGTTCCGGGTGCGCCCGGTTCCACACCCGCATCCGCTCCGGGTAGCCGGTGCGGGCGGCCTCGTACAGCGGCACCGCGTGCTTGCGGGCGATGTCGCCCGCCGCACGGGGCGTGCCCGTGCGGCGGCGGATCCACTCGCCGTCGTGCGCGATAGCCATCACCGTGGTGTCGGTAGCGGTGGTCTCCGGCTCCAGGTAGAACTCCACACCTTGCCGGCTGGTGACGAACGCCTCCAGCGCCGCGAGGTCCTCCCGGGTCGCCTCCCGATCCAGCTTCGTCGGGGTCGCTCCGGCGTCCCGGGAGCGTCGACTGAACCAGCCCATGCCCCACCCCTCTCCTCGACGACCTCCAGTGCACCACCGAATCCTGGCAATATGCTGCACGCCGGGTGGGAGTGAGCTGGTCAAGCTGCGGATGGAACCTCCCCGGCGCGGGCGGTGTCATGAGTGTGATCCCACCGGAGGCCCTCCTGGACGACGACGTGCTCGTCACCCGCGCTCGGGCAGGTGACCTTGAGGCGTACGACCTCCTGGTCGCCCGGCACACCGCGTCCGCGTACCGGACGGCGGTGCTGCTCGGCGCGGGCTCGGACTCCGAGGACGTCGTCCAGGAGGCGTTCGTGAAGGCCCACAACGGCCTTGCCCGCTACCGGGGCGAGTCGTCCTTCCGGGCGTGGCTGCTGGCGATCGTCGCCAACGAGACCCGGAACCTGCACCGGACGCGCTCCCGCCGCGACGGGCTCGTCCTGCGGGCCGCGGCGGCGTACCCGGCGTCGGAGATCACCGGGGATGACGCCGTCGACGCGGTCCTGGCCGGGGAGCGCCGCGCCACGCTTGTGCAGGCCCTGCGCCGACTGCCGGACCGGGATCGCGAGGTGATCGTCTGCCGGTTCTTCCTCGACCTCAGTGAGGAGGAGACGGTGGCGATGCTTGGCTGGCCCCGGGGCACTGTGAAGTCGCGGACGTCGCGGGCACTGGCGAAGCTGCGCGGCCTGCTCGACGGTGCGGAGGTCCGCCATGGGTGATCTCGAAAGGGAGCTGCGCGACCTCTCGGCCTGGTTGGAGACACCCGACGCGCCCGACCTGACAGCCCGCGTACGCGCACAGCTCACGTCGGCCGCGCCCCGCCGACGCCGGTGGCGCCGGTACGTCGCCGTGGCGCTCGTCGCCGCTCTGGTGGCGGTGCTGCCGCCGGGGCGGGCGGCGATCGCCGACGCCGTCGCCGGGTTGCTGCGCTTCGCCGGAGTCACTGTCGCCACGTCGCAAGGCCCAGAGGCGCCCACCGGCACTCCGTCGCCGTTGCCGTTGCCGGCGCAGCGGACCACAGCCCTGGACGAGGCGCAACGGGCGGTGCGCTTTCCCATCCGACTGCCGGCGAAGCTCGGCGTACCCGAGCAGGTGCTTGTCGCCGACCCCGACGGCGCGGGCAGGTACCGGGTGGCGACGCTGCTCTACGACGGGGGCGCGCTGCGCGTCGACGCCTTCGACGGTCGTCTCGACGTGGCCTTCCACAAGCGGGTCAGCAGCCCGACCGTGGAGTGGACGCAGGTCCACGGCGACTTCGCCGTGTGGGTCGACGGCCCGCACACGCTCGCCTACGTGGACCGGGCGGGGACCGTTCGGATGTCGACCGCCCGGCTCGCGGCCTCGACCCTGATCTGGCAGGACCATGGCGTGAGCTACCGGCTCGAAGGCGATCTCACCAGAGCCGAGGCGGTCGGGATCGCCGAGTCGCTGGGTTAGCGGAACCCGCCGCGTCCGGCCGGTGTCGTCCTGGTGAGACGCGCGTCGACGCGTGCCGGGAAGGAGCGAGATGGGTTCCAGGGGCAGAGTTCTGCTGGCGTCGGTCGTCCTGCTGGCGGGCTGCACGACAGGCCAGTCGGCCACGCCGGACGGCCCGGGGGCAACAGGCTGCGGCTCGCGGGTCGAAACAGGCGCCCTGCCCGACTGGGCGGACGCCGGTTTCAGTGGGGACGCCCGCGCTCCGCACGTCCTCGGCGCGAAGGGCGACATCGCGGCAGTGCTGTTCGGCCACCCACTGGCGCAGGTCCGGCAGGACGGGTCGAGCAACAAGATCCTCTGGGTTGCCCGTACGTCCACCGACGCGCTGTCGGCGCCGCTGACGATCACCGCAACCCTCGACGGCACCGACACCAGGGTCATCCGGGAGGTCGCCGGCGGTCCCGGCCCGTCGATCATCGACCTGCCACGGGCCGGTTGCTGGCGTCTCGAACTCCGCTGGGCCGGCCGCACCGACACGATGGACCTGGTGTACGCCGAACGGATGCCCTGACCGAGAAGCGGGAGGTACTACTCACTCCCTGCCACTCTCAACATATATCGCAGGCGGGGCCTTGTGGCAAGACCCGGGTGATGCCCCAGAATTGCCCGGCCAACGCCCTAACCTGCGGAAATGGGAGCCACAAGAATGCGGCCTGATGCCGTGAAGCCCTCGACCACAAGCGTGTTCGACCTCCCCGACCGCCTGCGCGCCAAAGCCGACCCGACGCTGATCGGCGCGGACGAGCAGCACTTCGCGGCCATCGCGCACAGCCTGGAGCAGACGGCCGCCGACCTGTCCGACCGCCTCGACACCGCGCGCAGGGCACCCGCAGGCAAGGGCCGGCAGGCCTCCGACCGCGACCAGGAGGTCCGCCGGTTGACAAGCCGGCTGCGTACGCTGCGGCGCTTCGGTCTGGACCTGTGCCTCGGACGCATGGTGAGCGCCGACAACCTCCAACCGGTGTACGTCGGACGACGCGGCCTCACCGACAGCGACGGCCGACAGTTGCTCCTCGACTGGCGCTCCCCCGCCGCCGAGCCCTTCTTCGGAGCGACCCACGCCAACCCGATGGGCCTGGCGAGCCGCCGCCGGTACCGCTGGACACTGGGCCGGATCACCGACTACTGGGACGAGGTGTTCAGTCCCGACGGGTTGCAGGGGCACGTCGCCCTCGACGACCAGTCCGCCTTCATCGCCAGCCTGGGCAGCAGCCGGTCCAGCCGGATGCGGGACGTCCTGAGCACCATCCAGGCCGACCAGGACGCCATCATCCGCGCCGGATCCAGCGGCGCACTCGTCGTCGACGGCGGCCCAGGCACGGGCAAGACAGTCGTCGCGCTGCACCGCACCGCCTACCTCCTCTACGCCGACCCGCGCCTCGGTCACCGCCGGGGCGGCGTGCTGTTCGTCGGCCCGCACCAGCCCTATCTGGCGTACGTCGCCGACGTCCTGCCCAGCCTCGGCGAGGAGGACGTACAGACCTGCACCCTGCGCGACCTCGTCCCCGAGGGCGCCGGGGCGACAGTCGAGACCGACCCCGACGTGGCCCGGTTGAAGTCGTCAGTGGAGATGGTGACGGCGATCGAGGCGGCCGTCCGGTTCTACGAGGAGCCACCGAACACGGCGATGACCGTCGAGACCGACGACGCCGACCTCAGGCTGAGCGCCGACGACTGGGCCGAGGCGTTCGACGCGGCCGGACCGGGCACGCCGCACAACGAGGCGCGCGACGAGATCTGGGAGGCGCTGCTCACGATCCTCGTCGACAGGTACGACGGCGACGAGCCGGAGGGCCTGGTTCGCGGCTCGCTGGCACGCAACCGGGACCTGCGGACGGCCTTCAACAGCGCCTGGCCGCTGCTCGACGCCGCCGACCTCGTCGGAGACCTGTGGTCGGTGCCTGCCTACCTGCGCAGGTGCGCCCCCTGGCTCAGCCCTGACGAGGTCCGCACGCTCCAGCGCGGCGACGCCCGAGCGTGGACGGTGGCCGACCTGCCGCTCCTGGACGCCGCACGGCAACGGCTCGGCGACCGGGAGGCGTCCGGACGCCGGCGCCGGCACGACGCCACAATCGCCGTCGAACGCGAACGCATGGCCACTGTCGTGGACGACCTGATCGAGGCCCACACCTACGACGACGGTGAAGGGGTCCTGTCGAGCCTGCGTCAACTGGACCTCCAGGACGCCCTCGTCGACGAGGCCGCGCTGCCCACCGTCGAGCCGGACCTGCTCGCCGGCCCGTTCGCGCACATCGTCGTGGACGAGGCACAGGAGCTGACCGACGCCGAGTGGCAGATGCTGCTGCTGCGCTGCCCGTCGCGGAGCTTCACGATCGTCGGGGACCGCGCCCAGGCCCGGCACGGGTTCACCGAGTCGTGGCGGGAACGACTCGAACGGATCGGACTGGACCGTGTCGACCTGGCCTCGCTGAGCATCAACTACCGGACGCCGGCAGAGATCATGGCGGAGGCCGAGCCGGTCATCCGGGCCGTGCTGCCGGACGCCAACGTGCCGACCTCGATCCGACGCGACGGCGTCCCCGTCGTACACGGATCGGCTGTTGATCTGGATTCGGTCCTCGACACCTGGCTCGCCGCGCACGACGAGGGCGTCGCCTGCGTCATCGGCGATCCCACATTCACCGCGACACCCCGCGTCCGGTCGCTGACCCCGGCACTGGCCAAGGGGCTCGAATTCGACCTTGTCGTGCTCGTCGACCCCGACACGTTCGGCGAAGGCATCGAAGGGGCTGTCGACCGCTATGTCGCCATGACCCGCGCGACCCAGCAACTCGTCATCCTCACAAGCTCCTAGGCTGCGGGCGTGGACGTGCGGGAGGCGGCGGCGCGCAACAACGCCGAGTGGTGCGACGTCGTCTGCGGCAGTCACGGGGTGGCTGGCTGGTTCGACGCCGACGCCTGGTCGACTCCCCGCCGCTCCCCGACCTGGTACCCGGACGCCGTCACGCTGCGCCCCGGCGTCGACGCCGACGCCCTGCTGGCCCGGATCGACGCGGGGCCCGGCGCGTCGGTGAAGGACAGCTTCGCCGACCTCGACCTCGCCGGGCACGGCTTTGAGGTGCTCTTCGACGCCCAGTGGATCCACCGCCCACCGACGGACCCTCCGGCCGGACCGCTGCTCACCCGGGTCACGACGCCGCAGGGATTGGCCGCGTGGGCTGCGGCGCACGGCGGCGGGGACCTGTTCCGGCCCGCCGTGCTTACCGACCCCCGGGTACGGGTGCTGGCGCGGTACGACGATCGGGGCGAGGTCGTCGGCGGCGCGGTGGTCAGCGGCGATGGCGTACTCGGCGTCTCCAACCTGTTCGCCGGCACCGACGGACCCGACGAGATCTGGCGCGGCGTGCTCGCCACAGTGCCCGGGCTGCCGCTCGTCGGCTACGAATCCGGCCCGGACCTCACCCCCGCGCTCAAAGCCGGCTTCACAGCGGTGGCACCCCTACGAGTCTGGCTCCGCAAGCCCTCCCCAGCCCTCTCCCTCAGCCCTCTCAGCCCCCCTCAGCCCCCTCAGCCCCCTCAGCCCCGGTGATCATGAGGTTAGCGGCACGACACGCCGGTACCGACGGACGCTAACCTCATGATCACCGGGACGAGGGCGAGCGGGCGGGGGCGGGGGCGGTCAGGTTAGGAGGGTTAGGTCTTCTTTGGTCAGGGTTAGGGCGGCTGCGGCGATGTTGGTTTCCAGGTGGGCCGGGTCGCTGGTGCCGGGGATGGCCAGCACGTGGGGGCCCTGGTGCAGGGTCCAGGCCAGACGTACCTGGTGGGGGGTGACGCCGTGGGCACGCGCGACGGCCTCGACGGCCTCGCCCTGCTCGGCTCTCGCGCCCGCCTCCCGACCGGTGCCGGCAAGCGCGAAGAACGGCACGTAGGCGATCCCCCGGTCACCGCAGAGCTTCACGAATGCGTCCTGCTCCCGGTAGGCGTCCACGCCGTAGTTGTTCTGCACGCAGACCACCGGCGCGATGCCCGCCACCTCGTCCAGCTGCTCGGGTCGGACGTTGGAGAGCCCGAGGTGCCGGATCAGCCCGGCGGTGCGCAGCTCGGCAAGCGCGCCGAAACGGTCGACAAGCGGCACCGGCCCCGGGCCCCGGCCGAGGCGCAGGTTGACAACGTCCAGCTGGTCGCGGCCGAGCCGCCGCAGGTTCTCCTCGACCTGGGCCCGCAACTGCGCCGGGGTGTACGCCTCGGTGAACCCGGCCTGCGGGTCGTACCCGAAGCCGACCTTGGTGACGATCACCAGATCCTCCGGGTACGGGGCGAGCGCCGCGCGGATGAGCTCGGTGGCGTACCGGGCGGGGCCGGTGCCCACCCGGAGCGTGCCGCCGGGTGAGACGTAGAAGGCGGCAGTGTCGATGTGGTTGACGCCCAACTCCACGGCGCGGCGCAGCAGAGCGATGGCGTGGTTCCGGTCGGGGTTCGCGGTGATCCGCATCGAGCCGAAGCCCATCCGGTGCACAGTACGGTCGCCCAGCGTCCAGCTGCCCGCCGCGGCGGCACTGATCTCGTCGGTTGGCATTCGGCGAGGTTAGCCAGCACGGGTGCGGGGCGCAGTCGGCCACGCACCCGATACCGCCGAGCGTCGATCCGGGTTAGTTTTGGTGTGCTGAACCGGACTGTGGCTGGCGCAGCACCGGCAGCAGCGCCAATGTCGGCAGCAGCAGCACCGGCACCACAAGCAGGGCGCGCAGGATGCCGACGTGGTCACCGAGCAGCCCCAGCAGGGGCGGGCCGGCAAGGAACGCGGTGTAGCCGATCACCGCGACCACACTGACGCGCACGGGCGCGTGGGCTTCCTCGTCGGCAGCCGCGCTCATCCCGACCGGGAAGCCCAGCGACGCACCGAGCCCCCACAGCGCGACGCCGACGATCGCCAGCGGCCCCGAGCCGGCCAGCACCGCCAAGCCCGCGCCGAGGACGGCGAGCCCGATTGTGGTACTCAGCACCGGCACCCGGCCCCAGCGGTCCAGCGCGATCGTGCCCGCCGTACGCCCGAGGGTCATGCCGACGACGAAGACGCCGAAGACCGCCGCTCCGGCTGCCTCGCTCAGGTCCCGGCCGTCCACGAACGCGACAGCCAGCCAGTCGTTCGCGGCGCCCTCGGTGAACGCCGCCACCAGCACGAACAGCCCGATCAGCAGGGTGCGCGGCTCCCGCCAGGCGGCGAGCTGGGCACGACGACGGCCGGCCGGAGTGGCGTCCGCCGTGTCGCCCTCCGGGGTGTGGGCCGACGACGGCAGGTAGGCCCGCGTGGCAAGCACCGTGCCGGCCAGCACCACCACTGCCACCGCGCAGAGGTGCGCGCCGACCGCCACGTCCAGGCGGGCCGCCAGGGCGCCGAGGCCCGCTCCGGCCACCGAACCGAGGCTCCACCCGGCGTGGAAGCGGGGCATGATGGTGCGTCGCAGACGCCGTTCCACAGCAGCGGCCTCGACGTTCATCGCCACGTCGCAGGCACCGGATCCGTAGCCGAAGGCAACCAATCCGACCGCGACGACGACGAACGAGCCGGTCAGGGTCGCGCCCAACCCCGCCACCGTCAGGCCGACAGCGACCAGCACCGTGGCCAGCCGTACGGTGCGGGCGGTGCCGAGGAGCTGGGCGAGCAGCCCGGAGGTGGGCATGGCGAGCAGCGCGCCGATGCTCATCGCCAGCAGCAGCAGACCGAGCCGCCCGGCGGAGAGGTCCAACGCCTCACGGACCGCCGGCACCCGGGAGAACCAGCTGCCGACGGCGAGGCCGTTCAGGGTGAAGGTGACGGCGACGCCGTTTCGGGCGAGCTTGACGGCCTGCGGCGGCAGGCCGGCGGCCGGGCCGGCAACCGAGCTGGTGGGGGCGCTCACTGGGGGTGGTTCCTCTTCCTCGACGGTGATCTCCTGGCACGATCGCACACCTGAGAGCGCTTCCACCACAAGCGTGTGACCGCCCTTACCAGCAACGCCACGGCCGGGGGATGATTCCATGCAGGCGCACGTCTGCCCAGGACGGGCGCCACGGGGAGGGCACCATGACGACAGCCGCACACCGCTCGGCCACGCTTGACGACGTCGCACGGGCCGCCGGGGTGTCACGCTCCACGGCCTCCCGGGTGATCGCCGGTACGGGGTTCGCGTCGCCACAGGCGCGGGAGCAGGTCGCCGCGGCTGCCGACCAGCTCGGCTACGTGCCCAACCAGGCCGCGCGCGCACTCGTCCGCGGCCGAGGCGTACGACTGGTCGTTGCCGTCGCGGGAACCAGCGAGGCGGTGCTCGACGACCCGTACGTCCACCGGGTCGTCGGTTCGGCCGCCCGGGTCTGCGGGCCGGCCGGCGTCGGGGTGGCGCTGCACTGGCTGCCGCTCGGCGACCTGACCGGCCTGGACCGGCTCGCCCGGGACCGCAGCGTCTGCGGTGTGGTGCTGGTCAACACCACCGAGGACGTGCTGGACGCCGTACCCCGGTCGTTGCGTGGTCGGGTGGCCTCGATCGGCATCGGCTCGGCGACGGTGCCGTCGTTCGACGTCGACAACACCGCCGGCGCGGGCGAGGTGCTGCGCCACCTGTACGCCACGGGTCGCCGTCGGATCGCCATGGTGGCCGGGCCGCACTGGCTGCCGTGCTCCCGACGCCCGGTGCAGGCGTACCGCTCGTTGATGCGCCAGGCCGGCCTGCCCGAACGCGTGGTGCCCGGTGACTTCACCGCCGCGCGTGGTCGGGTGGCGGCCGGTGAGGCGCTGCGTCGGTGGCCGGACGTCGACGCCATCTACGCGATCAGCGACGAGACGGCGCTCGGGGTGATGGCGGCGCTGCGTGACGAGGGTGTGCGGGTGCCCGGCGATGTGGCGGTGGCCGGCTTCGACGACATCCCCCTCGCCGCGATGACCACTCCGGCGCTCACCACCGCCAGCCATCCGGTGGGCACGATCGCCACCGCCGCGGCTACCGCCGTGCTGGCCGGGCGTCCGGCCGCGCCGGTGACGCTCTTCCCGTCCGCCCTGGTGGCCCGGGTCAGCGCCTGACGTCAGCAGGAGCCTCACGGGTGCCTCCGTTGTCGGACGTCAGCGGCGGGGGGCCACAGCGGCGTACTCGGGTCCGGCGAGGAAGTCGGTGAGCACCTCGACGGTGCCCGGGGTGTAGGGGCGGCCGTCGAGCACCTCGTCGCCGGGCACGAAGACCATCGCCGCTCCTTCGCCGAGCACCACGTCCTCCTGCCGGGCCCGTGTGGAGCCGACGAAGTAGTGCACCTCCAGGTTCAGCTCGGGCATCGACTGCACGGCGAGCGGACGCAGCGGCGCGTCGGCGCGCAGGCCGGTCTCCTCCCACAGCTCCCGCTCGGCGGTCTGCTGCGGCGTCTCCTCCGCCTCGCCGTACCCGCCGGGCAGCCCCCAGACGTTGGGGTAGAAGGTGGCGTTGCCGTCGCGCAGTTGCAGCAGCAGCCGCCCGTCGGAATCCACAAGCAGCACGCACGCGTTCATGGCCACCCCGGCAGCCTATGCCAACGGGTGCCCCGAGGGCGGGACGGGCGGCGCCAAAATAACACTCGGCCCAAAAGCTCCAGGATAGACAATCACGCTGGGAGCGGCCTCATCCAAATGTGACAGCCGGCCGGTAAGATCGGCGACTGCGTTGTGACCGATCGCTGACTGCTCGTGGTGAAAGCGATCACACACACTGACTCCATGAACAGGAGATTCAACCGCGGTAGGGCACTCCGCGTCGCGGTGTGCCTCCTTCTTCTCGCCGCCCTGAGCAGCTGCATGCAGCTCAACATGGGGCTCACCGTCAACGCCGACGACACTGTCGACGGGCAGTTGCTGCTGACCGCCCAGAAGTCCCTGCTGACCTCGCGGAACAAGAACGTCTCGGCGGCCTTCGCGGAGCTGCGGCAGAACATTCCCGCGCTGCCGCCGGGCGAGGAGACCACCTACGAGGACAGCAAACTCTTCGGCACCCAGATCAGTTATCGCAAGGCACCGCTGGCGGGCTTCGACAGCGAGAGCGTCAAACTCGTCCGGGACGGCGATTTCTACCGCTTCACGTTGCCACTCGACCCGAAGCGATACGGCGGAAAAATCGCCCAACAGAATCCGCAACAACAGCAGGCTTTCCTCAGGTTGATGTCATTCGAGATCTCGGTGACATTTCCTGGTCGGGTAATCGACACCAATGGCACTGTCAACGGGCGGTCGGTCACCTGGAAGGTCGACTCCAACCAGGACAAGCCGACCGAGTTGCGGGCCGTCGCCGAGGCGCCGCCCCGCCCCTCCGGCTCGCCGGTCGCCGCTTCCGGCTCGGGCGGTTTCCCGTGGCTGCTCGTCGTCGGCGGCGTACTCCTGGTGCTGGTGCTCGCCGCGGTGGGCGTACTCCTGCTGCGACGTCGACGCCCGACGGCGCCGGCCGCCGCCGCACCGGCCGGACCTGGTCCGACAGCGCCGGGCCCGCCTGCGGGCTCACCCGGCTGATCCATCCGGTGGCCGGCCCTGCCGGCCGCGCCCGGCCCCGGCCTCGCCGACGGCGTCGCCCCGCGACGACGGCGACCGGCACCGGTGCTCCCACCCGGGAGCACCGGCCCTCACCACCACCACAATCCGGTCGCACCATCGCAGAAGAGGGGGATCGCTGTGAACGATCTCTTCACCTGGGCAGCCCTGGGGACCATCGCCGGCGCGAGCGCCGCCACCCTGCTGGCCACGAACGTCATCGGCGGGCTGATCGGCCCGAGCGGCGACAAGCTCCGCAAGTGGATCGCCATCGCCGTCGCGCTGCTGCTGTCCTACGTGACAGCGGCGTTCGCCGACGACGCCGGCGGCGAGAAGTGGATCATCGCGTTCTTCAACGCGCTTGTCATCTTCTCCGCCGCGCTCGGCGTCAACCAGTTCCCGCCCGGCAACCGGCAGGCGACCCAGGCGTCGCCGACCCAGGTCGCGCAGGGTCGTGAGCCCCGTGTCTTCCGTTCGTGGGTCTGAGGGGATGTCGTCATGATCTTCGGAATTCTCAGCGCGGCGGCCCTCGTCGGCGCCAGCGCCCTCTTCGGCCTCCTGGCCGGCGGCCCGGTCGGCCTGCTCATCGGCGCCGTCGTGGGCCTGCTCGTCGGCGCGGTGTTCGGCTGGGCGGTGGCCTCCGCCGGGGTGTACGCCTCCGACGCCCGCGGCATCTTCCTCTTCGTCGTCGACCACACGTGGAGTCTGCTGAACACCGTCGTCGGGGCGATCTACCTGGCCGTGCACCTGGTCTTCGGCCACTCGCTGGACCGGCCCACCTCACTGGGCAGCGGCCGGGTCAGTGTGATGGAGGGCGTCTCACCGCGCTACGCCACCACCATCGGCACCGTCTGCGCCGGCTCCAGCTCCGGCATCCAGCGACACGAGGACGTGCACATCTTCCAGGCACGCCTGCTCGGGCCGCTCTACATCCCGCTGGTGCTGGCGAACTACGTGCTGTTCACCATCGCACCTATCTGGCTGCTCTACCACGACCACACGAACGCCCCGATCAACCGTTTCACCAGGTACTTCGAGATCGGCGTCTACCCACACGTGTGGAATGAGGCAATCGCGTACCGGATCCAGGGAACGCCACCGCGATGAGCAGCGACGGGCGCGGACCGATCGCGACGGCCACCGCCGAGCTGGCCGCCTGGCTTGCCGGCGCGGCGGGGGAACCCGTTCCGATCGGCCCGCCCCGCACCGACGGCGACGCCGCCGGGCTCACCCTCTGGCCCCTCGAACTGCGCCCGGCCCGGCAGACCCGCTCCAGCGGGGCGGTCCGCGAACCGTACCGGTTCACGATCCGCTACCTGCTCTGCGTGATCGGGCCGGCCGGGCTGGACCACCTCGACCGGGTGCTCACCGCCGCCACCAGCGACGGCAGCTACCCGATCGTGCTGGAGGCCGGCGACGCTCCGCTGTGGAGCGCGTTCGGCGTCGCGCCCCGCCCGGCGCTGCTGATCGACGTACCGGCGCAGGTGGATCACCCCACGCCTGCCGCGCCGCCGGTGCTGCAACCGCTGCGGCTGCGCCAGTTGGAGGTCCGCACACTCACCGGCCGTGTGGTCGGCCCCGACGACCAACCCCTCGCCGCGATGCGCGTCGAACTGCCCGCCACGGCGTCCGCCGCCCGAACCGGCCCCGACGGGCGGTTCCTCATCGTCGGGGTCCCACACGACCCCGACAACCCCGGCCCGGTACGGCTCCGACTCAGCGGGCGCGGACTCGTGCTCACCGCCGACGTCGACGCAGGCGAGGACGACATCGTCATCGTCTGCGCGCCACCGACCCACTGACGCCCACCCGCACAGGAGGACCGATGCCCAGCTACTTCTCCCCCGGCATCTATGTCGAGGAGGTCCCCAGCGGCGCCCGACCGATCGGACCGGCGAGCACCAGCATCGCCGCGTTCGTCGGCGTCGCTCCGAACCGCACCGCCCAACTGGGCAGGGCGGTGCCCGTCAACAACTGGACCGAGTTCCTGCGGCTCTTCGCCGACGGCGACCAGACCGAGAGCACCCCACTGGCCCGGGCCGTCTTCGGCTTTCTGGACAACGGTGGCGCCCGCTGCTGGGTGGTGAACGTCGGCGAGGGCGGCGCCATCACCGGCACCGGCCAGCGCCGCGCCGGCCTGCAACTGCTCGAGGCTGTCGACGAGATCTCCATCATCGCCGCCCCCGGCTTCCACGACGTGGTGTCCCACGAGGCACTGCTCAGCATGGCCGAGCGGACCCGCACCATGGTGGCGATCTGCGATCCGGCCCCCGACATCGACGACATCGCCGCGCTGACGAAGGTCGCCACGCCGTCGTCCGGCAAACCCCCGAAACCCGCCGAGAGTACGGACGGCGGCGCCGGCTCGGCTGGCGCTGGCTCGGGCTCGGGCTCCGGCTCGGGCGGTGGCGCTGGCTCCGGGGGGCCCGAGGGCGCGGCGTACCGGCCCCGGCAGTCCGAGTTCGGCGCCTTCTACTACCCGTGGCTGCGGGTACGCGACCCGATCAGCGGAGAACTGGAACTCACCCCGCCAAGCGGGCACCTCGCCGGCATCTGGGCGCGAACCGACGCCCTGCGCGGCGTCCACAAGGCACCGGCGAACGAACCCGTCCGCGGCGCCGTCGACCTGGGCTACCTCGTCACCCGACCCGAGCACGACGTGCTCAACCCCAAGGGCGTCAACGTGATCCGCTACTTCGCCGGCGAGGGCATCCGCGTCTGGGGCGCCCGTACGCTCGCCGCCGAAGCCAGTGAGTGGCGCTACCTCAACGTACGGCGGCTCAGCATCGCCATCGAGCAGGCCATCGCCAACGGCACCCGCTGGATGGTGTTCGAACCCAACGACTTCACCCTCTGGCGCTCGATCCGACGCGACATCGGGGCGTTCCTCACCCGGGTCTGGCGCGACGGCGCGCTGCTCGGGCGCAGCCCCGAGGAGGCGTTCTTCGTCAAGTGCGACGAGGAGACCAACCCGCCGGACGTCCGCGACGCTGGCATGGTGATCGCCCACATCGGCATCGCCGTCGTCAAGCCCGCCGAGTTCGTGGTGTTCAAGCTGAGCCAGTGGGCCGGCGGCACCGAGACCGAGACCATCGGAGGCTGACAGATGCCCACCACAGCCACCCCGCAGCCCGGCGCCCCGGTCGACCCGTACCGGGCGTACAACTTCCGGCTGCTCATCAACGGCGTCACCAACGGCCACTTCACCGAGATGAGCGGGCTGGAGGTGAACATCCCCGGGCAGCCGTACCGCGAGCACGGCCTCGGCCGGATGCGGATGGTCCCGGGCCAGGCCGAGTACGAGCCGGTGACGCTGCACTTCGGCCTGACCGCGTCCCGCGAGCTGTGGGACTGGGTGAACGCCACAGCCCAGGGCACAGTCAACCGTCGCAACGTGTCGGTGGTGCTGCTGGACTCCGTGGGCACCGCCGAGGTGCTGCGCTGGAACCTCATCGACGCCTGGCCCACCCGGTGGCGCGGGGCGCACCTCAACACCCTCAGCCACGAGATCGCCATCGCGTCGCTGACGCTGCGCTACGAGGGCCTTGAGCTGGAGTCCGGCAGTGCCACCGCGCCGACCCCCGCGTAGCTGGCTGGCCGGGCAGTTGCGCTCGGTCGCCGGGGCGACGATGCGCCTCGCCGGTCAGATCGAGCCCACCGGCGCACGCGACCGCCCGTCGGATGAAAGGCCGCTGGACCAGCGGTCGGCCAAGCGGTTGCTGGACCAGCGGCCGTCGGAACAGCGGCTGTGGGACCAACGGCTGCTGGACCAGCGGCTGCTGGACCAGCGGCCATCGGGCCAGCGGTTGTCGGACCAGCGATTGTCGGACCAGCGATTGTCGGACCAGCGGTTGTCGGACCAGCGATTGTCGGAGCACGGGCCGGTGGATCGATCGGCGTCGGCCGACGAGGCGGCGCCGCGTCGGTTCGGTGAGCCGCCTCGGCACTGGTTGGACCTTGTCGCCGCCCACGCCCCCGGGCTGCTGCGCGAGTTGGATCTCGACGGGCCTCCGGCGGGCCGGCCCGACGCTCAGGACGTACCCGATTCGGACAGATGGGCCGGAGAAGGCACGGGCCCGGGACAACGGTTCACTGCCGACCCAGCGGTCCACGGTGCGGCGGCGGGCAACGTGTCGCAGGCAGGTACCGCCGGTTCGATGGGTGCGGCCGCTGGCTCGCTCGGTTCAGCTGACTCGCTCGGTGCAGGCGGTTCGTTCGGTGCAGCCAGCTCGTTCGGTGCAGGCGGTTCCTTCGGTGCAGGCGGTTCGTTCGGTGCGGCCGGTTCGTCCGGTGCGACCGGCTGGGTAATTGGTGGTGGGGCTGACGGGTTCGGGAGGCCAGGTAGCCCGGAGAGCGGCGGCGAGCCGGCGGACCGAGGGCACCGTGGCGCGGGCCGGTCGTCCAGGCGTGGCAGTGCCACCGGACCGCATCGCTTAGACCATCCAACCGGAGGAGCCAAGCCACTCATCCGCCCCGCAGTCCCCCACCCCACAACCAGCACCGACTCGTGGTCGTCAGCAGAGATCTTGGACGGTTTCGGCCCCTCCAGGGGCGGTTTCCTTCCAAGATCTGCTGTGAAGCAGGTGAGCGCCCGGCCGCGAGGGCATGGGGGCGACCAGCGGAGCGTTGCCGACCAGCTCGCAGTTGGCGGCGAGCGGCGCGGAGCCCGGGGTGGCCCGCGCGGCGTCGAGGGTGGCAAGCACGGGTCGGGTGGTCCCGGCGTTGGTGGTGGTTCCGGAAGCTCGATCGGAGAGGGCAGGTCGTCTCGACAGGGTTCGGGCGATGTCTCCTGGTCCGGCGGACAGGGCGGTTCTGCGCCTGGTGCACCGGTGGAGGGCGCGCCGACGACAGGTGCGAGAGGTGCCGGAGCGACAACTGGCGACCCGCGCGCAGAAGCCGGGTTGACGGCAGGAATCGGGGCGACGGCGAGGTCCAGGTTCGCGTCAGCATCGAGCGGGCCCTCCGATCGCCGGTCGAACAAGAGCATGGCCAGCGGCATCTCGGCGATGACCGCGACCGAGGCGGTGAACGCAACCGAGGCGGTGAACGCAACCGAGGCGGTGAACGCAACCGAGGCGGTGAACGCAACCGGGGCTGTGAACGCAACCGGGGCATGGTTCGCGCCCGGAAGCGGGTTGGCAGGTGCCGGGTCGACGGCGGGCGTGGTTGGCGGGGACGCTGCCTCGCGTACCCGGTTCGGGGCAGGTGACGGCCGCTCGGGCGGCGACGTTGCCGCAGCGGACGCCGGAGGCGCGGCTAGCGGCCGGCCGGTTGACGTGGCTCGCTCCCCCGGCAGCGGGCCCTGGCCGGCGCTCCCGGACGAGACGGCGTGGCCCGGACAGCCGGCCGCGACGACTGGTCGGGCCGATGGAGCAAGACAGGGACCTCGCGACGACGGATGGGCGTTCAGGACCGCCGACCCGTGGCCGGCGCTACCGGATGACCGACCGCTGTGGACGGTGCCCGGCGAGGCGCTGGACACCACCCGGGTGGACCGGCTGGACCGGGAACAGGCGAGCGACTGATGGAGCGCGTCGCCTTTCTCATCGACTCCTCCGGGGAACGGGTGGACTGCCTGCTCAACCCGGAGACCGTGCAGGTGACACGGCTCGCGGGCGTACGGCATCGGGGCACGGCCGGCGGTCAGCTCACCGGGTCCGGGCTTGCCGACGACCCGTTGGTCTTCACCGGTGGCGGTCGCACCGAGCTGGTGCTCGACCTGCTCTTCGACGTCGAATTCGTCCAGGCGCAGGTCCGTCCGCCCGACGTACGGGTGCTCACCCGTCCGTTGTGGATGCTTGCGGAGAACTCCAGCGCCGAGCACGGGTGGCTGCGACCTCCGCTGGTCCGGCTGGTCTGGGGCAAGACCTGGAACGTGCCCGGGGTGATCATCGCGGTGGCCGAGCGGTTCGACGCGTTCACCGGCACCGGCTCGCCGCGACGTTCCTGGTTACGGCTGAAGTTGGTTCGGGCCGCCGAGACGGCCGACCAGGCGGAGGCCGGCTTCGCCGAGGAACTTGCCGCGGCGAGCACTCCGACCGCCGCGCCCGGCAGCGCTGTGGTCGCCGCCGGTGACGGGACGGCCGATGCGGGCAGCACCGGCGTGCGCTTCGACCTGCTTGCCAACGACGCGCTCGGGTCGCCGCTGCGCTGGCGGTTGCTGGCCGAGCACAACCGGATCACCGACCCCCTGGCGGTGCCCGCGGGCACGACGCTTGCCGTCCCGCCGCCGAGCAGCACACCGAGCGGCACCACGGGCAGTGGCGCCACGGGCGGCAGCAGCACGAGCACCGACGCCGGTGGGGCGGCGTTGGCCGGGATCGCCCGCGCCGTTGCCGGTGCGGTGGGCTCCGGCGCGTCGTTAGTGGGCACGTCGATCGCCACCAGCGCCGCCAGCTGGTCCCCCACCACCAACCCGGGGGGTACGCCGTGACGAGCATCGCGCCCCGGGCGCTCGCCGTTCTGCTCGACGGGGTCGAGCTGAGCGCACCGGCACGACAGCGGGTCCGTTCGCTGCGGGTGGCGGCGCGACTCGACCAGCCCACCCAGGCCGAACTGGTGCTCGCCACCGGCGCCGGGAGCAGCGCCCTCGACCCCCCGGTACGGCCGGGCACGTCGCTCAACGTGCGCCTCGCCGACCACGCCGACGCGCTGTTCGCCGGTGAGGTCACCTGTGTGGAGGCGGAGTACGCCGCCGATGGCGCGGCGGTGCTGCGCCTGCGGGCGTACGACGCGTTGCACCGGCTGCGCAAGCGGCAGGGGCTGCGGGTCTTCACGTCGGTGACCGCCGCCGAGCTGGCCGGTGAGCTGTGCGGCGAGGTGGGGCTGACGGTGACCGTCGAGTGCGACGGGCCACGGCTGGAGCGGCTGGTGCAGCACCGGCACAGCGACCTGGAGCTGCTGCGTGAGGTGACCGGCCGGGCGGGGTTGCACCTGGCCGCCGACGGCGACGGGGTACGTCTGGTCACGCTGGCCGGCTATGGCGAGCCTGTCGCGTTGGCTCTCGGCGTGGACGTGCACACGCTGCGGTTGGCCACGAACGCCGACCAGGCCAGCGGTGCCAGCGCGGCGTTGGGCTGGCATCCGCAGCGGGCCGAGCCAATCAGTCAGCGGGTCGACGAGGCGCGCTGCGGCCGACCGGCGGGCGACCGTCCGGACCCGGCCGACGTGGGCGCCGACGGGATACGTACCGCCGTGGACCAGCCTGGCCGCAGCGACGACGAGTTGGCGGCGCTGGCCCAGGCCCGCCTGGACACCCGGGCCGCCGCGCTGGTCACCGCCGAGGGGGTGGCCGAGGGTGATCCGGCGTTGCGGCCGGGCCGGCGGATCGCGCTGACCGGTGTGCCCGACCCGGTCGCCGGCGCGTACGTGCTGACCGAGGTGGTGCACACCGTTGACGGAAACGGTCACCTGACCCGGTTCTCCACAGTGCCGCCGCCCGCACCGCCTGCTCAGACGAGCGCCGGTGCGGTGGTCACGCTCGGCACCGTCACCGACGTCGCCGACCCGGACGGGCTGGGCCGCGTACGGCTGACCCTGCCGGCGTACGGGGATCTGGACGCCGGATGGCTCGGCGTGCTGTGCCCGGGTGCGGGGCGCGGCAAGGGGCTGGTGGCTCTGCCCGACCCGGACGACACCGTGCTCGTGGTGTTGCCCGGCGGAGAGCCGGCCTCGGGCATCGTGCTGGGCTCGCTCTTCGGTGCGGTCGAACCGTACGACGCCGGCATCGACGATGGGCGGGCCCGCCGCTGGTCGCTGCGCACCGCGGGTGGGCAGTCGATAGTCGTGGACGACGTACAGCGCAGCCTGCGTCTGGCGACCGAGGGCGGCAGTTTCCTGGAACTGACCCCCGACCTGGCGACCCTGCATGCGGCGACCGACCTGGTGATCTCCGCGCCCGGGCGGGCCATTGTGGTCCGCGCCCGCGGCGTGGACTTCCTGCACGCCGAGTCGACCGAGGACCCGACCACCGCGGCGCGGCAGGCCGCCTCGCTGGCCCGCGCCCACCACGAAGGAGGCGGCTGATGCGCTGGATCCACCGCGACTCGGTGATCACCTGCGATCACGACGGCCGGGTCGAGAACCGGCCGTCGCAGGAGTGGGTGACAGTTACCGCCGTACCGGTGCTGGTGGACGACGACCCGGAAGGTCGCAAGATCGTCGCCTGCCCGAACTACGGCCCGACCATCAAGCCGTGCACGAAGACGCTCACCGTCCGGGTCGGCTACAGCGACTGGGTCCGCGTCGACGGGCACCGGGTGGTCCTGTCGCACCTGGAGGGGTTCACAAACGGCACGCCGCCGGGCGCTGTCCACCACACGGTGCGCGACCCGCGCCAGACGTTCCTGGGGTCGGACCGGTGAGGGCGTTCCGGTTCGTCGGCGCGGGCTTCGACGCCGGGCGGGGCGGAGGGCTGGCGCTCACCGCCGCAGGTGGCCTGGCGATGACCGACGGCGACGAAAGCGTACGCCAGGCGTTGTGTCTGCTGTTGTCGACGACCCCGGGCGAGCGGCTGATGCGACCCGGGTACGGGTCACGGCTACATCGGTTGATCTTCGCGCCGAACGACGACACGACGGCGGGGCTGGCCATCCACTACGTCCGGCAGGCGATCGCCCGTTGGGAGCCCCGGGTCGAGGTGATCGACGTGGACGCCGGGCCGGATCCGGACGACGCGTGGCGGCTGGTGATCCGGCTGGACTACCGGGTGCGGGCCAGCCTGACGCCCGGGCAGTTGGTGTTCTCCGTGGACCTGCTCGCCGCCGACGAACCGGGAGGACCGTCATGACGCTGCCCGTGCCGCACCTCGACGACAGGGGGTTCCTCGACCTGGTCACCGAGGCCCGCGAGCGGATCCGCCAGTCCTGCCCGGCCTGGACCGACCTGTCGGCGCACGACCCGGGCATGGCGCTCGTGGAGGCGTTCGCGCACCTGACCGAGGTGATGATCTACCGGCTGAACCAGTTGCCGGAGAAGGCGTACGTCTCGTTCCTGAACCTGCTCGGGGTGGCCCGGCACGCGCCGACGGCGGCCTGGGCGGACGTGCGGTTCACCCGCAGCGGCACCGATCGGGGCGCGGTACGGATCCCGGCGGGTCTGCGGGTCGCTGCGGCGCGCGGCGCGGATCCCCGGCCCGTCCTGTTCGTCACCACCGAGCCGGCGCTGCTGGCGGCCGGCGAGGCGTCGGTGACGGTCCGGATGCACCACTGCGAGCCGGTGGAGGCGGAGTTGCTTGGTGTCGGCACCGGCCAGCCGGGCCAGGTGCTGCGGGCGTCCCGGGCTCCGCTGGCGCACACCGCCGAGTCGCTGGACCTGCTGCTCGGTGTGGAGGTGCCGGCCGGCTCGGTGGAGTTGGGGGCGGCGGCCCGCGAGCACGACGGCCGAACGTTCGAGATCTGGCAGCCGGCGGACAGCTTCGCCGGGCTCGGACCGCAGGCCAAGGCGTACCTCGTGGACCGTTGTTCGGGCACGATCACCTTCGCCCCGGCCCTCGACCTGCGCCCGCCCGCCGAGGCGACCCGGGCCGACGCGACGCCCACCGACTCGACGCCCGCCGACGCGCCGGCGGACCCGACCCGGTCCGGCGTGACCGCCGGGACGGTGGCGGCGGTGCCGCCGGCCGGGCGGCAGGTCCGGCTCTGGTACCGGGCCGGCGGCGGGCCGACCGGCAACGTGGCGGCGGGCACGCTCACCAGCCTGCGCGATCCCCTGCCGGGGGTACGCGTGGACAACCCCACGCCGGCCGCCGGCGGACGGGAGATGGAGGCGCTGGAGTCGGTGCTGCTGCGCGGCCCGTACGAGTTCTTCGCCCAGCAGCGCGCTGTCACCGCCCGCGACTTCGAGGTGCTGGCCACCGCCTCGGGCGCTGTGGCGCGGGCGCGGGCGTTCACCAGCGCCGCTGTGTACAGCTTCGCCCGGCCGGGCGAGGTGGAGGTGGTGCTGGTGCCGTACGTCCCGCCGACGGCCCGCCCGGGTGGCCGGCTGTCGGTGGCGGTGCTGCGCGAGCACGAGGTGCCCGAGGCGCGGCACCGCGTGGAGGCCGACCTGGAGCAGCGCCGCATGGTGGGCATCCGGTCCCGGGCGACGTGGGCCCGGTTCAAGGCGGTGTCGGTACGGGCGCGCGTGGTGGTCCGGCGCGAGGAGGACGTGGACGCCGTCCGTCGCCGGATCCACGACCGGCTGCACCAGACGCTGAGCCCGCTGCCCACCGCGCTGAACCCGACGGGCTGGCCGTTCGGCGAGCCGCTGCGGGCGTCGAACGTGTACCGGCTGCTGGAGCACGCCGAACCGGGCGTGCGGTACGTCGAGTCGGTGCGGTTCGTTGTCGACGAGGCTCCCGACGCGGAGGTACGTGCCCTCGCCGTCGACAAGTACCAGCCCCGCACCTGGTACGCCGGGCGTGGTCCGGTGCTGTTCCGCTCCAGCAACGCAGGTGCCGGCTGGGAGCCGACCGGCCGGTTCGACGGTGAGACGGTGCTGCGGGTGGCGCCCGCGCCCGCTCCGGTGCGGCCGGGCATCGTGCCGCGTCCCGGCTCGGTGGCGGTGGTGACGCTGCGCGCGTCCGGTGGCTCCCGGGTGCACCTGAGCACCGACCTGGGTGAGACGTGGTCGCTGCTGACCGACCTGGACTCGCGCATCTCCGACGTGGCGTGGCTGGACCGCGACGGCGCGGGTGCGCTGCTGGTGGCCACCGACACCGGTCTGTACGAGGTGTCGTTGCTGCCCGGCGCGGTGCCGTTGCAGATCCTCGTCGACCCGTCCGACGCCGATCGGGGTTTCTACGCGGTGCGGGCGTTCGTCTCCGAGCGGGGTGCGCCCGGTGTGGCGGTGGCGGCGCAGGCCGGTTTCGGGGTGTACCTGTCGACTGCCGGCGGCCGGCCGGGGAGCTTCGCGCACGTCGGTCTGTCGAATGTGGACAACCGGGTGCTGTCGGTGCAGTACGACGGTCCGGCGACGCTGTTGTGGAGCGGCGCCGGCGAGCCGGATCCGAAGAAACCCGGCCAGGGCTGCCACCGCACGCGACTGTTCGAGTCGGACGTGCAGTGGCAAACGGTGCAGGCCGGGTGGATCGGCGGCACCTGCCGTGATCTCGCGTTCGCCGGCCCGCTGGCGCTGGCGGCCACACAGAGCGGCGGCGTGCTGCGGCTGGACACCCTTGCCGCGCAGCCGCAGTGGCAACCGGTGATGGTCAACTGCGGGTTGCCACTGCGCGACAGGACCCGGTTCGTTCCCGTCGACGCCATCGCTGTGAGCGGCCCCGCGACCGGTGGCGCTACGGCAGCCGAGCGGCTGGTCCTGGCCGGCGGTGAGCGTGGGGTGTACCGCAGCGCCGACGCTGTCGACTGGACCGCCAGCGCCAACCAGGCCACCGCCGACGTGGTGACAGTTCCGGACACGTGGCTGCTCTGCTCCGGCGAGCACGACATCGAGGTGGTGCGGCAGGATGCGACGCTCGGCGATTGAGCGGCTGCTGCCCGCCGCGTACCAGCGGGCGTGCGTGCCGGGCAGCGTGCTCTGGGCGCTGCTGGAGGTGATGGAGGGGCTGCACGCCCCGGACGAGGCCATCCTCGCCGAGGTGGACGCCCTGTTCGACCCGTACCGGGCGCCGGACGGGCTGGTCGTGCGGTTGACCCGCTGGGTGGCGATGGACCACGTGGTGGCCGCACCCCGGCCGGACGCCCCGCTGCCGTTGCCGCTGGGCCGGCTTCGTGACCTGGTGGCCAACGCCGCGCTGCTGGCCCGCTGGCGCGGCACCCCGTACGGGATGCGCAGGGCCCTTGAGCTGGCCACCGGTGTGCCGGGCTTCGTCATCGACGAGCCTGTGGAGCAGCCCTTTCACATCGTGGTGCGGGTGCCGGCGACCGCCGCCGGTCAGCTCGCCCTCGTCAACCGCATCGTCGAGGCGGAGAAGCCCGTGGCGGTGACCGCCGAGGTCGCCCTGGACGGCCCGCCGCCACCCGCCCCGGACGGCGGCTCCGACGCGGCGACCCCGACGCCGGCCCCGGACGGCGACTTTGACGCGGCGACCCCGACGCCGGGCCCGGCGATCGGCCGGGCGGCGGTGCCGCACCACCCCGTCTCGCACCCATCTTCCGCAGAGGAGCCGTCATGACCACCGAATGGGCCGTCGTCGCTGCCGCTTCCCAGTTCACACTGGACGCCGGCAACCGGGGCGAGCTGACCTTCACCGTCTCGAATCCGCAGCAGGCGCCGGACACAGTGGTCTTCGACGTCGCACCGGGTGAGGGCAGCCAGCGTGCCTGGTTCACTGTGGCCGAGCCGCAGCGGGTGGTGCCCGGGCAGGGCTCGGTCTCGTTCCTGGTGCAGCTCGCCGTTCCGCCCGGCACCGCGCCCCGCCGCTACGACATGACCGGCTTCGCGTACTCGGCGAACACCGCGCCGGAGGAGAGTTCCCGTTCCAGCGGCCGGGTGACGTACGAGGTTCAGGCGGTGGCCGCGCCGAAGCGGACGCCGTGGCCGTGGATCGCGGCGGCGGTGGCGCTGGTGCTGGTGGTCGGCGGGGTGGTCGGCTATCTGCTGACCCGGCCGGACGGCACCACTCCCGGTGCGCCACGGGTCGTGACGGTGGAGGCGGAGAGCCTCGTCGACGGCGCGACTGTGGAGTCACCGGCCGGGACCGCGGCCACCGTGGTGTCGCAGCCGAACTGCTGCTCGGTGACCTGGTCGGACGACAAGCAGCTGTTCTTCCAGGGTCTGGCCCCGGGTGACCGGGTCAGTCTCACAGTCGACCTGCCGGCAGACGCGGTGTGGCTCTTCTCCGCCGCCCGCACCACCTCCTTCGACTACGCCAACACCATCTGGCAGATCGACGGCACGCAACTCGGGGGCACGTTCTTCGGCTTCACGCCGAAGGTGGTCCTGCAGGACTTCACCGACGTGGGCACGATCCGGCTCGGCGCGGGCCGGCACACGCTCACCCTTGTGGCGGTGGGCCGGACCCAAGGCGTCAACCGCTACTTCGCGGGCGTCGACCAGATCCGCTTCACCGAGGTCAGCGGGGCGGTCGCGCAACGATGAGCGGTAGGCAGAAGCTGTTGTTGGTGACGCTCGCGGTGCTGCTTGTGGCGTCGTTCGCGCTCGCCGTCGGCGTGGGCGGTGGCGAGCGGGGACGCGCGGGCGAACCGTCCGGGCTGGTCGGGCGGCTGAGTGGGCTGGCCGGAGGGAGCAGCACCGTCGACCCGGCGACGGTACGGGCCGACTGCGACCGTACCGCCGACGTGCTCAGCTTCGTCGGTGGCTGCGAGCTGCGGGTGGCCGACCCGGGCGGGCTCAGGACGCTGGTGCTGCGCAGCGGTCGGGCCTTCACGGTGACCGCCCCCGCGCCCCGGGACGCCGACCTCACCGTCCGGGCCGACGCCGAGCCGGGCGACGGCGGCGAGGCTGTCGCAAAGATCGCTGTCGACAGTGCGGCGGTCGTGCTGCTCAGGTGTCCGGGAGGTGTGGCATGCACCGTCACCATCGCCGCCACCTGACCGGCCGACCGGCCGACACCGGCCACGGGGAGGCCCGACATGGGTGACCTACGCAAGCCCTTCCTCCTGCTGGCGTTGGTAGCGGTGACCCTCGTGGTGCTTGTCGAGGTCGGGTCGTCGCTGCTCACCGGCGGCGGGGACGCCACCGGCGCGCTGCGTGCCGGAGCGGTGGACCTCGGAGTGGAGGTGGACGCAGGGGCGATCAGCGAACCCTCCGGACGCGGGACGAGCTATCTGGCGCTCATCGACGCGGTGGCGCTCTGGACGACAGGGCTGTTCTGCCTGAGCCTTGTGCTGCCCGAGCGGACGCACGGCCGGATCCAGGGCGTGGCCACGCTGATCTTCTCGATCCTGCTTCTCCTGGGCTCGCTGGTGCTGCTGATCATCGCCTTCGTCGAGCTGACCATCATGGTGTCGCTGTTCCTGGCCGTGCCGTTCGGCACGCTGGCGTACCTGGCGCTGTGGGGGTTCTTCCCGGTGGGCGAGGCGAGCCTGCTGCTGGGGCTGGTGCTGCTGCTGAAGCTGGTCTGGGTGGCGATGCTGCTGCTCGCCCAGCCCCGATTCCTGCAGAACAAGGGCCTGGTGCTGCTGGCGCTCACCACTCTGCTCTGCACTGTCGTGCTGGAGTTCCTGCACCGTCTCGTGCCGGTGGTAGTGGTGAGCATCGTGGACGACGTGGGCGCGCTGGTCTTCGCCATCATCGCCATCGTGTGGGCTCTGGTACTGCTGATCGGCTCGATCCCGGCAGTCGTCAAGTCGGTGCGGGTGACCGCCGCCCTACCCACCCGGTGACGGGTCGGTAGGGCTCACGGGGCCGCCGCGACCAGGGCGGCGGCCCGATCCGGGTCGAGGGTGCCGTCGGCCACCCACACCCGGTAGTGGCCGTGCCGGGTGTCGCCGGCCGCCACCACGGCCGGCCTGTCGAACGCGAACGCCACGCAGACCCCCGGGTACATGGCGGTCCGCACGAACCACCTGTCGCCGGACCCGAGGCCCGCGAAAACCAGTGTGTACGCCGCACCGCCCGCCCCGACGCCCGCCATGGCCAGCCAGGGCACCGCGCTGCCGTTGAGCGTCTCCTCCCCCGTGGCGTCGGCGCTGAACACCGTCGGCTCACCGTCGGCGACGGCCCGCCAGAAGAACCCGCCGTAGCCGGCCCCGCCGGGGCGCCCGTTCGTGGCCGGGCTGCCCAGGCGTACCTCGTGACCGGGCGGTGCGGTGAGCGCGCAGGTCAGGTCGAGTCGCCAGACGTCCGGCGCGACGGCCGACGCGGCGAGCCGTCGATGCTCGGTGAGCAGCACCTGCCCGTGGGCGTCGCGCCACTGCGCGTCGTGTGCAAGCCGGTCGGCGGCCTGCTCGGTCCAGCCGGTGTGCGCGATCCGCCCGTGGTCGTCACGCCAGGTGTAGCCGACGTCCCGGACGTAGGTGCGCCCGCCCCACAGATTGGCACCGTTGACGTCCTGCACTGCCAGGGACGCGCCGAGGTGCCAGACGTGGTCGGCGGGCAGCGCGTCGGTGACGACGGTGCCGGCGAGGGTGCGTACCGGGTGCAGGTAGGGGCGGGGCCCGTGTCGCGCGTCCAGCGGCGGGTCGACCACGTACCGGGCCACCTCCGTCGCGCCGACGAGCAGCCGCGCGGGCTCCGGCCCGGTGCTCACTGCACCTCCGCACGGGCGAGGGCCGGCCAGCGGCCGGCGACGGCGTGCAGGGCTGCCACCGTGTAGCCGGCGAGGATGGGCACCGCCACCGGCGTGACGAGGACGGCGAGCAGCCCGGCCAGCGCTGTCACCCCGCTCACCGCAGCCCAGCGGGTGGGCGCGTCCAGGCAGGCGCGAGCGGCGCGGTGGGCCGCCGCCCGCCACCGCCGGCAGCCGCCGACCTCGACGACTACCAGCCCCGCGTACCCGGCCAGGCCGGCGGCGACCAGGGCGGTCACCGCCAGCGCCACCACCCCGCCGGGCACCCGCCCGGTGGCTAGCGCCGCCAGGTTGACGGCGAGCAGCCCGACCACGGCGAGCGCCAGCAGGCTGACCGGCACGCCGGGCAGCACCGACCGGCCGTACCGGCGCACTGTGGTCCGGGCCGACGGCCAGCTACCGGTACGCGTCCAGTCGTGCACGGCGGCGCTGGCCGTGCCCGCCGCGGCGGCGGCGGTCAGGACAGGTGCCGCCGCGAGCGTCAGCAGGATGCCGAGCAGCGCCAGGTCGGCGGCGTCGCGGGCGACGTCACGCCAGTCGCGGCGGCCGCCCTCCGGTTCAGCCCTTGATTCCACTGGTGTTGATCCCCTCGACGAGCATCCGCTGGAACGCCACGAAGAACAGGAAGACCGGCAGCAGCGACAGCACCGACATGGCGAACATCGGCCCGACCGCGCTCTGGCTTGTCGAGTCGATGAACAGGGTCAGCGCGACAGGCACTGTGTAGTCCTCCAGTTGGGACAGGAAGACGAGCTGCCGGAAGAAGTCGTTCCAGGTCCAGATGAACGAGAAGATCGCCGTGGTGACCAGCGCGGGACGGCTCAGCGGCAGGATGACGTACCGGAAGATGCCGTACGGGCCGGCGCCGTCGATCCGGGCCGCCTCGTCCAGCTCGCGCGGGACTCCCCGCATGAACTGCACCATCAGGAACACGAAGAACGCCTCGGTGGCCAGGAACTGCGGGATGAGCAGCGGCAGGTACGGCCACTCGCCGCCGACCAGGCCCAGCGTCCGGAACAGGATGTACTGCGGCACGATCAGCACGTGGCCGGGCAGCAGCAGCGTGCCGATCATGACGGCGAACCACATTCCGCGCAGCCGGAACCGCAGCCGGGCGAAGGCGTACGCGGCCAGCAGGCAGGAGAGCCCGTTGCCCACGACGGTGAGCAGGCTGACCATCGCGCTGTTGAGGAAGAACCGGCCGAAGCTGACGTCGAAGTTGGACCACCCGTCGGTGTAGTTGCCCGGGGTGAACCGCTCGGGCAGGAGCCCGATGTTGTTGACGATCTCCTCCTGGGACTTCACCGAGGTGCCCACCATCCAGATGAGCGGGTAGAGCACCACAGCGACGATCGCCACCAGGATCAGCAGTCGCAGTACGGGCCTGCCGCCGGGCCGTCGGCGCGCGGTCGGCGCCGCTGCGGTCGGGGTCACCGCCACCATCACCGGTCCTCCCCGTCGGAGTAGTGCACCCAGAACCGTCCGGTGCTGAAGAAGATCGCGGTGATCACCGCGATGGCGAGCAGGAACACCCAGGCCATCGCCGAGGCGTAGCCCATTTCGAGGTCGGTGAAGCCGGTGATGTAGAGGTTCAGGGTGTACATCAGTGTGGAGTCGACAGGGCCGCCGGTGCCGTTGCTGAGGACGAACGCGGCAGTGAAGCCCTGGAAGCCGTTGATCGTCTCCAGCACCAGGTTGAAGAAGATCACCGGAGACAGCATCGGCAGGGTGATGTTGCGGAACTGGCTGAACCGGCCCGCCCCGTCGACGGAGGCGGCCTCGTACAGCTCGGTGGGCACCTGCTTGAGCCCGGCCAGGAAGATCACCATCGGCGCGCCGAACTGCCAGATGGCAAGCACCATGAGCGTCTGAAGAGCCCAGTCGGGGTCGTTGACCCACGGCTTGCCCTCGATGCCGAAGAGACTCAGCAGCGAGTTGAACGCGCCGTCGCGGTTGAACATGTTGACCCAGACGATGGCCAGCGCGACGCTGCCGCCGAGCAGCGACGGCAGGTAGAACAGGCCACGGAAAAGCCCCACCCCGCGCCAGGCGCGGTTGAGCAGCAGCGCCACGCCGAGCGCGGCGGCAAGCTTCAGCGGTACGGCGATCAGCGCGAACGTCAGTGTGACCCGCACCGAGTGCCAGTACGACGGGTCGGCGGTGAACATCCGCTCGTAGTTGGCGAGCCCCACCCACTGCGCCTCGGAGAAGGGGGTGAGGATGTCGTAGTTGGTGAAGCTCAGGTAGAGCGACAGCAGCATGGGGACCGCCGTGATGCCCATCAGGCCGATGAGCCACGGCGACAGGAAGACGTACCCCGCCAGACCTTCGCTGTGCCGGATACGCCCGGGCCCACGCTTCTCAGCGTGGGCCCGGTCGGTTCCGGGGCCGCGTCGGGTCGGGTCGGGCGCCGTGGTCAGCGCCACGAACGGCTCCTCTCCTCGCCTCGTGGGGCGGTCAGGCGATGGCGGCCTTGCACGCCTCGACGAACTGGGCGGCGGCCTGGGCGGGGGTGGCGCGGCCGTACTGGGCGTTCTCGGCGGCCTTGATCAGCTCGGACTTGACCTTGCTGTGGCCCTTGATCGGGACCTGCGGGGACTCGCCGAACTTCTCGGTAAGCTCCGCCTCGACGGCGATGGACTGCTTCATTGCCGGATCGGTGGTGTCGTCGCTGACCACACGGCGCAGGTCCAGGTTGGACGGCAGGCCCCGGTCGGTGCCGAGCAGCTTGACCGCCTCGGTGTCGTTGTTCAGGAAGTTGATCACGTCGACCGCGACGTCCTTGTGCTTGCTGCCCTTGAACACCGACCAGTACATGGAGGCCCGTGCCCACTGGGCGCTCGGGTCACCCGGGTAGGCGATCACGCCCAGCTCGTCCTTCGTGTTCTTCTTCAGGTCGGGCATCTGGTTGGCCCAGACCCATGAGGTCGCCGACTTGCCGGTGACCACCAACTGCTTGCTGATGTCGCTGGAGTTGCCTTCGTGGATGACGTCAGCGGTCGGGGTGGCCTTGCGGTCCCGGGCGCCCTTCCACAGCTCGAACCACTTGGTCACGTCCTCGGCGCCGAAGCCCAGTTCCTTGCCCTTGTAGAGGTCCTTGCCCTGCTGGCGTAGCCAGACCCAGAACGCCTTGTAGTCGGCGCTCGGGTCCTGGGTGCCGGGCACGCCGGTCTTCTTCGCCACCTGCTCGGCCCAGGCGATGTGCTGCTCCCAGGTCATTCCGGTGGTGGGCTCGGGCAGGTTGTTCTTGATCAGCAGCGTCTTGTTGTAGACCAGACCCTGCGTGTTCTCCCCTGCGGCCAGGCCGGCGAGCTTGCCGTCGACAACGCCGTACTGCCAGAGGCTCTTGGGGAACTTGGAGGTGTCGAGCTTGCCGGACTCCTGGTACGGGGTCAGGTCAAGCGTGGTGTTGCGGGCCGCGTACTCGGACAGGTAGTTGTCGTCGATCTGGAACAGGTCCGGCGGGTTGCCGCCGGCGGTGAGCGTGGCCAACTTGTCGAAGTAGCCCTGGTTGGCCTGCCAGGTCTTCTCGAACGTCACGTTCGGGTTCTTCTTGGTGTAGAGGGCCAGGGCGTCCTCGGTCAGCTTGGCCCGGGCGTCGGCGCCCCACCAGAAGATGGAGAGCTTGATCGGGGCGTTCGGGTCGGCCGCGGAGTCGTCGTCTCCGCAGGCGGCGGCACCGAACATCAGCGGTGCGGCCACCGCCACGGCCAGCAGGCCGCGCAGCAGCCGCCGCCTCGGTACGGCGGTACGGCCAGCGCGCCCGGCGGGCGCGCCAGTGGTGGGGGGCATAGCGGGGTGCATGTGCGCTCACTCCTCGGCATTAGGAGGCGACGGCGTCACCGGTGGCCGCAGTCGGGATGCCCGGGCCCGCAGGGCGATGCGGTTCCGGGCCAAGCGGTGCGGCCAGGGGACGTTCCGGTCGGGCGTGTGGGCCCGGGCCGGTCGAGTCGCGGATGACCAGGTCGGTCTGGAGCATTACCTGTGCGGTGGTACGACGGACGCCGAGCGCCGTGCCTGCACCGGACCCCCGCGCACCGCGCGGTGACTCGATGTCCTGTTGCAGCAGCATGTCGACGGCCGTCCGGCCGGCGGCCCCGGTGGGTGTGGCCACCGTCGTCAATTTGGGGCGGGTGAGCCGACTCAGGGTGATGTCGTCGACCCCGACGACACTCACCTCCTGCGGCACCCGGACCCCGAGCGCGTCCAGCCCCTCGATGAGGCCGATCGCCATCAGGTCGTTGTAGGCGAGCACCGCCGACACGCCGCTGCGGCGTACCTGCTCGGCGACGGCGGAACCGCCGATCTCGGTGGGAGCGTTGGGGCCGAGCACCGTCAGTTCCGCCCCGCCGGCCCGGGCGGCCGCTGTTGCCGCCCGGCGCATCTCGCGGTTGGTCCACGAGCTGCGCGGCCCGCCGAGCAGCGCGATGCTGCGGTGGCCCAGGCCGACCAGGTGCTCGATCGCGGCGCGGGCGCCCTGCCCGACGTCCATGAGGACGCAGGGCAGGCCTGTCACCTGACGGTTCACCACTACCAGCGGCACCTCGCGGCTGAGCTGTTCGATGAGGCTGTTGCTCATCCGCGGGCTGCACAGCAGCACCCCGTCCACCTGCTTGGCGAGGGCGTGGACCAACTCCTCCTCGGCCGCCGGGTCCTCATTGGTGTCGGCAACGAACACGTGGTAGTCGCGGTGCCGGGCCTGGCTCTCCGCCGCCTTGATCAGCGGCGGGAAGAACGGGTTCGCGATGTCGGCGATGATCAGGCCGATGTTGTGCGTCCGCCCGGTGATCAGGGCTCGGGCGGCCCGGTTGGGCCGGTAGCCCAGATCCTCCGCGCAGGCCAGCACCCGGACTCGGGTCTCGGGGTTGACCAGGTGCGGTGCAGAGAAGGTGCGGGACACGGTGGAGATGTGCACGCCGGAGGCGCGGGCGACGTCCCGGATGGTGACTGGCACGGCGGCCCCTTCGTCCGATGTGGCGGCGGTCACGCAGGTGCCGCCCATTAATGCAAACGGTTGCTCCAGTGTCAACGGTCAATGATTACGGTTCTGTTGCGCCAACGTCCCTCGGGGTGACGTTCAAGCCCACAAACACTGACATTTGCCGCCGATTGCGCCAGCGTCGTTGACGACAACGGATCGACCGTGGTTACTTCACTGCAAACCTTTGCAGGATCACCCGGGGAGGCGACCGAATGTCACCGAGATCCGACGGACTCCTCCGGTACGCCGTCGTGGGCACCGGCGCGCGGGCCGAGATGTTCGTCCGCGCCCTGGTGCTCGACCACGCCGAGACGACCGACCTCGTCGCCTTCGCCGACGTCAACCAGGCCCGGATGGACGCGCACAACAGGTGGCTCACCGAGCTGGGCCACCGTCCGGTGCCGACGTACCCGGCCGCCGACTTCGCCGCCATGCTGGACAAGGAGCGCGTCGACGTCGTGCTGGTCACCAGTGTGGACGTCACACACGACGAGTACGTGGTGGCAGCGCTGCGCGCCGGCCGGGACGTCGTCACCGAAAAGCCGATGACAGTGGACGCTCCACGCTGCCGACGGATCCTGGACGCGGTGGCCGAGACCGGCGGCCGGGTGAACGTCGCCTTCAACTACCGCTACAACCCGTTGCACGAGCAGGTACGCCGTCTGCTCGCCGAGGGCGCGGTCGGCGAGATCGGCTCGGTGCACTTCGAGTGGCTGCTCGACGTGCGGCACGGCGCCGACTACTTCCGCCGCTGGCACCGCGACAAGGCCACCTCGGGCGGGCTGATGGTGCACAAGGCCAGCCACCACTTCGACCTTGTCAACTGGTGGCTGGACGCCACCCCCGTCGAGGTGTACGCCGCCGGCCGGCTCTTCTTCTACGGCGAGGACGGGCGCCGGCACGGCTACGCCCGCGACTACGACCGGGCGTACGGCTCCCCCGCCGCCGCCGACGACCCGTTCGCGCTGCGGCTGGACGCGCATCCCCGACTGCGGGAGCTGTACCTCGACGCCGAGGCCGAGGACGGCTACCAGCGCGACCGCAACGTCTTCGCTTCCGGCGTGACGATCGAGGACGACATGGCGGTGCTGGCCCGCTACTCCACCGGCGCCACGATGACCTACCACCTCACCGCGTACGCGCCCTGGGAGGGCTACCGGGTGATGGTCAACGGCAGTCGGGGCCGGCTGGAGCTGGAGGTCACTGAGAACGACTTCGTCGACAGGGGCACCGCCGGCGCGGTCAAGGGCGCCGCCCTGCACGGCGTCGAGGCGGCACCCGAGGGCGGCGGCGCGACGCTCACGGTGCGCCCGTTCTGGGAACCGCCCCGGCAGATCCCCGTGGAGGGTCGCAGCCGGCACGGCCACGGCGGCGCGGACGTCCGGATGACAGGGGTTCTCCTCGGCGGCCAACCCGACCCGCTGCATCGCGCCGCTACCGCCGAGGACGGCGCGCTGGCACTGCTCACCGGCCTGGCCGCCAACCGGTCCTTCGAGACCGGCCAGCCGGTCCGGGTGGCCGACCTGCTCAACCCCCGCTGACCGGTGGCCGACCTGCTCGCCCTCCGCTGACCCACCGACGAGGAGTCCGTCCCCGTGCCGACGACCGACCATACCGACCTGCTCCTGCCCGCGGAGCCGAGCCAGCGCGCCCTTGCCCGGGAGTTGTACGCCCTCGCCGCGCAGCAGCCCATCATCTCGCCGCACGGGCACGTCGACCCCGCACTGCTGGCACAGGACCAGCCGTTTCCGGATCCGGCGCGGCTGCTCATCGTGCCCGACCACTACCTGACCCGGATGTTGCTCAGTCAGGGCGTACCCCCTGCGCAGTTGGGTGTGCCCACCCGCGACGGCAGCCCGGCGGAGACCGACGGCCGGGTGATCTGGCGGCGCTTCGCCGCGCACTGGCACCTGTTCCGGGGCACCCCTTCGCGGCTCTGGTTGGAGCAGACGTTCCGGACGGTGTTCGGGGTGGACACCCCGCTGCGCCCGTCGACAGCCGACGACGTCTACGACGAGGTGGCGGCGCGGCTGGCCGAGCCGGACTTCCGGCCCCGGGCGCTGTTCGAGCGGTTCAACATCGAGGTGCTCGCCACCACCGAGTCGCCGCTGGACGACCTCGGGCAGCACGCCAAGCTCGCCGCCGACGGCTGGGGTGGGCCGGGCGGCCGGGTGGTCACCACCTTCCGCCCGGACGACGTGGTGGACATGGAGTTCGAGGGCTGGTCGACGAACGTGCAGCGCCTCGGTGCCCTTGCCGGCGAGGACACCGGCACGTACGCCGGTTATCTGGCCGCGCTGCGGAGCCGGCGGGCCGCGTTCATCGCCGCCGGGGCGACCTCGTCCGACCACGGGCACCCCACCGCGCGGACACTCGACCTGGCACCCGGGGAAGCCGCCCGGCTGTACGACAGGGGCCTGCGCGGCGAGGCAGACGCGGCCGACGCGGAGGCGTTCCGGGCGAACATGCTCGTGGAGTTCGCCCGCATGTCGCTCGACGACGGCCTTGTCATGCAACTGCACCCCGGCGCGGTGCGCAACCACAACCGCTGGCTGCACGCCCGGCACGGGCGCGACGTCGGCGGCGACATCCCGCAGGTCACCGAGTACGTGCACGCGCTCGCCCCGCTGCTGGAGCTCTACGGCAACGACCCCCGGCTGCGGGTGGTGCTCTACACCCTCGACGAGGACACCTTCACCCGCGAACTGGCGCCCCTTGCCGGCGGCTACGCGGCCCTGCTGCTCGGCGCGCCCTGGTGGTTCCTGGACTCCCCCGAGGTGCTGCGCCGGTTCCGGGAGACGGTCACCGAGACCGCCGGCTTCTACAACACGGCCGGGTTCGTCGACGACACCCGGGCATTCTGCTCCATCCCGGTCCGCCACGACGTGGCCCGCCGGGTCGACGCCGGCTTCCTGGCCCGGCTTGTCGCCGAGCACCGGCTGCCCATGGACGAGGCAGCCGAGACCATCGTCGACCTGGCGTACCGGCTGCCCCGGCAGGTCTTCAACTTCGGGCGGGAGCGGAGCCCCGCAGTCGCAAACGAAAGGCAGGCCCCGTGAGCGCGAGGAGCGCAGCGCAGCGGAGCCCCGCAGTCGCAAACGAGAGGCAGGCTCAGTGAGTGTCACAATCACCTCCGTCGAGGTGCACGACGTGCGGTTCCCGACCGCGGCGCGGGGCGACGGCTCCGACGCGATCAACCGGGGTGACTACTCGGCGACGTACGTGGAGTTGGGCACCGACGCCGGGCCGACCGGCGCGGGGTTCACCTTCACCAACGGCCGGGGCAACGAGATCACCTGCGCGGCGGTACGCGCGCTCGCCCACCACGTACGGGGGCGCACGGTCGAGGAGATCGCCGCCGAGCCTGTGGCGTTCTGGCGCTCGCTCAGCGCCGACGTGCAGTTGCGTTGGCTGGGGCCGGAGAAGGGCGTCATCCACATGGCGACCGGCGCGCTCGTCAACGCCGTCTGGGACCTGCGGGCGACCCTCGCCGGCAAGCCGATGTGGCGGTTCCTCGCCGAACTGCCGACCGATGAACTGGTCGCCAGTATCGACTTCAAGCACATCACCGACGCGCTCACCCCGGACGACGCCGCCGCCATCCTCGACAAGGGATTGATCGGATCCGATGGCCGGCTCGCGGAACTCAAGCAGATTGGTTTCCCTTCGTACACCACCTCCGTCGGGTGGCTCGGATACCCCGACGAGAAGGTGCGGGCGCTTACCCGGCAGGCGTACGACGAGGGTTGGCGGGCCATGAAGATGAAGGTCGGTGGCCCGCTCGCCGACGACCTGCGCCGGGCCCGGATCATCAGGTCCGAGATCGGCCCGGACGCGCTGCTGATGATGGACGCCAACCAGGTCTGGGACGTCGACGAGGCCATCGCCGCGATGACAGTGCTGGCCGAGGTCGACCCGTACTGGATCGAGGAGCCCACCCACGCCGACGACATCCTCGGGCACGCGCGGATCGCCCGCGCGGTGACCGAGCTGACCGGCGGCCGGTGCCGGGTGGCCACCGGTGAGGTGGCCGCCAACCGGGTGATCTTCAAGCAGCTGCTCCAGGCCGACGCGATCGGCGTGATGCAGATCGACGCGTGCCGGGTCGGCGGTGTCAACGAGGTCCTGGCCGAGCTGCTGCTGGCCGCGAAGTTCGGGGTGCCGGTCTGCCCGCACGCGGGCGGTGTCGGGCTCTGCGAGTACGTCCAGCATCTGGCGATCTTCGACTACCTGCGGGTCGGCACGGCACTGGACGGGCGGATGGTCGAGTACGTCGACCACCTGCACGAACACTTCGTCGACCCGGTCCGCACCCGCGACGGCCGCTACCTGCTGCCCGAGCGGCCCGGCTACAGCGCCACGATGAAGCAGGCGTCGATCGCCGAGTTCCGCTTCCCGGACGGTCCGGCATGGCGGTGACCGTCGGCGCGTCCCGGCTCGGCCTGAGTGTGCTGCGCCGGTTGCCCGCCGAGTCCCGACCGATCGTCCGGCCAGGCACCGTGCCGACAGGCGTCGTCCACATCGGACTTGGCGCGTTCCACAGGGCGCACCAGGCCGTCTACACCGAGGCTGCGATCGGCGCGGCCGGCGGCGACTGGGGCATCATGGCCGTCGCCCCGCGCAGCACCGCGCTGGTCGAGGCGCTCGCCGCGCAGGACAACCTGTTCAGCGTCAGCACCCTCTCCGCCGCCGGCAGCGCCACGCGGGTGGTGGGGGCCCTGAGCGGCGTACGCCACGCCGCAAGCGACCCGGACGCCGTCGTGGCACTGCTCGCCGACCCGGCGGTGCGGGTGGTGACGCTCACTGTCACCGAGAAGGCACACCAGCTCGACCCGGTGACCGGCCGGTTGTGCCCGGACCAGCCGCTCGCGGCGGACCTGGCCGGGGGCCGCCCGCCGAGCACCGTACCGGGGCTGCTGCTGCGCGGGCTGGCCGCCCGCGCAGCAGCGGACGCCGGGCCGATTGCCCTGGTGAGCTGCGACAACCTGCCCTCCAACGGCAGGCGTCTGCGCGGCATGGTCGATCAGGCGGTCGGCCAGGCGCAGGGGGTGCCCGCCGGGTTTGTCGACTGGGTGGCCGGCAACGTCACCTGCCCGGGCACCATGGTGGACCGGATCGTGCCGGCCAGCACCCCGGAGACGATCGAGGCGGCCCGTCTGGCGCTCGGCGTGACCGACCTGGCGGCGGTGGCCGCCGAGCCGTACATGCAGTGGGTGATCGAGGACGACTTTCCCGGCGGCCGGCCCGGCTGGGAGCACGCCGGTGCGGTGCTCACCGGCGACGCCGGCCCGTGGGAACGGCTGAAGCTGCGCACCCTCAACGGCGTGCACTCTGCAGTGGCGTACCTGGGTGCGCTGGCCGGGCGCGAGACGATCGCCGACGCGCTGCTGATCCCGCACCTTCCCGACGTGCTGCGCCGGCTGATCGCCGAGGACGTCGCGGCGAGCTTCACCCCGCCGGACGGCGTCCGGGTCGTCGACTACGGCGAGCAGGCCCTCGGCCGGTTCGCCAACCCGGCGATCCACCACCGCACCCTCCAGGTGGCGATGGACGGGTCGCAGAAGTTGCCGCAGCGCATCCTGCACACCATCGCCGACCTGCGGGCTGCCGGCCGGTCCGCGCGCTGGGGCGCGCTTGTCGTGGCGGCCTGGCTGCGCTTCGCGCTGGGGTACGCCGACGACGGCCGGCCACTGCCGTTGCAGGATCCCCTCGCCGGGCCGATCCGGGCGGCGCTGGACGCCGGGAAGCAGAGCCCGGCGGGCACCGTGGACGCGATCTTCGCGCTGCGTGACGTCATCCCGGTCGAGGTGGCCGAGGACGACGAGGTACGCACCGAGGTGATCGCCTGGCTGACCGCGCTGGAGCGCCACGGCGTCGAGGCCACGTTGGCCGGTGCCCGGTGAACGGAATGGCGCCGCCGCCCCGGGTGGCGGTGATCGGGGCGAACGGGCATGGCCGTTGGCACCGGCGGGTGATCGCACCGCTGCACGCCGACGGGCAGGTACGGCTGGTCGCCCTCGTCGACGTCCACCCGGTGCAGGACGAGCCGGCGGCGCCGGTGCCGCCCGGCGCGCAGGTGTTCACCGACCACCGGGCGATGCTGACCGCCACCCGGCCGGACGTGGTGGTGATCTGCACCCCGCCGCACACCCACCTTCCGATCGCCACTGACGCCCTGGCCGCCGGCGCGGACCTGCTGCTGGAGAAACCGCCGGTGCTGTCGATGGCCGAGCACGAGGAGTTGAGCAAGGCGCTCGCGGCGACCGGGCGGGTGGCGCAGGTCGGTTTCCAGGCGCTCGGCTCGGCGGCGCTGACCGCGCTCACCGACGCGCTGGCGGCCGGCCGGCTCGGCACTGTCACAGGCATCGCGACGGTGGCGGCGTGGCAGCGGCCGGACGCGTACTACTCCCGCTCCCCGTGGGCCGGTCGGCGGAGCCTGGACGGTCGGCCGGTGCTCGACGGCGCGCTTGCCAACCCGCTCGCGCACGCGGTGATGCAGTGCCTCGCTGTCGCCGAGGCGCTCGGCAGCGCTCCACAGTGGCCGGTGGCCATCGAGGTGGAGCGCTACCGGGTGCGGCCGATCGAGGTCGAGGACACGGCGGTGCTGCGGGTCCGGTTCCGAGCCGGCCCGCAGGTCCTGGCGGCTGTCACCCTCGCCGCCGAGGAGTTCGTGGCGGGCGAGGTCGTGGTCACCGGCGAGACCGGACAGGCGGTGCTGGAGTACCCGACGGACCGGCTGCGGCTGCCCGGGGAGGTGGCGACCCGCCTGGTCCCGGGCCGACGCGGGCTGCTGGAGAACCTGCTCGCCCACCGCGCGGACCCGGTCGGGGTGCCGTTGATCGCCCCGCTGGCGCGTACCGCGCCGTTCACCGCGCTGCTCGACGCGTTACGCGCCGCTCCGGAACCCCTGCTGCTCGACGGTGACCTGGTGACGGCGGTGGGCGACGGCGAGGGCCGGGTCCTGCACCTGCGAGGCGTTGTCGACGTGCTGCGCCGGGCGGTCGAGCGGGGGGCGCTGCCGAGCGAGCTGGCGGTGCCGTGGGCGGCGCCGGCGTACCGCGCCGAACTAGCGGGCTGAGGGAGGCGCCGGGCATCAGAGCGCGCACCTCGCCCGAGCTGTGACGGGCCGCATTGGACAGACCTCCCCCTCCACCACCAGCGAATGGGAAGAAACGATGCGCAGAACACTCGCCGTCGCCACACTCATCACCCTCATGCTCGGTGCCGCACCGACCGCACCGGCTTTGGCCGCCGACCGCCCCGACCGCCTCTCCTGGGCCGCCCGTCACCTCGGCCGGCAGTCCCTGCCGGAGCGGGACGGCTGGGCGGCCGAGGGCGCCGGCACCACAGGTGGCTCGACGGCGGCACCCGACCGGACCCGGGTGGTCCGCACACGGGCCGAACTGGTCGCCGCGTTGGGCGGCGACAACGCCGGCAACGCCACCGACGCCACGCCGAAGCTGATCTACGTCGACGGTGCCGTCGACGGCTTCGAAGGACCCGACGGCACGCCGCTTAGCTGCGCCGACCTGGCCGACCCGGGTTACCGCCTGGACGCCTACCTGGCCGCGTACGACCCGGCGGTGTGGGGTCGCGTGACGCCGGCCGGCCCGCTGGAGGAGGCCCGGGTGCGCTCGGTGGCCAACCAGACCCGGCAGACCCAGATCAACGTCGGCCCGAACACCACGATCATCGGGCTGCGGGGTGCCCGACTGACCGGTCTCACGCTGATGATCGACCGGGCGTCGAACGTCATCGTGCGCAACCTGACCTTCGTCGACGCCCGGGACTGCTTCCCCGCCTGGTCACCGACCGACGGCGAGACCGGCAACTGGAACAGCCAGTACGACCAGATCTCGGTGCGCCGCAGCGAGCACGTGTGGATCGACCACAACACGTTCACCGACGGCGACAATCCGGACAGCGCGCAGCCGACCTACTTCGGGCGGCCGTACCAGGTGCACGACGGGTCGCTGGACGTCACGCACACCGCGAGCCTCGTCACCGCGTCCTGGAACCGCTTCACCGGGCGCGACAAGCTGATGTTGATCGGCTCGTCGAACACCGTCGGCCCGGACGTGGGCCGGTTGAAGGTCACCCTGCACCACAACCTCTTCGACGGCGTCCTGCAACGGCTGCCGCGTGTGCGTTTCGGCCAGGTCGACGTCTACAACAACCACTACCGGCTCGGTGGCTACGACTTCGAGTACGCCCTCGGCGTCGGCGTCCAGTCGGCGATCTACGCCCAGAACAACTTCTTCACCCTCGACGCGGCGCTCGACCCGGCCGAGCTGCTCTACGACTGGGGCGGTACCGCGCTCACCGAGCGGGGCAGCTGGGTCCGCCAGGGCACCGGTCCGGCCCGGCCGGTCGACCTGCTGGCGGCGTACAACGCGGCGCACGATCCGGACCTGGGCGTCGACGCCGGGTGGACGCCCACGCTGCGCCGCGACCCCGTCCTGCCGACGCCACTGGTCCCGCTCCTGGTCGGCCCGCTGGCCGGCGCCGATCGGCTACCGCTGTGACCGACAGCCGACGTAGGGGGTCATCGATGTGGTGAAGATCGGCTATAAGTGACGCATGGACTTCCCGCCACACCTGGGCAGCATGCCGATGCACGCGATCACCGAGATCCACGGCGAACCGGGCCTGCTGGAGCGCTTCCGGCTGGAGGTCGCCCAGTTCGACGACGACGCTCGGGCGCGGTTGACCGCCGCGCTCGACCTCGCCGCCGATCTGCACCGCGACGACCGGCGGGTCCGCGAGCCGTACCTCAACCACCTGCTGCGGGTGGCGATCCGGCTGATGCACCACTACCAGGTGCGTGACGTGGACGTGGTCGTCGCCGGCCTGCTGCACGACGCGGTGGAGGACCACCCGGTGGAGCTCGCCGACGGCGACGCCAGCACCGACGGCGACGCCGGCACCGACCCGACCGCTGCGGCGCTCGCCACGCTCGCCGCGCGGTTCGGGCCCCGGGTGGCCACCCTGGTCGCCGCCGTCACCAACCCGGTGTACGACCCGCAGCGCGACCGCAACGAGCAGTACCGGGAGCACCTGGCGGTCAGCCTCGAACGGGAGCCCTGGGCCCGGGTGATCAAGGTTTCGGACTTCACCGACAACGGCGTCGGAGTGATCCACACGATCGGGCCGAAGGTCGTCTCGTCGGCCCGCAAGTACCGGCCGCTGGTGCCGCTCTTCCGGGACCTGATCGGTCGGCCGGACACGCCGCTCTCACCGGCGGTGAAGCAGCACATCTTCGGCCAGCTCGACCTGGCCGAGGAGCGCTTCAGCGCCATCCTGGACCAGCCAGCCCTCCCCAACTGACCAGGTCAGGGCATCACTCAACCGGGTTCTGCGACAAGTTCTCGGATCCTGCGGGCACCTCTCCGCCCTACGGTTGGTTTCACACCAGATGCGAACCAAGACACCTCTTGGTCGAAATGCCTGGTGTGATCCGATCGGGAGGATGTGGCCATGCGGGACCTTTCACGGCGCGATCTGCTCAAGGCGACAGCTGTTGGCACCGGGGCGGTCGCCCTGCCGGGCATGATGACCGGCGGCGACTCGGCGTTCGCCATGGACGGCCCCGGCCCGTCCGATGCGACGTACCCGCCCGCGAGGCTCACCGGCCGCATCGTCCGCCCCCAGAGCCCCGACTACGCGGACGCGAGCCTCGGGTGGGACGAGCTGTTCGTGCGCTACCCGCTGGTCATCGTCTTCGCCCAGGAGACCCGGGACGTGGTCAACGCCCTCACCTGGGCGCGGCAGCACGACGTCGCGATCCGGGTACGCAGCGGCCGGCACAGCCTCGAAGGCTGGTCGAACGTCGACAACGGCATCGTGATCGACGTCAGCGAGCTGAAGGACGTCCACATCGACACCGCGACCCGCACGGCGAAGGTCGGCGCGGGCCTCACCCAGTTGGAGGCGGTGACCGCGCTCGGAGATTACGACCTTGCGGCGACGACCGGCACGGAGGGAACCGTCGGCCTGTCCGGCGCGACCCTCGGGGGCGGCTTCGGGTTCCTCACCCGGTACCTCGGCATGGCCTGCGACAACCTGATCGGCGCGGAGATCGTCGTCGCGTCGGGCGTCAACGGCGCGAAGGTGCTCCAGGTGGACCCGTGGAACCACGCGGACCTGCTCTGGGCTCTGCGCGGCGCCGGAAACGGCAACTTCGGGATCGTGACGTCGCTTACCTACAAGGCGGCTCCGCTGAAGAGCGTCGCCTATCTCCAGGCGACCTGGCCCGGCCTCGGCGAGCTGCACCGGGTCTTCGACAACTGGCAGTGCACAGCACCTTTTGTCGACCCCCGGCTCGGCAGCCAGGTCGAGGTCCACCCGGACAAGATCCTGCTGTTCGGAGTGCTCGCCGAGGGGTCAGAGGCCGAGATCCGCAGACTCATGGCACCGATCCTCTCGATCGGCAATCCGGAGGTCAGCGTGCAGATCGGAGGTTGGGGCGAGACGTACGCCGGATTCCAGATCCCGAACGACGAGGAGCCCGCGAAGTGGAAGTTCTTCTCGCAGTTCACCAGGGAGCCCTTTCCGGCGGAGGCGATCAGCACGGTCCGCGAGTTCATGGAGAACGCCCCGTCGGCCGACAGCAACTTCTTCACCCAGGCCTTCGGCACCGGGGCCCAACGGCAGGAGCCCTTCGGCGGTTCGGCGTTCCCGCACCGTGACGTGCTCTTCTACTCCGAGCCGGGTGCCGGCTGGGGCACCCGCGGCGAGCCCGACAGCGGCGACGACATCACACCGATAGCCCAGACCTGGATCGCCGAGTTCAGTCAGGCGCTGCGGCCCTACGTGGACGGCGCCTACGTCAACGTGCCGAACATCGGTATGGCGGAGTGGGAGACCGCCTACTGGGGGCGCAACGTCACGCGGTTGCGCAAGATCAAGGCGAAGTACGACCCGCGCAACGTCTTCCAGTACGAACAGAGCATCCCGCCGGCGACGCACTGAGCGGCGATCTGCGCGTAACTCCCCCCACCTACTGCCCAACCTTTGCTCTGCTTCACCCGGCGCAACACTTAGGCCGCGTAAGTGTTGCGCTTGTTGAAGCAGAGCAAAGGACGTGAGGGGAAGGTGGTCTGGCGGTCACGGATACGGGACGGTGGCACCGGCCTTGCCGGCCCGCACCAGGTGCTCCAGCCACGGGGTCGGTGCCACCCCCAACTCCCGGCCCAGGTCGGCGCGGAACAGCTCCAACCGGCGTACCGCCTCGTTGATGTTGCGTTCGGCCAGGTGCACGTTGATCAGCACGCGGGTGGCGCTCTCCCGCAGCGGCTCCAACTGCACGGCGGTCAACGCCACCTGCACCGCCTCACCGAACCGGCCCTGGGCGGTGAGGCGTTCGGCGAGCGCCTCAAGCGCGTACAGCCGGGTCTGGCGCAGCCGCTCCCGCTCGGTCAGCACCCAGTCGTCGTACCAGCCGGGCAGCAGCTCACCGGTCGCCATCGCCGGCACGGGACCGCCCAACGGCGGTGCGCCGGCCAGCAGCGCGGCGGACGCCGCTGCCAGTGTGGCCACGTCGCTTGTCACGCCGACGGCCAAGGCGAGCTGGTCGTCCTCGGCCACCAGCGGTTCCGGCGTGACCCGGTGCAGGCGCCACAGCATGGTGCGCAGGTTGGCGCGTGCCCGCTCCTCGTGGGAGCCGGGCCAGAGCGTGCCGGCGGCCTCCGCGCGGGCACACCGCTGGCGTACGCCGAGGAACGCGAGCAACCGGCGGGCGCCCTGCGGCACCGCGACCGGTTGGCCGTCGCGTTCCAGCCCGAACCCGCCGAGCAGGCGCAACGCGTACCGCTGTGGCTGCCGCGCATCGGCCTCGACCGCAGCGGCCCTGAGGTCGTGCGTCACCTCTTGAACAACCATCGATGTGCCCTTCGCACCCTGTCGCCCCGTGGGAGTTCCACGCTCGGGTGTGGACGGTCGACGCGCCAGCGCAGTGTCGTCACACCGACCCGGCGAACGGCACGGATCAGCCGTTCGCCGGAGCCGGCCCCGGCCGTTCAGCGCAGCTTGCTCAGCGTCTGGGCGTACCCGGTCCATTCGGCGACGTCGCCGACGCCGGCGCGTACACCGGCTTCCTTCATGATGCCGAGCACCTGCTCAGGCTGCGCGTCGGCGAGCTTGCCGAGGGTGCTGACCCCGGCGCGGGCCAGCGCCGCCCGCGCCTTGGTCGGCACCCCGGCGAGCATCGCGATGTCCGCGTCCGCGACGTTCTCCAACTCGGCTTCGATACCGAGGGCTGCCGAAACCGCCGACTGCGCGCCGACAGTCGTGCGGACGATGACGGCCTCACGCTCGCTCACCTCGGCGAGCATCGCGTCCACGCTCGCGTAGCTGGTGTCCGCCGGCAGCACCTTGAGGACGTCACGGATCAGCCGACCGTCGGCCACCTCCTCGTGGCCGAACTGACTGATGAACTCGTCGAGCTTCACCTCGCGCGGGAAGCGCCGCCGGACGTCCTCGTGCTCGGCGACGTACCGGGCGAGTCGGGCGGCGCCGCGGACCTTCGGCCCGGCGATGACGTCCACGCCGATGGTCTCCACGGCGGGCAGCACGATGGTGCCGGCCTTGGTCTGCCAGATGCTCACCTTCTTGTCCATGAACATCGTGGTGCCCATGTACTTGCCGAAGTCCAGCGCGCCGATGTAGTTGGGGATCTGCTCGAACGTGTACGGGCCGGGGACGATCTTGTTTTCGTGGACCGTCGAGTGCAGCCGGTTGATCTCCGCACGTATCTCGTCGAGCAGCCGGCGCAGGCTCACCCGCATCGCTGCCATGCACGCGAACGCCTTGGCCAGGTCGGTGCCGAGGTGGTCCAGGTCGTGCTCGATGCGGTGGAACCGCTCGTTGAAGCCCTGCTCACCGGGGGTCTGCCCGGCCTGCACCACGTCCTCGCCGTCGACCCAGTCGGTGTGCGCGAAGGTACGGGCGAACGGCGGCGGCGCGCAGCCCGGCTCCACCGCCGGGAACGACTCGGCGTAGCTGAACACCCGCTTCGCCGTGCCCACGTTTTCGTAGATCCAGGAGGAGACCAGCACGCTGGCGTCCGAGGGCGGGATGCCGTGCTTGGTGAACACCTCGTACAGCTCGGTGACGGTCATCCCGTCGTAGTTGATCTCGCTCGCCATTGTGGTGTCCCTCTCAGAGCTGGTCGTACACGCCGCGGTGCCGGCGCTGCTGGAAGGTGCGGAAGGTGCGGGCCACCGCGGGGCGCAGCGGCTCGGCGGTGCCGTTGCCGTCGATGTCGACGTGGTCGCGACGGATGCCGAACGTGTTGATCTCCACGCCGAGAGGGCAGACCCGCGTCAGCGCGTTCATCAGCCGCTCGTACTGCGCCAGGGTCAGCGCCACCCCGTCGGGCAGCTCCACCCGGAACTCGTACGGGTCGGTCAGACCGGTCCGCACGTAGGAGAGCGCCACCACTGCCACCAGCCCGGTGTGGGTGGGCCGCAGGGCGGTCCGCGCGCCGACCGCCTTGATCTCCGCCGTGCCGCCGCCGAGCCCCACCGTGTACCAGCGGAACCCGGTGGCCCGGCGCTCGGCCAGGTTCAACCCGGCCTGCGGCAGGCCGATCACGCTGCACACCAGCAGCACCCGGTTGCCCGTCTCGACAAGCGGCAGCGCGGCGGCCAGGTGCTGTTCGCGCAGCATCCCGACGAGCCGGGCCAGCCGGTCTCCGGCGGCCGGCTGCCCGGCGATCAGTGCGGAGGCCAGCGCCGCCGGCAGCTCGATGGTCTCCACCAGCTCGTCGGGCAGGCGGTTGAGCGCGGCCACCACGGGCGCCGGCTCGCGTACCGCGGGAAGGCCTGCGGCGGCCAGCACCTGATCGACGGGCTGCCCTGCCGGCCGGGTCGGCACGGCCGCCCACCGGGTGCGGGCCACCGCGTCGGTCAGCGACGTCCACGCCGGCTCCCCGGCGGCGGTCCAGGCCGCCCTGGCCGCGGCCAGCCCGGCCAGCAGCAGCGCGTTGCCGCCCGGGTCACCCGGAGCGTGGAACTGTGCCTCGACCGTCGTGTCGGCACCGACCGCCGCGCTCAGCGGCGCGGTCACCGCCAGCCCTCTGGTGGGCAGGTGCGACAGGTACATCCTGGTGGTGCTGATCCGGTGCGTGGTCGCCAACCCGCACACCCGCCACAGCCACGCCAGCTCGCCGTCGGCCGCCACGGTGGGCACACCGCGCGCACGGGCGGCGGCGATCAGCGCCTCGGCGGTCCGGTCGCCGGTGACCGCCCGGCCGGTGTCCAGCACCCGGTTGCGTAGGTCGGTGGCCTGTGCGGGAGTCGGCCAGCTCACGTCCACACCGAGGCCCAGTTCGTAGCGGCTGCCACCCGCGTCGTCCTGGGCGCGGGTCACCTGCCACACGATCGACGAGCCGAGCGCCCGGCACACCCGCCCCGCCCGGTCCAGGGCGGCGGCCAGCGGCGGCGCGATGCCGTGCGAGCTGTCGAAGGTGTACGACTGGCGCAGGCTGGCACGCAGCGCGGTGACCTCGGCCAACCGGCTGGCCGGCAACGCCCGGCCGGCGTGCGTGGTGTTGTTCGGCGGCGTGTTCGCCGGCAGGACGAGGCGGTCCCGGCGCAGTTGGGCGAGGAAGTTCGTGCGGTGCTGCGGATCCCCGGCGGCGACAAGCCGGATCGCCACCGCGAACCGGTCGTCGTCCTCGCGCAGTGTGAACCGGGCGCCGCCGGGCAGGTCCGCGAACAGCCCGGTGTTCGGGTCGGTATCCGCTCCCGGCCCGTTGAGCAGCCGGCGCACCGCACCCGGTGTGGGCAGCAGGAACCGGCGGTAGAGCCCGAGCCGGTGGGCGTACGCCGCATCCGGCTCGCGGGCCGGCGGCGCCAGCCGGCGGGCGTACACCTCGCCGCTGGCCGGCTCGTGCACCAGCTCGTCGACGAAGCGGGCCACCCCGACGTCGGCGCCGATCCGGTCCAGCGCGTCGCGCCGGGCGTGCGCCAGGGTCCGGTATGCGTGCACCTCCCGGGCCGCGCGGCGCAGCCGGTGCTTCTCGTACGACACCAGGTAGAGCAGCCGACCCAGGTTGCCCTCCAGCACGGCCAGCTCCACAAGGGCGGTGAGGGCCTCGCCGGTGACCGCCGTGGTGGAACCGCCGTCGACGACCCGTTCCGCCGTCACGGCCACGGGGAACGCGGCGACCAGCGGCTCGTCGGCAGTGTCCGGCGCGTACGCCGGCACCGACGCGCCGGCGGCCGACCAGGGCGCGAACACCACAGGCGGCAGCACCCGCTCGTCCTCGGCGCCCGGCGCCACGGTGACCGTCACCCGGACGGTCTCCTCGACCAGGTCCCGGCGCAGCACGACGGTGAGCAGCGGATGCCGGCTGGTCCAGTCCACGGCGGCGGTGCCGGTGGCGCCGATCGGCACGACCACCCGCCGGACGGTGCCCGGGTACGGGCCTTCCAACTGGTCGACGAGGTTACGTTCGACGGACGGGTCGGCACCGTCCACCGGCACCCGGATGTCGGTCATCGCGCCCCCGCTCAGACGATCCGGAACGGCCGGGGGTCGTCCCGGTCGACGTAGACGGGCACCTGGTTGGCGGCGAGCACCGCGTTGTCGCCGACGGGCAGGCGCTGCACGCCGTCGCCGGTGGGCGCGCTGCCGGTCACCACGACTGCCGAGTCGGCCGGGAAGCGCACCAGTCGTAGGCCACGGACGTCGGCGACGCCCGGCTCGTTCATCAGCGTCCAGATCACCTCGGCCGCCCGGACGGGTTCACCGAAGGGCAGCTCGTCGACGTAGCGGCGGAGCCGGGCGTGCAGTCGGGCGCGCAGTTCGGTGGCGGCCGTGGAGGCGTTCACCGTCTCCGTCGAGCCGGTGGGAAGCGGCAGACCACGGATCACCAGGTCGGCCTCGACGCCGATGCCCACCTCGTCGGCCCGGTCGACGGAGGCGAAGATGCCCACCGGCCGCAGGTCCTCGATTACCGACTCGACGGCGGCGTGCAGCCCGTCGGGGCCGTCCCAGATGGCCGCGGCGGTGGGCGCGACGAGCACCGTGACGTAGTACGGGTTGCCCAGGTCGCGTTCGGTGCTGAACACGCGCTCGATGAAGTTGAAGTTGCCGAAGATGGACTGGTTGAGGTCCAACCCGCCCCGGCCGTCGAAGACCTGCACCTGGCGTACGCCCGGGACGGTGGCCACTGCCAGGCCGATCGCCTCGGCCGTCCAGATGGAGCGGGGCGCGGCCAGCAGCAGTTGGCGGTAGCGGGCGTCGGAGACCTGCTGCTCGCCGCCGGTCAGCGTGACGGTGTGGGTGATCTCCACCAGTTCCTTGCCGGCGGCCTGCTCGGCGTCGTCCAGGTCGGCGAGCAGCGTGTCGGCCCGGTTCCACCTGTCGATCTTCTGGCTGGCCTGGGTGGGGTCGAGGTTGTGCGCGGGGCCGGGATAGAAGGCGGCGACGGCCGGTTCCCGTTCGCCGACGGCGGCGGAGAGCACCACAGTCTCGTCGAGTGCGACGTGGTGACCGCCGGCTGTGGACAGCCGTGCGCCCCTGGGCAGCGTGAGCTGGGTACGACCGGTCGGCAGGGCGGCCTTGAGCTTCAGCTTCACAGTCCCCCGGGCCGGCAGGTACGGCCGGGGGATGCCGAGTTCCTCGCCGAGTCGGGTCAGCGCGTCGGCGGTGGCCGACACCACGTACGAGTTGTCGTAGACCGCGCCGAGGGCCGCCCACAGTCGGGCGTCCTCCAACGCGGCCAACTCCAGCATCTTGCGCAGGACGGCGCCGCTTGTCAGGTCGACGTCATCGCCGAAGAGCAGGCGGGCTGTGGCGAGCTTCTCGGCGAGCAGCCGGGCGAAGGACTTGGGCACGAAGCCGGTCTCGACGATGCCGAAGCCGGTCGAGCCGGTGGCCCGCAGGGCGGCGGCGTCGACGGCCAGGACGTCGGCCAGCTCGGCCGGCACTGTCGGATCAGACACTTGGCAGCTCCCCGAGATGCACCGAGAGCCGGTCGTCGGTGATGGTTTCGAACTGGACCTGCACCTGGAGGGTGCGGGAGGCGCGCAGCGCGGCGTGGGCGGCGTCGTCGGTGCCGGTGGCGCCGAGTCGACCGTCGTCGAGGTTCACGTCGACGATCTTGCGGACGCGGGGGTCGCGGTCGAGCAGCGTGATGATGCCGATGCGCACCTGCTCGCGGATGAGGCTCGGCTCGATCTGCTCGGCGAGGGCGTTGAGCCCGTCGAAGCCGAAGGTGGCGTCGAAGACGTTCGAGCCGCGCAGCGTGGTCAGCGCCACCGAGAGGCTCTGCGCCACGTTCTGGGTGCCGGCGACAAGCGCCAGCACCCGGCCGTTCGGGCCGTCGTCGAAGACGACGTCGCGGGCCAGGTCGACGCCGGGCATCGTGGGTTCGAAGGCGAGGCCCCAGCCGAGGTAGCGGCGCTGGGCGGCCTGCCGTTCCCGCTCGGTCCGGTCCATCTCAGACCGCCTTCAGCTTGCTCTGCCCGGCGGTGGCGGAAAGGCCGGGGGTGGTGCCGTCGGTGGCACCGCCGAGGGTCGCCAACGCCACCCCCTTGCCGTTGACGAACAGCTTTTCGGCGGCGCCGGTCGCCGAGACGACCTTCTTGCACTGCAGCGTGGAGCTGCTGTCGGTGATCTTGCACCCGGACACCGACTTGCCGACGATGCCGTCGAGTCGGGTCACCTCGGCATCGGCCACGATCAGCTTCGCCTGCCCGGCCGGGGAGACCTTCCCCTGGTTGGGGCAGTGCACGTCACTCGACGTGGTGAGCACGAATGCCATCTCGCTCTCCTCAGTGGACGTTCATCGCGTTGCTGACCTGGACGTCGACGTCGTCGGCGGCGATGGTGACGGTGCCGCCGGTGATGTTCACCGGCCCGTCGCCGGCGTCCAGGTCGATCTGCTTGGCGGTGATGGTGATCGAGCCGTCCTGTTTCATGACGATCGACGAGCCACCGGCGTGCTCGATGGTGATGCTGTCGGCGTCGTCGGCGCGCGCCGGACGCTGGCCCCGGCCGCGCAGCTGGTCCCGGCCCACCCGCACGGTCAGCTCGCCCAGCTCGATGACCCGGTTGCCGTCGCCGTCGGTGAGGTCGTGCGTCACTTTGCCGGCGTGGTCGGCGGGCACCACCGAGTCGCCGATCGACGCGCGGCTGTTGGTGTCCACCCCGACCGGCAGTGACAGCCACCAGTCCCCCGGCTGCGACACCGGGGCGTGCCCGGTGGGCCAGAGCGCGCCGACGTCAACCGGGTCGTCCGGTGCGCCGTTGCGGTAGGCAAGCGCCACCCGGGTGCCCGGGTAGCGGGGCAGGATCAGTCCACAGCCACCCCACGCGAACGGGGTCAGGTAGGTCACCCCGGGCAGCGGCGCGGGTTCCTGCCGGCGTACCGGCAGGCGGCGGGCACCGTTGGGCCGTCCGTCGGAGCGGACCAGCCCCTCCCACACCGTCTCGGTCTGCGCGGGCGGCTCGACAGCGCCGCTGGCGTTTGTGGCCGCCGCGCGTACCTCGCCGATCTCCAACCCGCGCGTCTCGCCGCGGGCCGCGCGGGCGGCCCGGCGCACCGCCTCCGCGGCGGCCACCCCCGGCGACGACGCCGGGCCCGCCGGCTCGGCGGCCGCCACGCCCGAGGCGTCGCTCCAGGTGTCCCAGGCCTGCGCGGGCGAGGAGACCTCCACGCCCTGCACGACGGTGACGAACCCGGCGGTACGCGACAGGGTGTGCCGCGCCGCGCTGAGGTAGAGCAGCTTCGCTCCCGCGCCCAGCTCACCGGTCGACGGGGCGAACGGTGCCGCGAACGAGCCGAGCAACGCCGCGCCGACGCTGCCCAGCGTGGTGGCCTCGTCCACCGCAGGCGGGTCGAAGAGCACCAGGTCGCCGGGCTTCAGGTCGGGACGGCCCTTGAGGGTCAACGTCCACGCCCGGCGGCGCGGCGGCGCGGTGCCCCCGGCCTCGGTGGCCGCGTACGGGTCGGTGTCCTGGCTGCCGTTCTCGGTGCACTCCAGCAGCCCGGTGGCGAGGGTGAGCGGTTTCGGCTCGCCCTCGGGGTACGGGATGGGGCGCTTGCCGATGTGCACTGTCCCGTCGCGGATCAGCAGCATCCCCCGCCCGTACGCGTTCAGCGACTGCTGCAACGCGCCACCGAGCCGGTCCAGCGCGGCCCGGTAGAGCAGCCCGGCGCCGAAGGCGACACGCTCGTCGCCGGCCGCCTCGCCGGCGCCCCGGGTCATCGTGCCGTCCGGGTTGGCACCCCAGGTGGCGATGTCCACCCGGGTCCGCTCGGCGATGGCCCGGACGGCGGCGGTGAAGTTCGCCGCCTCGAACCGTTCGGCGACCCGCTGCCCGAGCCGGGCGTACGCCTGCTCGACGAGGGTCAGCTCGGTGTCGTACGTCCGCTCGCCGGTGAGCCGGCGCACCTTTGTCACGCGCAGGACGGCGACAAGCGCCTGGGTCAGCTCGGCCGGTGACGGGCCGGCGTTGACGCCGACCAGGTTGGTGAAGAACGCGCCAACGGAGGTGTTGGCGTCCCGCCAGTACAGGTGCAGCTTCGCCACCAGCGGCGGCTGCCCCTCGGCGGTGCGCAGCGCGGCGAAGTGCTCGTCGATCAGCCCCTGCACGGTGATCGTGTACGCGCCGGGGCCCAGCCCGTCGGGCAGCGCCGCGTCGATGGCCGCGTAGTAGTCGGCGCTGGACACTGTGAGGGTGGCGTCCTGGCTGAGCCCGGTCGGGGTCTCCCGGTGGAAGGTGAGGGTCCAGCCGGCGTCGTTGCCGACCGCCCCCTGGCGTACCTGGCCGGTCTGGAACGGCGTGAGTGTCACCGCAGGACCCTCCGCATCTTCTTGTCGAGCAGGTAGCGGTAGCGCAGCCGGCCGGGGCCGAGTTCGGATTCGACGCGCTGCGCGGGTGGGCGGCGACGCCAGACGAACTCGTTTATCGGCGGCGGTCCGAACTGGTCCACGGCCCGGTCGGCGGGCCGCCAGGCAAGCGTCAGGGTCGAGCCGTAGTCGCCGGAGCCGCGTACCGTGCCGGCGTGCAGCAGCCAGGCCAGCACCAGCACCTCCACGGCTGCCGACGGGTTGGCGTCGGTGGTGCGGCCGGCGTCGGGGCAGACCCGGCGCAGGCCGGTGGCAAGTGGCACCGAGCCGAGGATCCGGGTGCCCTGGCGGACGACAAGGCGCAGCGGCACCCGGCCGACAAGCGCCGGGGCCGGGGCTGTGGCCTGCGGTGCGGGCCGGGGCGCCAGGTCGTCGGCGGAGCTGCTGACCACCGCCAGGGGGTCGGTGTCCAGCCACTGCCGGGCCAGGCCGGTGGGCAGGATCAGCACGGCGTGGACACCCGCGCCCAGTTCGACGCGGTGCGGCAGGCCGGCGGTGAGGCTCTGCCGGACCTCGGTGAACCCGTCGGGCACCTCGATGGGTGTCTCCGGCAGCAGGTAACGGTCGATCGGGAACGGTGGCATGTCAGTTCCCCAACCCGTCGGCGAGCGCGCCGACTCCGATGCTCGCCACGTCGAGCAGCTTGCCGAGCAGGCTGGGACGGGGCACGTGGACGAGGGTGATGGTGGTGTCCAGGACGTCGCGGCGGGCCGCCGAGGCGCTGAAGGTCAGCGACTGCACCTGCATGTCGGTGCGGATGGTCATCGACGTGACGAGGATGAGCCCGCCGAACTTCCCGCCGGAGTACGCAGCGAGGGCGGTGCCGCGTTTGCTCGCCTCGGCCATCGTCTCCAGGGCGAACTTCCAGGCGTACCGTTCCGCGCCGACGAGCACCCCGGTCAGCGTGATGGTGTCGTCGTGGGTGGCCACGATCGCCTTGTGCGCGGTGGAGCCGATCGGCGGCAGGTGGTACGTCTGCGCGAGGGAGATCGCGGTGACAGCCCACAGCGGGATGGGCAGCACACCGTCGCTGATGATCGCCGACGGCACCGTGCCGTACCGTATGAAGCTGCTGGTGATGGCCATGCTCAGCGACCTCCGGTGGGTGGCAGCGGCACCGGCGTACCGGTGCGGCTGACGGTCAGACCCAGGTCGCGCAGCGCCTGAGTGATCTCGCGGACCTCGCCGGCGGCGCTGGTGACCCGCAGTCGCAGCCGGCGCTCCGTCAGCGCCGCGCTGATCCGCGCCGGCCGGGTGGCCGCGGAGCCGCGCCTGTTGATCCGGTCGATCTCGGCGGCGGCGTCCTCCATCCGGCCGATCGCGTCGACGATCTGCCGGTTGGGGGTGAAGCCCGGATCGTCGCGTTGCAGCTGTGCGATGGCCTCGCGGAAATCTGCGGCGTCGCGGCGCAGGTTGGTGGGGAGGTTGTCGGTGAGCGCGCTGACGTCGCTGACGCTTGTCGCGCGGTGCGACTTGTCGTCGATCAGCCACACCCAGCCGTCGCGGCCGATACCGACGAGGTCGGTGCCGGCGACCTTGACGTTGGCGTCCGGCCCCTTGAGGAACGTCTTGATGCTGCTCAGTGAGAACGCCGCCGTGTATTCGCCAAGTACGCCCCGGCCGTAGGTGACCATGTCGTGGCGCAGGTAGGCGCGGAAGCCGGGGCCGTCGTCGGCGCGTCCGCCCCGCTCCCGGAAGCGCCGCCACAGGGTGGCCAGCGCCTCCGGGTTGTGCGCGGCGAGTTGCTGGGTGAGCCACACGTCGCCGCTGGCCACCACCGCCCGCAACTCCGGGTCGGCGATGCGGGCCAGGATCTCGGCCAGCCGCACCTGGTTCATCTGCAAGCCCCGCGAGCGGGCCCGGCCGAGGTCGTCGACGGCGGCACGCAGCCGGGCCATCTCGTCGGGGGTGAGCCGGCCGCCGAGCCGGGTCTCCAGGTCCGCGACGGCGGCCCGCTTACCGCTCTCGGTCTCGCTGGCCACCGCCCGCCACAGCGCCTGCGGCTCCAACTCGGCAGCGCGGCGCACGGCCGCCTGCCGGTCCGTTGGCATGGCCCGGAACGCGTCGCCCACCACGGCCGCCGGCTCGCTGTGCCGACCGCCGCCGGCCTCGAAATCCCGCAGCAACGACTCGGCGTACGCGGCGGCGTCGTCGGCGAGCCGCAGCGGCGCGTCACCCACGATCCCGTCGCGCGGTCGGCTCAGCTCGCGCATCTCCGTTCGGAGCTGGTCGAAGTACTCCCCCAACGCGGTCACCCGTGTGCCCTCGGGCAGGGGGCGGCCTTCGAGCACGTGGTCGAGGATCGCGGCGATGTTCTCCCGCAGCACGGCGATCCGCTCCAGCCTGCTCACCGCGTTGCCCAGGTGCAGGTCACCGACGTCGTCGACGATGCGGCGGATGAGGTGCTCCAGCAGCTGACGGGACCGCACCTCGCCGCCCTCGCTGTGCCCGGCCACCGTACGCATGAACCGGCGCAGACGGGGGTTCGCGGCGGCGGCGGCGTGCACCGCCGTGGAGTCCAGGAAGCGGCCGGCGCGGAACCGGCGGGGCGGGGTCACGGCCGCACCACCGGGGCGCGTGGACCGGCGGCGGACTGGGAGTCGAGCACCATGAGGAGGAACCGGGCGCCCTCCGGACCGCCGACCGCGCTGCGCAGCATCGCCTCCCGCTCCACGTACGCCAGCACCGGCTCCATGAGCTTCTGCACGACGCGTTCCAGCACCTCGTTGAGCAGGATCTCGGTGATGAACGCCTGCAACAGGTCGCGGGAGGCCGCCTCGATGACCTGCCGGGCGACCCGGCGCGCCACGTACCGGGTACCGGCCCGTACGCCTGCCCGGAGCCCGTACCGCAGGGCGACCCGGCCGCCGCGCATGGCCGCGCCGCCGATGGTGCCGACCTCCGGGATCAGGGACAGCGCCAGACCGAGGTACGCCGCGAAAAGCTCCACCTCCACCTCGGCGCGGGTGAGCACCAGCTCCGGGTCGATGAGCGCCTCGTACAGCCGCTCGCGCCGGTGGGCGTGGACCACGTCGCCCACGGCCACCGCCACCCCGACGGCGAAGCCCAGCGGTGGGCAGAGCACCGACAGGGCGATGATGCCGATGGTCAGCGCGAACGCCGACAGCGCCTGCCGGCCCAACTCGCTGCTGAACAGGTCGTCGACGCCGAGGGTGTAGTAGCTGCTGCCTCCGAAGAACTCGCCGAGCTGCTGGTGGGTGACGAGGTGGATGCCCTGTAGGGCGTACCGGCCACCCGGGATGGTGGCCGACGGGATGTGTTCGCTGATCCGGCTGGACCGGAACGCGAACCCGGCGTCTCCCCGGGCGCGGTCGAGCATCTCGTCGTTGTTGCTCCGCATGTCCTGGAGCACCCGCCACAGCTCGTCGCGAATGGCACTGCGGTCACCGGCGAAGCGGGCAAGCACGTCGGGCAGGTCGGCGATCTGCTTGACCAGCGGGTCGATGCCCTCGGCCTCGCCGCGCTGGATGACCATCGCCTGTTCGATGTCGGCGACGGTCCACAGCACCCCGTGGGAGTCCCGGATCCGGGCCACGCCGTCGCGCTCGACGATCTCGCCGGCTGCCCCGGGGCTGGTGAAGGCGGCCTCGGCGGCGAGGAACGCGCCGGAGAGCGAGTGCGCCGCCCCGAACCAGGCGGTGGACGGGTTCACCATGCTCGCGGTGGCGAGCGCCTCACCTCCGACGCTGGTGTGGGTGTGGACGCTGCGGGCCGTCTCGTGCCGGCGCAGCCGGTCCCGTAGGCCCTGCAACTCGACGTAGTCGGTGAGCTGGGAGACGATCAGCCGCTCGAAGATCGGCGCGTAGTCCGGGAAGCTGGTGATCCGGGCCTGGATACCCTGCCGGGAGCTGAGCAGCAACTGCACAAGCATTGCTTTGTTGCCGATCACGAAGATCGTCCCGACGGCGTCCTTCACGGCCGGTGTGAACGCGTACAGGAAGTGCAGGTCCCACGCTGCCGGGTGCTCGAACGCGGCGCTGCGGATCCTGGCCCAGTGCTCCGGCTTGCCGTAGACAGCCATGACACGCCGGGCGAGGTGGTCCAGCCGGGGCACCACACCGGCGAGGTGGCGCAGGAACTGGATGGCGGGCGAGGCGACCGGCCGGAAGTCCAGCGGTCCGAGCCGACCGGTGCCCTCCGGGACGGGCCGGCTGAATCCCTCCCGCTCCGCCGCGCCGACCATCACACCGATCGCGGCGGCGCGGGCGCGCAGCACCGCGGCGGCCTGGAGGCAGAACGTCGCCGGGTAGCGGCAGGGCTGGTTCATCTGGAGCCGGAACGCGATGTCGTCCATCAGCCGGCGCAGCTCGTCGGCGTCCGCGCCGAGCGCGTCGAGGTCGGGTTCGCCGTTGAGCGACCCGCACGCGGGGATCTCCGCCCGCCCGCCGGTGACAAGCGGGAATCGGCTCGCGTTGGCACGGGGTGGCCCGGACGGGGCGCTCGGGTCGAAGACGAATCCGCCACGTGACGTAGCGCCGTCGCCGGTACCTCCCCCGGTCCCCGCGCCCGTGGCCGTTCCGTCGCCCGCGCCGCCGGTGCCCGTGCCGGTGCCTGTCCCCGTACTCGCGCCAGCGCCCGCGCCATTGCCATTGCCATTGCCATTGGCAGTGCCCGTGCTGGTGCCTCCGCCGGGTGGCGCCTTCGGGTCGACAGGCGTTGTCGGATGCTGCTCCACGCTGATCGGCAGCAGGTTCGCCCGCCCGGTCCAGTGCAGCGTCGAGTCGGTGGCCTCGGTACCGACAAGCAGCAGCGACGTACCACCCACCTGGACGACGATCAGGCTGGTCGGTGCCGCGCCACCCAGCGATCCGAGGATGTCGTCGACGCGGCGGTTCACCTCCAGCTCCACGGCCCGCTCGATCTGCGCCGCGTACTCCTCGGCGGTGGTGGTCTCGCCCCGCGGCTGGCCGCTGCGCAGCCGGGACCGGATGTCGGCGCCGATCTCCTCGTCCACCATCGCCACCAACGCGGCCCGGTCGGACACCAGTCGACGATCGACGGTGCCCGGCTGCGGGCTGGGCGTACGCGCCTCGATCTCGAAGTGCGGCTGCGGTGTGGCCCGGAAGACCGTTTCCCCGAACCGGTCGAAGGTGAAGAACGACAGCGGGGTGGTGGTCACCATGACCAGCCACACCTGCCGTCCCTCCAGGTCGGTGACCCGGGCGATGATGCCCTGCGCGCTGCCCGACGGCAGGCCACCGTGCTGCCGGACCGCCTCGCGGGCCAGCTCGGCGAAATGACCGGCCAGGTGGGTGACAGGTCGCAGGTTCCACTCGTAGCGCACCGGCGGTGGCGCATCGCCGTCCACCGGCACCTCGGCCGCGTCACCACCGTCGTCGTAGGAGGGCACCCGGTAGACGGCCAGCATGCTGCGCAACCGCTGCGGATCGAACAGCTCGACCGCCGGCCGGCTCAGCGGCGCCGCCACACCGGCCGGCAGCCCCGGGTCCAGACGAGCGGCAGCCACCACCTCGTCCATGCGCCGACGGAGCCGGGCTTCGAAGGCACGCCGGTCCTCCGAGGCCACCCCTTCGCAGCCCGCGCCGGTCCAGCGGAACTCCGGCGCTGAGGCGCGTACCTCCAGGTAGCCGCCGCGGGGCGCGACCACCTCACGGCGGGAGCGTTCCAGAGCCCGCGCCAGGGCTGCGCCGAGCGCATCGGTCACCGCCTCCGGCCGCCCGGTCACCGAGCCGGCGTCCAGCCGGATCCGCACCGGCACGTGCACCGAGATGGCCACCGTCAGGACCGCCCGTCCAGGTGCTCGGCGAGCCGGGCCAGCGCGAGGTCGGCGAGGGCGTCGACGTCGACCGCGCCGCCGGCCGCTACCACCTCGATCTCCACCGGGAAGTGGTACGCGATGACAGCGCGATCGTCCTCGGCGACCTGCTCGGCCTCGGCCTCGCTACCGGCCGCCGGCAACACCAGCTCACCCGCGTGCACCAGGGCCAGCCCGGTACGGGTGACCCGGGCGGCACGGCCAGCACCGGTCGCCATCTGCTACCTCCGGTTGATCGTGGGCGGGCTGTCGTCGACTGTCGGTCGGTCACGCGTCAGGGCAGCACGGACTGGTCGCCGGTCTTCGGGTCGACGGTGGCGGCCAGGCTGAAGCCGCTGAACGTCGCCGCCGGTGCGCCGGAGATCGTGGCGGTGGTCGGCGTCGCACTGGTGATCAGGCAGTCCTGCAACACGAAGGATGAGAACGCCCAGTCGTCGCCGGTGTGCTCCAGCAGCGCGATGTCGAACAGGTCGCCGTCGAGGGCCAGTTTGGTGAGCCGACCGGCGACGTCCCCGATCGCCTTGACGGTCATCGTGAAGTTCATCGACACCGGCGCGTGGATGACGCCCAGGTGGGTCACCTCGCACGAGTGCAACGCCTCGACGTTGAGCGAGAACGACGGGCTGAACGAGTCGATCGGGCTGATCAGCACCGTCTCGGTGCCCTTTGTGTACTGCACCGCGAGGCGGGTCTTCCACTCCATGGTCTGGTTCCTCCGGGTCAGAACTTGGCCACGAGCGTGACCAGCAGGCGGCTCACGGCCGGGCCGTACGTGACGGTGACGACCAGGTCGACAGTGCGGTCGGCCCGGGCGGCGGTGACGATCGAGGTGTCGGTGGCGGTACGGGCGACCTCCGGGATGCTGAGGATGTCCAGCACCGGAATCTCAATGCGGTAGTCGTCGATCACCGCCTGCCGCTTGAGGGGTCCGAGGATGCCGTCGACCTGGGTCTTCAGCAGCGTCATCCCCGGCTTGGTGATCCGCGCGTCGCCCACCAGGCCGATCAGGCCCGCGCGGAGCATGAACTCGATCTGGTCGAGGGTGCGGACCAGGTCGACGTGCAGCAGGCTCGCGTCGGTGGTGAACAGCCGCCCGTCGGCGAAGTGCAGGCTCTCCCCGCTGATCAGGGTCGGATCGATGATGGGCGTGAGGTTCGCCTCGGACAGGCCCTTGATCTCGGCTGGGCTGTACTGCTTGGCCACCGGGATGGCCACGCCACGGATCTTCTTCAGCACGATGCTGTGGTGCACCGGCAGCCCGGCCACTGCCGCCATCGCGGCGGTGGCCGCGTCCCCGTCCGCGCCCCGGGCCGCGATCATCACCATCCGGCTGGTGCTGCTCTTGAGCGGGTTCGCGGCCGTGGTGATGTCGGCGACGTAGGTGGGCACCTTCTCGGTCGCCGGGTTGACCATGGCGAAACCGATCCGCCGCTGGCCGGCCGCGGACATCGTCTCCACGTGCGCCTTGAGGGCGTGCAGGCCGGTGGGCGCCCCTGCACCGGCCGGGTTGCCGACACTCGTCTCGTTGGCCAGCGACACCATCGTCACGTCGTCGGCGGCCTCCAGCGCGCCGAGGGCTGCGGCGTAGTCGTCGCCGGACACCTTGACCCCGTACACCTTGGCCGGGCGCGGATCCTGGAGGAACGCCAACTCCAGCGAGTTGTAGAGGGCGTTGCGGACGACGTTGCCGGCCTGCCGGCGGGCGAAGTTGGTGACCGCGTCGTCGAGGGTCTCGATCCGGACCGGCGTGTTCGCCGGCGCCGAGCCACCGTCGGCGGTGGACGGCGCCTTGCCGACCACGGCGATGACACCCGGTGAGCGCTGGGCCAGTGGCGCCGGTGGCGGCACGATCCGGACCTCGATGAACGGGAATGCTGCTGTCGGTGCCACGGGTCCTCCCGGACGGAGTTGCTGCTGTGGTCGGTAGGCGGCCTCGGCCGCTGTGGTCGATGGGCGGCTCCTGGCCGCCGTGGTCGGTGCGCGGCTTCCGGGCCGCCGTGGTCGGTGCGCGGGCGTCTCAGGTCGTCACGGCGGCGAGCCCGATGCCGCTGCGGGCCAGCCACTGGCCGGCGCGGGCGAACCGGGCGGCGCGCTTCTGCGCGTCGGTGCCGGTGTCGCCGCCGGGCCAGCCGTCGTCGTCGAACGTCTCGATGGGCACCACCCAGACGGCGACCACCCGGTGCCGGCGTCGGACGTCATCCGGTGCCGGCACGTCCAGCCCCAACTCCTCGGCGCGGGCCCGCACGAGCCGGGTTTCGACGAGCAGGTCGGCAAGGGAGAAACCCCTGTCGCGGATCAGTACGGCGGCGGCGAACGGCAGGTGCCGCGGGGTGGGCGGAGCGGCCGGCGGGGCCGCGTACCGCAGCTTCACCGTGGCACCGGCGACCTGCCCGCGCATCCGTGTCACCAGGTCGCCGGCCGTCGCGGCCCCCACACCGGCGAGCAGTCGGTCGAGGTGCGCGTCGGTGAACGCGGCCGGCTGGTGCAGGCCGTCCCGCAGCCGGGCCACCAGCCGGGTACGACGCTCGGTCTCCAGCACCGCCGGGTCGGTTGGCAGCGCGCCCAGGTCGGCGACGATCTGCGGGTCGACGTCGAAGGCGGGCACCGCCACGTCGAGGTCCTCGACCCGGTCCCGGGCCACACTGGTACGTACCACCAGGCTGCCCCGCCACAGCGCGTCGATGCGCAGCGCCGACCCGCCGAGGCCGTGCAGCCGGACCCGCAGCTCGGTACGCGCGGTGCCGCCGGAGCCCAGCCACTCCCCCTCGGCCAGGGTCACCGGAGCGGCGGCGAAACCGAGCGTCAACTCGTCGAACACCGCCGAGTACGGAGGCGCGACAGGCATCGCCTCCGTGTCGTACCCGGCCTCGACCAGGTGGGCAAGCGACTCGTCGTCGAAGACGGCGGCGCGGGTGCCCGGATCGGCCAACCGCACAAGCACCCCGTCGACGAAGTCCACCGCACCGTTCTCCCCACTGCCCGTGCCAGGGCGCACCGCCCGGCTGGGCACGACAATCGCGAAGCGGCCGTCACCCGACCGTCACCGCCACCGTCACCGCACACGCGGGCGGCCCCGAGTGTCGGGAACTGAGCATCCGCACAGCGACTGCCGGCTCGCCCCGGCCACCGGCCACCGGCCACCGGCCACCGCAGCGCCGCACGTCAGCAGCGCAGCACCGGTCGACACGTCGCACAAGAACGCAGCACCGGTCGTCGCACCGCACTACCAACGCAGTGCCGGTCGTCGCACCGCACTACCAACGCAGTGCCGGTCGTCGTAGCGCACTACCAAACGCGACGCCGGTCACCGCGGCGTGCCGAACCACGCGACGTGCCGAACCGACCGACACGGCGTGCCCAACCACGCGGCGTGCCAACGGACCGACGCGGCGTGCTGGTCAACGCGCTGGGGCCGAGGTCGCTGTTGAGCTTGATACCACACAGTCATCTTGATGCCCCAGAGTCATCAAGCTCACCGGAGCATGTGCACCTAGCACCCTCACGCTCCGTGGGGCGACGCACGCCCCCCGTCCGAACCCGGGAGGACCGCTGGTCGCGGAATCCCCGGTGGCGCACGCCAGGCGGCGATGACGCGAATCTGGTCAGCCGATCGGCATCGGGCGACATCGCAGTGGGTCGACATGGCAGTGGGTCGACATGGCAGTGGGTCGAGGCGACACTGCGGTCATCGGTGCGACAACCTGCACGTAGCCGCGGGGCGCGTGCGCGGGACCTCTCCGTTCGCGGCGGCACGGGATCCTGGGTCGACTCGTGGTCCGCGCTGACAGCGGCAGCGTTCAGGAGGGCGAGGCGTGGCGCAGGAAGACGCGTAGCGGGTGCGCGGCGGTGGCGGCCAGGTTGCCCAGCACGGAGAGCAGGAGGGCGTACTGACCGGCGGGCTCGTCGGCGAGCAGTTGGCCGGCGTCATCGACGATCAGTGTGAGCGGGCCGGCGTCCAGCCGGTCCCGCAGCACGTCGGCGAGGGCGTCCCAGGTGCTTCCCAGGTGCGCCGGCAGGGCCAGCGCCGCGGCCAGGGCGGCGAAGAGCGCCGGTCGGGTCCGGCTCGCCGCGCCGGCCAGCACCGAAGCTCCGGGCACGGTCGGCGTCCCCGTCCGGCACACGGTCAGCCACTCGGGCGGGCCACCGTTCTGGTCGACCATCGCGTACCCCCTGATCTGGCTCGACCACCGGTGCCGGCCGGTGGGCGGCCGGCACCGGCGTTGGTCAGAGCCGGTAGAAGTCGGTGTAGTGGTTCGGCGAGAACCAGGTGACGCCGGTGCTGCGGTTCACGACGATCCGGTACGCGTCGCGGGCGGCGCCCTGGGTGCGCGGGTAGACGTCGTACTCGTGGTAGGTGGCGTTCTTGGGCAGTTGACCCTCGTAGTTGTAGAACTGGCCGCCGGCGAAGTTCGATTTGCCGCCGCTCCAGGAATACCAGCCGCGACTGGTCGGGAAACCCTTGGCCGACCAGCCCGAACGGGCGGCGCGGGCATCCGCGCAGCGGCTCATGGTGCAGGAGCTGTAGACCGCTGCCGAGGCGGAGTCGACCATCCGGGGGGCCACCACGGACGGGCCGACAAGCGCGGCGGCGACCATGGCGAGGAGAAGGGCGAGGGTGGTGGTACGCCGGCGGATCGCGCCGAGCGTGGCCGGCGGGGACACGAGGGTGGACACAGGCTGCCTCCAGACCATCCGATGCATCGATCCGCGTCACTGTCGGATCGGAATCAGTCTCACCGCTGACAGCTCGCGGCGATACCCCTTCGTGCCTCAACGCCTCCACAATGCTCGGTGAACTCCGGGCGTGGCTACGGGCATATCGGTCACGGGTTGTTAGCGTGAAATGCGGATCCGTGACCATAAGGGGTGCCATGACGGACGCTCCCGACGGGAGGCCGCGGCCTGCGGACCAGTGGCGGCAGCGCGGCATCCGTGGGCTGACCATCACGCGGAACGTGAGCGTCGGCGCGTGGCGCTGGTGGGCGCGGAGCTGGGACCGGCTGGTCGCCGCGCTCCAGGACGAGGCACCCGTCGGTGCCGGAGCCGGACCGTCGCCGTCCGGCCCGCTCGTCGAACAGCGCGACGCGCCCCGGCTGATTCCGGTTCCCGCGCGCGGCTACGTGTACTCGTTCTACATCCGCGCCACGTTCGCCTGGTCTTCGCCGGCGAGTCTGCGGGCCGAGGTGCTGAGTTGGTACGTGCAGTATTTCCAGCCCAACGCCGTCCAGCGGTTGACCCGGCTCGCCTCCGACGCCGCCCGAGACCTACCACCGCACCGGGCAGCGGACCTGGAGGTGGCGTTGCAGCGGGCGCTCGCCGAAGATCCGGAGTGGTCCTACCGGCGTGGCGACGTCCTCATCACCTGCCGACCCGACGCCGCAGTACGCCTCGACGAGCGGATCATGCCGGCACTCCAACCGCACGTCGACCGGATGGTGAAGCTGGAGTACCAGTTCGACGAGCAGCTCCGCAAAGCGACGTACGCCGAGGAGTTGAGTCGCAGGTGGGTGACGATCCTGAGCGAGAACCCCGACAGGGACACCGACGACGAGATGGCCGAGGCCCGCCAGAGCATGCTCGCCGCGCAAGAGGAGGCCGCCCGCTGGATCAACGAACTCGTTTACCGACGAGACACCAAGGGCTGATCAGCCGGACACCCATCGTTGAGGGGTAACGTCAGTGGCGATGACGAAGCCAACGACCAGCAGGACTGCGACGTCCAGGGACGGCACCTCGATCGCCTACGAGCAGACCGGCAGCGGGCCCGCCCTCATTCTTGTGGACGCCGCCGGGCACTACCGCGGGCTCAGCTCGTTCGGCGGGCTGATCGACCTGCTCGCTACCAACTTCACCGTCTACCACTACGACCGCCGCGGCCGGGGAGACAGCACAGACACCCAGCCGTACGCCGTCGAGCGCGAGGTCGACGACCTCGCCGCGCTCATCGACGACGCCGGCGGCGAGGCATTCCTCTATGGTTTCTCGTCTGGCGGCCTGGTCGCCCTGCACGCCGCCGCGAGCGGACTCGCGATTCCCAAGCTGGCGCTTCTCGAGCCGCCGATCGAGGCCACCGAGGACAGATCGGCGCAGGCAGCCTTCACCGCCGCACTCGCTGGACTGATAGCGGCAGAGCAGCGTGCGGCTGCGGTGGAGCACTTCCTGACCGGCGTCGGCGTGCCCGACGAGGTCATCGCCGGGATGCGCGGGAGTCAGTCCTGGTCCGCGATGGAGGCGGTCGCGCACACCCTCGTCTACGACTGCATGGTCAGCGAGGCCACGTCGCTCCAACTCCTGGCGTCGGTGAGCGTGCCGACTCTCGTCCTGGGCAGCGAAGCGAGCGGCGACGACCTCACCGGCATGACCGCCACCATCGCGAAGGCGATGCCCAACAGTTTTCACCGAAGCCTGCCCGGTGAATGGCACGGGGTCCCCGACGACGTCCTCGCGCCGGCGTTGACCGAGTTCTTCGAACGCTGAGCATCCTCCGACCCTGCCGCGAAGCGCTACACAGCATCGTTGATCCGGGCCACTCGTCGGCCTGGCTCTAGCCGCCGAAGCTCAACGCCCGCCGTAGGTCTTCGTCGAGGCTGTCGTTGTACTGCGGGTCGGGTTCTGCCCCGGCGGCGCTGAGGACGGTGCTGAAGAAGCATCTGGCACCAACGGCGAGGATCACGCGGAAGATCTCCGTGTCATCGAGGCCGTGATCGCGTAGGACAGCGATGTCTGCCGCGCCGACGGAGTTCGCATCGGTCGCGACCTTCCCGGCGAACGTGACGACTGCGACCTCCTGCGCGGAGAGGTCGGCGCTGCCGTGCTCCGTCGCGATGGCGGCGACAGTCGATGCGTCGAAGAGCTTGTCCCGCATGAGCTTCCCGTGCGCCAGTCCGCAGTAGGAGGACTTCAGGGCCCGTGCCGCGGCGAGGGTCGCCAACTCGTAGCGGCGCAGCTCCATCTCGGCCTTCACCGCACCGTTGAGCTGCTGCCAGGCCAGGTACACGGCCGGGCTGTGGGCGAACAACCTCGTGTAGTTGGGCAGGTAGCCCATCGCCCTCGTGTCGGCATCGAAGATCCGCTCGGTGTCCGGCGACTGCTCGGCCTGTTGCAGGTGGCTCATTCCTGCCCCTCCCTACGCTCGACCGCGAACGGTACGCCCCTGCGGCCCCGGACGCTGTCGGGAAAGTGGCGGACGCGGTGTCCGACAGACGTGGTCGCCAGACGCCGTTCAGCTGAGCAAAGACAAGGGTGACCGCACCCCGGGCCTCCTGCGATTGTCGATGGGCACGCCCGGCCAGGCCGCCGGTCGTGCGGTTGGAGGGAACGATGGAGCACCCACTCCGTCTGCTTGACACCGCCGAGAAGCTCCGAACCGACATGGTCGACAGACTGGACGCGCTCGTCTCGTGCGAGTCGCCGCCAGGCTCGTTGCCCCAACTGGGATCCTGCGCCGACCTGCTCGCCCGCTGGGGCGAGGAGGTGCTCGGCCGACCCGCCCGCCGGGTCGTCGTCGATGGCCTGCCGCACCTGCTGTGGCCGGCCGCCGACCAGCGTGTGCTGCTCCTGGGTCATTTCGACACGGTCTTTCCGGCCGGCACGGTCCGGTCGAGGCCGTTCACCGTACGCGGGGACGTCGCGACGGGACCTGGTGTGTGTGACATGAAGGCCGGGATCGTGCAGATGTTCACGGCGCTGCACCTGCTTGAGGACACCTCGGCTGTCGGTGTGCTGCTCACCTGTGACGAGGAGAGCGGCTCCGTCACATCGAGACCGTTGATCGAGCGTGAGGCTCGGCGCTCGGGTGCCGTCCTCGTCTGCGAGGCGGCCACCCCGGAGGGGCACGTGAAGGTGGCTCGCAAGGGCGGGTCGGTGTACCGGCTCACCGTCTCGGGTCGCGCCGCGCACGCCGGCGTCGAGCCGCAGCGCGGGGTCAACGCAACTGTCGAGGTCGCCCATCAGGTTCTCACGTTGAGGTCGCTCGGCGCGGCGGACAGCGGCGGCACCTCGGTCACGCCGACGCTGCTGTCGGCGGGCACGACGACCAACACGGTGCCCGAGCGTGCCAGCCTGGCCGTCGACGTGCGAGCCTGGACCGCTGACGAACTCGAGCGCGTCGATCATGCGATCCGTGGGTTGGTGCCGTTCCTGCCCGAGGCGACGCTTGCGGTGCAGGGCGGGATCAACAGGTACCCCATGTCGCCCGAGCTCGCGCGGCCGCTTCTGGAGCTGGCTCAGTCGATCGCGGGTCAGCTCGGCATTCCGCGGCTGGTTGGCGCGTCCGCCGCCGGCGCGTCCGACGGCAACTTCACCGCCGCGCTGGGCGTGCCGACACTGGACGGCCTGGGCGCGGTGGGAGGCGGTGCGCACGCCGCCGACGAGTACGTCTGCCTCGACCGGATGCCCGAGCGGACGGCGCTCCTGGCCGGGCTCGTCGACGCGCTGTCCACGATGGAGCGCTTCGGATCGCAACCCATCGATGACATCCAGTAACCTCCTCAACGCCGGCGAACGTCCGGCAGCGAGGGGTCGGCGTCGGTATGACTACGCAACAGCGCTCTGCATCGTCGGTTCCCCTGCTCGGCGTCGAGGAGGAGTTCCTCGTCGTCGACGCCGCGCGGGGTGCGGTAGTGCCGGAGGCGGCGACTGTGGTCGACAGGGCGCGCCCGGCGCTCGGTGCCCGGGTCGGTGGTGAGATCACCAAGTTCCAGGTGGAGACCCGCACCGACCCGTGCCGCAGCGTGGACGATCTCCGCGCGCAGTTGGTCGAGGGTCGCGCCGCCGTCCAGGCGGCGGCCCGGTCGGCGGGTCTGCGGGTGATCGCCAGCGGCTCACCGGTGCTCGGGTGTGCCGTACCGCCGCCCATCACCGAGGGGCCCCGCCAGGACCGGGGCACCGCAACCTTCCGTGGGCTGCACGACGAGCTGGCAATCTGCGCCGTCCACGTCCACGTGGAGGAGCCCGACCGGGACCGCGCCGTGCTGATCGGCAACCATCTGCGCCAGCACCTGCCGGTGTTCGTCGCCCTCACCGCCAACTCGCCCTACTGGGCCGAGCGCGACACCGGGTACGCGAGTTGGCGCACCGTCACGTGGGGGCGCTGGCCGGTGGCCGGTCCGCCGCCGTTCCTGCGGTCGGCGCGGCAGTACGACGACCACGTGGCGATGCTCCTGGATGCGGGCGCCCTTGTCGACCACGGCACGATCTTCTGGGACCTCCGCCTGTCGATCAACCACCCGACCCTCGAGGTACGGGTGGCCGACGTACCCCTGACCGCCGTGGAGTCGGCGGCGCTGGCGGCCCTGGTGCGGGCTCTGGCGGTCGTCGCCGGGGAGGCCGTCGACGCCGGTGACGAGGGGCCGCAGCCGACCGCTGAGCTGATGCGGCTCGCGTACTGGCGGGCGGCCCGCGACGGGATGGGCGGGCACGGCGTCGACGTGATCACGGGCCGGCTGCTGCCCGCGGCGGCTCTCGCCAAGCGGCTTGTGGCGCTGGCCCGGCCGGCGCTTGACGCCGCGGGCGACCGGGATCCTGTGGAGTCCTGGCTGGGGTGGCTCGCCGCGAACGGCGACGGGGCCACCCGGCAGCGGGCCGCCGCGGCGCGACGTGGGCGTCTGACCGATGTGGTCGACGAGATCACCGCCCGGACGGCGTCCGACCGGCCCAGATACGAAGAAAGCACAACGGCGTAACGACAAGCCGCCCGACCCCGGAAATGCTTGAGGAACCGGATGTCGCGGCAGGCGTTCCCTCCCGTGGAGACCGGTGCACCGGATCAGGGAGGTCCCAGGTGAATGACGCAGATCTTCTGTCCACTGTCGCCATCCAGCACGACCGGAGGCCCCCGGCGGACATGGTGCGCGACGCCGAGGCGTTCGCCGAACGGATGGCGTTACGCCGTTCCGTGCGTGACTTCGCCGGCGACCCGATTCCCGACGGGGTGATCGAGGCCGCCATCCGGGCCGCGTCGACAGCGCCCAGTGGTGCGAACGTGCAGCCGTGGCGGTTCGTGGTGCTTACCGACCCGGCACGCAAACGCCGGCTGCGCGAGGCGGCGGAGGCCGAGGAACGCGCCTTCTACGACCGCCGCGCCTCGGCGGAGTGGCTGGGTGCGATCGCCAGGCTCGGCACCGACTGGCGGAAGCCGTTCCTGGAGACCGCACCCGCCGTCATCGTCGTCTTCGAGGTGCACCAGGGGCCGAACAGCCCGAAGCCCTACTACGTCAAGGAGTCCGTGGGCATCGCCGTCGGCCTGCTGATCACCGCGCTGCACCACGCCGGCCTGGTCACCCTGACCCACACGCCCAGTCCGATGCGGTTCCTCAACGAGGTGTGCGAGCGCCCACCGGAGGAGCGCCCGTACGTGGTGATGCCCGTCGGGTATCCCGCCCCGGACGCCCAGGTGCCCGACCTCACCCGCAAACCCCTCGACGAGGTCATGATCCGCTGGTGAGGTCAGTGGTCAGGAATTCGACAAGGGGGTCGACGTGGCGGTCCGGGCGTCGCCACTCGGCCAGCAGGTCCTCAAGCAGGTGCTGCTCGGCGACCAGTTCCGCGCCGCGGTAACGGCGGATCACCGGGTGGATGAAGGCGCTCTCCCTCGCCCGGTCGGGGGTCGGGTGCCTGTCGATGGCGAAGACGTCGCCGTAGTCGTCGCGGCCCCACCGCAGCGCGAGCGTGTACCACTGCGTGGCGGCCCCGAAGCGCTCCACCGCGTAGTCCTCCGGCAGGTCCTCGTAGTGGTGGAAGTCGCCTGTGGCGTCGTCGCGGACGAGGACGTCGCAGAGGTATTCGAACTGGGTCCACAACGCCGAGGACCAGTTGACCCGGTCGAGCATGAGTTTGGTGAGCGACGCGGGGTCGGCCGGTGTCGTCGCGTACGGCAGCGGCACGCCGTCGTAGCGCTCCCGCAGCATCCGCGTGAACGTGCGCAGGTTGTACCGGAAGCCGTCGATGAAGGGCGACGAGGCGTGTTTGACGTCCCGGTCCTGGGCGATGGTGCCGGCGAAGTACAGGTCGTCGACGTTGCTCGACTGCCAGTCGGGGCGCAGGCCGGGCATGCGGCCGTCGCGCACCATGTCGGGGCGGACCGTCTCGTCGAACATGGCGGTGTTCATCCGGAAGCCCGTGCACCGCAGCACCGTGTGGTAGTCGAGGACGGCGGTCTCCCCCTGGGCGTGGGTGTACGTGATGGACACCTGGTACCGCCCGTCGACGGGACGGATCTCGTCGATCGTGCAGTCCAGCACCGAGTGCAGCGTCTTGAACTGGTAGCTGTCCAGGATCGCGCCGTACTGGCCTCGGACGTCGCCGGGGTGTTTGGTGTTCCATGCCAGTCGCAACGGTTGCCGGCTGGCCAGGTGCACCATCGACGCCCGCCCGAGGATCGCCGACGCCGTCTCGAACGCGGAATTGCCCTTGCCGATGATCAGGACCCGTTGACCGTCGTACGCCGTGGGGTCGACGACCATGTCCTCGTACCCGATGGCGTGTTCGATGCCCTTGATCGCGGGCACGAACGGCTGGCCCCAGCCGGTGGCCACGACCAGGCAGCGAGCCCGCACCTCACCCTGGTCGGTGCGCACCGTGAAGCCGTCGTCGGTACGGGTGATCCGCTCGACAGTCGTGCCGTAGCGGACGTTGAGCTTGTGGACACGTTGGAACTCGGCGAGGTAGCGCACCAGGTCGTCGGCCGCCGGCAGGTACTCCTCGCTGAACTTCGGGAACAACAGGTCCGGGTCGTCGTTGAGCAGTGAGTTCCAGTCCCAGCGGAGGCGGATCTCGGGATCGGTGCTGTCGGTGTGCACCTTGTTGAGCGAGATGAGCCGGCGGTGGCGCGGAAACCGCCTGAAGAACCCGCCCGGCGCGTCGCCGCTTTCGAACGTCAGGTAGTCGGCGCCCTGCTGCTGGAGGTAGTAGCTCAGTTGGAGGCCGGCAGGCCCGGCCCCGACGATGACGTACCTGTGTTCGCTGCTGACCATCCTGCGACCCTTCGACGGAGAAAACGGGTCCATCGACCATGGGATGCAAAGCGTTACGTGTCAATACCACTGCGTGGAGATCGGTGGGCCGCGGCAACGCCGGTCAGCTCGGGACGTCCCGCCGGCGGAAGCCGGCCATGCCCGCCGTGAGCAGCAACGCGGCCACCGCTGTCAGCACCACGAGCGGCAGCGCCACCGGGTCGACAGCGGGCACGGAAGGCACATGGGTGTACGGCGACACGTCGAGCGCCGCCTGCGGCAACTCCAGGACCGCGCCGAGCTGACCGAGCAGCAGGAAGACCAGCAGCACCGCCCAGGACAGCGCCACCGACCGGCGGGGCAGCAGACCGAACAGCGCTGTCACCACCCCGGCGACCACCAGGAGGGCGGGCAGCCGCAGCAGCGCGGCGCCAGCCAGCTCGACGGCCGAGCCGAGCGGATCGCCGGTGACCAGGCCGTAGCCGAGGCCTGTGGTCAGGCCGGCGAGCAGCAGCAACGCGACAGCGCCGAGCACTGCGGCGAGCACCTGGGTGCCGAGCCAGCGGGTACGACCGACGGCGGTGGCCAGGGCGGCCTCCAGTGTCCCGTCGGTCTCGTCGCCGCGTACCCGCAGCAGGGCCTGCACGACGTACGCGCCGATGGTCAGCGCGAACAGCCCCAGCATCGCGGCCAGGTACGCGTCGAGGAGGTTGTCGCCGCCGCCCATCGCGTTTATCGCCTCGGCGGCGGCCGGGTTCGCGTCGATCATCGCGTTGAACTCGTCGGCGGCGACGCCCATCGACAGGCCGAGGACCGCCACTCCGACCGCCCAGCCCAGCAGGGTCCCGCGTTGCGTACGCCAGGCCAGACCGGCGGGGCTGAGCAGCCCGGCCGCGCCGGTGGCCGGGCCGCGCCGGGGTGCGACGAGGCCGGCGCCCAGGTCACGTCGCTCCGCGAGGGCGTACGCGAGCGCCACCCCGGCGACCAGCAGCAGAACGGGCAGGGCGAGCACCCACCAGCGCTCGTCGCCGAAGGCGCGCACCTGGTTGCCCCAACCGAGCGGGGAGAGCCAGGACGGCCAGGCGCTGCGTACCCGGGTGCCGTCGGCGCTCTGCTCGCCGAGGACGTCACCGGCGGCGCGCAGCACGAAGGAGAGCCCGACGACTGCGGCGGCGAGCGCGTTGGCGCCTCGGGCGGTCACCGAGAGCTGCGCGGTGACAGCGGCGACGGCAGTGAAGGCGACGCCGACGCCACCGATCGCGCCGGCCGCGGCCACCGAACCGGCAAGTGGCAGGCCGGCGCCGGCCAGCGCGAGCAGGAGCAGCGCAGCGGCCAGCACGTTCGCCGTGACGACGACCGCCAGCGCGGCGGTGAGCGGCGCGTACCTGCCGACGACTGACGCGCCGAGCAGCTCGGCCCGGCCGGTCTCCTCGTCCTGGCGCGTGTGCCGGACCACGGCGAAGGTGCTCAGCAGCGCGACGATCAGGGCCAGCGTCACGTACGTCTCGGCGACCACCACGGCGCCGAGGTCGGTGCCGGCGATCGGCCCGTTGAAGGCGCGGGCGACGAGGCTGGACGCCGATGTGGTGGCGTAGCCCTGGCGGGCTGCCTCGTCGGGGTAGATGTCGGCGACGCTGCCGGCGAGCGCGTAGCCGAGCAGCGGCGTGCCGAGGACCCAGATGGCGAGGCGGATCCGGTCGCGGCGCAACACCAGCCGGGCCAGCCGGGGCGTACCGGTGAGGGCGCTCACCGCGCACCGGCCCCTGGGGCGTCGGCGGCGGGGACGTCGGCGGCGTGGCCGTTAGCGGCGGGGTCGTCGCCGTAGTGACGCAGGAAGAGTTGTTCCAGTGTGGGCGGTGTGCTTGTCAGCGCCCGGACACCGAAGTGGACGAGCCGGCCGAGCAGCTCGTCCAGGTGCGCCGGCTCGACCTCCAGGTGGGTACGACCGTCGACCTCGTGCACGTCGTGCACGCCGGGCAGCTCGGCCAGGCCGGCCGCCGGGCGGGCCGTCTCGACAGTCACTGCCGTACGGGTGAGGTGGCGCAGCTCGGTGAGGGTGCCGGACTCGACGGTCCGCCCCTCGCGGATAATGCTGACCCGGTCGCAGAGGGCCTCGACCTCGGCGAGCACGTGGCTGGAGAGCAGCACTGTCGCGCCGGCCCGCTTGATCCGCCGGACCTCGTCCTGGAACACCGCCTCCATGAGGGGGTCGAGGCCGGAGGTCGGCTCGTCGAGCACGTACAGCTCCACGTTCGACGCGAACGCGGCGACGATGGCGACCTTCTGCCGGTTGCCCTTGGAGTAGGTGCGGCACCTGCGGGTGGGGTCCAGGTCGAAGCGCTGCAGCAGCTCGTCGCGGCGGTGCTTGTCGAGGCCGCCGCGCAGCTCACCGAGCAGGTCGATCGCCTCTCCCCCGGTGAGGTTGGGCCAGAGGTTGACGTCGCCGGGCACGTACGCCAGCCTGCGGTGCAGGCGGACGGCATCGCGCCACGGGTCGGCGTCGAGCACCAGCGCCTCGCCGGAGTCGCGACGCAGCAGGCCGAGCAGGATCCGGATGGCTGTCGACTTGCCGGCGCCGTTGGGGCCGAGGAAGCCGTGCACCTCCCCCCGCTCGACCTGAAGGTCGAGCCCGTCGAGTGCCCGGATGGCACCGAACGTCTTGACCAGGTTGCCGATCGAGATGACGGGCATCGCCCCTCCTGCCGTTGGCTGCGTCGATCACCCTCACTGTACTGACCGACGGTCAGACGAATCAACGGTGACCACGGACACGAACGAGCGCGACCGCCACTCGGTGTCGGCGAGCGACCCGGAGGCGCTCATCTAGGCTGGCGCAATGACCGCCGATCCCGCGGACGACACCCGTACCCGGATCCTGCGTGCCGCGCTCGACCTCTTCGCCGAACACGGCTACCAGCGCACCTCCCTGCGCCAGATCGGCGAACGGCTGCGGCTGACAAAGGCCGCCGTCCTATACCACTTCCCGGCCAAGGAGCACCTGCTCGGCGCCCTTGTCGAACCGTTGGTGGCCGATCTGGAGGCACTGCTCGACTCCGCGCAGGGGCAGCCGACCGAGCAGGCACGGTGGACGGTGCTGGAGGGCTGGGTCGACATCATGCTCGCCCACCGCCGGCCGCTCGGCATGCTCTTCCACGACATCGCGCTCGTCGGCCGGGGCGACACGTACCACCGACTCATGACGATCGCGATGCGTGCCAACGACGTCATCGCGGGGCCGGACGGCGGTCGCCGGGACCGGGTCCGGGCGGTCCAGGCGGTGGCCACGTGCAGCGATCCGGTCGTCTTCTTCACCGACGTGCCCGACGAGGTGCTGCGGGCCGACATGCTCGACGGCGTACGCCGACTGCTGACCCCGGACGCCGCACCCCCACCTCGACGGGACCTGGCCACGGCGGGCGCTGCCGTGGGGTCGCCGGCCCCGCAGTCGGGCGCTGGTCGGCGCCGGCCGGGGCGGCCCCCGGCGCTGGCCCAGGAGCAGGTCGAGGCGGCGCGGCGGATGCACGCGGCGGGCACCCACTCGGTGGACGCGATCGCCGCGACGCTGGGGGTCTCGCGGGCCACCGTCTACCGGCACCTGACCGACAATAATGAGACGGTTTAGCGACGGTTTCGAGATCGTTGTGAGCAGAGGTCAGGCCGCAAGCGTGGCGTAGCGGCCGTTGCGGTGCAGCAGGCTGTCGTGGTCGCCGGACTCGACGATCCGACCGTGGTCGAGCACCGCGATCTGGTCGGCGTCGCGGACTGTGGAGAGCCGGTGCGCGATGGTGATCGTGGTGCGGCCCTCGGCGAGCACGTCGAAGGCCCGCTGCACGGCCCGCTCGGTCTCGGTGTCCAGCGCGCTGGTGGCCTCGTCGAGGACCAGGATGCGTGGGTCGCGCAGCAGCGTACGGGCGATGGCCAACCGCTGCTTCTCGCCGCCGGAGAACCGGTGCCCGCGCGAGCCGACCATTGTGTCGTACCCGTCGGGAAGGTCGGCGATCAGGTCGTGGATCTGGGCGGCGCGGGCCGCGTCCTCGATCTCGGCGTCGGTGGCGTCCGGCCGGGCGTAGCGCAGGTTCTCCCGGACCGTGGTGTGCAGCAGGTACGTCTCCTGGCTTACCACGCCGACGATGGCGGCCAGGTCGGCAAGACGCATGTCGCGCAGATCGACGCCGTCGATGGTGATCCGGCCGGCGGTGGGGTCGTGCAGGCGGCTGATCAGCCCGGCGAGCGTGCTCTTGCCGGAGCCGGTCTCGCCGACGAGGGCGAGGCTGGTGCCGGCGGGCACGTCGAGGGTGATCCCGGCGAGGGCTGCGGTGTCGCTGCCGGGGTAGCCGAAGGTGACGTCGTCCAGGCGCAGGTGTCCGCGTACCCGGTCGGGGTCGACAGCGACCGGCTCGGTGGGGTCGGCCACGTCGACGGGGAGGTCCAGGTATTCGAAGATGCGGGCGAACAGCGCCAGCGAGGCGGTCAGCGACACGCCCACGTTGAGCAGCCCCATCAGTGGCCGGAACAGGCCGCCCTGCAGCGCGGTGAAGGCGACCAGGGTGCCGATGCTCAGGGTGCCGGCGGTGCCGGGCAGGCCGGCGGCGAGGTAGATGACAGCAGGTACGGCGGCGAAGATGATGCTCATCGAAGCCATCCGCCAGCGACCGGCAAGCTCGCTGCGCAGCTCAAGGTCGACGAGTCGGGCCGAGGAGGCGGTGAACCGGTCGATGAGCGCCGGGCCGGTGCCGAGGGTCTTGGCGAGCTGCACGCCGCTGATCGAGAGCCCTTCCTCGACAGTGACGTTGAGGTCGGCCAGTTCACGCTGCCGCTGGGCGGTGATCTCGCGGCGCATGCGGGCGACGCGGCGGGTCAGCCAGATGGCCGGCGGCAGCACGACGAGGGAGACGAGGGAGAGCTGCCAGGAGAGCGCGATCATGGCGACGGCGGTGGCCACCACTGTGGTGAGGTTGGAGGCGACGGCGGTGGCGGTCGAGGTGACCACCGACTGCATGCCGCCGATGTCGTTTGTGATGCGGGACTGCACCTCGCCGGTGCGGGTGCGGGTGAAGAAGCCCAGCGACTGGCGCTGGAGGTGGCTGAAGACGTCGGTGCGCAGCCGGTGCATGACCCGCTGCCCGACCTGGGTGGAGATCCAGGTCTGCACGACGCCGAGGACGGCGGTCACAGCGGCGACGGCGACCATGCCGAGGACCAGCCAGACGAGCAGGGTCAGGTCGCCCTGCGGAAGGGCCCTGTCGATCACGGCGCGCAGGAGGAACGGGGTGGCCATCGCGATGATCGAGGAGAGCACGATGATCGCGGTGACGATGGCAAGCGCGGGCCGGTGTGGGGTGAACAGGCGGCCGATGCGGCGCAGGGACACCTGACGGGCCTGCGACTTCTCCTCGGCGCTGACGGTGCGGTGGCCGCGGTCGCGGCCCATGGGGGTGGGTTCCAAGGGGGTATCACCTCTCGGTCGGGATATGCTGAGGTTACCTCAACATGAGGGAACAACAGCATTGCCTGCTACGGTATTCCGGTGATCGCGGACACCGCCGACAGCGGCGAGGACGAGAGCCTCGCGGAGGCGTTCTGGGGCGTCGCGTCCCGTCTGCGCCGGCAGACCCGTGAAGCACTGGCGCCCTGGGACATCACCCCCAGCCAGTCCCGGGCGCTGGGTGTGCTCGCCCGGCAGGGCGAGGTACGCCCCGGCACCCTCGCCGAGCACCTGCGCATCGCTCCCCGCTCGGCGACCGAGGTCATCGACGACCTACAGGCCAGAGGACTCGTCGAACGCCGCCGTGACCCTGCCGACCGGAGGGCGACGCTCGTCGTCCTCACCGCGGAGGGCGAGCGGGTCAGCACCGCCATCCGGGCCGCCCGCCGCGCCGAGGCGGACCGCTTCTTCGGCCACCTCGACGACGCCGACCGCGCCGAACTGGCCCGCATCCTGCGCACCCTGCGCGCCTGATGCAAGGAAGGGCACCTTGTTAACGCCTGGTGTATAGGAAGGGGCCCTTCCTAACGCTGGGGGGCACTGCCGCACGGTTTGGCCACCCGGTATCCGGGTAGCCAGCCGCCCCCGTCCGGTCGACGGGACCGGCTACCGCCTGCCGGGACGACGTGACAGGAGGACTCTCGTGCCGCTGCTGTCCCGCCCGAACCACCACCGCGCCGCCTGATGTGCGGGATCAGCGGGGAGGCCCGCTTCGACGGCCGGACGCCCGACGCGAAGGCGGTCACCCGGATGACCGAGGCCATGCGCTCCCGCGGCCCGGACGACGAGGGACTGTACGACGCCGACTGGGTCACCCTCGGGCACCGCCGGCTGACGATCATCGACCTGTCCGAGGCCGGCGGCCAGCCGATGGTGCGCGACGACCTGGGCCTCGCGCTGGTCTTCAACGGCTGCATCTACAACTACCCGGAGCTGCGCGAGGAGCTGCGCAACGCCGGGTACGCGTTCCACTCGACAAGCGACACCGAGGTCATCCTCGTGGCGTACGCGCACTGGGGTGAGCGCTTCGTCGACCACCTCGTGGGCATGTTCGCGATCGGGCTTGTCGACAGGCCCCGACGGCGGCTGATCCTGGCCCGGGACCGGCTCGGCATCAAACCGCTCTACCTCGCCGAGACCCCTGGGCGGCTCCGGTTCGCCTCCACCCTGCCCGCGCTGCTGAGCGCCGGTGACGTGGACACCAGCATCGATCCGGTGGCGTTGCACCACTACCTGTCGTGGCACTCCATCGTGCCCGCGCCCCGAACCGTGCTGCGCGGTGTGCGCAAGCTGCCGCCGGCCACCCTGCGGGTGATCGAGGCAGACGGGCGCAGCCGGGAGGAGGTGTACTGGCAGCCCGACTACGTACGCGAACCCGCCGACGCCGGGATGGACGCCGCCGACTGGCGGGCCGCCATCGGTGACGCGCTGCGCACCGCCGTACGTCGACGGCTTGTCGCCGACGTCCCGGTGGGTGTGCTGCTCTCCGGCGGTCTGGACTCAAGCCTCATCGTGGCGCTGCTCGCCGAGGCGGGCCAGCAGCACCTGCGGACGTTCAGCATCGGCTTCGACAGCCGTGGCGACGAGTCCGGCGACGAGTTCCACTACTCCGACCTGGTGGCCCGCGCCTACGACACCGACCACCACCGGATCCGACTGGCCAACGACGATCTGGTTCCTGCCGTACGCCGGGCCGTGCTGGCAATGAGCGAGCCGATGGGCAGCCACGACGTGGTCGCCTTCCATCTGCTGTCCGAGCAGGTCGCGCGGCACGTGAAGGTGGCGCAGTCCGGGCAGGGCGCCGACGAGGTGTTCGCCGGGTACGGCTACCACCAGCCGCTTGTCGAGGCGCACCGGCACGGCGCCGAGGAGACGTTCGCCGCCGCGTTCTTCGACCGCGACCACGACGAGCTGCGCCAGGTCGTCGGTCCGGAGTACGCGCTGGACCACGACGCCAGCCGGGACCTGCTCGCCGGGCATCTCGCCGCACCCGGCGCGCAGTCGGCGCTGGACGCGGTGCTGCGCCTGGACACCCACCTGATGCTCCCCGACGACCCGGTCAAGCGGGTGGACAACATGAGCATGGCATGGGGTCTGGAGGTGCGTACCCCGTTCCTCGACCAGGACCTGGTCACCCTTGCCGCGCACTGCCCGCCGGAGCACAAGGTGGCCCAGGGCGGCAAGGGTGTGCTCAAGGAGGTCGCCCGGGAGGTGGTTCCGGCCGAGGTGATCGACCGCCCGAAGGGCTACTTCCCGGTGCCGGCGCTGCGCAATGTGGACGGGCCGGTCCGCGAGCTGGTCGCCGAGGCGTTGCAGGCGCCTGTCGCGCGCGAGCGGGGGCTGTTCCGCGCGGAGTACGTGGCGCGGTTGCTCGCCGAGCCGGACCGCGCCGAGGCGGCGGCCGGCAGCAACAAGCTGTGGCAGCTCGGCCTGCTGGAACTCTGGTTGCAGACCCACGACATCCGCTGAGACGGCGCCAGGTCGGGTCAGTCGGCGGCCGTGCGGGCCGCCAGGTCGTCGATGACGGCACGCAGGTCACCGGTACGCGCCAACACCTCACGCTGGCGGGTCGCGCCGGTGCCGTCACGGCGTAGCCGGGCCAGTTGCGCCAGCACGTACCCGAGGTCGCCGTGGCGCAGCAGCGCCGGGGCCACCTTGGCCATCAGGTCGTCGACAATCGTCCACGCCGGTCGGGTGCCGCCGGCCCGCAGGTCGATGAGCTCGCCGTCCAGGCCGTCGTGGGCGGCACGCCAGTGCGCCGCCGCCACCAGACAGTCGCGGGTACGCGGGGCGGTCACACCGGCGCGTACGTCGTCGGCGAGGGAGGCGACAAGTGCGCGTACCAGCGCGGCGACGAGCACCGCGTCATCCACGTCGGAGCAGACGTCACCGACGCGCACCTCCACTGTCGGGTACGCCGACGACGGCCGGGCGTACCAGTAGACCATCGCCGCGTCCAGCATGACGCCGGCGGCGATCAGCTCGTCGACGGTGCGGTCGTAGTCGGCGGCGGACTCGAAGTACGGCGTCGGTCCGATGCTCGGCCACCGTTCCAGCTGCATCGACCGCCAGCTCGCGTGGCCGGTGTCCTGCCCGTCGTGCAGCGGCGAGTTGGTGGTGATGGCCTGCACCACAGGCAACCATCCCCGCAGGTGGTTGCAGACCTGCACGGCCAACTCCCGGTCCGGCAGCCCGACGTGCACGTGGCAGCCGCAGACCGCCGGATCGTGCGCCACAGGCCCGTACCGGCGCGACATCGCGTGGTAGCGCGGCTTGTCCGGCACCGTCCGGTGCGGCTCGGCCACCGGCGTGGCACCGACCGCCACCAGCCGTGCCCCTGCCGCGGCGGCGGCCTCCCCGGCGGATCGGCGCAGCGCCACCAGGTGGCCGCGCAGCTCGGAGAGGTCGGCGCAGACCGGGGTGACCATCTCCACCATGCTGTGCCGGAACTCCTGGCGGCTCTGGTCCCGGGCGGGTCCGCGCAGCGCGGTGAGCACCTTGTCGGCCACCGGCAGGTTCCGCCCGCTCTCCGGGTCCAGCATCAGGTATTCCTCCTCCACGCCGAGCGTGAGGATGCCCAGGTCGGGCACGGTGTCGACGGTCGTTGGACGGTACGCCATGGCCGCCTCCATACGGTTTCGCGGCCACGGGTGGACCCGTGGCCGGGGCGCCTCGGTTTCCCGCGTAAGGCAGGCGGCAAACGCGCGTGCGGACGCCACGCCCGGGTCCGTCGTGTCGCAGGGCGCGCCGGTGTGCGGCGGTCTGGGACGATGCACGGATGCTGATGCGTTGGCGCGGTTCTCGGTGGTTCAACATCGCCCTGGGTCTTGTCGTCGGTGCCGCTGTGGGCCTGGCGGTGTATCTGGCCAGTCGACTGACAGGGCCCGCCCTCTTCGCGCTCTGCGGAACGACTGCCGGTGGCGTCGCGGCGGTGGTCGCGTCCGCCTACTCCCGGAAGTTCCAGTTGACGGAGGTCACGGTCTCTGTCCCGCAGTTCAGTGAGCTGAAGTTCGCCGTCACCCGGGACAACAAGCAAACCGCGTGGCGGCTGTTCGTCGAGGCTGTCACGCGGGTGTCCGGTCAACCGCTGGCGACCGGCACGGGGCACATCCGGGAGGCGTTGACGTCGCTGTACCAGCTGTTCGCGATCAGCAGGGAGATCCTGGGTCAGGTGACGCCCTCCATCCGTACCACCGGCCGCCCGACAGTCGAACACCTCGCAATCGCCATGCTCAACAACGAGCTTCGGCCCTTCCTCTCGGCGTGGCATCCGCGCCTGCGGGCGTGGGAGCAGGCCAACCCGGACGGGCCGGAGTCCGCCTGGCCGGACGACGAGCGGTGCCGCGCGGAGCTTGCGGCCATGCAGCGCCGGCTGCTGCGCTACGTCGAAGGGCTTGGCGAACTCGCCCAGGTGCCGAACGTCGAGGACGTCATGCACGGCATCCTCGCCGAGCCGGCATCAGTTCCCGGCCAGCCGACCCGCGACTCGGTGGCCGACAAGTAGGCACGGCCGCCGACTGTCAACCCGACGCCAGCGTCGCGGCGCGGGCGGTGAGGAAGGCCCGTTCAGCCGCGTTGTCAGTGCCGGCGGCGGCCATCCGGTACGCCTCAACCGCCTCCCCGCGTCGGCCGAGGCGGGCCAGCAGGTCGGCGCGGACGACGTCCCGCACGTGGTAGCCGGGCAGGTCGAGGCGGTCCACCTCGGCCAGCGCCGCCGCCGGCCCGGCCACCTCGGCCAGTGCCACCGCCCGGTTCAGCGCCACCACCGGGCCGGGAGCGAGGACCGTCAGCTGGTCGTACAGCTGAAGGATCTGCCCCCAGTCGGTGTCGGCGACGCGCGGCGCGGCGCTGTGCACGGCGGCGATCGCGGCCTGGATCTGGTACGGCCCCGGCCGGTCACGGCGCAGACAGCGGCGGACCAGCGCCTGCCCTTCGGCGATCAGCGCGGCGTCCCACAGGCTGCGATCCTGGCGGGGCAGCGGCACCAGCTCACCGTCGGCCGTGGTCCGTGCCGGCCGGCGTGACTCGGTGAGCAGCATCAACGCGAGCAGGCCGAGCGCCTCCGGTTCGTCGGGCATCAACTCCACGAGCAGCCGGGCCAGGCGCGTCGCCTCCGCGCACAGCTCGGCGCGGACCAGGCTCGGGCCGGCGCTGGCCGTGTACCCCTCGTTGAAGATCAGGTAAAGCACCGCGAGGACGGCGTGCAGCCGGTCGGGCAGGTCGGCCTCGCGGGGCACCCGGTACGGGATGCGGGCGTTGCGGATCTTCGACTTGGCGCGGACCAGCCGCTGCGCCATCGTCGGCTCGGGGACCAGGAAAGCGCGGGCGATCTCGGCGGTGCTCAGGCCACCGAGCAGGCGCAGGGTGAGCGCGACGCGGGTAGCCGGGGCCAGCGCCGGATGACAGCAGGTGAAGATCAGGCGTAGCCGGTCGTCGCGCACCGGGCCCTCCTCGACGGGTGGATCGGCGGCGTGCAGCAGGGCCGCCTCGGCGTGCCGGTCGGCCCGGGTCGCCTCCCGGCGCAGCCGGTCGATGGCCCGGTTACGGGCGGTGGTGATGATCCAGCCGGCCGGGCTGGGCGGTACGCCGCTGCTCGGCCAACGCCGTACCGCTACGGTGAACGCCTCCTGGACGGCCTCCTCGGCGAGGTCGATGTCGCCCAGCAGCCGGACCAGCACGGCGACCGCGCGGCCGTACTCGGCCCGGAACACCGCCTCGATGTCGGGCACGCTCAGACCCCGGATCCACCCTGGAACGGACGGACCTCGATCGGCAGGGTGGTGGCAAGCGCGTAGCGGCGACCCCACTCCAGGGCGACGTCCAGGTCCGGCACGTCGATGACGACGATGCCACCGAGGTACTCCTTGCCCTCGACGAACGGCCCGTCGGTGATCAGCACGTCGCCGTCGCGGGCGCGCAGCACTGTTGCGGTCTCCGGGCCGTGCAGGCCCTGCCCGAAGACCCACGAACCGGCGGCGGACAACTCGTCGTGCAGCTCGCCGACCTGCCGCATCACAGCGGCCAGGAACTCCGGCTCCGGCGGCCGTTCACCCTGCGGCTGCTGGATGCTGAGCAGGTACAGCGTCATCGTTCCTCCTCGCGGCGGCGACCCGGCCCGATGCCGATGTCCCATCCTCTACACGAACGGCCGCCGCCCACCACGACAGGCCGCCGGCAGGAACTTTTCGCGCCGGTCCGCGCCGGTCCGGGCCGAGGGCGCCGGCCGGGGCCGCCGGACGGCTTCGGTGGTACGCCCGGTGACGGCCCGATGACCAGCGTGTACGGCTGCGGTGTCGCGCCGTCGTGGGCCGGGTGCGATGGTGTAGAAAGGCGGAGTGAGCGCAGCGGTGACGCAGGTGCGGGTCTTCGACGGCGGGACGGTCCACGGTGGCTGACCACGACCAGTCGCCCCTTTCCCGCACCGCAGGCACCGCTCTGGTGCAGCTCGGCGACGTACCGTTGGCGGATCTGCTGGCCGGTGCCGGTGACGGCGTCCTTGCCCACGTGTTGGGCACGCTGGCCGCCGAGGGTGAGCCGGGTCGGCCCGGCGACGTGTCGGCTTTCGAATCGAGCTTCTGACAGTGCCGGCCGACGCCTCGCCGTCGGCCACCCGACACCGCCCTGCCGTGGACACGACGGGCGTCGCGTCGGTGCCCCGCGTCCGCCAACTGGTGTTGAAGGTCCACTCGCGGTGCAACCTGGCATGCGACTACTGCTACGTCTACCGCAACGCCGACCAGGGTTGGCGCGACCGCCCCCGAGTCATGGCGCCGGGCACCGTGGCCCGGGTCGCCGACCGGCTGGCCGCGCACGTGGCCCGGCACGGCACCGACCGGGTGCGGGTGGTGCTGCACGGCGGGGAGCCGCTGCTCGCCGGCCTGCCCGCACTCGACCGGACGGTACGCACCCTGCGCGCCGCCATGCCCACGGGCACCACCCTCGACGTGGCGATGCAGACGAACGGGTTGCTCCTCGACGAGGCGGCGCTCGGCCTGTGCCACACCCACGGCATCGACGTCGGCGTGAGCCTCGACGGTGACCGGGTGTCCAACGACCGTAACCGCCGGCACGCCGACGGGCGGGGCAGTTTCGCCGAGGTGGCCGCCGCGCTGCGCCTGCTGGCCCGGCCCGAGCATCGGGAGCGCTACGCCGGCCTGCTCTGCACTGTGGACCTGGCGAACGATCCGATCGCCGTCTACGAGGGTCTGCGCGAGTTCGACCCGCCCCGGCTGGATCTGCTGCTGCCGCACGGCAACTGGAGCAGCCCGCCACCTGGCCGGCAGCCCGACGACCCGGCCACCCCGTACGCGGACTGGCTCATCGCCGTCTTCGACCGCTGGTACGCCGAGACGCCACGGCGTACCGGCATCCGGCTGTTCGAGTCGCTCATCGCGTTGCTGCTGGGCGGTCGCAGTGGCACCCGGGCGCTCGGGACCGCCGAACCGGACGTGATGACGATCGAGACCGACGGCACCATCGAAGGCACCGACACCCTCAAGACGACAACTACCTCGGCCATGCGTACCGGATTCGACGTGTTCCGGCACAGCCTCGACGAGGCGCTGCGGCACCCCTCGTTGGCGGGACGCCCGACAGGTTTCGACTCCCTGGCGGCGGCCTGCCGGGCCTGCCCGGTCGTGGGCGTCTGCGGCGGTGGCCTGTACGCACACCGTTTCCGCGACGGCGCCGGCTTCGCCAACCCGTCGGTCTACTGCGGCGACCTGTTCCGGCTGATCGGGCACGTGCGGTCCACAGTGGCCGCCGACCTGGACGCGCTGCGCCACCGCATCACCTCCCGGCCCGACCTCAGCACACCGGTCGGGCGGTGAGCTGTGGTGTCGGAGCCGTTGTCCGCACCACAGCTCGCCGGGCTGGCTGGCGGGCGCGGCGACGCCGACACGTTCGCGGTGCTTCGCGGCGGGCAACTCGGTCGCCGCCGGCTGCTGACCGTCGCCGCCGCGCGTGCCGCCGCCGACCAGCCACTCGTGGGGCAGAGCCTGGCCCTGCTGACCCGGGCCGAGCGGGCTGACCCGGCCGCCGTGGCCGATGTGCTGGCCCATCCCCCGGTCACCGGTTGGGCCCGCGCCATGCTGGACGGCACCACAGGTCCCGCCTACCTGGCGGCGCTCGCGGCGGTGGCCGCGACCCGCGCCGGGCTGACGTACACGCTGACGTTGCCCGGCCCCGCCGACGGCGTGCTGCCGTTGCCGACCGTCGGCACCGCGACGGGACTGCCCGCCGGCCCGGTGCTGCTGTGCGGCGAGGCCGACACGCTGCGGATCGACGCTGAGGGCGCGGCGGGCGCCGGGCTACGGATCGGCAGCGTGGCGGGCGGCGGGGTGCGGATCGGCGGCGCGGCGGGCGGCGGCCGGGTTGGCACCGACGGCGGCGGGGTGAGCTGGTGGCCGCTGCGCCGGATCAGCCTCGTCGAGGGTTTCGTGGTGACTGTGGACGACCAGGACCCGTGGCGGCGCTGCTACCACCGGCCCTCGGCAGACCGGCTGGACGACGCGGCGGCGGCCCGGCTCAGCCGGCTCACGGCCGACGGGTGGCAGTGGCTGCTGGCGCACCTGCCGGCGCACGCCGACGCGTTGACCGTTCTGCTGCGCTCGCTGGTGCCGCTGCTCCCCCCGCCGTCCGGCAACGCGGTGAGCGCCACCAGCCGGGATGCCCTGGGTGCCATCGCGCTGTCGGTGCCGGCCGACGCCCAGACCCTCGCGCTGCTGCTCGTGCACGAGCTGCAACACACCAAACTCGGCGCGCTGCTGGACCTGGTGCCGCTGTACCGGCCGGGAGGGGCGGCCCGGTACCGGGCGCCGTGGCGGCTCGACCCCCGCCCGGTTGGCGCCCTGTTGCAGGGCGCGTACGCGCACCTGGGGGTGGCCGAGGTGTGGCGCTGCCGGCAGCACGAGGGGATCACTGCCGCTTTCGAGTACGCGTACTGGCGGGAGCAGACCAGCCGCGCGGCCCGGCAGCTCGCCGGGGCGGCCGAGTTGACAGCTGCCGGCCGGTCCTTCGTGGCGGGCATGACCCGGGCTCTGCGCGACTGGCGGGACCCGGTCGACGGCCGGGTCGAGGCGGTGGTCCGCGATGTGGCTGACGCCGGCGCGGTGCGGTGGGGCCTGGCCAACCTGACGCCCGACCCGGAGGGCGTGGACCGGCTGGCGCGGGCCTGGCGGCAGGGCGTGGCACCCGACGCCGGCATGCCGACGCCGACTGTCGCGCCGGCCCCGGCCAGCCCGGCCCTACGCGCCGACTCCGGCCCGGAGGCCGCGGTGCGACGGCAACTCCTGGACGCCAGCGGACCACCCGTGTCGAACCCGAGCGACCAGGCCTACGCGGCGGGCAAGCTGGAGGACGCGCTGGCCGGGTACCGCCGCCGTCTGACCGCCGACCCCGGCGACGTCGACGCCTGGGTAGGGCTGGCGCTCACCGCCCGCCACACCGGCCAGCCAGCCGCGGCCGGGGCGCTGGCCGGCCGGCCCGAGCTGGTGCGGGCGCTCGACCAGACACTGCCTGACGCCGACCCGCTCGCCCTCGCAGAGTGGCTGGGGCAGGCCGTTCCCGCCGCCGAACGCCACCCCGAACCAGGACGATAGGCCCCGACCCGACGCCCGGCACCCCCGCGTCCTGGCGAGACAGCACGCCAGAACCTGGGTGCCACGGCGATCAGCACGTCAGCAGCGGGGCGCCACGGTGATCAGCTTGATCGGAAGCGGCAGACCTGCGGGCGCGACCACCGAGGTGCGAACAACTGCCGACGCCCGGAGGGGTCGGGTTGCGTCCTTTGCTCTGCTTCAACAGGCGCAACACTTTTCGACCAAAAGCGTTGCGTGGGTTGAAGCAGAGCAAAGGACGTGCAGGGGAGATGGCGGGGAGGCAAAGGTGGTTCGTCCTGAACGGCTGATCTCCGAGGGCCTGCCGACGGGCGAGGGGCGACCAGCGGCATCCAGACGGCGAGCGGCGTCCAGACGGCGAGCGGCGTCCAGACGGCGAGCGGCGTCCAGACGGCGAGCGGTGAAGAGGGGCGCGGGTCAGAGGAGGGCTGGTTCGATGTAGGCGTTGGCGCGTTCCTGCTGGCGGGCCTGTACGACCCGCGGATTGTCACCGCCGAAGAGCTGCACCAACTGCCCGAACGCCTCGTCGTAGAGGGCCTGGCCGGCATCCGCCTCGCTCTCGGTGCCCAGGCGGCTCAACGCCAGGTTGACCGAGGCCGAGAGGGTGTCCGGGTGGTCGGCGCCAAGCGCCCGGGTCAACTCCACGTAGGCGGTGGTGTCCAGCAGCAGCGCGGTGTCCCGGTCGCCGAGGGCGAACAGGTCGTTGGCCAGGTTGAGGGTGGCCAGCAGGGTGTGCGGGTGCCGCTCGCCGAGGTTGGCGAGCAACTGGTCGCGGACCCGCTGGGACAGCTCCCGAGCCTGCGTGTGGTCGCCCTGCTTGCGCAGCAGCACACCGAGGTTGTTGAGGCAGGCAAGGGTGATGGCGTGCGTCTCGCCGAGCACCTCGTTGTAGCCGTCGCGCAGCCGGCGGGCCACCCGAAGCGCCGTCTGGTTGTCGCCCACCGCGGACCAGGTCGTCGCCAGGGCCATCTCGGCGGACAGGGTGTCGGCGTGGTCGCCGCCGAGGGTGCGCTGATACCTGACGACCGTCCGCTCGATCAGCCGGTGCGCGTCGGCGAACCGGCCCAGTTGGCGCAGTGTGAGCGCCAACTCCTTGGCCGTCCGCAGGGTCTCCGGGTGGTCCGCGCCGATGACCTTCTGCTGGATGCCGTACGTGCGTTGCAGCACGCTGTGCGACCGCCACAGCTCGCCGACGTCGCGCAGCCCGCGCCCGTAGTTGCTGGCCGAGGCGAGGGTGGACGGATCCTCCTCGCCGAAGCGGTCCCGCCGTCGCTCGTGGATGTGCTGGTCCAGTGCGGCGGCGCCACGGAAGTCGCCGACCAGCCGCAACGACACGGCGAGGTTGTTCTCAGCGGTGAGCGTCCGGCCGCTGTCGTCGCCGAAGCTGCGCACGCTCAGCTCCAGGGTGCGGCGGTCCTGCGCCTCGGCCTCGTGGTACAGCCCCTGGGCGCGCAGGTCCGCGCCGAGGCTGCGGGCGGTCATCAGCGTGTAGAGGTGCTCCTCGCCGAAGATCCGCCGCTGGCGATCGTAGACGTCCCGGTCGATGTCGTACGCCCGGTCGAAGTGGCTCTGCGCGCGCAGCACGTTGGCGAGGTGGAAGCGCATCCGCAGTTTGGTCGGGTCGTCCTCGTCGGTGTCCCGCCATCCGGCCAGCGACTCCTCGGCGAGGGCCCGGCTGGTGTCGTAGTCACCGCGCCGGTAGAGGTAGCGCACGATGTCCACCACCAACTGCCGCGCCTCGTCCATCGTGGACAGGTGCAGCTCACTGGGGCGTACGTGTGGCCACAGCTCGGCGTACCGGGGCCAGTTGACAGGCTTGTCGGGGTCGCGGGGGCTCGCGGCGGCCAGCAGCAGCTGCGCCTGGCGGCGGGCCTCCTCCGGATCGCCGAGCTGGTCCTGGATGACCAGCTGGACCAGCCGGTGGATCCGCACCGAGTTGTTCTCCGCGTCGACCTGGGCCAGCCCGTAGCGGCCCAGCTCGGCGGTCACCAGGCCCTGCAGGATCGGGTCGGTAAGCGTGGGGTCGATCGGGGCCATGAAACTGGCGAAGCGGTCGGGCGCGGCTACCCCGCCGACATGATCGCCACCTACGGTGTCGAGCCCCCGGTACGTGGCGACGACCTGGCGGTCATCGCCACGCCCACCGACTTCCTCGGGGTGAACTACTACTTCCGGCAACTGGTTGTCGACGACCCGGCCGGACCGCCGCCGTACGCCCGGCAGGTGCCGGTGCCCGGCGCGGTGGAGACCGCGATGGGTTGGGAGACGTACCCGGCAGGGCTGGAGCGACTGCTTGTCGAGGTCCACGAGGAGTACCGACCGGGGAAGATCATCGTTACCGAGAGTGGCTCGGCGTGGCCGGACGAGGTCACCGCGGACGGCACGGTCGAGGACAAGGAGCGCACCGACCACCTGGAGCAGCACCTGGCGGCGTGTGCGGCGGCGGTGGCCCGGGGCGTGCCGCTGGACGGCTACTTCGTCTGGTCCCTGCTTGACAACTTCGAGTGGGCGTACGGCTACGACAAGCGCTTCGGGCTCGTGCACGTGGACTACACGACCCAGCGTCGGACGGTCAAGGCGAGCGGCAGGCGCTACGCGGAGCTGATCCGCGCCCACCGGCGTCTCGCCGGGGCGGCCGGCGCCGTGACGCCGGTGGCCTGAACGGGGTCGGCGAGACCGGCCGCCCGGGGTGCCTCATGGGCGCCCCGGGCGGCCGTTCCGGTCACGGTCCGGCGAAACCGTCACCGACGGCCGCCCCGGCTGGCTAGCCTGCGGCCATGGCCACAGCACCCGACGAGGTCGAGCACACCGGCGGCATGCCGCGAGTGTCCGGCACCGACCGGATGACGGCCTTCAGCGACGGTGTCTTCGCCATCGTCATCACCCTGCTGGTGATCGAGTTGCGGGTGCCGGAATACCACGAGGGTGAGTTGCTCACCGGGCTGCTCGGCGAGGGTGCCTCCTACCTGGCCTTCATCGTGTCGTTCGTCTACATCGGGGTGCTCTGGCTCAACCACCACGCGCTGCTCAAACTGATCCGTGGGACCACCCTCGCCCTGAGCTGGATCAACCTCGGCATCCTCTTCGGGGCAGTGATCATCCCGTTTCCCACGGCGGTGCTGGCGGCGGCGTTCACGCACGGCGACGTCGACGACCAGCGCGCGGCCGTAGCCCTGTACGCGGCGTCCGCCGCGCTGATGTCGGCGCCGTGGCTGGTGTTCTTCGCCTACCTTCGCCGTCATCCGGAGCTTCTGGGGCGCAGGGTGAGCGCGGAGCACGTCCGGATGCAGCGGCTGCGACCTGTCACCGGCCTGGTCCTGTACGGGCTCAGCGGTCTGCTCGGCTGGTTCGCCAACCCGCTGCTGGGCCTGATCGGCCTCATCGTGATGATCGTGTATCACGCCGTGACCAGCCAGGGAGTCCACCGACACGCCAATCATCAGCCCTCGCTTAAATAAGCCAGGCCTGATATAACTGTCGCCGTGCACGCCTTCGACGTGCTGGGCGATCCGGTCCGGCGCCGCATCCTGGAGCTGCTCGCCGAGGGCGAGCAGACCGCCGGCGCGGTCAGCGCGGTCATCCGCGACGAGTTCGGCATCTCCCAACCCGCCGTGTCCCAGCACCTCAAGGTGCTGCGGGACAACGGCTTCGCCACCGTACGGCCGGACGGCACCCGGCGGCTCTATGCCGTCGACCCGCGCCCACTGCGCGAGGTGGACGGCTGGCTGGAGCACTTCCGCCGGTTCTGGGCCCCACCTCTGGCCGCGCTCGCCACCGAACTGGCCCGGGGCCGACGCGAACGCCGGCTACGCGAAGCCTCCGACCCACCCGACGAGAGGAACGAATGATGGACGCCATCGAGCAGATCAACGCCGTTCAGCGCACTGTCGGCAGCCGCACCCTGCAGGCCGGCGAGGCCCGGGTCAGCACCGTCAGCCAGACGTACCAGACAACCGTCGAGGACCTCTGGGACGCCTGCACCAACGCCGAACGCATCCCCCGCTGGTTCCTGCCGATCACCGGTGACCTGCGGTTGCACGGCACGTACCAGCTCAAGGACAACGCCGGCGGCACCATCGAGAGCTGCGACCCGCCGCACCGCTTCACCGCAACCTGGGAGTACGGCGGCGAGGTCAGCTGGATCGAGGTACGCCTCACCCCCGTCGACACCGAGCGCACCCGCTTCGAACTCGACCACATCGCGCACGTCGACCAGGACCGGTGGGCCCAGTTCGGGCCGGGTGCCGTCGGCGTTGGCTGGGACCTGGGCCTGCTCGGTCTCGCCTCGTACCTGGCCGGCGACGGCAGCGGCGTCCGCCCGGAGGACAGCGCCGAGTGGACCGCCTCCGCCGAGGGACGCCGGTTCATGGAGCTGAGCAGCCAACTGTGGGGCGAGGCAAGCATCGCCGCCGGCACCGACGCCGACGAGGCGAAGGCCGCCGCCGAGCGCACCACCTCCTTCTACACCGGCGCCCCGGCGAGCTGAGCCGCCCGACCCGACGGTCCGCCGACATCGCGGTTTCCGACCCAGCCGTTCCCGTGAACGGCGCATCCGGTCATGCGGGCGGCAGGGTTCCGGGCGTGCGGGCGATCAGCTTCCGGACGTGCGGGCTATCAGCTTCCGGTCGTGCGGGTGGCGGGCTTCCGCCGTTCGCACGACCGGGTGCGCGGGCGGCCGCCCGGGTAACGTGCTGCGGCATGACCGGTACGCCGTACTCGCACTGCTCCTACTGCGGCGCCGCCTACCGGCCGGACGCCGGGTGGCCGAGGATCTGCACCGTCTGCGGCGAGACGGTCTGGCGCAATCCGCTGCCCGTCGCGGTCGCGGTGTTGCCGGTCCGCACCGCCGACGGCCTGGGCGTGGTGGTGGTCCGCCGGGACATCGAGCCGGCCCGCGGGCTGCTCGCGCTGCCCGGCGGCTTCATCGAGTACGGCGAGGAGTGGTCCGAAGCGCTGGTCCGGGAGTTGGGGGAAGAGACCGGGCTGATCGCGGCCGCCCAGGACGCGCGGCTCTTCGCTGTGCACAGCGCCCCCGCGGGCGGCACGATGATGATCTTCGGCGTGCTGCCCGAGCGGGCGGCCGAGGAACTACCGCCGTCGGCGCCGACCGAGGAGGCTACCGGATGGTTGGTGCTCACCGACCCGGTTGAGCTGGCGTTCTCCACCCACACCCGGGTACTCGCCGACTTCCTCACGCCCAACCGCACCGCCTGACCGCCCCGCGCCCATGATCGTGCTCGACCCTGGATGTGGTGGCCTTTCGCATCACGGATGCCACTACATCCAGGAAACTGCGTCCGATGCTGAGGGTCGGGCCTCGGGGACGGCGGGCTATCGGGTGTCGGCGGGGTGGTTCGGGTCGGCGTCGGCCAGGTAGCCGGCGGCCTGTAGGTCGAACAGCTCACGGTAGAGGCCGTCGGCCGCTATCAGCTCGTCGTGGTTACCGTGCTGCACGAGGCGGCCCCGCTCCATCACGAAGATCCGATCGGCGTGTCGGACGTTTGCCAGCCGATGGGTGATCAGCACGACCGCCCGGTCGGGTCGACGGCGCAGGTGCTGGAACAGGGCGTGTTCGGCGCGGGCGTCCAGGGCAGCGGACGGCTCGTCACAGATGAGTAGGGCTGCGTCGCGGTAGAGGCCACGGGCGGCGACCAGCCGCTGCCACTGCCCGCCGGACAGCTCCTGGCCGTCCTTGAACTCCCGGTCCAGCAGGGTGTCGTAGCCGTGCGGCAGGCCGACGATCATGTCGTGGGCCGCGGCCGAGGCGGCCGCCTCCTGCACGCTCGGGCCGGGTCGGTCCGGCGGGCGGTCGTGCCGACCGACACGGATGTTCTGCCCAGCGGTGAACGGGAACTTCCACCATTCCTGGGTCATCACGGCCACCTGCGCGCCGAGGGTGCGCGGGTCCAGTTCGGCAGCGTCGACGCCGTCCCAGCGGATCACCCCGCCGGTCGGTCGATAGAGCCCCGCGATCAGCTTGGCCAGTGTGGTCTTGCCGGAGCCGTTCTCACCGACCAGCGCGATCACCTCACCTCGGCGGACGGTCAGACTGACCCGGTCGACCGCTGAGGCGTCGGTGTCCGGGTAGGTCAGGCTCACCTCGTCCAACTCGATGACGTCGACCCCGTCGGTCAGTCGGTCGCCGCCGATCGGCACCCGGGCGTGGGCGCGGGCCAGGAAATCGCGATAGTCCTGGTAGTAGAGGGCGTCCTCGTAGAGCGAGTTGGTGGCGACGACCGCGACGCCGAGGCTGGTCCGTGCGGACTGCAGGGCCAACAGGGCTGTGGCCGCGGCGGCGAGGGCGACCATCCCGTTGAGCAGCAGGCCGCCCAGGACCGCGTACACCCCGAAGGTGGCAAGCCCCGCCACGGCGGCGCCGACGACCCGCGTGCCGGTCTGCGCGCGAACCAACCGCAGGTGGGCACGGGTCTCCACGGTCATCACACTGCGGTATTCGGCGAGCAGGAAGTCACGCATCTGGTACGCGCGCACCTCGGCGGCGGTGCGCCGGTTGGCCATCAGGTGGGCCAGCATCCACATCCGCCGCCGACGGGTGATCCGGGCCAGCATCGCCAGGTACTCCCGGCGGGCCATCCGCACCGCCGTGATCGCCTGGGGCACAGCCGCCAGCAGCAGACAGGGCAGCAGCAGTGGCTGGATGACTGTCACCGCGACGGCGGTGGCGAGCATCCCGACCACACCGGTCACCAGGTTGACGGTGTGGTCGACGATGAACGCCGCCTCGGCCATCCCCCGGTCGCGCGCACGGTCCATCTCCTCGGCGAAGCCGGCGTCGTCGAACGCCGCCAGGTCCACCGCCGTGGTGGCCTCGAACAGCCGCAGCTCCACCTGGTAGTTGATCTGCGGGATCAGTCGGGCCTGGGCCCAGCCGGCCGCTATCGTCAGGCCGCCACGGGCCGACACCGCCGCAGCGGCCACGATCAGCGCCGGCAGGGCGGAGCGGACCCGGTCGGGCGTGGGGCCGGCGGCGAACAGTTCACGCAACACGCTGGTGGTGGCGAGCAGGCCGAACGTGGTCATCACGCCGGCGGCGATGTTGAGGCCGATGGAGGCTACGGTGTCGCCACGGTTGGTGGACCAGGCCAGCCCGACCGCCTCCCGTACGAGCCGGGGCAGTCGACGGGCCACGGCCCAGAAGCTGGTGTGGGCGAACTCCTGCGCGTGGTGCAACCAGTCGCGGTCCTCCAGCTCCGGGAGCATGGTGCCGCCGGACTGCGGGTCGCCCGACGAAGCGCCCGGCGGATCGTCGTCCGGGCCAGCGGTGCGCTGGCGGGCCATCGACTCCACGGGCGCTCCTCGGGGGCGGGGGCACGGACGCCGGCCGAGACTACTGCCGGCAACCATTCGATGTCAGCACGTAACCGGCGCGTCGTACGAGCGTGTCAGGAACACGGCATCGAGCCACACCGTCGCCCGATGCGGGCACGGTTGACCGGGCCCTGGACGGGTAAGACGGTGGGCCGCGCGGGCGGGCGTACACCGCCGACCCGCCCGACTGCCGCGCACACCTCGGGGGGCCCATGGCGGACGCGTCGCCGACCGAACCGACGACGTCGGGCCAGGTCGTGGAGCTGCGTGTACACGGTGTCTCCAGAGCGGACGCCGACCAGGTGCTCAACCATCCGCACCTCGAGCAGGTCGCCGGGGACCGCAACGGCGGCTTCTACCGCCCGCGCGCCGGCCATCCGGGCGCCACAGGGCCGGGCGGGGTGTGGCTGGAGGCGTACCGGTGGAGTGACCTACCGTCCGGCACGGCCATGCGGACCCTGTCGCTGGTGTTCCTGCTGCCCTTCATGCTCTGCAACGTGGCGTTGTGGATGCGCCCGGGGAACCCCGCCTCGAAGCATGCCGTCCTCGCGCTGTGCCGGGTGCTCGCGTTGACCCTCACGATGCTCTACGTCCTGGCCATCGTCGGAGGCGCGCTGGACCTCGTCGCCTGGCGCTGCATGGGCACCCCGTCGTGCACGAACGGGCGGAGCTGGCTGTCGTGGCTCTCCGGGCGGTCGCCGGGGGTGCGCCTGGGGGTGCTGTCGGTGATTCCGATCGCCGCCATCGGACTCGTCTGGCGGCTGAGCTCGCGCCAGGGCCAGTCGTTCGACGCCTTCCGGACCCCGGTGCAGCAGACATCGGCGCACCGGCTGAGCGGCATCGGCCAGTGGGACGCCGCGCCGCTGGTCGGGCGGCTGCGTTCGGTGCACGTGGCGGCCGCGTTCGCCACCCTGGACGGCAGCCTGCTGGTCGCCCGGGCGAGCCAGCCCTCCTCGGCGGTGATGGTGGTGCTGCTGGTGGCCTGCGGGGCGGTGCTGCTCACCTGTCTGGGGCTGCTCAGCTCCGTGCAGGTCATCGACCGGCTCGGCCGGGAACGCCGGGTGGACGGACTCATCCGCGCACTGCGCACTGTCACCTGCGGTCTGACGATCCTGGTGATCGTGCACATCATCAGAAGTCCGGCACCCTGGCCGCAGGAGGGCCCGCTCCCCGGATACAGCGCGATCATGGCATGGCTGTTCGTCAGCCAGACCGTGCTGGTGCTCATCCTCGCCGCTGTCGTCCTCTGGGGTCGCGGCGCCGGGCAACGGGGTGGGGCGTTGCGCGCACTGGGTACGCCCGTCTTCCTCACGATCGCCGCCGGGCTCGGCGTGGCGTTCTCCGCCGAGATGGTCTACCGGGTGTCGGACCTGCTGGACCGCGACGGGGACACCGCCGACGCCCTGGTGACCAGCCCACCGCTGGCGTACAAATGGGCGATCTTCGGGTTTTTCCTTGCGGTGACGACAGCGTTGCTGGTCGCCGGGGTCGTCACCATGCTGACCCGACGCCAACGGATGCGGGCGGCGGCCACGATCGTGGCCGCCGACTTCCCGGACGCGTCGCCGGAGGCGGCCCGGCGACTGCGGCAGGTCGAGCAGGCGGTGGCCCGGGCCCGGTTCACCGAGCGGCTGGAGCCACTGACTGTGGTGTACGCCTGCCTGATCGCGCTGGGCCTGGCGACAAGCGCGCTGGGCATGATGCAGTTGAAACCCGGCGACCTACTGCAACGCTTCATCGGGGTGCCCCTCGGCCTGGTCAACTTCATGATCGGGCTGGGCAGCTACGCGATCGCCTTCATCATCGCCGGGTTGGTCATCGGCGGCATCTTCGCCTACCGCACGGCGCCGTTCCGCCGGTACGTGGGCGTGCTGTGGGACCTGGGGACCTTCTGGCCCCGGGCAGCGCATCCGTTCGCCCCACCCTGCTACGCCGAGCGGGCCGTGCCGGAGCTGACCAAACGGATCACCTACCTCGTGGACCAGGGCAACGGTGTGTTGCTGGCCGGGCACAGCCACGGCTCGGTGCTGCTCGCCGCCACGGTGCTGCAACTACCCCCTCGGGTCAGTGACCGGGTCGCCCTGTTGACGTACGGGTCCCCGCTGCAACGGCTGTACTCGCGGCTGTTTCCCGCGTACGTCGACGAGGAGGTGCTGCAGGAGATCGGTCAGCGGGTCGGCTGGCGCTGGCTCAACCTGTGGCGCGACACCGACCCGATCGGCGGCTGGATCTTCGCCGCGCACCGGCCGGGCACCACCGAGACGCTTACCGGCCCGCCAGCGACAGTGGATCGCCGGTTGAAGGATCCGCAGGACGTCGTGCCGCCGCCGAGCGACAGTGTGCCCCCGCCGATCCTCGCGCACCTGCCCTGCGAGTCGCAGGAGGAGTTCGCGGTGGCCGTACGGGACCTGGCCGGCCGGCTGCGCGCCGGCTGATCCGCTGCCCGCCTGCGCGCCGGTTGGCCCGGCGGCCGGATATCGTCACCGGGTGAGCAGGTCCCAACAGCCGCAACGCCGACTGATCGCCTCCAACAAGAAGGCCCGGCACGAATACACGGTGCTGCGCACGTACGAGGCGGGAATCGTGCTCGTCGGCACCGAGGTGAAGTCGCTGCGCGAGGGCCGGGCCTCACTGGTGGACGCGTTCGCCCACGAACGCGACGGCGAAATCGTGCTGTACGGCCTGCACATCGCCGAGTACGCCTACGGCACGTGGACCAACCACGCCCCCCGCCGCAACCGCAAGCTGCTGCTGCACCGGGCCGAGATCGACCGGATCCTGGACAAGGTCCGCGAGGGCGGGGTGACCCTGGTGCCGCTGTCGATGTACTTCGAGAACGGCTACGCCAAGGTCGAGCTGGCGCTGGCCAAGGGCAAGCGCTCGTACGACAAGCGGCAGACGCTTGCCGAACGGGACGCCAACCGGGAGATCGCCCGCGAGCTGGGCCGGCACCTCAAGGGCCACCCGCGCCGCCCCTGACCCGCACGCCCGCACGCCCGCACGCCCGCACGCCCGCACGCCCGCACGCCCGCACGCCGAAGATGGTGCTCGATCCTGGTTGTAGTGGCCTCGACCTCGCGGGATGCCACTACATCCACGATGTTGCCGGAACATGCAGGCGCGAAGGGGTCGGGACGGGACGGCATCACGAGGAATGCGGCGGCGAGGCACGGCCGCGCAAGTGCCGCCTCTCGGGCCCGATTGCCCACGCGGGTGCGGCCAATTTCGGCCTTACGTGCTTGCAGGTGCGGGCGCTAGGGTGAGCCGGTGACGATGTTCCGGATCGGTGAGGCGGCCGACCTGCTCGGCGTCAGCGCCGACACCATCCGGCGCTGGGTGGACGCCGGACGGCTGCCCGCCGGGCGCGACGAGCACGGCCACCGGGTCATCGACGGCGTCGACCTTGCCGCCTTCGCCCGCGCCCAGGCCGCGGACCCGGAGGCGGGCGCCGAGTTCTCCTCTGCCCGTAACCGGTTGCGCGGCATCGTCGTCGACGTCCGCAAGGACACGGTGATGGCCCAGGTCGACATCCAGGCCGGGCCGTTCCGGATCGTGTCGCTCCTGAGCCGAGAAGCCGTCGATGAGCTTGACCTGCGGGTCGGGTCGGTGGCCGTCGCGGTGATCAAGTCGACGACTGTGGTGGTGGAGCGGGCCGCGCCCACACCGACCAGGGGAAGGTCAGGCGGATGAGAACGCGGGCGACACGCGGCGTGGTGGCAGTCCTGGTGACGGTGGCCGGGCTGGCGATGACCGGATGCGGCGACAGCGGCGACCCCGCGCCGGGCGGCAACGCGGATGGCCGGGTCACCGGAACGGTGACGGTGTTCGCGGCGGCCTCGCTCACCGAGTCGTTCACCAGGCTCGGTGCGGATTTCGAGGCCGCCAACCCGGGCAGCACCGTGACCTTCAACTTCGCCGGCAGCTCCGCACTGGCCAATCAGGTCAACCAGGGCGCGCCGGCGGACGTCTTCGCCTCGGCCGCGCCACGGAACATGACGACGGTGACCGAGGCCGGCAACGCCGACGGCACACCCGTCACCTTCGCCCGCAACCAACTGGTGATCGCGGTACCCGCCGGCAATCCGAAGGCGGTGACCGGGCTTGCCGACCTGACTCGCCGGGGCGTGAAGGTGGCGCTCTGCGCCGACCAGGTGCCGTGCGGCGCGGCGGCCCGGTCGGCCCTCGACGCGGCCGGCGTCGCGTTGACCCCGGTGACCCTTGAGCAGGACGTCAGGGGCGCGTTGGCCAAGGTGAAGCTGGGCGAGGTCGACGCCGCCCTGGTCTACCGCACGGATGCGCGGGCGGCGAGCGCGGACGTGACAGGCGTCGAGTTTCCCGAGTCGGCGCGGGCGGTCAACGAATACCCGATCGTCGCGCTGACTGACGCGCCGAATCCGGCCGGCGGGCGGGCCTTCGTCGCGTACGTCCGCTCGGCGCCGGCCCAGGCGATCCTCGCCGAGGCCGGTTTCCAGTCGCCGTGAGCCGGGTCCACACGGTCGCCGGGCCGCACCGACGCGGTCGGGTGCCGGCGGCGCTGCTGATCCCGGCCGGGCTGGGTCTGCTCTTTCTCGTCCTGCCGCTGGCCGGGCTGGTGATCCGGGCACCGTGGACGACCCTGCCGCAGCGGCTCACCGAGCCGGGTGCGCTGACCGCGCTACGGCTGTCGGTGCAGACCGCCACCCTCGCCACACTGCTCTGCCTGCTGCTCGGGGTGCCGCTGGCCTGGCTGCTCGCCCGGGTCGAGTTTCCCGGCCGCAGGCTGGTCCGTGCGCTGGTCACCGTACCGCTGGTGCTGCCGCCGGTGGTGGGTGGCGTGGCGCTGCTGCTGGTCTTCGGCAGGCGTGGGCTGCTCGGCGGCTGGCTCGACGCCACGTTCGGCATCACCCTGCCGTTCACCACCGCCGGTGTCGTGTTGGCCGAGTCGTTCGTGGCCATGCCGTTCCTGGTCATCGCCGTGGAGGGTGCGCTGCGCGCCGCCGACCACCGCTACGAGGAGGCCGCCGCGACGCTGGGCGCCAGCCGTTGGACGACATTCACCCACGTCACGCTGCCGCTTGTGGCACCCGGGCTGGCCGCCGGTGCGGTGTTGTGCTGGGCGCGGGCGCTCGGCGAGTTCGGGGCCACCATCACCTTCGCCGGCAACTATCCGGGCCGCACGCAGACCATGCCGCTCGCCGTTTACCTGGCGTTGGAGACCGACCTGGAGGCCGCCATCGTGCTCAGTCTGGTGCTGCTCGTCGTCTCGGTGGGAATCCTGGCGGCGCTGCGGGACCGCTGGTTGACAAGCGCATGAGCGGGCCGCTGCTCGATGCCCGGCTCGTCGTCGACCGGGCCACCTTCCGTCTCAACGTGCCGCTGCGGGTCGCGCCCGGCGAGGTGGTCGCGCTGCTCGGCCCGAACGGCGCAGGCAAAACCACTGCGCTGCGCGCGCTGGCCGGGCTGCATCCGCTCACCGACGGGCACGTCACCCTCGACGGCGTCGACCTGGACCGCCCGGCGACGCGCGGCTGGGTGCCCACCGAACGCCGGTCAGTCGGCGTGGTCTTCCAGGACTACCTGCTCTTTCCCCACCTCAGCGCGCTGGACAATGTGGCGTTCGGGCCGCGCCGGCACGGCGTCGACCGGCGGGCCGCGCGTGCCAGGGCCAAGGGCTGGCTCGACCGGGTGGGTCTGACCGGGCAGGAGCACCGCAGGCCCCGGCAGCTCTCCGGCGGTCAGGCACAGCGGGTCGCGCTGGCCCGCGCGCTGGCAGTGGAACCTTCACTGCTGCTGCTTGACGAACCGCTCGCCGCGCTGGACGCTCGTACCCGACTGGACACCCGCGCGGAGTTGCATCGGCACCTGGCCGCGCACCCGGGCGCGACGGTGCTTGTCACCCACGATCCGCTGGACGCGTTGGCGCTTGCCGACCGTCTGGTCATCGTGGAGGGTGGCCGGGTGGTGCAGGAAGGGGACGGGCCGAGCGTCACGGCCCGCCCGCGCACCGACTACGTGGCCCGGCTGGTCGGGCTGAACCTCTATCGGGGTCGGGCCGACGGGCACGGCGTGCGGGTTGCACCGGAGCTGACCCTCACCGTCGCCGACCGGCTGGACGGCGAGGCGTTCGTCGCGTTCCGGCCGGCCGCGGTGGCCCTGCACCCGACCCGCCCGGAAGGTAGCCCGCGCAACATCTGGGCCGGTACCGTGGCCGGCGTCCAGCGCCACGGCGACAACGTGCGGGTGCAGGTCGACGGGCCGATCGGGGTGGCCGCCGACGTCACGCCGGCCGCCGCCGCCCACCTGCGGCTGCTTCCAGGCCAGCCGGTCTGGGTGGCGGTCAAGGCTGCCGAAACGAACGCCTACCCGGCCACCGGCTGACACCCGAACGCCCGGCACGCGCGCACGCCCGGCACGCGCGCACGCCCGGCACGCGCGCATACCCACACGCCCGGCACGCGCGGACCTGCTCAGCTGCGCGCGAGCGCGGCCCATTCGGGCTTCGGACGCGAATCAGCCGGCAAGCAGGTCGGCGTGGGCTGCGCGCAGCCGGGCCAACGACGGATCGCTGCCCGGGACGACTCGACGATCCAACTCGGCCCACACCTCGGCCAGCGCCGCACGGACCGCGCCCAGCTCGGCGGCGTGCCGTTGGCTGCTGCGGCGATGCTGCTCGTCGAGGCGGCGGGCCCAACCGGCGGTGACCGCGGCGAGCCGGTCGGCGTCGGCGCGGGCCTGGGCGCCGCTGCGGGCGGCTGCGGCGGGGACGATCGCGGCGACCGGGCGGGGATCGCCGTCGCGGGTGACGACTGTGACCGCGTCGGTCAGCTCGGCCAATGCGACGAGCTGACTGAACCGGGTGCGCGCCTCACGCAGCGGCACGGAACGCGGCGGGTCGGAATGAGGGGTGAGCGCGGGAACGGCCATGGATGCATGGTGCCGCCCGGGTACGACAGAAATCAGCAGTCGTCAGTGGACGGTCGACTCCGGATCCGCCTGCCGGGCCAGCCACTCGGGCGCCAGCACCGACCAGATCTGCAGGTCGATGCGGCCGCCAGGGCCCGGATAGACCTGCCGCAGGGTGCCGTCGTGGCGCAGGCCGAGCCGGCGGGCCAGGGCGATGCTGCGGACGTTGTCGGCGTTGGTCCGCCACTCGACCCGGTGGATGCCGCGCTCGCGTACCGCCCAGTCGATTATCCGGCGGATCGCGGGGGCCATCAAGCCCCGCCCCTGCGCGGCCGGCTCCAGCCAGCAGCCGACCTCGCAGACGCCGATCGTGACGTCGAACGACACGAACATGACCCCGCCGATCAACCTCCCCTGCCGCCACAGTCCCCAGATGCCGCCGCTGTCGCTGGCCCAGCGGTCGGCGTAGCGCTGCAAGACCGCGCGGGCCGACGGCAGGTCGGTGGCGACGAATGTCGACGACACCCAGGGCAGGATGTGCTCCCGCGACCTGTCGAGGTTGGCGAGGAACTCCTCGGCCCGCCAGGGTTCCAGCGGGCGCAGTTCGACCTCGTCGGTAAGCGGCAGGGCGAACATGGGTGCCTCCACACAGGTACGCGTCGGACGACGGGTAGCAGACTCGCACAGGCCGGTACGCCACAGCAGCGTCGGCCCCCGCGCTCAGGCCGGCAGGTGGGTCCGCAGGGCTGCGAACTGGGCGACGGTGAGGTACGACGGGTTGGCGGCCTGCGGCTGGCGGAAGACCTCCAGCGCGGCGAGCCGGTCGTCGGCGCGCAGCCGCTGCCGGGGCACCCGGTCCGCCTCGTCGAGGATCGTAAGGTCCAGGGGCACCGACCAGGTCTGCCCCGGCGGGTCCGGCTCGGCTGCCCCGGTGAGCCGGCCGATCCCCCACACCCCGTACGGCAGGCGGGCGCGGCTGCCGCTGGCCCAGAACACCACAGGCTGCCCGGCGCGCATCAGCCGCGCCCGGTAGCCGGGGCGTACGCACCAGTTGGCCACCCGGGGATCCCTGGCGAACCGGCTGGTCAGGTCGACCCGGTCGGCGTTGCCCTTGATCAGCCAGGCGCCCAGATCGTCGAGGCTCACCAGTGGCTCGGTCATCGCCTCAACCTGCCCCGGCCGAGGGCGGTCCAATCAGATGATCATGTGGGTCCAGTAGCTGAGCCAGAGCACGAACAGCGCGCCCTGCACCACGGCGAGCACGGCGGTCAACCACACGTCGACGGTGGCCCGGCGCGCCCAGCGGGCCAGCACCAGTGCGACCGGGAACACCGCGAGCAGGTAACGCAGCAGGCTCTTGTAGACCGGCGGCCCCATCGACAGCGGCACCAGCACCATGAGCACTCCGTAGACCACGTAGGCCACGTCGCGGCGGCGGAACCCGGCGGCCAGGATCGCCAGGACGACAACGGCGAAGGCGACCCGGACGGCGTCGCGCGGTTCCCCGGTCAACCCGTCGAGCAGCACCGGCACCGGGTTCTGCACCTCGATCCCCCAGCCGGTCTGCTGGGCGTGCTGGTAGGCGAACCAGTCCCCGCCACGCCACCGGCAGAACGCCATGAAGGTGAACCAGCCGGCGGGCAGCAGCAACAGCGGCCAGCCGATCCGCAGGTATCCGAGCAGTTGGCGAGGGCCGAGTCTCCAGTCGTGCTGGCGCAGCAGCACCAGTGCCAGCGGCAGCGCGACGAGCAGGCCGACCGACCGGCTCATCGCCAGGAAGTAGCCGATCACGCCGACGAGCAGCCACTGGCCCCGCTCGGCGTGGTAGAACGCTGCCAACGCGAGGCAGACGAAGAGCGACTCGGTGAGCGCCGCCTGGAACAGGAACGCGGTCGGCAGCAGCACGAGGTACCTGGTGAACCGGCGGGCCGCGTCCGCGTCGCCGAGCAGCACCTCGGCAAGCCGGTAGCCGTACCAGAGGGCCAGCAGGAACGCCACGTTGCTGATCAAGAGCAGGGCCAGCGCGTTGTCGCCGCCGAGCAGCGCGCCGACCGGCCGGGCCAGGAACGGATACAGCAGCGGAAACCCGAAGTCGTTCCACGGCGCTCCGGTAAGCGGCAGTTCGCTGAGCCGCAGGTAGAGCAGCGCGTCCCAGGCGAACCAGAACGAGATCCAGCGGTGCCCGGAGATCTCCCGCTGCTGCGCCCACATCAGCGCCTCGTCCGGCGGCGGCGCTGCGGGGATGCCGTCCCAGGCGTGCAGGGTCAGCAGCCCGACGAGCGTGAGCAGCAGCTTCGCGCCGAGGAACAGCGCGATCACGTACGGCCAGGGCGCCGGAACCCGGCGGGCCAGGCGCGTGGCGGCGTCGGCCGCGCCGGCCACCCGCGCGGCCAGCGCCGCCGGCCGCCGGCCGCTTCGCCACCGGTGCATCCGCCCCGCTTCCCCGGTCCGACCGGCCCACCCGCCGCGCGGGGGTTCGCCCCTTTTCTGTTGTACGCCCCATCACGCTCGGGCGGAGCGGAAACTCAGCACCACTGAGTCGCGAAGGTGACAACTGCCGCAGAACGGGTACGCGCCGCGCCTCGACAACGGCAGTGAGCAGGGAGTACGGCGACATGAGCGAGCAGCACGGCACAGTGGTCATCGGTGCGGGGCCGGCGGGGCTCACGGCCGCCTACGAGCTGCTCCTGCACGGTCGGCCGGTCCAGGTGTTCGAGGCCGACGAGGTGGTCGGCGGGATCAGCCGGACCGTGGAGCGCGACGGTTGGCGGTTCGACATCGGCGGGCACCGGTTCTTCACGAAGGTCCCCCGGGTGGAGGCGTTCTGGCACGAGATCCTGCCGGACGAGGACTTCCTGACCCGGCCCCGGATGAGTCGGATCTTCTACCGGGGCGCCCTGTTCAACTACCCGCTCAGCGCCACGAACGCGCTGCGCAACCGGGGGCTGCCGGAGGCCGTACGCTGCCTCGGCTCGTACGCCCGCGCTCGGCTGCGCCCGCCTCGCGACCAGTCACACTTCGAGGGCTGGGTGTCGGCCCGGTTCGGCTGGCGGCTGTACTCGATCTTCTTCAAGACGTACACCGAGAAGGTCTGGGGTATGCCCGCGGACCGGTTGCAGGCCGACTGGGCCGCGCAGCGGATCAAGAACCTGTCGCTGGCCACGGCGATCCGCAACGCGCTGCTGCCCCGGCGGCGGCGCACCGACGTGACAAGCCTGATCGAGGAGTTCCAGTACCCGAAGTACGGCCCGGGGATGATGTGGGAACGCTGCGCCGAGCAGGTACGCCAGCGCGGCGGGCAGTTGTCCACCGGCACCTGGGTGACAGCCGTGCACCGCGACCCGCGGCTGCGGCGGGCGATAAGCGTAACGAGATCCAGCGGTGCCCGGAGATCTCCCGCTGCTGCGCCCACATCAGCGCCTCGTCCGGCGGCGGCGCTGCGGGGATGCCGTCCCAGGCGTGCAGGGTCAGCAGCCCGACGAGCGTGAGCAGCAGCTTCGCGCCGAGGAACAGCGCGATCACGTACGGCCAGGGCGCCGGAACCCGGCGGGCCAGGCGCGTGGCGGCGTCGGCCGCGCCGGCCACCCGCGCGGCCAGCGCCGCCGGCCGCCGGCCGCTTCGCCACCGGTGCATCCGCCCCGCTTCCCCGGTCCGACCGGCCCACCCGCCGCGCGGGGGTTCGCCCCTTTTCTGTTGTACGCCCCATCACGCTCGGGCGGAGCGGAAACTCAGCACCACTGAGTCGCGAAGGTGACAACTGCCGCAGAACGGGTACGCGCCGCGCCTCGACAACGGCAGTGAGCAGGGAGTACGGCGACATGAGCGAGCAGCACGGCACAGTGGTCATCGGTGCGGGGCCGGCGGGGCTCACGGCCGCCTACGAGCTGCTCCGGCACGGTCGGCCGGTCCAGGTGTTCGAGGCCGACGAGGTGGTCGGCGGGATCAGCCGGACCGTGGAGCGCGACGGTTGGCGGTTCGACATCGGCGGGCACCGGTTCTTCACGAAGGTCCCCCGGGTGGAGGCGTTCTGGCACGAGATCCTGCCGGACGAGGACTTCCTGACCCGGCCCCGGATGAGTCGGATCTTCTACCGGGGCGCCCTGTTCAACTACCCGCTCAGCGCCACGAACGCGCTGCGCAACCTGGGGCTGCCGGAGGCCGTACGCTGCCTCGGCTCGTACGCCCGCGCTCGGCTGCGCCCGCCTCGCGACCAGTCACACTTCGAGGGCTGGGTGTCGGCCCGGTTCGGCTGGCGGCTGTACTCGATCTTCTTCAAGACGTACACCGAGAAGGTCTGGGGTATGCCCGCGGACCGGTTGCAGGCCGACTGGGCCGCGCAGCGGATCAAGAACCTGTCGCTGGCCACGGCGATCCGCAACGCGCTGCTGCCCCGGCGGCGGCGCACCGACGTGACAAGCCTGATCGAGGAGTTCCAGTACCCGAAGTACGGCCCGGGGATGATGTGGGAACGCTGCGCCGAGCAGGTACGCCAGCGCGGCGGGCAGTTGTCCACCGGCACCTGGGTGACAGCCGTGCACCGCGACCCGCGGCTGCGGCGGGCGATAAGCGTGACGGTGAACGGCGCGGGCGGGCAGCGCACAGTGCCCGCCGACGACGTGATCTCGTCAATGCCGATCTCGGAGCTGGTGGCGGCGCTGCGCCCGGCCGCGCCGCCGGAGGTGCTGGCCTGCGCCACCGACCTGCGCTACCGGGACTTCCTGACTGTCGCACTGGTGGTGCCCGCGGAGTTCTCGTTCCCTGACAACTGGATCTACGTGCACGACCCGGCGGTGCGGGTCGGCCGGATCCAGAACTTCGGCTCCTGGTCGCCGTACCTCGTCAAGGACGGCCGCACCTGCCTGGGCCTGGAGTATTTCGTCTTCGAGGACGACGAGATGTGGCGTACCCCGGACGCCGACCTCGTGGCGTTGGCGACCGCGGAGCTGGAGCGGTTGGGGTTGGTCCGGCCCGGCGTGGTGGAGGCCGGCTACGTCGTGCGGATGCCGAAGGCCTACCCGGTGTACGACGAGCGCTACCAGCACAACGTGGACGTGATCCGGGCGTGGCTGGCCGAGGAGGTGCCGAACGTGCACCCGGTAGGCCGCAACGGCATGCACCGCTACAACAACCAGGACCACTCGATGCTGACCGCCATGCTCGCCGCCGAGAACATCGCCACCGGCAGTACGCACGACGTCTGGTCGGTGAACGTGGAGCAGGACTACCACGAGCAGTCCTCCGACGGCGGCGGCCGGGGCACGGGCCGGGACGCCCCGGTGCTGCCGAGTCGCATCACCACGGCACCGATCACGGCGCCGGTCGGGGTACGCGCGGCAGGTGACGGTGAGCGGACCCCGGAGCTGCCGCTGGCCTGAGGGAACCGGGGCCGCGAACGCTCCGTCGTGCGGCGTGTCGATGCGACAGTGCGCGTTTCGGCGTACCGGTCGGCGGAAACTGCTGGTGTGGAGATGGGGGTAACCATGAGCCGGTCCGCACCACCGACCACCCGGACGACGAGGGCACTGGCGCTGATCCTGCCGCTGCTCGGCACCGCCACGATGGGCGCGGCCTGCACCAACGGCGCGCCGCCGACCGCTTCGGGGTCGGCGACGCCGGCACCGAGCGCCGTGGTGACCGCGACGAACCCGGTCGACCAGCCGTCACCGACGGCCAGCGCCCGACCGACGACGATTCCCACGTCGGCCTTCTTCGAGCTGCCTCCCGAGCTGCGCAAGTCGCCCCGACAGACAACGCCGGTCTCCAACGCCCTACCGAAGTTGTGCGCCAACGAGTTCGGCACCGGCGGCCGGCAGGTGACCGCCAGCGCCGCCATGACCGCCACCTACAAGAAGGCCAACGAACCACCCTCGAACGTTCCGCAGGGCATGATCCACCAGACCATCTTCACCTTCGACGGCGACGGCGCCGCTGACTACCTGAAGCGCGTTCGCAGCGCCGTGCAGGCGTGCCCCACCTACAAGCAGGGCGACAACCCGGTGAAAGTCGAGAGCCGCGCGCTGCCCGGGGCCGGCGACGAGGCCCTGCTGGTGACCCGGACGTGGGCCGAGACGAGCCTGAACGGAGAACGCACCGGCGGCACCGCCACCAGCCAGATCGCTGTGGCGCGCGTAGACAGCGCGGTCACCGTGTTCAACGACCAGGGTTGGGAAGGCACCAGCGGCAACCCGGCCGTCCTGGACCAGGCCGTACGCAACGGCGTGCAGGCTCTCGACGACTGGCAGCGCTAGGCGCTCGCACTACCGCCCACGGGCGTGGCCGTCGACGGCGGCCGCTCGGCGCAGCCGCTGGTCTGACGCGGATGACACAGCGGTGGGGTGGCGCGTTTGGAACGCACCACCCCACCGGTCGGTGTCTGTTACTCCCAGGAGTCTCGCCGCGTGTAGACGAGGTTTCCGGGGATGACCGTGCCGTTGGTGCTCCACTCGGTGTAGGCCCAGACGTCGCCCTCGGGCAGCGACTCGTTCGGCTTCAGCGTGAAGTTGGTCGTCATGCCGCGCTCCGCCGTGCGAGGGACGGTCAGCGTGGTGGCCGAGTACGTGGCGTTACGACCGACGATGGCGTGGCTCAGTTCGAAGTTGACGACCGGGCCGCCGGGGACCTGGGCGAACACGTACGCGCTGTAGCGCCCCGGCTCGGGCAGGAACTTGTACGCCTGCTCCTCGCTGGTCCAGGATCTGTCACTGCGGTGGATCAGGGTGCCACCCTTGTACAGGTAGAGATCCAGGTTCGCGTTCGGGTTGTCGGTGTGGACCTCGACGACGATGCCGGCGGTGTTCGCCGGCACTGTGAAGTCGACCTTCTTCACTCCGGTGGCGTTCGGGTCGAACACCCCGCCGTCGACGCCGGCCGGCATCGAGTACGCCTTCCGCACCATCGGCGTGTAGCCGGTGCTGCGGCCGGCGAGTGGCCCCGTGAAGCCCGGCTGGAGCGCGCCGAACGCGCCGTTGACCATCCGGCCGAACTCCTCACCGTCGTCGGCGTAGGGCCGGGGGGTGATTCCCCACGGTCGGGCGGCGACCGGGATGCGGGCACTGTGGGCCTTGCCGCGCCAGGTGATCGACCCGGTCACGTACCGGTCCCAGGGCGCGTTGCCCCGGCGCACGGCGATGGTCACCGTGGCGGACTTGCCCGGCTCCAGCGTCACCGATGCCGGAGTCGCGCTTACCTTCATGCCGTCCAGGCCGGACACCGACGAGCGGTACGTTTCCCGCGCCTTGCCCACGTTGGTCAGGGTGCGGGTGATCGTCACCGGGCGGGTGCCGTCGTACTCGCGCAACGAGATGGCCGGCAGGTTGAGTTCCTTGCCGTCGGGCTGGGCGGTCTCGCTGAACCTGACCAGGTCCGCGGCCGTCGGCTGGATGACCAGACCGGGGTCGGTGGCCTTGGCCAGGTTGATGAACCCACTGCCCTGGTCCAGGGGGTTGCTGGTGCCGACGGTGTCGGTGGCGGTGGTCCGCAACGCCGAGGCGACCGCACCCGGTGACCAGTCCGGGTGCGTGGCGCGCAGGATCGCCGCCGCGCCGGCCACGTACGGCGAGGCCATCGAGGTGCCGGAGTACGCGTCGTAGTTTCGCCCGAAGTTGCCCGCCGGGGAGACTGCGGCGATGACGTTCGACCCCGGCGCGACCAGGTCCGGCTTGAAGACGCCGAGCGTCACCTTGTCCGGGCCGGTCGAGGAGAAGTCCGCGACGCTGGGAATGCCCGGGATGCTGGAGCCGTCACCGCCGCTTCGCAGAGAGACCGTCGCGTCGGTGGGGTGGCGCATCAGGTAGGTGAACAACGTGCCGGCCTGCTTCTTGGTCGGCAGGTAGACCACCGGGAAGTTGAAGATGGAGTTGATCCGGTAGTTGCCGGCCGGGTCGAACACCACCATCCCCACGCCGCCCTTGGCCTTGATCTCGGCGACCGATCCGAACAGATCGGACAGCGCACAGGCGACCACCTTGCCCTTGATCTTGGCAGGGTCGAGGCTCCCCGGTTCGCAGTACGCAGCCCACTGCTCCAACGACCCGGCCTGCTCGCCGAAGACGAGCGGGCGGGAGACGCCGTCGGGCAGAAGGTCCAGCGAACCGCCGACGAGCTTCGTGCCGTCGCCCAGCTTGAGCGTCGCCTCGTCGGGCTTCGTCACCGCAGCGCCGACAGTTGTCACCCACGGCGCCGCGTTGCTGATCGCCCCGCTCACGATGCCGGTGTTGCCCGCCGACGCGGCCACGAAGACCCCGGCCAGCGAGGCGTTGAGGAACGCGATGCCGATGGGGGTGTTGGCCTCCCAGTCACCGAGTTCGCTACCGATCGAGAAGTTGAGGACGTTCACCCCGTCGGCGACCGCGGCGTCGATGCCGGCGATGATGTCGGCGTCGTAGCCGGTGCCGCCCCAGAGCACCTTGTAGACGGCGATCTGGGCGTCCGGGGCAACCCCGGAGACGGGACCGAAGCGGCGGCCGTCGATCGTGACGTTCTGCAGTGGCAGACCCGCCGCGGTGGAGGCGGTATGGGTGCCGTGCCCGACCACGTCGCGGGGGGACAGCAGCTCACCCGCGGGCACCGAGCCGCCGTAGGCGAGCCACGAGTCGGCGAAGTACCGGGCGCCCACGATCTTGCCGTTGCAGTGCTCGGCCACGAAGGCGACACCGGTCTGGCAGGTACCGTGCCAGCCCGCCGGTGCGGGCATCTTCTTGGCGAACGACGCGCTCTCCGGCCAGATGCCGGTGTCCAGGACACCGATCACCATGCCCGCACCCGTCCCGGGCCCCGGCTTGGCCGGCTTGCCAGGCTTACCCGGCTCGGGGCGGTCCGCACCCGTGGTCGGCGAAGGCGGCTCGACCCCTGCGGCCCCGGTCGGGGTGGCAGCGGTCGAGGTGGCAGCGCTCGGATCGGGCGACGTCGTCCGGGTTCCGAGCGCCTGCGCCGCGGTGACGGCACGGACGCGCTTGTCGGCCCGCAACGCGGTGGCCTGCTGGGCGGTCAGCCGCGCCGAGAATCCGTTGAAGGCCGCGGTGTAGGCCGTTCTGACCTCGATGCCGGCCGCGCCGGCGACGGCGGCCCGCTGCGCGTCGAGGTGTCGGCGATACGCCTGCGCCGGCGTCGACGTCACGTCCAGTCGGGTGCCCGGCTCCGGACGGGTCCGCGTCAGCCCGGACACGCCACCGGCGTACCGGGTCAACGGCTCCTCGGCCAGTTCGACGACGTACAGGCCTGCTCCGGTGGCGTCCAGGGCTGGCCGCGTGGCTGCCGTCGGGTCGACGGTCGACGCCGTCGGTGAGGGTGACCTTCCGGTCCGACCCGGTGGAGAAGTAACCCGGGCCGTTGGTGGCCGGCTGTCCTCCGGGGGCTGCCGATGCCGCGATACCGGTTGTGCCGGTGATCATGGCGACGACCATCGTCGATGTCGCCAATCTTCGCAGCATGGCTCTGCTCGTGCTGTTAGCCACGAGACTCCTTTCGCGTGCTCCCCTGTGGAGCGAAGATCATCTTGCACAACTTCCGCGTTGGAAGTGATCCCCTCACCTAAGGCAGCCCCGGTTAAAGGACGGTTTGCGCGGCGTTACGGAACGCCGGTACCGGAAAGATCACCATGCGTGTGACCAGGCCGTTCCGGACCTCCCCGATCGAGCCCTCAACGGAGCCGATCATCAACGCCTACGGGTGCGGTTGCCCTGGTACACCCTCAGAGCAGGAAGCGACCCCGACGCCGCAGTCGGTCCTCCAATACCGGGCCAGCTCCTGGATCGCCGCCAGTCGCACCTCCTGCGAGCGGCCGCTGACCAGCTCGCAGGTGGGCCACCGGGTCACCTCGCACGATCAACGAGCCCAGAAACGGCAATTCGGGCATGGCTCTCCGTCTTCGGCACGCTCTCCGGGCACAGCCGTTCGTGCGGCTCAGACGACGTGACGCAGATAACCGTCGATGGCCGCGTCCAACACCTCCGCGCCCGGACGCGCCCAGACCTCGGCGGAGAAGACCTCCACCTCGATCGGACCGACATAACCTGCCCCGTCCACCGCCTCCCGCAGCCGACGGAGCTCGATGCAGCCCGCACCGGGCAGCGCCCGTCCGAGCAGCACCCCCTCCGGCAGCGGCGTCACCCAGTCGCAGACCTGGAACGCGGCGATCCGCGCGCCGGCACGCGCGATCTGCGTGTACACCGTGTCGTCCCACCACACGTGGTACGCGTCCACGACGACGCCGACCACCGCCGGGTCGAACCGCTCGGCGATGTCCAGTGCCTGGCCGAGAGTCGAGATCACGCACCGGTCGGCGGCGAACATCGGGTGCAGCGGCTCGATCGCCAGGCGCACGCCGGCCGCCGCCGCGTGCGGAACCAACTCGCCGATCGCATCGGCGACCCGACGCCGTGCCCCGTCGACGTCCCGACTGCCCAGCGGCAGACCGCCGGAGACGAGCACCAGCTCCGGAGCGCCGAGCGTGGCGGCCTCCTCGATGGCCCGCAGGTTCTCCGAGCGCCAGTCGTCGGCGGAGAAGAAGCCACCCCGGCACAGCGACGTGACGGTGAGGCCGGCGTCGCGGACCAGCTTCGCCGACCGGGCCAGGCCGTACTCCGCCACCGGCTCACGCCACAACCCGATGCCGGGCACACCGGCCGCCACGCAGCCGGCCACCACGTCCGGCAGCGGCCAGCGCTGGGCGGTCGCCTGGTTGAACGAAAAGCGCTCCAGCCCGCCGGCGACCGGTGGTGAGTCCGCCGCCCCGCTCACCGAGCCAGCCTCCGCTCGCGACTGCGGGGCTCGCAAAACCGGCTCACTCCTCGCGCTCACCGAGCCAGCCTCCGCTCGCGACTGCGGGGCTCGCAAAACCGGCTCACTCCTCGCGCTCACCGAGCCAGCCTCCGTTCGCGACTGCGGGGCTCGCAAAACCGGCTCACTCCTCGCGCTCACTGGGCCACCCCCGCCACGGTGAAGAACGCTCGGGCCCGCGCTGCGGCCAGGTCGGCGTCGGGCAGCAGGCCCGCCGCGTCGGCCAGGGTGAGCAGGGTGGCCAGGTGCGCGGGTGACCGGCCGGACTGCGCGCCGCCGACCATCGTGAAATGGTCCTGATGCCCGGCCAGCCAGGCCAGGAACACGATGCCCGTCTTGTAGTGCCAGGTCGGCGCCGCGAACAGGTGCCGCGCCAGCGGTACTGTCGGCGCGAAGATCTCGTCGTACGCCGCCAGGTCGCCGCGATCCAGCGCGGCCAGCGCGGCGGCGGCGGCCGGTGCGATGGCCGCGAACACCCCGAGCAGCGCGTCGGAGTGGCCGACATCGTCGCCCCGGATCAGCTCCGGGTAGTGGAAGTCGTCGCCGGTGTAGAGGCGCACCCCGGCAGGCAGCCGGCGACGGAGTGCGATCTCCCGGCCGGCGTCGAGCAGCGACACCTTGATGCCGTCCACTCTGGACTGGTGCGCCTTGATCAGCTCGACCACCGTGTCGGCTGCCAGGTCCAGATCATCGGCACCCCAGTAGCCGGTCAGCGCCGGATCGAACATCGGGCCCAGCCAGTGCAACACCACCGGCTCGTCGGCGGCGGTGAGCAGCTCGTCGTACACCCGCAGGTAATCTTCCGGGCCGCGCGCGGCGGCGGCCAGGTGCCGGCTGCACATCAGCACCGGCCGGGCGCCGGCCGCGCGGACGTCGCCGAGCTGCTCGATGTACGCGGAGGTCACGGCGGCAAGGGTGGCCGGACCGGCGGGAAGCTGATCCGTGCCGACCCCGGCGACGATCCGCCCACCGACCGCGCGCGCTTCGGCGGCGCTGCGTCGAATCAGCTCCCGGGTCGCCGGATAGTCGAGCCCCATCCCCCGCTGGGCGGTGTCCATCGCCTCGGCGACCCCGAGCCCGTACGACCACAGGTGCCGGCGGAAGGCCAGCGTGGTGTCCCAGTCCACCGCCGCCGGGGTGCCCGGCACGTTTTCCGCGCCCGGGTCGGCGACGACGTGGGCCGCGGCGTACGCGATGCGGCTGGCGGCCGGCGTGGCCGGACGGTCGAAGCCCGCCCCGGCGGCCAGTCGGTGCCGTCGCCCACCGGGCAGCACCACCTCGGGTGCGGTCATGAGCGCAGCTCCGGCACCTCGACACGAACGCCCTCGCGGGCGGAGCGCAGCCCCAGTTCGGCGAGCTGGACGCCGCGCGCCCCGGCCAGGAAGTCCCACCGGAACGGCTCACCGGCCACGACGTGCCGCAGGAACGCCTCCCACTGCACCTTGAAACCGTTGTCGAACTCCTCGTTGTCGGGCACCTCGGTCCACTGTGCCCGGAAGTTCTCGGTGACCGGCAGGTCCGGGTTCCACACCGGCTTCGGCGTCACCGCCCGGTGCTGTGCCCGGCAACGGCGCAGCCCTGCCACAGCGCTGCCCTCGGTGCCGTCGACCTGGAACTCCACGAGTTCGTCGCGGAACACCCGCACCGCCCAGGACGAGTTGATCTGCGCGATCACCCCGCCGTCGAGTTCGAAGGTGCCGTACGCCGAGTCGTCGGCGGTTGCCGCGTAGGTGCGGCCGTCCTCGTCGACGCGCTCCGGCACGTGGGTGGCGGTGACGCAGGAGACGGCGTTCACCCGCCCGAACAGCTCCTCAAGCACGTAGTGCCAGTGCGGGAACATGTCGACGACGATGCCACCGCCGTCCTCGGCCCGGTAGTTCCACGACGGACGTTGGGCGGGCTGCCAGTCGCCCTCGAAGACCCAGTAGCCGAACTCGCCGCGCACCGACAGGATGCGGCCGAAGAAGCCGCCGTCGATGAGCCGCTTGAGTTTGCGCAGGCCGGGCAGGAAGAGTTTGTCCTGGACGACGCCGGTGCGTACGCCGGCCGCGTCGGCGGCCCGCGCGAGGTCCAGTGCGGCGGCGGTGTCCTCGGCGAGGGGCTTCTCCGTGTAGATGTGCTTGCCGGCCTCGATGGCCTGCCGGATCGCCTTTTCCCGCTGTTGGGTGACCTGGGAGTCGAAGTAGATCTCGACGTCGTCGCGGGCCAGCGCTGAGGTGAGGTCGGTGCTCCACTCGGTCAGGCCGTGCCGCTGCGCGAGTTCCCGCAGCTTGGTCTCGTTGCGCCCGACAAGCACGGGTTCCGGCCAGATGGTCGTGCCGTCGGCCAACGCCACGCCCCCGGCTTCACGGATGGCAAGCAGCGACCGGACCAGGTGCTGCCGGTAGCCCATCCTGCCGGTCACACCGTTGACGATGATGCCGATCGACCTACGGGTCGTGGTCACGCGGAACCTCCTCTGAGCCCGGCGCAGCAGCAGGGGAGCCTGCCGGGCGGCGGTCAGGCAAACGCTTTCCCGGAAGCGTAGGCGGGCCGCACACGCCAGGCAAGGCCTTTCCTTGGTCCACGTCACACCCCTCGGGCCTGGCTGCGGGAAAGGGCTTTCACTGCGGTACCGTGGCGTTTCGGCCGGCACGGCGAAACGCCGGCAACAGAACGAAGGGGCGGCCATGGCGACGCTGTCCGATGTGGCACGACGAGCAGGCGTCTCGCCCGCCACCGCCTCCCGCGTGATCAACGGCAGCAGCAAGCCGGTCACCGACGAACTGCGCGAACGGGTGCTCGCCGCCGTCGCCGAGTTGCAGTACGTGCCGAACGCCCACGCCCAACTGCTGGCCCGCTCACACCGCAGCGCGGTCGGCGTGATCGTGCACGACGTCTCCGACCCGTACTTCGCCGAGATCACCCGTGGACTGCAACGCGTCGCCACCGACCGGGGCCGGCTGCTGATGATCTGCAACAGCTACCGCGACCCGGAGCGCGAGCTGGAGTATGTCGAGCTGCTGCGCGGCCACCAGGTGGCGGCACTGATCCTGGCCGGCTCCGGCTATCACGACGACGCGTTCACCCGACAGCTCAACGAGAAACTCGCCGCGTACGAGGCGACCGGCGGGCGGGTCGCGGTGATCGGCCGGCACGAGCACTTCGGCGACGCGGTGATGCCCGACAACCGGACGGGCGGCTACCTCGCCGGCCGGGAGCTGTGCGAGCTGGGCCACCGGGCGATCGGCGTGGTCGCCGGCCCACGCATCCTCACCACCACCACCGACCGGCTCGCCGGGCTCCGGCAGGCCCTCGACGAGCAGGGCCGCGAGCTTCCCGAACGACGCATCCGGTACGCCGAATTCGACCGCGACGGCGGCGCCGAGGCAACCGCCCGGCTGCTCGACGCCGACCCGGACCTGACCGCGATCGTGGCGCTCAACGACTCGATGGCGATCGGCACGCTCGCCACCCTTCGGTCCCGCTCGTTGGACGTGCCCCGGCAGGTCTCCGTGGTCGGCTTCGACGACATGCCGATCGCCCGGGATGTGACTCCGGCACTGACCACAGTGCGGCTGCCGCTCGTCGACATGGGGGTCCGGACGATGTCCATGGTGCTCGGCGCGCAGACGCCGACGCCCCGGGTCGAGGTGCTCCCCGCCGAACTGGTTCGCCGGGGCACCGCCGGCCCCGCCCCGCAGCACGGTCGGGACACCGCAGGCACGGCCTGACGGTCGGCACCGCTTGACGATCGGCACGGCTTGACGATCCGGCGCGGGTGGCGCCCGACGTGTGGTCGGACGCCACCCGAACCCGATCAGGGCAGGTCGATCGGGCGCAGCACCCGGTCCACTGAGTGCGCGATCTGCCGGTTGCCCTTGTTGACGTCGAAGGTGACGACGCGGGCGTCCCGGTCGTTGGTGTCGGCGTCGACAAGCCGCACCTGGCGGAAGATGTACAGGTAGGTGCGCACGTCGACCTCGACGGTCGAGCCGAGCGCGGTGGTCAGGTCCGTGCCGTCGGCCCGGACCGCCGTCCTGCGGTCGACAGTGGCGCCCGGCACCACGTGGTAGAGCAGCACGTTCTCCACGGTGTCGATGCCCAGGCCGGCGACGGCGCTGAACGCGGCGCTCTCACTCGGCAGCTTCGTGGCCTGCGTGATCTCGCGTACCAGCTGCTGGAACGCGGCGTCGGTCGGAATGAACGCGGTCAGAGCGACGGTGCCGTCGGTGAGCACCTTGACCGGCGAGTTGGGCTTGGCCTCCAGGACGGCCAGCACGGCGGCGGTCAGCACGTCGAAGTCCCGCGAGTTGCGGTCGAAGCCGCTGGTGTCCTTGGTGAGCACCTGGGCGAGGGACGTCGTGCCGAGCGGCTTGGCCTTGCCGGTCGCCGAAGCGGCCGGCACCGCGACAGCCGTGGTGGCCAGCGCGGTGGCCATGGCGCCCACGGCCATCCTGGCGGCGAGTCGTGCGATCTTCATCAGCGGGCCTTTCGTCGATGCGACGGATCCGTGACGTCTCGTCACGATCCATGCTTCGCACCAGGTAGGTCACCCGGATGCATCGACGGCCGAAAAAGTTCGACTACAGGCGCGCCATCAGGGGTACGCAGGCGCGCAGTTCTATGCCGTGATCGGGTAGCCCGGCCGATTGTGCTTCATCGATAAGCTCCCACCGTGACGCTCAAGGGAGCACTGACGTGGATTTCCACGGGCGGCGGCGGTCTTCTCATCGGGGCGGTGCTGGGCCTGCTGATGACAGTGGGCTTTGAGGATCCGCTCAAGAAACGCCTGCAACGGATTCGTCGAAGGAGCAGGCGGCTACGGCCGAGACGGCGGACACCGAACGTGGCGGAGTTCGAGTTCGGCGGTGTCACATCGCCTTGCATGATCGTGGCAGGTGACGGCACCGAGGCCATCAGGGAGGAGCTGGTGCATCTCGTAGTCAGTGACGAACCCCTTGAACTACCTGCGGAGTTGGCGGCATGGCGGTCGGAGATCGCCACTGAGGAGCAGGCAAAGAGGGCAGCTGGGGCACCGCATCACTGGAACGGCGACTGTTTCGCAGTCGAGGAGCTTGTTGAGGAGCGAACCGACCGCGACGAGGAAGTCGAAATCTTCCTTCAGCTACGACGAACCGACTACTACAGCTTCCTGGCCAGTCAGCACCTCGACAGGCGATTCAGGGACGGCACCACGCCGCGGAGCAGATGGATCGACCCCGTCGGCCACCGCCGGGCACCTGCGTTCATGTCGCTGAGCATCGGCACCAGCGTTCTGGTCATTACGACCGACCACCGTGTCCTGATCTGCCAGCGTGGCCCCAACGTCGGATCACGCCCTCTGCACTGGGGGGTTTCGGCAGACGAAGGGCTCAGCGCAAAGCTCGACTCCCCAAGTGGTCTTCCACCTCGGCTCCATGCCACCGCCCGCAGAGGGCTGTGCGAGGAGCTGTCCCTCGAAGACCATGAGTATCGCCTGGCCCTGCTCGGCTTCACCATCGACACCGAGCGTCACCAATGGGATTCGGTGTTCGTGGCGTATGCGCACGACCTCAGCTCAGAGCAACTCGATCGCCGCCTGCAACGAAGCGCAAAGGACCGTGCGCTGGAGATTGAGTCGTGGGAGTTCATTCCCTTCGATGTCCGGTCCGTTCTGCGGCGGCTGACCGGCGGACTGCCGGCGCGGGCCTGGACTCCGGTCGCCCCCGTCGCCCTTTATCTCGCCCTGGTCCACGAATATGGACGATGGCGAGTCGAACGGCTGGCGAGGAGCCAGTCGAACCGCCTCCGTAGGTCGAGCTGAGGCGGCCGCGGGATCCCGTCCCGCGGCCGCCTCGTAGGTCAGCGCTGGCGCAGCGGTGCGAGCGCGGTGCTCCAGGCCACGACCTGGTCGAGGGTGACCTCGAGCGCGTCCTGCTGGTGCTGGTTGGGCGTGAAGACGCTGAAGTTCTCGAAGTCGGTGTAGAGCGAGAGCGCGACCTGCGAGCGTACGTCGGCCATCTGGAGCTCACCGGCGACCAGACGCAGGTGCTCGACGGCCCGCGCCCCACCCACCGAGCCGTAGCTGACGAAGCCGACGGCCTTGTTGTTCCACTCGGCGTAGAGGAAGTCGATGGCGTTCTTCAGTGCCCCCGAGGTGGAGTGGTTGTACTCGGGGGTGACCATCACGAACCCGTCGAACGACGCGATCGTCTCGGCCCAGCGCAAAGTGTGCGGCTGGGTGTACTGCCCCATCGCGGGCGGATACGCCTCGTCGAGGTGCGGCAGCTTGTAGTCGAGCAGGTCGATCAGCTCGAACTCCGCGTCGGAGCGTTGCCTGGCGACATCGAGGACCCAGCGGGCCACGGCTTCACCGTTACGCCCCGGGCGGGTGCTTCCGAGGATGATCCCGATCCTGGTCATGGTGTTGGCGCCTTTCCGAAAGGTTCGTGGTCTGCGTGCCGTCGAGAACCGTAGCCATTACTTGCTTGGTCAAGCAACAACAGCGCCCATGACCGTCGTCACACGGAGCGTGAGCACTTGCTCAATCAAGCAACTATGCTGAAGGGATGTCCGACAGCCCCGCCCGTCCACGTCCCCTCGCCCCCGACGAGGAGGCACTGGTCCGCGCCCTGGGCCAGATGATGTACGTGCTGCCCCGCACGATCGACGCCGACATGGCCAGTGACCGCCAACTGCCGCTGACCGAGTACACGGCGCTCATGAACCTCTCCGAGGCCCCGGAGCGGCGGATGCGCATGCACGAACTCGCCTCGGTCTGCCACCTCTCGCTCAGCGGCATGACCCGCACCGTGACCCGGCTGGAGACCCTGGGCCTGGTGAAGCGGGAACGCTGCGAGGAGGACGCCCGCGGCTGGAACGCCATCCTCACCGAGGCGGGCCTGGCCCGCCTGGAGGAATCCTGGCCGAGCCACCTGGCGGCCGTACGTCGGCGGTTCCTGCGGCACTTCGAGGGCCTGGACCTGGCTCAGTTGGCCCGCGCGTTCGAGCGGGTCGGCACGACCGACTGAGCCAGGTCGGGCTCGTCGTCAGGCGTTGGGCACGAGCCGCCAGCGGTTGTCGGCGCTGCCGTTGTCCGGGTCCTGCACGGCCTGCGCACCCCATGCCGTCGACCCGTTCAGGATGCCCAGCAGCTTGCCGCTGTTGACGTTGCGGATCTTGTAGGTGCCGTCCCCGTTGTTCACCAGGATCCACCGGTGGTCGGCGGTGCCGTTGTCGGCCCACTGGAGGACGCGGGCGTTGTCGGCGGTGGACATGTTCTCCACACCGAGGACCTTGCCGCTGTTGACGTTGCGGAACCGGACGGCGTCGCCGTCGGTCACCACTACCCAGTTGTGGTCGGCGGTGCCGCTGTCACCCCACTGCACGGCGAGCCCGCCGTCGGCCGTGGACATGTTCTGGATGCCGAGGACCAGGCCGGTACCGACGTTGACGAGCCGGTGACTGCCACCGCCGCTGCTGCCCGAGGTGTTCCAGTAGACGGTGTAGTTGAAGCCGTGGGCGTCCTGGAACGGCCCGAGGTTGACCGTCGCCCCGTTCGCGGTGGCGGTGAACGCGAGCGAACTGGTGCTGGTCCGGGCGATGGACGAGACGGCAAGGGACGGAAGCGCGTTCAGTGTGGTGTTGCCGTAGTTGCCGCAGAGGACGCTCGGCCCGTACGTGACGGCGGCGACGGACGCGTTGTCGTTGGCGGCCCGCATGATCACCCGCATCGGCAGGCGCACAGTGACGGTGTCGCCCGCGGCCCAGGTCCGGGTGATCGTGGCGTAGCTGCCGGGTGTGGTGGTCACGGACTGCGCCACGCCGTTGACGCTGATCGTCGCGCCGCTTGTCCACGCCGGGATGCGGACCCGGATGCTCCACGAGCCGCTCATGGTGCCGGACAGGGTGAGCGTGGTGGAGTCGCTAACCGGATAGCTGGTGGCCTGGGTGACGGTGACGCCCCGCTGCGACCAGGTCAGCACCGACGGCACGAACAGGTTCACCGTCAGGGTCGTGCCGTTGTAGAAGTAGATGGAGTCCATCAGCTTCGTGTTGATCTCCAGGCCGGTGCCCTGGCAGCACCAGAACGAGTTGTAGTCGGTGCTCCAGGTGCCACCGCCCCACGCGGGACCCACGCCCCTACGCCCGCCCGGCCGCAGTGGGGTGAAGTAGGTGATGTGGCCGTGGCTGTCGGCGGGGTTCTGGCCGCCGATCAGGTGGTTGATCAGGGCGCGCTCGTAGAAGTCGAAGTAGTCCGTCCGGTTGGGGTCGAGCAGCCACAACTCGCGGGTCAGCTTGAGCATGTTGTAGGTGTTGCACTGCTCGCAGGTGTCGTTGCTGAGGTAGCCGGCGATGGCGTTCGGCGCCCGGAAGTGCTCCGCCTGGCTGTTGCCGCCGATGACGTACGTGTGCGCGCCGACAGTGATGTTCCAGGCGTTGGAGGCGATGTCGCGGTACCTGGTGGTGCCGGTGGCCTTGAACTCCCGTGCGGCGCCCACCCACTTGGGCACCTGCGTGTTGGCGTGCAGTCCGTTGAGCTGGTCCTGGTTGGCGGCCAGCGGGTTGAACACGGAGGCGTGGTCGAACCGCTGGGCGGTGGTGAGCCACCGCGCGTCGCCGGTCTGCTGGTAGATGTCGGTGAGCACCTCGTTCATGCCGCCGAACTCGGTGCCCAGCATCGACTGCATCTGGCTGGAGCTCAACCGGCTCGTCCGGGTGTCGACCCAGCCCGCCAGTGCCAGCAGCACCGTGCGTGCCTGGGTGTTGCCGGTGTAGCGCCACACGTCGAGCAGGCCGGCGAGGGTCTTGTGGATGCAGTAGTAGGGCACGTTGCCGTTGGACAGCGTCCGCGCCTCGAGCGCTGTGAAGTCGGACTCCGGGAAGCCGGAGAGGTAGCCCGCGCCGAACCCGGCAGCGCCGTTGTTCGCCTGGCACTTGGCAAGCTCGGCCACCATGTAGTTCGCCTTGTCCCGGCAGGTGGTGTCGCCGAGCACGGCGTACCCGTGTGCCCAGGCGGTCAGGAAGTGCCCCTGCATGTGGGTCCGGAACGGAAACGACGGCGCGTCCCAGCCTCCGTTGGTGGCGGCGCCGTTCGTCGACAGCCGGTGGTTGGCCCGGAAGTTGTAGAGCAGTCGGTCGACGTCGACGAAGCGCAGGTAGTTGAGGGTGCGGTTCTGGTTGTCAAGCCAGCGGCCGGTGGTCAGTCGCACCTGACCGAGCTCGAAGGGGTAGGCCCCGACGCCAAGGTCGGCGCGCGCCGGTGGGACGACGGCAGCGGCGGCGGGGCCGGCGCCCAGGACGGTTCCGCCGGTGGCGGAGATGACGGCAGTGGCGCCGGCGGCTTGCAGCACGCGGCGACGACTGATGGGCAGGGGTGACATGGAACCTCCACGGAGAGCGCAACAGGCGACGGAGCACAGCCGGGCGGGACGGGGCTCGACAGGGCGGTCAGACACGAGCGTTAGCGCTCACATCCGTGTCCGGCATGTTACGGCCGATCGACGCTTTCATTCAAGACAATGAGTGTGGTTCGACCGTTGATCAGCGCTGTTACCCGTGGTGATGCACCGGCGCCGGCGGTGTTATCGATAACACGAGCGGCTAGGCGGACAGTCTGCCGGCCTCGACCAGAGCCCAGGCGAGCAGCCCGAACGCGACGGTCGACGCGACGGCACGGACCACGTTGGCGCGTACCCATGGCGTCTCGAAACGCTCCCGGAGCGCCGCGGGATCAGCGACCCGGTCGATGTCGCCGGCTCGGGCGAGCACGTTGTTGAGCGGCACGTTCACCACTGCGGTCAGGCCGAGCACCACAAGGTATGACAGCAGCCCCGCGACGATCCACGGCAGCACCGCCCGGTGTCCGGCGTCCAGGTGCAGCGCCGCCGCAAGAAGCGTGAACACCAGCGCGCCACCGAAGCAGACGGCGAACCATCCGTTGAGGATGGACTCGTTTATCCGCTGCATGGCGAGCACAAGCGTGCGGTCGTCGGTGCGGCGAAGACCCGGCATCACCGCGTAGGCGAACGCGGTGAACAGGCCTGCGGTCAGACCGGTGGTGAGGGCGGCGGCGAGAAGGCTCGCGGTACGGAGGAGACCCATGCCCACCACACTGCACCACCGGACGCAGGCGGTGTCAGCGGCGTGGGGCGTGGGCGGCCAGCGGGTTGGTAAGGGTGCCGACGAACTGGAGCGCTGCCGACGGGTCGGCGAGGTCGATCATCTGCTTGTTGTTGCGCAGTTGCAGCCGGTTGAGGCAGGACAACGTGAACTCCGGTGCGAACAGGTCGTAGTGGCGTACCCGCTCGGCCAGGTGCGGCACCCGGTCGAAGTAGTCGGAAGCGCAGGCCGCTACCGTCCGCCAGAAGTCGTCCTCGGGCAGCACTCCGGCATCGACGAGCACCGCGTTGAGGTGCCGCAGGAAGCAGTCGACGACGTCGGTGAAGATGGTCAGCAGCTTGGTGTCGTCGGGCACCTCGACCCGGATCCGCTCCACCGCCTCGGGCAGGACGACGTCGGCGCTCAGCACGGCGATCTCCTCGGCGATGTCCTTGAAGATCACCCGCTCGACGGTGTCGTTCTCGTCGAGGACCAGGATGACGTTCTCGCCGTGCGGCATGAAGGCCAGGTCGTGGGCGTAGAAACTGTGCAGCAGCGGGGTGAGGTAGGCGTCCAGGTAGCGACGCAGCCATACCTGCGGCGCCAGCCCCGACCGGGCGATCAGGGCCGCCGCCAGCGAACCACCGTCATCGTCGACGTGCAGCAGCGCGGCCATCGTGGTCAGTCGTCGCCCCGGCGCGAGGCCCGGCACCGGGCTCTCCCGCCACAGGGCGGCGAACATCTTCCGGTACGGGGAGGTGCGCTCGGTGGCCGCCTCGTACTGCCGGTGCCGGTAGCCCACCGCGGCCCGCTCCCGGATCACTGTCAACCCGGTGCCGGCAAGCACCTCGTCGCCCGCGATCAGGTCGGCAAGCCAGTCGTTGATCGCCGGAGTGGCGGCCATGTACGCGGCGGACAGCCCACGCATGAAGCCCATGTTGAGCACCGACAGGGCGGTCTTGACGTAGTGCCGGCGCGGCTCGGTGACGTTGAAGAACGTACGGATGGACTGCTGGGCAAGGTACTCGTCCGGCCCGGGGCCGAGGTGCACGAGCCGGCGCTCGGCGAGCTCACCGGCGAACGTGACAGCCAGCTTGTTGAACCACTGCCACGGGTGCGCCGGGATCAGGTGATAGTCGGCGAGGTCCAGGCCGAGACCGGCCATCGTGGCCGCGAACCGGTCACGGGTCGACGCGTCCAGCTCCCCCTCGATCAGGGTGTCGTAGTCGAGGTCGGCGGCGCTGCTGAACGTCGAGTGGTCCCGGTGCGCTGCCAACCACTCCAGGCGGACCGGCGCGGCGGCCTCCGGGGCGTACCTGTGGTATTCGTCGACCCCGAAGCCGAGCCGGCCGTTGTTGGCCACGAAGCAGGGATGCCCCTCGGTCATCGACGTCTCGATGGTCTGGAAGTCGGCCACGGCCAGCTCGGCGGCGCTCGGCCCGGCCTGGGCCAGCTTGTACGCGGCGCCGGCCAACGTGGAGGTGATCTCCTCCAGGTAGACCGGCAGCACCTGCGCGGAGAGTCCGAGGGTGCCGCGCAGCTCGACGATGAGATCCACCGCGTCGGGCGGCAGCGGAGCGCCGTCGCGGTGCCGGATGATGCTGTCGGCGTCGATCTGCCAGTGCTCCAGTGCGAGCAGCCGGGCGGCGAACCGGTAGGTGACAGTGCCGTCGTCGCTGCGGACCTCGTACCACTGCCGGTCGTCGTCGCCGGGCACCGGCTCGGGCGTGATCAGCCGCTCGTGGGTGAACTCGGCGAGCGCCTTGCGGACCAGCAGCCGGTTGGCCCGCGCCCAGCGCTGCGGCGTGAGGTGCCCGACCGGGTCGTCGGCGACGGCCGGCGCGGACGGTGACGCGGGAACGGCGGTGGCGGTCACGCCTGGGCTCCTTCGAGGTCGATGACGGCGGCGTGGAACTGGGCCCTGGTGCAGACGCTGAGCAGCGCGTCCTTCTCCGGCTTGGCGATCTGACCGACGACCTCGAAGCCGACGGCGGCGTTCAACGCGTGCACTGCGGTGTTGCGCACGTCCGGCTCCACCACCACCCGCCGGGTCGCCGGGTCGGCGAAGAGCCACGCCAGCACTGTGGTGATCACCGCGCGGGTGAAGCCGTGCTCCGGGGCGTCGGTGGGCGCGCAGAGGAAGTGCATGCCCACGTCGCCGGGCTGGTTGTCGTAGAGCCCGACCAGCTCGACGTGGGCCGGGTCGTAGCGCTCGGCGAGGAAGGCGGGCCTCCCCCGCCACAGCCCGAGGTACGCGTCGTGGTGCGGGTGCTCGGCGATGCGCCGGTACTCCGTGGCCACGGCTGCCTCGTCGGCGTCCTGCATCAGCCAGAACGCCGCCTTCGGGTTCGTCACCCAGGCGTGCAGCAGCGCGACGTCGCCGTCCGGATCGAGGGTACGCAGCGCGAACTCGCCGAGCCGCCCGTCGGTGCGGGTGAAGACAGTGGTCACGACGTCGTCACCCCGAACTCCTGGAAGGTGATGCTCTTCTCGATCGGGTAGTGCTCCCGGCCGAGCAGCTCACGGATGATGAAGGAGTTGCGGTACGGGCCCATGCCCAGGTCGGGCGAGGTGATGCTGTGCGTGTGGGTGCCGGCGTTCTGGAGGAAGATTCCCCGGCCGGTGTGGTCGATGCTGTAGTTGCGGGCCACGTCGAAGCGGCCGTGCGCGTCCCAGCGGATCCTGTCGCGCACCGGCGCGAGGAACTCCGGCACCCGGTAGTGGTAGCCGGTGGCCAGCACCAGCCCCTCGGTACGCAGTGTGAAGTCCCGTTCCTGCTCGACGTGCCGCAACCCCAGCGTGTACTCCCCATCGCTGTGCTCGGCGCTTACCAGCTCGGTGTTCGTCAGCAGCCGGGTGTTCACCGGACCGTCGACGCTGTGGGCGTACAGCATGTCGAAGATGTCGTTGATCAGGTCGGCGTTGATCCCCTTGAACAGGCCCTTCTGCTCGGCCTCCAGCCGGTAGCGGGTGTCCTCGGGCAGCGCGTGGAAGTAGTCCACGTAGTCCGGTGAGGTCATCTCCAGCGTCAGCTTCGTGTACTCGAGGGGGAAGAACCGCGGCGAGCGGGTCACCCAGTTGAGCTGGTAGCCGTACCGGTCGAGGTCGCCGAGCAGGTCGTGGTAGATCTCGGCGGCGCTCTGCCCGCTGCCCACCACAGTGATGCTGCGCTTGGTGCGCAGCGCGTCCCGGTGCTCCAGGTAGCGCGAGTTGTGCACCGCGTCGCCGGGCAGCCCGTCCACGGCGGCGGGCAGGTGCGGTGGGGTGCCGGTGCCGAGCACCAGGTGCCGGGCGCGGTACTCGACGCTCTCCCCCGCGCTGGTGTCGGCCCGCACGACGTACTGCTCGTCGGCAGCGTCGTACTCGACTGTGGCCACTGTCTGACCGAAGCGCAGGTTCGGCAGCTTCGCCGCAGCCCACCGGCAGTACGCGTCGTACTCACTGCGTAGCGGATAGAAGCTCTCCCGAATGTAGAACGGGTAGAGCCGGCCGATCTCCTTCAGATAGTTGAGAAAGGAGTACGGCGACGTGGGGTCTGCGAGGCTTACCAGGTCGGCGATGAACGGGGTCTGCAACCGGGCCGACCCCAGCAGCATTCCCGGGTGCCAGGCCAGGCTGGGCCGGGCCTCCAGGAACACGCCGTCCAGCTCGTCGATCGGCGCGGTGAGACACGCCAACCCCAGGTTGTACGGGCCGAGCCCGATGGCGACGAAGTCGTGGGTGGACATCCGGGCCTCCCGGCGCGGTTGCGAGGTCACGGGGTCGGTCAACGCGGCAGCCTGCTCGGCACCGGCGTCAGCCGACATGGCAGGCCAGGTCGGCGGCGGTGCGCTCGGCCACGTACCGGCCGGCATGGGCGGCGATCAGTTCGAGGACGTGGCCCACATCGTCGACGGTGGTGGCCGGATTGAGCAGCGTGAACTTCAGGAAGTGCCGGCCGTCGACACGGGTCCCGGCGACGAGCGCGGCACCGGAGGCGGCAAGCGCCTCCCGGGCGTACAGGTTGGCCCCGTCGGCCAGGTCGCGACCCGGACCGGTGGGCAGGTAGCGGAAGACCACTGTGCTCAGCTCGGAGCGGGTCACCACCTCGAAGCGTGGATCCTCGCTTACCAGTTGCCAGGCGTCCGCAGCCCTGTCGACCACCTCGTCGAAGAGCGTGCCGAGGCCATCCGGGCCCATGACCCGCAGCGTCAGCCACAACTTCAACGCGTCGAAGCGGCGGGTGGTCTGCAGGCTCTTGTCGACCTGGTTGGGGATCTGCTGTTCCACCATCCGCGCCGGGTTGAGGTAGTCGGCGTGGTAGGTGGCGTGCCGCAGCACCCGCCGGTCGCGCACCAGCAGCGCGCTGGAGCTGACCGGCTGGAAGAACGACTTGTGGTAGTCCACTGTCACCGAGTCGGCCCGCTCGATGCCGTCGAGCAGGTGCCGGCGCGTCGGTGAGACGAGCAGACCGCAGCCGTACGCGGCGTCCACGTGCAGCCAGACGCCGGCCGCCGCGCAGATCCCGGCCAGTTCGGCGAGGGGGTCGATGGAGCCGAAGTCGGTGGTGCCCGCGGTGCCGACGACAGCCATCACCACCTGCCCGGCCTGCCGGCACCTGTCGATCTCGTCGCGGACGGCGGCGGGCTGGATCCGCCGCCGCGCGTCGGTGGGCACCGCTACCACCGCGTCCGGGGCGAGACCGAGCAGCTTTGCCGATTTCTGCACGCTGAAGTGGCCGGCGGCGGACGTGAGCACGCGCAGCCGGGGCAGCAGCTCCGCGCGGGCCGCCGGGGTGAGCGCCGCGGCGCACGCCTCCTCCCGGGCCAGCAGCAGCGCCTGGAGGTTCGACTGGCTGCCCCCGCTTGTGAACACGCCGTCGGCGTGCGGGCCGAGGCCGACGCGGGCGGCGGTCCAGTCGATCAGCCGTCGCTCGATGAGGGTGGCGCCGGCACTCTGGTCCCAGGTGTCCAGTGAGGAGTTCACCGCGCTGAGCACCGCCTCACCCAGCAACGCCGGGATGACCACCGGGCAGTTGAGGTGGGCCAGATAGCGGGGGTGGTGGAACCAGACGGTGTCGCGCAGGTAGACGTCCTCCAGCTCGTCAAGTGCCGCGCCCGCGTCGCCGAGGGGCCGGTCCAGGTCGACCCGGTCGACGACGGGGGCCAGGTCGGCGGGGGTGATGCCCGTGGCAGGCTGCTGCACTGTGGCCACCCGCCGGACGACCCGGTCGACACCGTCGGCGATCGTCCGCCGGTAGTGCTCGACCGAGCCGTCGTGCAGCAGCTGCGCCCGCGCACCGGCCAGTGTCCCCGGCGGCCCGGCGGCCGGCCACTGTGTGGCCGGTGCCGGTGGAATGCTCTCGGCGGGGTACGTCGGCACGGTCACGTGTCCTCCACGTTCTCGACGATGGGCAGCCGGAACCCTCCCCCGTCGCGGTCACGCGCCCGGGGGTCGTACTGCCTTGTGGGATGTGTCGCCGCTCAGACGCGCCGTCGCGTCAGCTGACCTTCTTGGCGTTCTTGATCGCGGTGGCCAGGTTCTCCAGCAGCGGGGCGGCACCGGCGTACGAGAAGCGGGGCACGGCGTCCCACGGGGTCACCTGGTTGGCCTTGACCGCCGGCAGCTGACCCCAGGTGGGCTTGGCGGCCAGGTCCTTGGGCTGAAGCGCTGTGCTGCGGTTGTCGAGCAGGATCAGGTCGGCTGGGAACTTGCCGGTGTTCTCCCAGCTCAGCGCCTCGAAGTAGTCGCCGGATTCGAGCTTGTTGGGCACCACGATGTCGACGCCCAACTCAGCGAAGTACATCAGGTCGGTGCTCACCTTGGGGTTGGAGACGTAGAACAGGTCGGGGCTGCCGGAGCAGGCCATCACCTTGATGCCGGGGTTGGCCTTGACGGCCTGGCGGACGCTCTCGGCGGCGGCCTCGAAGCGGGTCTTCGCGTCGGTGACCTTCTTGGCGGACAGGTCCGCGCCGAGCGACTCGGCCAGGGCGGCGTACCGCTCGATGGGCTTGGTCATCGGTACCCGGGCCGTGGTGATCGCGACGCTTGGCGCGAGCGGCAGGATCTTGTCCTTGCTCTCGTCCGGCACGTACCAGAGGGCGTCGGGGTCGTACATGTGCGTGACGAGCAGTTCGGGGCGCAGGCCCGCGTACTTCTCGACACTGAACTCGCCCCACACGTTGCCGAGGATCTCCACGGACTCGACGTTGAGGTCGCCAGCCTGCGGGTCCGTCGTGCCGTCGGCCCGCTTGGTCTCACCGAACACGCCGACGATCTGCTTGTCGAGACCGAAATCGACAAGTGCTGCGGCCACCCCGGTGAAGGCCACCACGCGTGCCGGGCGGGCCGCCGCCTCGACCTTCTTGTTGCGGTCGTCGGTGAACGACCAGGGGCCACCGGTGTTGCCGGCGGCGGGCTTCGCGTCGTCGTCCTTGCCGCAGCCGGCGAGCAGAGCGGCAAGGGTGGCGGCGCCTCCGGCGGCCAGCAGGCCACGGCGGGACAGGCGACGGGCGGACAAAGATTCGGGCATGGTGTCGTCTTTCGATCAAGGGACGGCCGGGGTCGACCGGGACAGCGGGCTTAGGTTAGCCTAACCTCGGACATTGTCAACAGCGGTACGCCGTGTCGCCACACCCCCGGAGTTCACCCTGGACGCCACACCGTCCGTCAGCACCCTGGCGCGATCCGCGCCCGGGTCGACGGCATCACCGACCGCGCCGCAGCCGGCGCGGCGCTCCCGCCAGGCGGCACGCGCCGCCGGCCTGATCGCCGCCGTGGCGTTGCTCGGCGTCGTCCTGGTGCTCAGCATCGCGGTCGGCGCCAAGTCCCTGCCGCTTGCCGACGTCTGGTCCGGGCTGCTGGACCGCGACGCCGCCGAGTACGCGGTGGTGCACCAGATGCGCCTGCCCCGCACCCTGCTCGGATTGCTTGCCGGCGCGGCGCTCGGCATGGCCGGCGCGGTGATGCAGGCCCTCACCCGCAACCCACTTGCCGATCCCGGGCTGCTCGGCATCAACGCGGGCGCGTCCGCCGCAGTGGCCACCGCCGCCTTGCTGGGCGTCACCGCCATCGGCGGGTACGTCTGGTTCGCGCTCGCCGGCGCAGCGGTGGTCACCGCCCTGGTCTACGCCGTCGGCGGCGGACGTGGCGCCACCCCGGCCCGCCTCGCGCTGGCCGGCGCGGCACTCAACGCCACTCTCTACTCGTACGTCAGCGCGGTCATGATGCTGGACACCGCGTCACTGGACCGGCTGCGGTTCTGGACGGTCGGCTCGCTGGCCAGCGCCGACGCCGCGACAGTGACCCGGGTGGCACCGTTCATCGTGGTCGGTCTGCTGGTCGCCCTCGCCGCCGCCCGCCCGCTGAACGCCCTCGCGCTCGGCGACGACGCCGCCCGTGCGCTGGGCGCTCGACCCGCGCTCATCCGGGTGGCAGTCATCGTCGCTGTCACACTGCTCTGCGGCGCGGCGACCGCGGCCTGCGGCCCGATCGTCTTCGTGGGACTGCTGGTGCCCCACCTCGTACGCGCCCTGACCGGCCCCGACCTGCGCTGGCTCCTGCCGTACTGCGCGGTGCTCGCGCCGGTGCTGCTGCTCGGCGCCGACGTGCTGGGCCGGGTGCTCGGCCGGCCCGGTGAGCTCCAGGTGGGCATGGTGACAGCAGTGCTGGGCGGCCCGCTCTTCCTCTGGCTGGTCACCCGTTCCCGGGTGGCGCACCCGTGAGCGGGCCGGGCGTTTCGGCGCGGCAGGCCAGCGCGCAGCGCAGCGGAGCGGCGACATGACTGTCATCCGTACCCCCGGCGGGTTGTCCCTGCGGTTCCGCCCCCGCGCGCTTGCCGTCGGCGCGGGCGCCGCAGTGCTCGCGGCCGGGCTCGGCCTGGTCGCGCTGGGCAGCGGCGACTACCCGATGGGTCCCGCCGACGTGCTGCGCACCCTGGGCGGTGACGGCACCGCGGCCGAGCAGTTCATCGTGAACGAGCTGAGACTGCCCCGGCTGGTCACCGCCCTGCTTGTCGGCGCGGCGCTGGCGCTGTCCGGCACGATCTTCCAGTCGCTTGTCCGCAACCCGCTGGGCAGCCCCGACATGCTCGGCTTCACCCAGGGCGCGTCGACCGGCGCGCTCGTGGTGGTCGTGCTCGGCGGCAGCAGCATGGCCCTGGCCGGCGCGGCGGTCGTCGGCGGGCTCTGCACCGGCCTGCTGATCTACACACTCGCCTGGCGACGCGGCGTGCACGGCTTCCGGCTCATCCTCGTCGGCATCGGTGTCGCCGCGATCCTCACCGGAGTCAACGGCTACCTGCTGACCCGGGCCCCTCTGATGGATGCCGCCCGCGCGGTGCTCTGGCTCACCGGCAGCCTGGACGGGCGGGGCTGGGCCAACGCCGGGCCGCTGCTGGTCGTCACCGCCGTACTGACGCCACTGGTGCTCGTCGTCTGCGGCCCCGCGCTGCGGATGATGGAGTTGGGCGACGACACGGCAAGCGCCCTCGGGGTGCCCGTGCGCCGGCTGCGTCTCGTCCTACTCGCCGCAGCGGTGCTCCTCGTCTCGTTCTCGGCGGCCGCCGCCGGCCCGGTGTCCTTCCTGGCGCTTGTCGCGCCGCACCTGGCCAAGCGGCTCACACGGTCGCCCGGCCCGAACCTGCTGCCGTCGATGGCCCTCGGCGCGGCCCTGATGGTCGGCGCCGACCTGCTGGCGCAGCGCGCGTTCACCGAGCACCAACTCCCCGTCGGCGTGGTGACCGGGATGATCGGCGGCGGCTACCTCGTGTGGCTGCTTGCCGTCGAACGCCGGGCAGGTCGGCTGTGAACACCCGCGACAGCCTCGAAGGAGCATCAATGCACGGCAGTTCCCGCCTCGGTGGCACCGGGCTGACGCTCGCCTACGATCGGCGCACCATCGCCGAGAACCTCACTGTGGCGGTGCCCGACAAATCGTTCACGGTGATCATCGGCCCGAACGCCTGCGGCAAGTCGACGCTGCTGCGTGCGCTGTCGCGGATGCTGCGTCCGAGTGCCGGCGCGGTGCTGCTCGACGGTCGGGACATCCACGACCTGCCGGCCCGCAAGGTGGCCCGTACCCTCGGCCTGCTGCCGCAGTCGTCGATCGCGCCGGACGGCATCAGCGTCGCCGAGTTGGTGGCCCGGGGTCGCTACCCCCACCAGGGGCTGCTGCGGCAGTGGTCGCGCGAGGACGAACGGATCGTCGACGAGTCGATGGCCGCCACCGGCGTCGCCGACCTCGCCGACCGGCCCGTCGACGAGTTGTCCGGCGGGCAACGGCAGCGGGTCTGGATCGCCATGGCGCTGGCCCAGCAGACCCCGCTGCTGCTGCTCGACGAGCCGACCACGTACCTCGACATCGCCCACCAGATCGAGATCCTGGACCTCTGCGCCCAACTGCACGAGGAGCAGGGGCGCACGCTCGTCGTGGTGCTGCACGACCTGAACCACGCGGCCCGCTACGCCACCCATCTGATCGCCATGCGCGACGGCCGCGTGGTGGCCGCCGGCGACCCCGCGACGGTGGTCACCGCCGACCTTGTGGGCGAGGTGTTCGGGCTGCCCTGCCAGGTGATCGACGACCCGGAGACCGGCACCCCCCTCGTCGTCCCGGCCGCCCGCCGACGGGCCACCGTGACGGTGCCGGGGCTGGCGTGACCGAGGACGATGCTCGGCGTCCCGCCAGGCGGTTCCGCGACAGCTGGGGAGTGCCGCACCTGCGCGCCGACGACCCGCTCGCCCTCGCGGCGGCGCAAGGCCGGGCCACCGCGTACGACCGGGCGTGGCAGATCGAGGTGGAACGGCACCGGGCACAGGGCACCACCGCCGCGTTCCTCGGCGCCGACGCACTCGCCTGGGACCGCTTCGCCCGGCAGGTCCGGCTCGCCGACACCGCCCGCCGCTGCCACGCCGCGCTGGACCCGGCGACCGCCGAGTGGGTCGGCGCGTACGTCGACGGGGTCAACGACAGCCTCGCCGCCGGGGCGGGCAGGACACCGGAGTTCGCGGCGGTCGGGCTGGCCCCCGGCCGGTGGGAGCCGTGGACGCCGCTCGCGGTGTGGCTGGGCCACCACATCCTGTTCGCCGGGTTCCCCGGCAAGCTCTGGCGCGAGCACGTCGCGCACCAGCTCGGCCCGGCATCCGTCGACCTGTTCGCCATCGACGGGCCGGCAGTCGCCGGCAGCAACGGGTGGCTGCTGGCCCCCGAGCGCACCGGCACGGGCGCGGCCCTGCTCGCCGGTGACCCGCACCGCTTCATCGAAGATCCGGGCGTCTACCAGCAGATCCGGCTTGCCTGCCCGGAGTACGACGTGGTGGGGCTGGCCGTGCCCGGCGTACCGGGGATCGCCCACTTCGGTCACACCGGGGCGGTGGCGTGGGCGATCACCAACGCGATGGCCGACTACCAGGACCTGTACGCCGAACGGCTGCGCCGGGACGGCACACGGGTGCGGGCGCTCGGCCCGGACGGCTGGCAGGACGTCCACCACCATGTCGAGACGATCGAGGTAGCCGGTGCGGAGCCGGTGCGGGTGGACGTGGTGGAAACCGACCGGGGCCCGTTGATCGTCGGCGGGCCGGACGACGAGACGGGCATCAGCCTGCGCTATCCGCCGCGGGTCCGCTCCGAGCTGGGCTTCGCGGTCCTTCCCGCGCTGCTGCGCGCCCGTACCGTTGCCGATGTGGACGCTGCGGTGGAGCGCTGGGTGGAGCCGGTGAACGTGGTGCAGGCGGCCGACACCATGGGCGGACTGCTGCACCGGGTCGCCGGCGCCGTGCCGGTGCGGCATCCCGACAACTGCCGGCGGGTGGTCCCGGCCTGGGAGGCCGCCCACGCCTGGCGGGCTTGGCACACCCCGATGCCCCGGGCGGAGGTGACCGGCCGGGCGGTGATGGCAAACGACCGTGGGCTGGCCGCACCCCTCGGAGTCGAGTTCGCCCCACCGCACCGCGCGCGCCGGATCGGCGAACTGCTCGACGCCGGGCAGCGCTGGACTGCCGACCAGATGGCAGCCGTGCACACCGACACGTATCTGGGGTCGGCCGGCGCGCTGCTGGCGGTGCTGCGGGACCTGACCGGGCTCGCCCCGGCCACCGCCGCGCTGCGGGACCGGCTGCTGCGTTGGGACCGGCGGATGAACGCCGACAGCACCGACGCGGCGGACTTCGCCACACTGCGGGCCGCCGTCGTCCGCCGGTTCGCCGCCCATCCGGCGCTGGCCGCGCTCGCCGACCCGCCCGCGTACCCCGAGGTGTTCGCGCCCTGGCTGGCGCTGACGCCGCGGGTGGGCTACGCGCTGGAGCACCTGCTCGGCGGCACCGCGCTGCCCGACGTGGACGTTGCGGCGGTGGTCCGCGCGGCGGCCGAGGAGGTCGCGGCCGAACGGCCGGTGCCCTGGGGGGACCTGCACAGGCTGACGCCGTGGCGGGCGCTGCCCGACCAGGCTGCCGGACCGGGCGCCCGGCTCGACGGCGACCACGACTGCGTGCTGGCGACCTCAAGCGTGCCCGGGGTGACGCACCGGTGCTTCCGGGGGCCCGCGGCGCGTTTCGTGTGGGACCTGGCGCGGCGTGCCGACAGCCGCTGGGTGGTCCCGCTGGGCGCCAGCGGGGTGCCCGGCGACAGGCACCACGACGACCAGAGCCCAGCGTGGCTGGCCGGCGAACTGCTGCCGGTGACCACCGACTGGGCCGAACTCACCGAGGAGCCAGATGAGCAGTGACACCTTCGCCGTCGACGGGCACCACTACCGGCGGGACGTCCCCGGGTTCGGTGTGGTCACCATCCGGCCGGTGCGACCCGACGAGGACGCCGACCTGCTGCACGGCTGGGTCACCCAGGAACGCGCCCGGTTCTGGGGGATGCTCGACGCGAGCCGCGAGCGGGTGCACGAGATCTACGCGTACCTCGACTCGCTGGACACCCACCACGCTTACCTGGTGCACCGCGACGGCGTGCCGGCAGCGCTGGCGCAGACCTACCAGCCCGAGGCCGACCCGGTCGGCGAGTGCTACGAGGTACGCCCCGGCGACGTCGGCGTGCACCTGCTGATCGGGCCACCGTCAACTGTCGAGCCCGGCTTCACCGGTGCGCTGTTCGGGGCGATCCTGGACTTCGTCCTCGCCGACCCGACACGGCAGCGGATCGTGATGGAGCCGGACGCCCGCAACGACCGCATGATCGAGCGCCTGCTGCGCACCGGCTTCCGCCCCGGCCCGCTAGTCAACCTGCCGGACAAGCGCGCCCGCCTGTTCTTCCTCGACCGCCCCACGGCCAAGCCCCGCTGACCGCCCCGTCGATCTTGCACTTGTGGTCGCCGATGAGTCCCGATTAGCGGCTTTCGTCGGGGCAGTAAGCGCAAGATCGACGCGGCGGGTTCAGGACGGGTGCCCCGCTAGCTTGGCCAGGTGGTCTAGCTGGGTTTCGTCTGTGAGGGCTGAGCCTACGGCTGCCACGCGTACTCCGGCATTCAGGAACTGGGCGGCGTTGCCGGCGTCGAGGCCGCCGGTGGCGACGAAGCGCAACTGCGGCAGCGGGCCGGCCATGGCCTTGAACCAGGCCGGGCCGAGCGAGATGGCCGGGAACGCCTTGAGCCAGGTGAGGCCGTGCCGCAGCGCCTGCTGTGCCTCGGTCGGGGTGGCCACGCCAGGCAGGTGCGGCAGGCCGCGGGCGGCTGCAGCGTCGGCGATTGCGAGGTCCAGGCCGGGCGCGACGGTGAACGCGGCGCCCGCGTCCGCCGCGGCGACGACCTGCGACTCGTCGAGCACGGTGCCGGCGCCGACGATCCGGCCACGCTCCCGGCCCGCCTCGACGGCGGCGCAAAGCGCCGGCACCGCGTCGGGCGTGGCCACCGGGACCTCCACCACGTCGATGCCGAGATCCCAGGCGCGCTCGGCGAGGCGGACGGTCTCGGCGACCGGAAGGCCGCGCAGGATGGCCATCACCCGGGCGGTGCCGAAGATGTGGTCGAAGTCCGTCGTGGTCATTGTGCACTCCATCCGAGGTCGCGGGAGATCTGCCGGGTGGTGGCCAACAGGCGGGGCAGCAGGCGGCGCAGGTCGGCGAGGGTGGCCACCACCGTCGGCGCGGTCACCGACACCGCCGCGGTGACCGACCCGTCGGCCTGCCGCACGGGCGCCGCCACGCAGGTGATGAGCGTTTCGAACTCGCCGTCGTCGGCGGCCCAGCCCTGCTCCGCGACGGTCGCCAGCTCCGCCCGCAGGGCGGCCGGATCACAGATGGTGGCCTGGGTGTACGCGCGCAGCTCGGCGCCGTCGACCAGCCGGGTCAGCCGGGACTCCGGGCTGTACGCGAGCACCACCTTGCCCACCCCGCTGGCGTGCAAGGGCGCGGTGCGACCGATCCGGGAGTACATCCGCACCTGACCACGGGCCTCGATCTTGTCCACGTAGACCAGGTCGTCGTCGACGAGCTGGGCCAGGTGGATGGTGTGCCCGCATTCGCGGCCGAGCGCCGCCAGGTGCGGGCGGGCCACCGCGCGCACGTCCAGGGAGTCCAGCGCCTGTTGGGCGAGGTCGATCAGACGCAGGCCCACTGCCCAGCCGCCGTCGCTGCGGCGGGCGAACCCGCCAGCCTCAAGGGTCTGCAACAGGCGTAGCGCTGTGGACTTGTGCACGCCCAGATCGGCGGCCACAGCGCCGAGCTGCGCCGGCTCACGCGCCAGCAGTTCGAGCACCCGCATCGCCCGGTCGACGCCCTCGGACACGCCTCAGCCCTCGGCCCGTACGCCGGTCAGGTCCGGTGGCGACCAGGGGCCGTCGAGCAACCCGTCGAACCACGACCACTGCGGCACCGGCGCGTTGTCGCCGCTGCTGCCCAGCGCCTGCGCGGCGACCAGATGCCCGAGGCGCAGCCGGCGCACCGGGTCGAGGCCGCGCAGCACCCCGGCGAGGTAGCCGGCGGCGAACGCGTCACCGGCGCCGACCGGTTCCACCACCGCCACCCGGGGCGCCGGAACGAACACCGGTTCGGCGTCGTGGCGCAGGGCGGTGGCGCCCACCGCGCCGTCCTTGACGACGACAGTCCGCGGACCGGGCAGCAACCGGCGTACGGACAGCGGGTCGTCGGTGCCCCACAGGGCCTCTGCCTCGTCCTGGCCGACGAAGACGAGGTCGCTGCGGTCGGCCAGGTCCCGCAGCACCGGCGCGGCCTGCTCAGCCGGCCAGAGCCGGGCCCGGTGGTTGACGTCGAAGCTGACGAGCGCGCCCGACACCGGCCGGTCGGTGACCGCGTGCGCGACAAGAGCCCGGCACGAGTCGGAGAGCGCCGGGGTGATGCCGGACAGGTGCAGCACCCGCGCGCCGGTCAGCCGAGGGTCGGCCAGCGCGTCGGCGTCCATGCGGGAGGCCGCCGAGCCGGCCCGGTAGTAGTGCACGGCGGTGGCCGTCGGCCCAGGGTCCTTGACGTACAGGCCGGTGGGGGCGGTTGGGTCCACTGTCACCAGGTCGACGTGGACGCCTGCGGCCGCGACGTGCCGCACGACGGCCCGGCCGAACGGGTCGTCACCGACCCGGCTCACCCACGCCGCGTCGTGCCCCAGCCGGGCCAGGTAGCCGGCCACGTTGGACTCGGCGCCGCCGACGGAGAGGGCGACCTGCTCGGCGTGCTCAAGCGGCTCGCCCGGCGCGGGGCAGAGCACGACCATCGTCTCCCCCACCGTTACCACCTCGACCGGCGGTGGCGGGACGGCCGCGTCGTCGGGTCGGGGCTCGGTCGACATGGGGGCACACGTCCTCGCGGAAGGGGTCCGGGGTGCCGCCGAGCCTAGGCCCGTTGCGCTGTCTGAGCAACCGTTGCGCTGAGCGCAACGATGGTCAGGGCAGTGTCAGCCCGTACGCCGCAAGCACCTCCGAGATCGGCTGGTAGTAGGAGACGCCGCCGGAGGTGCAGTTGCCGCTGCCGCCGGAGAGGATGCCCAGGATGACGCCGGTGGACGCGACGTAGAGCGGCCCGCCGCTGTCACCCGGCTCGGCGCAGATGTTCGTCCGGATCAGGCCGGAGACGGAACCACCGGCGTAGTTGACGGTCTGGTTGAGCCCGGTGACGGTGCCGCACCGCACCCCCGTGGTCACCCCGCTGCGGCAGACCGCCTGACCCACGTACGCGTTGCCGTAGCTGTTGACGGCCAGCAGCCCGGGATAGGTGTAGATCGCGCTCGGGTGAGCGATCCGGCTGGTGTAGCGGATCAGCCCGTAGTCGTTGCCGGGGTAGCTGGTGGCGGTGCGACTGCCGAGCACGGTGGCCTGCGCGCTGTCGGCGTACCAGGTGCTGGCGGCAGCGGTGCAGTGCCCGGCCGTGATCACGTAGTACGTGCTGCCGCTGCGCACGTTGGCGCCCAGCGAGCATCTGCCGCCACCGCCGTAGATGCCCTGCCCGGCGGCGATCAGGGTGCGCAGCGTGCCGGGCTCCCGGCGCAGCAGGGCGCCGGTCCGGTCGGCGACCGCCCGCAGCTTCGCCACCTCGGCGGCGGTCACTGTGTCGTCGACAGTGAGGGTCATCCGGCCGGTGGCCGGGTCGAACCCCCAGGCGGTGCCCGCCGTGCGGACCCGGGCGAGCTGCGCCTCGACGGCGCTGTCGGAACTGGCGACGCGGTCAGAACTGGCACGGTCGGGCACCGCGGCGCGCTCGGGCACCGCGGCGCGCTCGGACACCGCGGCGCGCTCGGACACTGCGGCCTGCGCGGCGCCGGGCGTGACGAGAAGGAGAGCGGTCAGGACGAGGGCGGCGAGCGGGGAGCGGCGCATCCGAACCTCCGAAGAGATCGAGACATATAGATACCTAGAGCATCGCGCGGTGACTGTCGCCGTGGCAACACCAGGCAGACCGGAATCGTCGATCCTCGGACGGGCCGCACCGGCGCCGCCGATAATTTCCCAGGACACGGCGGGAGGCCGGGCATGACCACCGGAGACACCCCGGCGCTGGTACGCGATCAGGACGGGTCGACCCGGGCCACTCTGCTGGAACTGCTCTTCGACGTGGTATTCGTGGCGGCGCTCGCGATGGTGTCGGGGCTGATCACCAAGCACGACGCCTGGCCCGGCGTCGCGTCGGTGTTGCTGATGCTGACAGCGATCTGGTGGACCTGGGCGGTCACCTCCACCACCACCGAGTTCTACGACCCGCAGCAAGCGTTCGCAACGATGCTGCTGCTCTGGCAGATCTACGTCTTCCGGGCCGGGCAACTCCTGGAGGCCGGGCTCAAGGGGCGCCGGGCCACCCGCGTCGCCCCGTACACCCATCTGGTGTTGCTGGTCGGCGTGGTCGGCACGGCGTCCGCCTTCCACCTGGTCGTCGAACACCCGGATGGAACGACGTCAGCGCGGTTGCTGATTTTGATCATCGGCGGGCCGATGCTGTTCGTCCTCGGCCGCGCCCTGTTCGCGCTTGTCGTGGCCGACCACCCGCCGTGGTGGCGGGCGGCGTGGCAACTGCTCCCCCTGCTGGCGCTGCCGTGGGCCGGCGGCTGGCCACCGGTGCTGGTCAGCGCGGTCGTGGCGCTCGCGCTGGCCGGCCACGTCCTGCTTCCCCCTGGGGGACGGGAAACCACGCCGGGGCTGCGGCCGCAAGGGGCCGGCTGACCGCGCAGGTCAGACGAGGTGTCGACCGGCCCACTCGGCGAGGTCCCGGGCACACGCGTCCACCGACTCCTGCCAGGTACGGGCCGCGCCCTCCCCCGCCTCGTCGCTCACCTGCTTGACGAGCCGGCACGGCACACCGGCCTGCGCCGCGGCCCACGCGACCGCGTACCCCTCCATGTCGACCAGGTCGGCGCGCTGCGCCAACCTGTCCCGGGCGGTGTCGTCGGCAACGAACGTGTCGCCGGTGGCCAGTACCGCGCCCTCGGCCGCCAACGCCAGCGGCGCCCCGTAGGTCTCGCCGGTGAGCGCACGCAGCAGGGCCGTGTCCAGGTCGTGCTGGAGCACTGTGGCGATCTCATGGATGCCGGCCAGACCGGGGCGCAGCGCCCCGGCCGTGCCCAGGTTGAGCAGCAGGTTGGGGCGCGGTCCGACGGCAAGCACCGTCGCGACAGCGCTGGCGGCGTTCACCTTGCCGATCCCGGTGAGCAGCACCGGCAGGTCGGGCGGCAGGTAGCGGGCCTCCTCCCCAACGGCGAGCACCACCAGCGGACGATCGGCCCGGACCGTACCCCGAAGATTCACCGGAGCATCGTACGGGCCGCCGCCGCGGGGACAGCCGACCGCCTCGGGGCGCGAACCGGCCGGCGTACAGGCAACGTCCAGCTTCGTCGCATCCCGTGTCCAGCCGGCTGGGGCAGGCTGGTCCGGCGGACCACCGGACCCGCTCTTGGCGACGCCACGACCTTGGCGGTCCGGTCCGCCGACGAAAGAGGTGACGAGGTGTACGACGGGCAGGAGTTCCTCCGCGACAAGCGCTGGTGCCTGAGCAGGCGGGCGCTGCTGACCGGCGCCGGAGCGATCGGCGTGGCCGGAGTGCTGAGCGCCTGCGGCACCGGCGACGACTCCTCGCCCCAGCCGGCTGCCGAACCCGGCGCGGTGCTCGCCGCCACCGGCGACGTGCCGGTCGGCGGCGGCACGCTCGTCGGCGGGGTGCTCGTCGTGCAGCCCGAGGCCGGCACCTTCACGGCGTACGACGCGACATGCCCGCACCAGGGCGCACGCGTCGGCGCTCCCCGCGACGGAGTGATCACCTGCTCCGCGCACAACTCGACGTTCGCCGTCGGCGACGGCGCCCGCCTCGGCGGCCCGGCCACCAGGGGCCTCACCGAAATCCCCATCCGGGTCGACGGCACGAACATCGTCCGCGCCTGACCGTTGTGAGCTGCGCGGTCAGCCGTCGGTGAAGCGGTACAGCACGAAGTCCTTGTCGGCGCCGCAGGCGATCAGCCGGGTGTTCCAGGAGCAGGAGGCGCTGCGGACGTCCCGCAACTCCCCCAACTCGTCGTGCTTGCCTGACCCGGCCCACACGCCGGCAACGCTGCGGTTGTCCGCCACGCTGCTCGGCGCCTCGGCGAAGACCAGCAGGTTGCCCGCGTCCAGTCGAGCTGCCACGCCGGGGCGGTCGCGCAGCGCCAGCGGCTTGCCGGCGGCGTCGTAGAGGGTGACAGTCGGCTTCGGATACTCCCGCTGGGTGAGCACGTGCTCACCCAGCGGCACCAGACCCGTGGTGCCGGGCGCCGACCAGCGGACCGCTGTCTCGCCCTCGGTGGCCGCCACCACCTCGGTGCGCTCAGAGTCGCTGCTCTGCACCTGCACCAGGCACGCCCGCCGTTCGCCGCAGGCCACCAGCCCCTTCGGCCGGTGCTGGTCGTTTCCGGCCCGGTAGAGGACCACCGGGGCGGCGTCGGAGCCCAGGTCGTACGCCAGCAGTTGGAACCCACCCTCGTTGCCGGCCACGTAGAGCCGGTCCTCGTGCGCCACCACCAGGTCGTCGAGGTCGGCGACGTTGCCCCACTCGCGCAGCACGGCGCCGGTGGTCATATCCAGCAGCCGCGCCGAGCGGTCCGCGCCGATCTGCACGAGCCGCCGCCCCTTGCCCGCCCACGGGTCGCGGGGCGAACCGTCGAGGAACGCCGGCCCGCTCGCGGCCTTGTCGCTACCCACCGGCCGGACGGCGGTACGGAACCCGCCGCTCTGGTCGCGGGGGTTCGGCGTGTTCCATTTCTCGCTGCCGTCGCCCATGCGCAGACCGACCAGCTGACCGGCGGTGCGGTCCACAAGCACGGCGATGTCGCCGGAGAGGTGGACGTCGTCGTCGCCTCGAATCGACCGCTGCCAGCGCTGCGTGCCCGACTTGCCGTCGAGGACTGCCACGGCACCAGGAGCGCTACCCGAGCCCTCGGCGAGAACCGCTACCGCCCCCGGGACGGCGACCAGCCCCGTCCACCTGTCGGCGGTGAGGTTCGTCGGTTTGCGCCACAGCTGGTCGCCGGTGCCGGCGTCGACCGCGATCACCTCCAGCCGGTTGTCCGGCAGCGGGTAGCCGAGGTAGGCGCGGTCGTCGAGCACAGTCGTCCACATGGCACGCGGCCGCTCGGTGCCAGCCTGGTGCCTCGCCAGCTCACGCAGTGACCCGAATTCCAGGTCCGGGTAGCGGTCCCGGGTCAGGTAGAGGGTTGCCGCGGTGACCACACCGGCCAGGGCGAGCACAGCGCCGAGCGCCACCCAATGGACCCGACGCCAGGACGACCGCACGGCCGGGGTGGGCGGCGGCGTTCCGGCAGGCCCACCGACAAGGGTCCGGGGCATGCCCGCCGGCCCCGGCACTGTCGGCCCCGCCGCCGGTGGCCACCCCGGCGGCCCGGGCTGCGACGGCACGGTCGGCGCGGTGGGTGCGGGCGACGACGGCATGGTCGGCGCGGGCGACGACGACGGCGGCGGGCCCATCGGCGGCGGCACGGGAGATACCGGCGGGGCGACGGGTGCTCCCGCGTACGCAGGCGTCGGCAACTGTCGACGCAGCGGCAGGTCCGTCAGCGCGCCCTCGGCCACCGGCAGCTCCGGCTGGTCCAGCACCGTCGGCGCCACCCCCAACTCGGCGTGCAGCATGCGGGCCACCAGCGGAATCCGCGACGAGCCGCCGACGAGGAACAGCCCGGCGAGCTGGTCGGGGCTGAGCCCGGCGGCGGCGATGACCTCCCGGGCCCGGTCCACCGCGCGTTGCAGCAGCGGCGTGGCCACCCGCTCGACGTCCGCGCGGGTCAGCTGCACCGCCTCGGGTACCCCGGGCACCGCGACCGGCGCCACTGTGGACCGGGACAGTGTCTCCTTCGCGCCCCGGACCTCGTCCCACAGTCGGACCTGGTCGCGGCGTTGCGCCGGGTCCGACGGCCCGACCAGCCGGGCCCACTGCGCGGCGTGCCGCTCGCCGAGCAGCTCACCGACCCTCCGCAGCAGCGCCGCGTCGAGGTCGAGGCCACCCAGGTCGGGCAGGCCGCCGTCGGCCACCACGCTGAAGCCCGAGTCGCCCCACGGGTCGGCACCCTCGTTGCGCAGCACCGCGACGTCGAGTGTCCCGCCACCGAAGTCGAACACCGCGATGGCACCGCCGACCGGCACCGGCCGGTGCAGCACCTGCGTGTAGTAGCGGGCGGCGGCGACCGGCTCACGCAGCAGTCGGGTGCCCGGCGGCGTCGGCCCGGCGAGGGTGTGCTCGGCGGCCTGCGGCCAGCCGGCCTGCAACAGCGCGTCGGCGAGGACCTGCCGCCGCGTCGCGTCCCAGGCCGCCGGGAAGGTGAGCACCGCCGGGGGCAGGAAGCCCACCGTGTTGACAGCGGCCCGCCCGACGGCAGCCAGCACCGCGGCGAGCAGCTCGGCCGGGCGGTACGAGCGGTCGCCGAGCACCACTGCCGGCTCGTCCACCCGGCGCTTCGGGTTCGGCTCGAACCGGGCCGGGTCGGCCTGCGCCAGCCGTCGAGCGTCCCAGCCAGCGTGCAGAGTGCCGTCCGGGTCGGCGTACACGCCGGACGGGCTGACCGGCTGACCGTCCATCAGCAGTGGCCGGGTCCGCCCGTCCGGCCAGCGCAGCACCGCGACCGTGTTGGAGGTGCCGAGGTCGACGCCGAGGGCGAACCCGTCGTGCTGGCCTGCCATCTGCCCGATACCTCCGCCGCGACGAGGAAACCCAGCCCCGCATGGTACGCAGCCGACGCCGGTGTCCTGATCACACGGTGCGCAGCGCATGTGTCGACCGCCCACGGCCCCGGTCCCGCGATCGAGGGTGATGACTCTGGGACATCAATATGTCTCAGAGTCATCAGGCTTCCAGCGAGGCTGCCGGCCGGGCACCGTGAGGGCTGGGCAGCCCCGGACGGTCAGCCGTCGGTGTCGGTGCAGCGGTCGGAGAGGGCGTAGCGCAGCAGCACCACGTCGCCGATCTGGCGGGTCTCGGCCAGCCGGGCGCGACGACCCGGGTGCCAGGGGAAACGTCCCTCGCCGACGAACCGGGGCGCCCGACCGTCGCCGACGAAGAACGGGGCGACCACCAGGTGCAGCTCGTCGGCGAGACCGGCGGTGAGGAACTGGGCGTGCACGGTGCCGCCGCCCTCCACCATCAGCCGGCGTACGCCTCGGTCGGCCAGGTCGGCAAGGATCCAGGCCGGGTCGACAGGCTCGTTGGCGTCCACCACTGTCGCCAACCGGCCGAGGCGTTCCCGCGCCTTCTCCACCGAGCCGGTGGCGCAGTAGACGAGCCGGGCCGAGTCACCGGCGGTGAAGAACCGGGCGGTCGGGTCGAGGTCGCCCCGGGCGGTAAGCGTCACCTTCGTCGGCGAGGCGGGCCGACCACGCGCCACCCGCTCGGCGCGGCGCGCCGCGGAGCGCACCAGCAGCCGGGGGTCGTCACGGCGGACCGTGGCGGCGCCGACCAGGATCGCGTCACAGGAGGCCCGGACGGCGTCGACACGGTCCAGGTCGTCGTCGTTCGACAGCAGCAGCCGCTGTTCGGAGGCGTCGTCGATGTAGCCGTCGATGGAGGTGGCGCAGCTCAGCAGCACGTACGGCCGCGGTGGCGCCGGCCGGCAGCTCACCGGGAGACGGGCCGGTCAGGGGTCAGGACCGCCTCGGACCCGCCCGCTTCCGCCGCCTCGACCTCGGCCGCCTTCGCCGCCTTCGCCGCCAGGTATTCGGCGTTGGCCGGGGACAGGAAAACGCTCGTGGGGACACGCTCGGTGACCGCCACGCCCAGCCGGGTCAACTGCTCGGCCTTGTCGGGGTTGTTGCTGAGCAGCCGGACACGCGGCACGCCGAGGGTGGCGAGCATCTGCGCGGCCGCGCTGTAATCGCGTTCGTCCTCGCCACGGCCGAGCGCGACGTTTGCCTGGTAGGTGTCCAACCCGGCGTCCTGAAGGGCGTACGCGTCGAGCTTGGCGTACAGGCCGATACCCCTGCCCTCCTGGCGCATGTACAGCAGGAACCCGCCGGTCTCGGCGATCCGCTGCACGGCCTCGCGCAACTGCGGCCCGCAGTCGCAGCGCTGGCTGCCGAACACGTCGCCGGTCAGGCACTCGCTGTGCGGGCGGACCAGCGGCGGCTCACCACCGGCGGCGAGCCGGTCCAGGGCACCGGCCCAGTCACCGACGCCGAGGGCGAGATGTTCCCGGCCGTCGACCAGGCCCTTGAACGAGAACACGCGGACCGTCGTGGCGTAGCCGTCGGGGAACGCCAGAGGCACCGTGACCTGGGTACGGATCGTGGCGACCGGCAGTGCTTCGGGCATGGGACTCCTTTGTCCGGCGTCACCGTCACGCGGCGACGCGTACCGTCTCACCACCTGTTCAACAGCCGTCACTGGTGACGGCTTCCCGTGCGGTGGTGGGCTTGCGGGCACGGCGGGCAAGCAGAACGGCGGCGCCGGGCAGGCTGGCCACCAGGACGAGGGCACCGTAGACGGTGGCGGTCGCGACGCCCTCGGCGGCGCTGAGACCGGCTGCGCCGAACACCCACGCAGCCACCCCCTCGCGCGGGCCGAAGCCGGCGACGTTCAGCGGCAGACCCATGGCGAGCAGGGCCAGCAGGGTAAGCGGCAGCAACCGTGACAGTGGGGCATCCGAGCCGGCGGTACGTGCCGCCACCAGGAACGTCGCCAGGTGGCCGGCGACCATGACGGCGGAGGCGACAAGCACACCGAGCCAGGTCCGCCGGGACAGGAGCCCGGACCGCACGTCAGCGACGGCAGTGCGCAGGCCCCGGGCCCACCGCGAGCCGCCGGTCCGGGGCAGGACCCGGGCCAGCAGCACAGCGGCCAACCCGACGGTCAGCAGCACCGCGGCGGAGACCGGCAGGTACGGCCGTACAGGCGAGGGAAACGCCGCCAGCACCACGAGCGCGACGCCCACAAGCACCACCTGGCCGGCGGCACGTTCCCAGACCACAGCGCGGATGCCCCGGCTCACGTCGCCGGCGTCGCGCCCGTGGCGCACCGCCCGGTGGACGTCGCCGAGCACACCGCCGGGCAGCGTCGCGTTGAGGAACACCGCCCGGTAGCAGTGCGCGACAGCGGTCGCCAGTGGCAGCCGTACCCCGAGCCCACCCGCGACGAGACTCCACCGCCACGCCGCGCAGACCGTCGTGAGAACGCCGATGAGCAGTGCCGCGGTCAGTGCCGGCGCGTCGATAAGCCGTACCCCGGCCAGGAACGGACCGCCGCCCACCTGCCACAGCAGGACGGCGAGCAGACCCACCCCGCCGACCACTCGTGCCCAGGCCCACACCATCGGCGCCGGTCCTTCCTGAAGATCGTCCACTTGCCCTAGTGCACGTACCCAGGGTGTCGACGGTTCATCCGCCCGCGAGGAGATCACAGTGCTCGACAAGCACGTCGAGCCGGCCGGCGGCGGCATCGGCCAGCCGGCGTTCGGCGTACGCCCGCGTCGGGCCGACCAGGTCGGGGCGTTGCTCGCAGGCGGCGCCCAGCCAGCCGCGGAACCACTCGGCGGTCAGGTCGGCCTGCTCCGGGCCGAGCCGCCACGGGCTGGGCCGCTCCCGCACGGCCACGCCCCGCCTGGTGAACGCGGCTGCGGTGGCCGCGGCGGCGTCCGGGCCGAGCAGCCGCCGGCCGTCGACGATACGCCGCTGGTGCTCGTTGAACGCGTCCTGAACGACGGTGTCCAGCGGATCGGTCGGGGTGAACCGGACCCGCCCGGTCACCGAGACCGCGAACAGGGCCGGGCGGCCGACGCAGGCGTCCACCACCCGGTCGACCTCGTCGACGGTCAGCATGTCCAGCAGCGCGGACGCGGTGATCAACGCGCCGTCGGCCAGGTCGGCGGTGGTGAGCCGGGTGAGGTCGCCGCAGCGGGTGTCCACGGTGACCGGTGCGCCGTCGGCGGCGCTCACCCCGGCCATGCCGGCGGCGGCGCGGGCCAGCAGGTCCGGGTCGCGGTCGTGCAGGACCCAGTGCTGCGGGCCGGGCAGCCGGGCGGCCAGCCAGCGGCTCATCGAGCCGGTGCCGCTGCCCAGGTCGTGAATGAGGATCGGGGTGCCGCCGGTCAGCCGGGGCCGGACGGCGTCCAGCAGGTCCTCGGCGCGGGCCGCCGCGTCGGCCGGCTCGCGCAGGCGCAGCCAGTCGGCGAACGGCAGGGTCTCGGCGGTCACTCCGCCACCTCCTCGAGCACTGCGGCCAGGCGCGCGGTGGTCACCGGCCAGTCGGTAAGGGTCTCGCGTCGGGCGAGCGCGGCGTGCCGCAGCCGGGCCCGCAGCGGGCCGTCATCCAGCCACCGCTTCAGCGCGCCGGCCAGCGCGACCGGATCGTCCGTCGGCACCAGCATTCCGGGCCGGGTGCCGTCGGGGGCGTGACCGAGCGCCTCCGGCAGGCCACCGACGTCGGTGCCGAGCACCGGCAGACCGCGCGCCAGCGCCTCGGTGACGACCATGCCGTACGTCTCCCCGCGCGACGGCAGCACCAGCAGGTCTGCGGCGGCGTACGCGGCGTCCAGCGCTGCCGGGGTCAGCGGACCGGCCAGCCGGGCCCGGTCGTCGAGGTCGGCCGCCGCGAGCCGCTCCCGCAGCAGGCGTACCAGGTCGGGCTCCCGGGTCAGCGTGCCGGCGCAGACGAGCGTCCAGCGCCGCCCGGCGATCGTGGTCAGGGCGTCGACGAGCACGTCGTGCCCCTTGTGGTGGGTGACGGCAGCCACGCAGAGCAGCCGGTCACCGGCCGGCGAGCCGGTCGCCACCGGCGCGGGTGTCACCCCCGGCGGGGCGACACGGACCCGGTCGACGGGCAGGCGGTGACGGGTCAGCAGCCGGTGCCGGGTCCACTCGCTTGTGGCGACCACCGCGCGGGCGGCGGCCAGCGCGCGGGCCTCGGCCTCGTCGTCCAGTGGCATGTGCACAAGGACGACCAGGCGCAGCCGTCGGGTGTGCGGGGTGAGCAGGTCCGGCACGGTCGAGGCGATCAGACCGTCGAGCAGCACCACGGCGTCGTCCGGGGTGCCGGCGAGCAGCCGGGCCAGCGCCGTACGGGCGACCGGGTCAGGGTTCGGCCACTCCCCCGGCACCGGGTGCTCGCGCACCGACCAGCCGTGCTCGTCGAGCCCCGCGCAGATCCGCCGGTCGTAGTAGTTGCCGCCGCTTGGCGTGGCCGGGTCGTCGATGTCGCCGGGCAGCACGACGTGCACCACCCGGCGGCGCTCATCAGGGGCTGGTGCGGAGTCGGCGGCGGGCCGGTCGTGCGACGCCGCCCGGCCCGCACCGATCACAGTGACCGCTCGTAGCTGGCCCAGGCGACGTGTGACTCGTGCAGGGTGACGGTGATGCCGGCCAGCGAACGTGCCCCGTCCCCCAGCGCGCCGGCGTGCACCCGGTCGGCCAGCCGGTCGGCGACGGTACGCGCCAACACCTCGGTGGTGGTGTTCACCCCGGCGAACGCCGGCTCGTCGTCGAGGTTGCGGTAGGACAGCTCACCGACCACCTCCCGCAACTGCTCGGTGGCCAGGCCGATGTCGACAACGATGCCGTCGCTGTCCAGGTCGGGCCGGCGGAACGTCGCGTCCACCACGAACGTCGCGCCGTGCAGGCGCTGGGCCGGGCCGAACACCTCGCCCCGGAAACTGTGGGCGATCATCATGTGATCCCGAACGGTAACGCTGAACACTGTCACTCCCCGTCGTCGTAGGTGATGAGATGGCAGAGCGCGGGCAACTCGCCCGTGCTGAGTCGGGCGAGCACGTCGGGCAGCTCCGCGAACCGGGACGCGCCGGTGATCAGCGCGTCGAAGGCCGGGTCGTCGAGCAGGTCCAGGGCCAGGGCCAGCCGGTCGGCGTAGCTGCGGCGACCCCGCCGCGCGGGTGCCACCATGCCGACCTGGCTGCTACGTACGGTGAGCCGTCCGGAGTGGAACGCCCCGCCCAGCGACACCTGCACCGGGCGGTCCCCGTACCAGCTCAGCTCGACCACGGTGCCCTCCGGGGCGAGCAGGTCAAGCGAGCGTTGCAGCCCGGCGGCGGTGGCGCTGGCGTGCACCACCAGGTCCCGGTCGCCGGCCGCGTCGTCGGGGCGGGCGAACCCGACGCCGAGCGCCCCGGCCACCCCGGCCCGGCGGGCGTCGGTGTCGACGAGTTCGACGTGCACCCCGGGGAACCGGGCCAGCAGCGCCGCCACGCAGCAGCCCACCATGCCCGCGCCGATCACCGTGACCCGGTCGCCGACCAGCGGCGCGGCGTCCCACAGCGCGTTCACTGCGGTCTCCACTGTGCCGGCGAGCACCGCGCGGGCCGGCGGCACGTCGTCCGGCACCGGCACCACGGCACTGGCCGGAACGACGTACGCGCTCTGGTGCGGGTGCAGGCAGAAGACGGTACGCCCGAGCAGTTCCGACGGGCCCTGCTCGACAACGCCGACGTTGAGATAGCCGTACTTCACCGGGCCGGGGAAGTCGCCCTCCTGGAACGGGGCGCGCATCGAGGCGTACTGGTCGGGGGGCACCCGGCCGGCGAAGACAAGTGTCTCGGTGCCCCGGCTGACGCCGGAGTAGCGGGCCCGTACCAGCACCTCGTCGGGGCCCGGTTCGGGCAGCGACAGCGGCCGGATCTCCGCCACGCCGGGCTCGCGCACCCAGCAGGCGTACGCTTCGCGGATCACCGTCGCGGACCTCACCTTCGCTCTGGACCGAACCGAACGGCCGTGTTTTCCGTGTTCCCTGTCGGGGTCGTCGATCATAAACACGGAGGTACGGTGCCCACAGTTCGAAGCGGTCCGGTGATCGGGCTCACCGCCCAACTGGTCGTGCTCGCAGTACTCGCCGTCACCGTGGGTCTGACCGGTGCCGGCTGGTTGGCCGGGGTGGGCTACGCGGCGGCCACCTGTCTCGCCCTGAGCCGGGGTCTGCGCCGGGCCGGCGCTTCAGGTCTCGGCCCGGCCGACCGGGTGACGCTTACCCGGGCTGTCCTGGTCGGCGCTGTCACCGCGCTGGTGGTGGACTCGTTCTCCCGCCCCACGCCGGTGGGGCTGCTGGTCACTGTGGCGGCGGTGGCCCTGCTGCTGGACGCGGTGGACGGTCAGGTCGCGCGGCGCACCGGCACGGTGAGCGCGCTGGGTGCCCGCTTCGACATGGAGGTCGACGCGTTCCTCATCCTGGTGCTCAGCGTGTACGTCGCCCCGGCCGCCGGTAGTTGGGTGCTGGCCATCGGTTTGATGCGGTACGTGTTCGTCGCGGCGAGCGCGGTGCTGCCCTGGCTGGGTGGGTCGCTGCCGCCGCGCCTGTGGCGCAAGGTGGTGGCCGCAGCGCAGGGGGTCCTGTTGGCGGTCGCCGCGGCGGAGGTTCTGCCACAGCCGTGGACCACGCTTGTGCTGGTGGCGGCGCTGGCGCTGCTGATCGAGTCGTTCGGCAGGGACGTGGCCTGGCTGTGGCGACGCCGCCCGACGTCCCGCAGTCAGCAGGCGGCACGTCCCCGGTTCGCCCCGGTCGCCGTGGCGCTGGCTCCCGCGCCGGCCGCGCGGCTGGTCGCCGGACGGGCCGGGGCCACGCCACCGGCCCATGCGCCCGGCCACACTCCGGTGGCGCTGCCGCTGACCGACGGGCAGACGCCTGTCATCGTGCCGCCGCTGCTGCCCGTACCCGCGATGGCCACCCTCTCGGGCGCCACGGTCCCCGCACACTGGACGCGATGATGCGCCTTCCCGACCGGCTGCGCCGGCTGACCGGCCCGCAGCGTCCGCGCCCCGCGCGCACCGGCGACGCCTCCCCGCGTACACCCGAAGTGCCGGCCGGATCCGACGGCCGTCGCGGTCGGACGAGGCGGGCGCTCGGCGCGGCGCTCGCGGTTCTGCTTGTGTACGGCGTGCTTGTCGGCCCGGACCGGCTCAGTGAGCTGACTCCCGGCGCGTTCGTCCGTATCCCGCTGGAGGGGCTGCTCCTCGCCGCGCTGCTGCTGGCGTTGCCGGCGCGGCCCCGGCGGGCGGTGGTGGCCGTCGTCGGGCCGGTGCTCGGCCTGCTGGCCGTCGTGAAGCTGGCCGACCTGGGCTTCCGCACGGCCCTCGACCGGCCGTTCGACCTGGTGCTGGACTGGCTGCTGCTCGACGACGCGTTCGGTTTCGTCAGGGACTCGGCCGGTCGGGCCGGCGCCCTCGGCGCGGCGGTCGGCGTCGTGCTGGTGATCGTCGTGCTGCTGCTTGTGGTGACTGTGGCGCTGCGGCGGTTCGCGGCGCTGCTGGTGGGTCACGAGCGGGCGGCGACGCGGGTGGTGGCGGCGCTTACCGTCGCCTGGGTGGCCTGCGCCGTGGTCGGGGTGCGGATCGTGCCCGGCGTGCCGGTGGCCGACGCCGGTGCCACGGCACTCGTCGGCGCGCACGCCGCCCGGGTGGACGACAGGTTGCGCGACAGTGGGCGGTTCACCGCGAAGATCGGCAGCGACCCGTTCCGGGAGGTACCGGGTGAGCAGTTGCTGACCGGGCTGCGCGGCAAGGACGTCATCCTCGCGTTCGTGGAGAGCTACGGGCGTGACGCGGTGGAGAACCCGGCGCTGGCTCCGCAGGTCAACGCGGTGCTTGACGCCGGTACCGAGGCGCTGCGCTCAGCCGGGTACGGCAGCCGCAGCGGCTTTCTCACCTCCCCGACGTTCGGCGGCGGCAGCTGGTTGGCGCACGACACCCTGCTGTCCGGGCTGTGGACGGACAACGAGCAGCGGCACCGCGCCCTGCTGTCCAGCGATCGGCTGACCCTCAACGGCGCGTTCCGTCGGGCCGGCTGGCAGACCGTCGGGGTGCTGCCGGCAGCCACCCAGCCGTGGCCGGAGCAGGGCTTCTTCTCCTACGACCGCTATTACGACGCCGAGGCGCTCGGCTACCGCGGTCCGAATTTCAGTTACGCCCCGATGCCCGACCAGTACACGCTGTCGTTCTTCCAGCGGCAGGTCCGCGCGGGGGCGGACCGTCCGATCATGGCGCAGATCCCGCTGATCTCCAGCCACTCACCGTGGACGGCGGTGCCTCAGATGATCGGCTGGGACCAGGTGGGGGACGGCTCGATCTACCACAATGACGCCGCCGCGGCCGACGACGGCGAGACCGACGACCGGGACACCGGGCGGGCTCGTGCCGGCTACCGGCAGGCCATCGCCTACTCGCTTCAGACGCTGATCTCCTACGTGCAGACGTACGGGGACGACGACCTGGTGCTCGTGTTTCTCGGCGACCACCAGCCCTCCCCTGTGGTGACCGGCGAAGGTGCGAGCCGGGACGTGCCGATCACCATCGTCGCCCGGGATCGGGCCGTGCTGGACCGGGTGGCGGGCTGGGGCTGGCAGGACGGGTTGCGGCCCGGCCCGCAGGCTCCGGTGTGGCCGATGGACACCTTCCGCGACCGCTTCCTGACCACGTTCGGGACGTCGCCGCCGCCGCTCGCCGCGCCGCGCTGACCTGGACCGGACGCCCGGCAGGACTGTCGATGTGCCGTGGGTGCCCCTCCCCGCGCGGGGCGCGGTGTCACAGAATGCGGCGGGTCGGTGTCTGATGCGGAGGCGTCCCGATCGAGGAGACAGGAGCCGCGCGTGACCAGCACGTCGGATGGGCAGTGTCCGGACCCGGCCGTCGAGGCGTTCGTCGACCACCGCAACCTGCTCTTCACTGTGGCGTACGAGATGCTCGGCTCGGCCGCCGACGCCGAGGACGTCCTCCAGGAGACGTGGCTGCGGTGGGCGGACGTCGACCTTTCCACGGTGCGGGACCGGCGCGCCTACCTCGTCCAGATCACCACGCGTCAGTCGCTCAACCGGCTGCGGACCCTCGGTCGGCGCCGGGAGTCCTACGTCGGCTCGTGGCTTCCCGAGCCGCTGCTGACCGCGCCCGACGTCGCCGAGGACGTCGAGTTGGCCGAGAGCGTCTCGATGGCGATGCTGCTGGTGCTGGAGACGCTCGGCCCCACCGAGCGGGCCGTGTTCCTGCTGCGCAAGGTGTTCGACCTTGCCTATGACGAGATCGCCGAAGCCGTCGACAGGAGTCCGGCGGCGGTCCGTCAGATCGCGCACCGGGCGCAGGCACATGTAGCGGCGCGTCGGCCGCGCGGGGTCGTCTCCCGGGCCGAGGCCCGACAGGCGGTCGAGGCGTTCCGCCGGGCGGTCGAGACAGGTGACCTGCAGGGGCTGCTCGACATCCTCGCACCGGACGTCGTGCTGATCGGCGACGGTGGTGGGATCCGGCAGGCGATCCCGCGGCCGATCACCGGAGCCGTCAAGGTGGCCCGCCTGCTGACCGCGAGGCCGGACCTGGTCGCCGACCTGTCGGCGGAGCCGGTCGAGGCCAACGGCTATCCGGCGTTGGTTCTGCGACTCGACGGCGAGATCGACGCGGTCGTCGCGCTGCGCATCGACGACGGGCTCATCACCGAGCTGTACGCCGTGCGCAATCCGGCGAAGCTCTCGCACATGCGGCAGGAGACGGACCTGCGCCGCTGATCAATGGAGCAGCCCTTCCAGACATCTACCTCAAATCCGCAAAAGGCATACAAATCGCCCATTAGGCTCCTCTGGCGCAACGAAGACCCGCGCGTAGCGCGAGGTGATCGCGAGGGTCGGACCGGAGGGGAACCGGTCCGGCCCTCGCGTGTGCGGCCAGCGCCCCGACCCGCGCTACCGCTTCTCGGCGGGGCGGGCGCGGACGTGCAGCCGCTCCCCCTGCGGCCCGAAAAGGATCAGGGCCTCGGCGGCACCCGGGCCGGGATTGAGAATTCGGTGCGGGATCCGGGTGTCGAACTCGGCCACCTCCCCCTCGGTAAGCGTCAGGTCGTTCTCGCCGAGCAGCAGGAGCAACCGGCCGGAGAGCACGTAGAGCCACTCGTAGCCCTCGTGCGACTGCTGGGTCCGCTCCCCGGCTGTGCCTTCCGGCGGGAAGATCACTTTGAACGCCTGAACGCCACCCGGCCGGCGGGTCAGCGGCAGGAACGTGATGCCGTGCCGGACGATCGGCTTGGGGCGTACGCGGGGATCGCCGGCGACCGGGGAGTCCACCAGCTCGTCCAACGGCACCTGGTAGGCCCTGGCCAGCGGGAGCAGCAGCTCCAGGGTGGGCTTGCGATTTCCGGACTCCAGCCGGGACAGGGTGCTCACCGAGATGTCGGTCAGTTCGGCGAGCTGGGTCAGGGTCGTCCCGCGCTGCTGGCGCAGGGCGCGTAGCCGTGGGCCGACAGCAGCCAGCGCCACACTGTCCTCGTTTGCCATAACGGCAAGGATAGTTGCCGTCAGGCCGGTAGCGGCGGATGGTGGAGCTCAGCCGACAAGTAAGGGGAAAATCCGGTGAGCGAGACATATGACGTGGTGGTGGTGGGCGGCGGCGCCGCGGGGCTCAGCGGCGCGCTGTCGCTGAGCCGGGCGCGACGGTCGGTGCTGGTGATCGACGCGGGTGAGCCGCGCAACGCGCCGGCCGACCACATCCACAACTACCTGGGACGCGAGGGCACGCCGCCGGCCGAGCTGATCGCGGCCGGAAGCGCCGAGGTGGCCAGCTACGGCGGGCAGTTCCGCGCTGGACGGGTGGCGGCCGTCACCCGGGACGACGACGGGTTCCTGCTCCACCTCGACGGTGACGGCAGGGTGCGTGCCCGCCGGCTGCTGGTGGCCACCGGGCTTGTCGACGAACTGCCCGACGTGCCCGGTGTGGCGCAGCGGTGGGGCCGTGACGTGCTGCACTGCCCGTACTGCCACGGCTGGGAGGTCCAGGACCGGCGGATCGGTGTGCTGGCGACCGGGCCGATGGCCGTGCACCAGGCCGAGATGTGGCGACAGTGGAGCGACCAGGTGCTGCTCCTGCTGCACGACGCGCCGGCACCCGACGAGGAGGCTGCCGAACGACTCGCCGCCCGGGGCATCGCCGTGGTGCCGGGGCCGGTCGCCGCGCTGGAGGTGACCGGCGACGCGCTCACCGGCGTACGCCTCGCCGACGGCCGGGTCGTCGCGCTGGACGCGGTAGTGGTCGCGCCCCGCACCGTCGCCCGCGCCGAGCCACTGGTCGAGCTGGGCCTGGCCCCCGAGGAGGTCACGGTCGGCGGGCATGTGATCGGCACCCAGATCCCGGCCGACGACGTCGGGGCGACGACGGTGCCGGGCGTGTGGGTCGCCGGCAACGTGGCCGACTTCCGAGGCCAGGTGATCACGTCCGCGGCGGCGGGCCTGATGGCCGGCGCGGCGATCAACGCGGACCTGATCGCCGAGGACACCCGTGACGCCGTCGCCGCGTACCGGCAGGTTGTCGCCACCGCCTTCGAAGAGCCGGCGTGGGAGGAGCGTTACCAGTCCAAGCCGGCGGTGTGGAGCGGCCGACCCAACCCGCAACTGGTCACCGAGGCCGCCGAGCTGACCCCCGGTCGGGCGCTTGACGTGGGCAGCGGGGAGGGCGCCGACGCGGTGTGGCTGGCCGAGCGGGGTTGGCAGGTGACGGCGGTCGACATCTCGACCACCGCCCTGACCCGGGCGGCCGAGCACGCCGAGGCCGTCGGCGTCGCGGACCGGATCGAGTTCACGCACGCCGACCTGCGCGAGAAGCCGCCGGCCGAGCAGGCGTACGACCTGGTGTCGGCGCAGTTCATGCACCTGCCCCCGGAGCCCCGGCAGGAGCTGTTCACCCGGCTCGCCGCCGCGGTGGCCCCCGGTGGCGTCCTGCTGATCGTCGGGCACCACCCGTCGGACCTGTGGACGCCGGGGCACCGCATGCACATGCCGGACATGATGTACACCGCCGAGGAGGTGGCAGCCGGGCTGGACCCGGCCGAGTGGGACGTCCGCACCGCCGAGGCCCGGCGTCGCCCCGGGCCGGAGCCGGACGTCACCTTCCACGACGCGGTCCTCGTGGCCCGCCGCCGCTGACCCATCCACCGAGGACGGGCAGCTTCGGAAACAGGGATCGGGGCAGGTCTTCGCACGGGGCGCGTACGGCGGTAGCGTTGCGCCACACTCGCGGCCGGGCCGGCGGTGCGCCGCCGGCCCGGCGCCCTTGATCGTACGGAGGATGGTGCATGTCCATCGGCGCTGAGCCGCTCGCAGCACGCGACGACGCGGCCTCTCGGCCGAGCTTCGAACTCGCCCTGCGCGGCTACGACAAACGCCAGGTCGACCGGCACCTGGAGCAGCTCGATGGTCAGATCGCGATGCTCAGCGGCGAGCACGGGCGATCCGCCGTGCGGGTCCGCGAACTGACCGCCGAGGTGCAGCGGCTGCGTGCCGAACTGGCCGAAGTGCACGAGCAGCCGGTGCAGGTGGACCGCGCCTCGTTCCAGGATCTGGGCCCGATGGTCGGTGAGATCCTGACCCTCGCCGAGAAGCAGGCCGCTCTCATCACCGAATCGGCCACCGACCGGGCGAACGAGCTGCGCACCGAGGCGGAGCGGATCCTCATCGACACCCGCGAACGGGCCGCGCAGGCACGCCAGGACCTGTCCGAGGAGGTGGCCGCGCGGCGCGCCGAGCAGGAGCAGGCGTACGAGGAGCGGCGCAGCGTCGCCGAGGCGGAGCTGACCACGATCCGGGAACGCGCGGAGCAACTGCGCGCCGACGGTGAGGCCGCGTACGAACGTGCGCAGCACGAGGCGAAGCGCATCACCGAACAGAGCGCGCAGCAACTCAACCAGACGCGGGTGGCCGCCGACGCCCTGATGAAGTCGGCGCGTACGCAGATCCAGCAGGAGATCCAGTCCGCTCGGGCCAAGAACCAGCAGGAGATGGCCCAGTGGCAGGCCGGTGTGGAACGTGAGGTCGCCGAACGGCGCAGCGCTGCCGAGCAGGAGATCGCCGAGCTGAAGGCCGCCGCCCAGGAGGAACTGGCCGAGCAGCGCAGCTCGACCGAGCAACAGATCGCGTCGCTGCTGGCCGAGGCGCAGCAGCATGTGACCGAGCTGCGTAACCGCGCCGACGAGCAGGCCGCCAGCCACCGGGAGCAGCTCGCGGCGCTCCAGCAGGAGATCGAGGAACGCCAGCGGGAGTCGACCCAGCTGCACACCGAACTGGAGACCGCCGAGCAGCAACTCGCCGAGATCCGTGTCGAGGGCGAGACCCTGGAGAACGAGCTGTCCCGCATGCAGCAGCGGCTCGTCGAGGTGCGCCGGGACCTCACCGCCGAGGCGGCCCGGTTGGACGAGGCCCGCCGGGCCGGCGACTCCGCCGAGCGGCACGCCAAGGAGGTCCGCGCCCGGGTGCAGCGGGAGGCGAAGCGGGTGGCCGACCTGGCCGCCGCCGCAGTGATGGCCGCCGCTGCCGGCGGCACGGAGACCGCTGAGTACCCGATGGTCGGCGCCCGTCCCCACGCTGACCGGCCGGTTGCCGGTCAGCCGCTTGTCGAGCGGCTGGTTCCCGACCGTCCCTCGGTTGACCGGCCGGTGGTCGACCGCAACGGTGTCGACGTCGCCGACGGGTCGCACACCGACGGGGCAGGCGACGACCGGGCGCTGGCTGACCAGACCGGCGACGACCAGGATCGGAACGACCAGGATCGGAACGAGCAGCCCGCCGACTACCAGGAGCGGCCCGACGGGTCCGGTGGCGAGCGGGCGGACACGCCGACCGTCGAGGCGGCGTCGTCAACCGACCGTGCGCTCTCTGCCGAGGAGTCCGGTGGCGACGCCGACCGCTTCCCGGCCCGGCCCGACGCCGACCCGGTGCCGGTGCCGTTCCTGCCCTTCGGGCAGCCGGTGAGCGAGAACGGCGCCGGCCGGCACTGACCTCGACGACCGGCCGGCCCGGCTCACGCGGCGAATCGCGCGGAGTCGGGCCGCCGGCCACGTCGAGGCTGACGGTGGCTGTTCTAGCCGGCGTAGAGCAGCAGCAGACCGGCGACGGTGTAGGCGACCATCAGCGCCAGCAGTGGGAGTTGACCGGCCACCGCGCGGGCCCGGGGAAACAGGTACAGGGCTCGGTCGTGGGCGAGCAGCGTGCCGAGCAGGTGCCCGAGGATGATGACGGTGATCTGGAGACTTGCCACTCCGGACGGTGTGACAAGCCCGGTGTGCGGTTGCCAGCCCGCGGTGCCAAGCCAGTTCGCGCCGGTGTCCAGGGGGTCTGAGAGCAGCGCGACGGTGCGCTGGCCTTCGAGGATCAGCAGCGAGTAGTAGTGCGCCACCACGTACCCCACAGCGATCGGCACTATCGAGTGGGCGATCTCCCCGGGCGCCCGCCGGACCGACCCCGCACCCTCGGTCGAGACCGCGCCGTCAGTCGGGACCATGCCGCCGGGCTGACCGGTTTGCCCGATGCGGGCGGCGGCGGTCACGGCGGCGAGGTACGCGACGGCGACGACGCCGATGACCACGACCAGCCCGGCGGTGCCGGTGACCGCCGGAGGCAGGCCGTTCTCCTGGGAGAAACGCAGCCAGGCCGGGGCGTTGGAAAGACTGTCGAACATTGTCGAGCCGAGCAGCACGATCACCACGGCGACCAGCCCGGGGCGGGGCCGAAGCCCGGCGATGCCGTCCAGCGGATTGCGCCACACCAGCACGCCGTCGGCGGCCCGGCCGATCGGGGCGAGCCGGCCGACCAGCGCGCTGTAGACCTCGAACGGGTCGGCCCGGTCGAACCAACCCGCGCCGAACAGGGCCGCTCCGGCGAGCATGAGCACGGCGTACCCGGCGAGCCACGCGCCGATGACCGGCAGTGTGGCCCGGTCCGGGGCGACCAGTTCCAGCCAGACGAAGCCGAGCAGGGTGCCGGCGGCGGGCCACAGGCCCAGGCCGGGCGGCAGTTCGCGGATGCCACGCTCGGGGTCCCGCCGCACGGCAAGCGCGACGAGCAGGTGGACCGTACGCAACGGGTTGACAGCTCGCCAGACCGGGCCGAACAGCAGCGAGACGGGCACCAGACCGACCCAGAGCAGCACGTAGAGCGCGCCGGCGCTCGGGTTGTCGGCCGTGTCCGGCCCGGCGAGCAGGCCCACGCAGAACCAGGCGGCGGCGAGCAGCCCCAGCCCGCGCAGCACCACCCGGAACGCGGGTGCGTCGACGAGGCGGGTCAGCCAACCCGGCACCGGCCGGCCGCCGATCGCGTCCCGGTCCAGGCGGGGCTCGCGCCAGAGCACGCCCAGCGCGACGAACGTGACGACAAGCGTCAGGGCTGCGGCGACGACGAGCTGCCCCAGCGTGATGGGCAGGTCCTGACGGCCGCCGACGCCGTGCGCCAGCAGCGTGGGAGCGCCGCCCACCCTGCTCAGCGCACGACGAGCTGGAACAGCACCAGCTCGCTGTCGTGCGTCTCCACCTCGAACAGGCCGGTCTTGTCGGCGCGGAACTCCACCGAGCCCGCAACGCCGGCCGGCAGTCGGGCGCCCAGGTCGTACCCGTGCACGTGCAGTTCGTCGTCGACGTCCGAGGTGACGGTGATCCGGACCGACTCGCCCTTGCCCACCGTTACCCGGCCGGTCGGCGGGTCGACCCGCCGCTTGGCGATGGTCACGGTGATCTCCCGGTCGACAGCTGGTGTGCTGGGGCTGGCGCTGGGAGTGGGGCTGCCCGCCGCCGTCGGGGTGGTTGTCGGTGCGGCGGCGGACGTCGGTGCCGCCGAAGGTGCGGCCACTGACGGGTCGTCGTCGTCCTGCCCGCAACCCGTGACGAGCAGCGCGGTGAGCAGGCCGGTGGCGAGGAGTGCGGGAAGGCGGGAACCGGGTGCGCGAACCAACACGGGCGGACTCCGAACGACGCTGGGGACGGGGTGGAGATGATCGTCGGGAGGTGAACTCTACGTCTTGTTCGGCACCGGGGAAATGACATGATGAACGAATGCGATCGAGGCCCGCCACTTTCTGCCACGTCCTGAGCCGCGCCTCGGCGGCGCTGGTCGCGATGCTTGTGGCGACGCTGCTGTGGCCCGCCTCCGCGGCTTCCGCCCACGGCCAGTTGGCCACCTCCACCCCGTTGACCGGCACCGTGGTCCGGGAGCCGCTGGCCCAGCTCGGGTTGTACTTCACCGAGAAGCCTGCCGACAACGCCCACTTCACCGTCACCGGCCCGAACGGCACGCGGGTGGACAACGGCTGGTCGAACGGCGAGCCGAAGCGCCTGGACAAGCCGGTCCAGGAGTACTTCATGGTCGACGGCGTCTTCGAACCGCGGCTCTACCACACGGGCTTTCCGGCAATGGTGGCTGTCGCGCACTGGCCGGCGAAAGGTAAGTACACGGCGAGTTACCTCTCGGTCGCCTCGGACGGCGAGGCGGTGCGGGGCGCCGTGACGTTCGACTACCAGGGTCCGAGCACGGCGCCGCCGGCCGGCTGGACACCCCCGACCGACGAACCGGCCCCCGCCCTGCTCGCACAGCTCGAAGGTCATTCGTCGGCGTCCGCCGTGCCGGCCGCGACCGCCGCCGCTGCCACAGCGGCGGCGCAACCGGAGGCGTCCGAGCCGGACGGCGGGCTTGCGCCCTGGCTGGTGCCCGCCGCTGTCGTGGTGGCCGTCGGCGCGATCATCGTCGTGGCAGCCCGCCGCAAGCCGGCGTCACCTCGACCCGGCGCAGACCGCCCGCGCGCGGCGACGAAGCGCACGCCGTCGCGGTCCGGCAGCGCGCCCCGACAGCGCCCGGGTGGGAGCCGCAAGCCGGCCCGCGGCGGCCGCCCCCGGGGCTGAACAGCCCGCGTCCCGCACCGTCACCCAACGGACGAAGCGGGCTGCCGACCGCCGGATGACATGATGTGCCGACAACAGCTCTCGCAACGAGGAAGGTGCTGCTGTCTCATGGCGCACTTCGAGGCCGACCGGCGGGAGACCCGCACCGCGGCCGAGCAGTCCGCACCCCCGATCGTCGACAGCATGACGTACGAGATGGCGACCGACCTGCGGGCGTTGCGCTCGTTCGTCCACGCCGAGGCGCTGGCGCGAGGGCTGTCGCCGCAGCGGGTGGAGCTGCTGACGCTTGCGGTGAGCGAGTTGGCAACGAACACGTTGCAGCACACGACCGGTGGGGGCCGGGTGCGGCTCTGGGCAGAGGAGGGCCACCTGTTCTGCGACGTGGTCGACCAGGGGCCGGTACGAACGTTCGGTCGGGGCATGCCGGCCGCCGACGCGGTACGGGGCCGAGGGCTTGCCATCGTCGAGCAGGTCTGCGACGAGGTGGCCGTGCTCAGCGACCCCGACGGAACAGTGGTACGGATCCGGCTGGGCATCTGAGCCGGCCGAGGGGCGGCACGCGTACGACAAGAGGTGCGGGTTCGGCGGCGATGCGTCCGCGTACGGGCCGCGCCGGCTGCCACAATGCGGTCAGCCCGGACGGCGGCGCCGGGACGGAGACCCGGAGGACTGCAGCATGCCGGACAGCGAACGCGAGGCGGAACTGCTCGACGCCGAGCGCACACTGCAGGCCGCGCAACGGGCCGGCGACGTCGCCGCCCTGGATCAGCTGCTCATGGACCAGCTGATCGCTGTGGGTCCCGACGGTAGCCAGTACACCAAGTCGGAGGACCTGGCCACGCACCGGGACCGCACCTCGGTCATCGAGGAGCTGGTCGAGGAGAGGCTGGATCTGCTCGTCGTCGGGTCGACCGGTGTGACGTTCTTCCTCGGCCGGGTGGCCGGGGCGCTCGACGGTGAGCCGTTCGCGGCGCGTCTGCGCTACACCCGGACGTGGGTCCACGACGACCCGCACGGTTGGCGCGTTCTCGCCGCCCACATCGGCATCGTCTGACCCGGCCGGTGGGCGCGCGGGCTAGGACGCGGGCGCCCGTTCGACGGTGGCGACGGTCGGCCCGACGCGCAGCACGCCGTCGTTGAGAGGTGTGCAGCGGACGCCGCCGGTGGTGCGCAGCGCCTTCCACGCCCCGGGGCCGACAGTCACGTCCATCCACGCGCACGGGCGGGCGGCTCGGTTGACCCGCAGGCTGACCGGGCCGTCGCCGGAGTCGAGGACGAGCACCTTCCCGATCAGCTCGTCCACAGCGAGCCCCGTGGTGAGGATGTTGCGCCGCACCTGTGCCAGGCCGGTGCCGGCGGGCAGGGACTCCTGGGCGATGACAGTCACGCTGGCGTCGCGGTGTGCCGGCTTGCCGAAGTAGCGGTCGCCGACGATGCCGAGGCCGGCCCGGATCTGGACGACGTCGACCAGTTCGCCGGGTGGCGCCGGGGCCGGGCCGTCGGCGGGCCGGCCCAGGAAGCGGTGCACCGGTGAGGCCAGCAACTCGACGATCCGCGACATGGCCCGAATTCTACGAACCGGACCTCGTGTCCCGGGTCGGCTCGAGGTTCGCCGCCGTCTCAGACCGCCAGGGCTGCCCGGACCTCCCGTTCCGCCGTCGCGCCGCCGTCGCCGCGCGAGGTCACCCGGCCGGATTCCAGCACGTGGTAGCGGCTCGCCACCCGCAACGCGAAACCCAGGTGCTGCTCGACGAGGAGCACGCTGAACCCGGGTTGCCGGGTCAGTTCGACGATCCGTTCCTGGATCTCCGCGACGACCGACGGCTGGATGCCCTCGGTCGGCTCGTCGAGCATCAGCAGCCGCGGCCGGGTGATCAGAGCGCGGGCGATCGCCAGTTGCTGGCGTTGACCGCCGGAGAGCAGCCCGGCCCGTCGACGCAGCAGCGGACGCAGCGCCGGGAACAGGTCCAGCACCTCCGCCGTGGCCACGGCCCCGTCGCGCCGGCCGTCGGCGACCAGGCGCAGGTTCTCCGCCGCCGTCAGGTGCGGGAAGCACTGCTGGCCCTGCGGGACGTACGCCATCCCGCGCGCCACCCGCTCGTGCGGCCCGCGGCGGGTGACGTCCTCGCCGTCCAGCTCGACAGTGCCGGCGCTCGGACGCAGCAGGCCGGCGGCGACCCGCAGCAGCGTGCTCTTTCCGGCGCCGTTGTGCCCGAGCACCACGGCCACCCCGTCGGGCGGGACGGCGAGGTCGACTCCGTGCAGCACCCGACTGCGCCCGTATCCGGCGTGCACCCCGCGCAGGGTAAGCATCATGCCTCCAGACCGCTGGAGGCCGACCCGGCGTCGACCGGGTGGCCGAGGTAGACCTCCTGTACGCGCGGGTCCGCCTGGACCTGCGCCACGGTGCCCTCGCTGAGCACCCTTCCGGCGTGCAGCACTGTGACGCTGCGGGCGAACCGGCGCAGGAAGTCCATGTCATGCTCGATCACGACGACAGTGCGGTCCCGGCTCACCGTCTCCAGCAGGGCGCCGGTGGCGTCGCGTTCCTCGTGGCTCATCCCGGCGACCGGCTCGTCGAGCAGCAGCAGCCGCGCGTCCTGCACCAGCAGCATGCCGATCTCCAGCCACTGCTTCTGGCCGTGCGCGAGCGTCCCGGCGAGCTGGTCGGCCCGCCCGGTCAGTCCGATCGTGTCCAGCGCGGCGGCAACCTCGCCGGGGATGCCACGGCGGCGACGGGCAAGTGTCGCCCAGCTACGCCGGGCGCCGGCGGCGATGTCGAGGTTCTGCACCACCGTCAGCTCCTCGAAGACCGTCGAGGTCTGGAAGGTCCGTCCGATGCCCAACCGGCTGATCTTGTGCACCGGGCGGCCGAGCAGCTCCTGGTCGCCGAACCGGACCGAGCCGGTGGCCCGCACCAGGCCGGTGACCGCGTCCACGAGAGTGGTCTTGCCGGCGCCGTTGGGCCCGATCAGGAACCGGATGTCACCGGCGGGCACCTCCAACGAGACACCGTCGACCGCCGTGAACCCGTCGAAGCTGACCCGTAGGTCACGGACGGACAACCCGTCCAGCCGCTCGCCGCTCATGCTGTGCCGGCTGGGCACGCGCTCACGGCCCTCGCTGCGCTCGGTGCGTTCGCTCATGCCGTGCTGGCTGGGCACGCCCTCACGGCCCTCGCTGCACTCGGTGCGTTCGCTCATGCCGTGCTGGCCGGGCACGCCCTCACGGCCCTCGCTGCGCTCGGTGCGTTCGCTCATGGCACCGGCACCTCCGTCCGCTCCGCCCGCCGCCGGCCCGGCGGCGACCACCCGCGTCGGCGCGGTTGCGCGCCGCCGTCGCGGCGGCGGGCCAGCGCCCACAGCGACGCCAGGCCCCCGGGAAGGAACGCGACAACCACCACGAACAGCAACCCCTGCAGGTACGTCCAGGTGCCGGGGAACCGCTCGGAGAGGGCGGTACGCGCCCAGGCCACAGCGACCGCGCCGAGAACCGGGCCGAGCAGGGTGGCCCGACCACCCACAGCGACCCCGATGACGAACTCGATCGACGGAACGATGCCGATCAGCGCCGGCGAGATGATGCCGACCGCCGGCACGAACAGCGCCCCGGCCAGCCCTGCCATGCCGGCGGCCACCACGTACGCGACGAGCTTGACCGACGCCGGGTCGTAGCCGAGGAAACGGACGCGTTCCTCGCCGTCGCGGACCGCCACCAGCAGCTCGCCGTAGCGGCTGTGGATGAGCTGGCGGGCCAGCGCGAGCAGCGCCAGCAGGACACCGGCGATGATGAAGTAGACCATCCGCTGGTTTACCGGGTCGTCCAGGTCGTAGCCGAAGAAACCCTCGATGTCGGTGAGCCCGTTGGTGCCACCCGTGGTGCCCTGCTGGCCGATCAGCAGGATCACCATTGCGGCGGCGAGGGCCTGGCTGAGGATGGCGAAGTACGCGCCCCGTACGCGGCGGCGGAACACCAGCGAGCCGAGCCCGAACGCGACAGCCATCGGCAGCAGCACCGTGGCGGGCAGCGCGAACCACGGGCTGGCGAAGGGCCGCCACCACACCGGCAGTTCGTCGAGCTGCCCGTACAGCTGCATGAAGTCGGGCATCCCGCCCGGACCCGCGTCGGCGAGCTTGAGATGCATGGCCATCGCGTAGCCACCGAGGCCGAAGAAGACGCCCTGGCCGAGGGTGAGCATCCCGCCCCGGCCCCAGGCGATCCCGATGCCTACCGCGACCATTGCCACGCAGAGGTACTTGGCGAGCAGCGACAACCGGAAGTCCGACAGCACCAGCGGCGCCACGGCGAACAGCAGCGCCGCGCCGAACGCGAAGCCCGCCGCCGCCCGCAGCCGCGACCGGCCCTCCGGCGGGTTCGGCGGTACGGCGCCGGCAGGTGCCGGTTGCACTGCGGTGTCCGGTCGGGCGGGTGTCACGGCGGTCATGCGAGGCTCCTGGTCCGCAGGGTGAACAGTCCCTGTGGTCGCCACTGGAGGAACGCGACGATCGCCACGAACACGATCACCTTGGCGACGCTGAGGGTGGTCAGGTACTCCCCCGTGGCCTGGAGCACGCCGAGGGCGAAGGCGACGATCACGGTGCCCTTGAGCTGACCGATCCCGCCGACCACGACGACCAGGAAGGCGTCGATGATCAGGTTGGTGCCCATCGTCGGGCCGATCGGGCCGAGCAGGGTGAGCGCCACACCGGCGAGCCCGGCCAGGCCGGAGCCGATGAAGAAGGTCGTCCGGTCGACCCGGGCGGTGGGGATGCCCGAGACGGCGGCGAGGTCGCGGTTCTGCACGACGGCGCGGATCCGGCGGCCGAGCGGGGTGAGCCGCAGCGCCAGGGTGAGCGCCGCGACGGCGGCCAGCGCCAGGGCGAGGATGAACAGGCGGTTGTTGGCGACGGTCAGGCCGCCGGGCAGCGCCACGTTGCCGGTGAGCAGCTCCGGCGCGCGGGTCTGCACGTTCGGGCTGCCGAAGACGTCACGGGCCAACTGTTGCAGCATCAGCGACACGCCCCAGGTGACCAGCAGGGTGTCCAGCGGCCGGGCGTAGAGCCTGCGGATCAGCAGGACCTCCAGCAGCGCACCCATCGTGCCGGCCACCACGAACGCCACCGGCAGCGCGACAAGCAGCGACATTCCGGCGCCGGTGATGCTCTGTTGCAGGACGTACGTGGTGTAGGCGCCGGCCATGATGAACTCGCCGTGCGCCATGTTGATCACGTTCATCTGCCCGAACGTCAGCGCGAGACCGAGCGCGATGAGCAGCAGCACCGCGCCGATGCTGATGCCTGTGAAGAGTTGACCGAAGAGGACTGTCACGGTGCGTACTCCGAACTGCTTGTCGGGTGGCCCGGGCGGGTCGCGCGGCAACACGGCCCGCCCGGGCCGGCATCGTCAGCTCAGGCCGCTCGCCCACGGGTAGCTCTTGAGGTACGGGTCCGGCTCGATCGGCTTGCCGGAGTTCCACACCTCGGTGATCAGACCGTCGGCCCCGACCTTGCCGATCCGGGCGGTCTTCGCGATGTGCTGCGTCTCCCCGTCGACGGTGACCAGACCCTCGGGCGCGTCGAAGGTGATCCCGTCGGAGGCAGCACGGACCTTCTCCACGTCGAACGCGCCAGCCTTCTCGACCATCGCCTTCCACAGGTACACCCCGACGTACGCGGCCTCCATCGGGTCGCTTGTCGGCTTGTCCGCGCCGTACTTCGCCTTGTACGCGGCCACGAACTTCGCGTTCGCCGCGCCGGGCGTGGTCTGGTAGTAGTTCCAGGCGGTCAACTGGCCTTCGAGGTACTGCGTGCCGATGCCCTTGACCTCCTCCTCGGCGATCGACACCGACACCACCGGCATCGCGGCAGCGGTCAGTCCGGCCGACTTGTACTCCTTGAAGAAGGCCACATTGCTGTCGCCGTTGAGGGTGTTGAACACGGCGGCCGCACCGGAGGACTTGACCTTGTTGACGATCGTGCCGAACTCGGTCGAGCCCAGCGGGGCGTAATCCTCGCCCAGCACGTTCATCCCGTTCGCTGTCGCGTACGCCTTGATGATTTTGTTTGCCGTACGCGGAAAGACGTAGTCACTGCCGACCAGGTAGACCGATTTGACGCCCTGCGCCTTGAGGTAGTCGAGGCCGGGAACGATCTGCTGGTTGGTCGTCGCTCCGGTGTAGAAGATGTACGGCGACTGCTCCAGGCCCTCGTACTGCACCGGGTAGAACAGCAGCGCCTTGTTCTTCTCGAACACCGGCTTGACAGCCTTGCGACTGGCCGACGTCCAGCAGCCGAAGACGGCGGCGACGCGATCCTCGGAGATGAGTTTCTCGGCCTTTTCCGCGAAGGTGGGCCAGTCCGATCCGCCGTCCTCGCCGACGGGCTGGATCTTCTTGCCGAGGACGCCGCCAGCGGCGTTGATCTCCTCGACGGCGAGCATGATGGAGTCGCGGACGGTGACCTCGCTGATCGCCATGGTCCCGGACAGCGAGTTGAGCAGGCCCACCTTGACGGTGTCGCCGGAGATGTCGGCGCTGACGCCGGCCGCGCCGCCCTCGTCGCTGGTCTTGCTGCCGCACGCGGTCATCGCGGCCGCGGCGACCAGGGTCATGGCACCCGCCAGGATGCGGCGGCCCCGGAATAGTGACATCAATTCTCCCTGCGGTGCACGTGAAGTGGCGAATGGACGTTCGGCGCCATCGACCGGGCGGTCGTGGCTGCGTCGATGTCGTGCCTGACGGTGCGGTGCGGTCCGTGGAGCTGAGGCGGGCGATGTCTGGTGCGGCGGGTGGACGCCGACCGGGCACCGGCTCGGATATGGGCACCGAAAGCGTCGACCGGCATCATTGCGAGGAGGTTTCCCGGTCCTTAATTGACTGTTTCCGCGCCACCGTTCGACGGGTACGCGAAAACGGGCCGCCACCGCGCTGAAATAGCGGTGTCGGCCCGTTAACGAAATCTGCGGATCAGTGCCATCACAATGGACGGCGGGCGATTCCGCCGAGGGTGGGCACACATTTGTGGGCTCCGGCCCGCAAGCCAGATCCTTCACACAGGAAGCATCTTAGGGCCGCGCCGGGTACGGCTGTCAAGCACCGTGCCACGCTTGTGCGATCGTCACGCGCCGATCGTCGCCGACCGGTGCGGCCGACGGTCAGAGCTGGGCGAGGACCGTGAAGTCGAGCCCGTCTGCCTCGGCCAGGTAGATCCGCTGCCGCACGTGCCGTTGCCGCAGCCGCAGCCGCCCGCGCGGCCCGTGGTACGCCACGTCGTCGGCCGCCGTCTCGATCGCCCGCACGTCGAGGGTCCGTGCCTGTCCGATGAGGGCGGCCAGCAGCATCACACCTTCGTAACAGGACTCCCCCAGACTGCCCAGCGGCGGCGCCTCCACCCCGAACCGGCGGGCGAACTCCCCATGGAAGTCGAGGTTCTCCTGGGTCACCAGGCCGGCGAAGAAGCCCGCCGTGCTGTACAGCCGTCGAGTCGCACCGGCACCGCTGGCCAGCAGCATGTTCTCGTCCATGAGGGTGCTCAGGCGCAGGCAACGCTGGTCCAGACCGGACCGGGCGAACGCCCTGTTGAACCGCACCGCGTCGGCGCCGACGAGGAGCATCAGCACCGCGTCGGCGTCGCTGTGCTCGATGCGGCGCAGCACCTCGTCGAAGTCGTGCGTCTCCAGCGGCAGGAAGCTCAGTCCCACCACCCGACCACCACCGCGCAGCGCGTACCGCTGGGCCGCCCGCGCGGTACGCCGGGGCCACACGTAGTCGTTGCCCACCACGAACCACCGGCGTACGCCCTGCTCCTGAGCGAGCAACCGCATGGCAGGCCACAGTTGGGCGTCCGGCGTCTCACTGGTGAGGAAGACCCCTTCGGTACGCTCGCCGCCCTCGTACAGGGCTGTGTAGACGTACGGCACCCGGTGCGCGACCCGGGGCGCCAGCGCTTGGCGTACCGACGAGATGTGCCAGCCGGTCACGCCTTGCACGGCCCCGACCGACACCAGCGCCTCGACCTCGGCGGCCACCTGGGCGGGCGGGGCCCCACCGTCGACCGGAACCAGCCGCACCTCCCGGCCGAGCACCCCGCCACACCTGTTGATCTCCTCGACCGCCAGTTGGGCGCAGAGTTCACAGGTCGGGCCGAACATTCCCGCCGGCCCACGCATCGGGTACACCAGCGCGATGCTGACCACGGCCGAATCGACTGTGAGCCACGGCGCTGCCGGCGCGGACATGAGCACATGATTGCCCGGCCCAGGTCGGAAGACCAGAGCTCACCACTGACCGGGACGACTCGGTAACATGACAGGGCCACCGGACCAGGGAGATCCATGTCAGACGTGCCCGGGGCGCCAGCCGACCTGCTGCGCTCGCTCACTCGCGCCGAACGGCTGCTCTCCCGCCGGTTGGGCGCCGTCCTGGCCGACGACGGGCTGACCATCGAGGCGTGGCGGGTGCTCTGCCTGCTCGCCGACGGCCAGGGCCACCCGATGAGCGAGGTGTCCGCCGAGGCGTTCCTGCCGCCCGGCACCCTCACCAAGCTTGTCGACCAACTCGTCGACCGCAACCTCGTCTTCCGCCGCGTCGACGTGCTGGACCGCCGGCGGATCCGCGCGTACCTGACGGCCCGGGGCCGCCGCGAGCACGAGCGCATCGACCAGCAGATCCGGGCCAACCTCGCCGAGGTGGGCCTCCGGGACGCCACCGACCTGGCCGACCTGACCGACCAGCTCGCCACCCTGGTCGACCGTCTCGACCCGGCCTCCCGCCACGACCACAACCACAACCGCGACCACAACCACGACCGCGCGACCGCAGCGGGCCTGCACCGCTGACCTCCGCCTCCGCCCGGATGCCTGTACCCACACCGGCGGATACCCGCGCTCACACGAACGCCGGACGCCTGCCCCACATCAGAGCCCGGTGTCTGCGCCACATCAGAGCCCGCCACCGCCTGCCCCTCGCGCTTCCCAGGCCATCGCGGGCACCCCAGGCAGCCGCGAGGGTGCTGCGCCGATCCCGCCACAACGAACGCGCCGGTCGATGCCGAAACCTGGGTCCCGGTCGATGCCGAGAACCTGGATCCCAGCAGCGATGCGGGCGCGGGTCCGAGCCATGGGTGGGGGCCGCCCTGGAGCAGCCCTCGGCGGGGCGGTTCTAGAGCGTGATACCTGTGAGTCATCTTGATGACTCACAGGTATCACGCTTCGGACCAACCTGCCCGAGCAGAGACGACTGCACCCCTTGGTCGCGGCCGTCAGTGGTTCCCTGGTCGTTGCCGTCAGTGCCGCGGGCGCGCCGGCGTCGTGCCACGCTCAATGCCTGCCGGCACGCGGTCACAGCCGGCGGCCCTCGACGGGCACCGCGACAGGACCGCTGCCGACGGGACCGACGGCGACAAAGCCGCTGCCGACAGGTCCGCCGCGGGCCGCGCACGCCGACGCCGAGGCGCAACGAGGTGGACGCCGCCGTCCGGGAGGCCGCGTGCCGCCCAGCCGTCTCTGCCGCCGCCGTGGCACCAGCCCTCAGCAAGCCCACCCGGCCGCGTGCGCGCGAGCCTCAACGGTCAGGTGGGCGCGCAGGGTGTGTGCGTCCGGGGCGGTCGCGGTCCACAGTGTTGCCGGCCCGTCTGCGAGGGGCAGTCGCACGACGGCTCCGTCGGCAAGCACCTGGGGTGGTTCGGCGGGTCGCGACGGGTCGACCACCAGCAGCGAGCCGGTGGCCTGCGCTCCGCCGAGCACTGCCGGGCCGGCCCAGCCGGGCGCGTGCGGCCCGACGGCCAGCGACTGCCGCAGCAGCGGCCGGCCGTCGTGGTCGACGTGGGTATGGACGACGGCGCTGCCGGGCGCCTCACCGAAACGGCCACAGATCAACTCGTCGCGCCAGCGCAGGCTTGCCCCTGCGGCCAGGTCGATGTGGGCTTCGGCGAGGTGCGCGCAACCGGCCGCCGCGACCAGTTGCTCCGGCAACCAGTGCAGCGTGGCGCCGGCGTGCACCGCCGCCCGCACGACCATCCGGGACACGGCACCGGGACGGCCGGGCAGGGCGACCGACGCGGCGACCGAGTGCACCCGTACCGCCGCCTCGGCCCCCACCTCGATGTCCAACCGGAGGTCGTCGCCGGCCAGCGGGCCGGCGGCGCCTCCCACGACGTACACCGTGGGGGTGCCGTTTCGGGCCGGGGTCTGACGCAGCAGCAGCGGCGTCTCGCCGTGCACCTCGACAAGGGTCGTGCCACCCCGCCCGTCGGCCCGGGCCACCAGCCGGGCGGACGCCCGCATCAGGTCGTGCCGGGCGACACGGCGAGTGGGTACAGAGCCGCGTGGTGGGCCAGTTCGTGCCGGATCCAGTCGGCGACCCGGCCCGCCGTTGGATCGGCCACGATGGACAGGAACAGGGTTGGCAGGTCACCGCGTCGGGCGCGGGCGTCCCGGTCCATCACCCCCAGGTCGGCACCCACCATTTGCGCAAGGTCGGTCTTGTTGATCACCAGGAGGTCGGCGGCGGTGACCCCCGGTCCGCCCTTGCGCGGCACCTTGTCCCCGCCGGCCACGTCGACCACGAAGATCTGCCGGTCGACAAGGCCCCGGCTGAAGGTGGCGGTGAGGTTGTCGCCACCGCTCTCCACAAGCACGAGGTCCAGCGGGCCGACGGTCTCGGCCAGTTCGTCCACGGCGTCGAGGTTGGCGCCGATGTCGTCGCGGATGGCCGTGTGGGGGCAGCAACCGGTCTCCACGGCGCGGATGCGCTCCGGATCGAGCACGCCGGCCCGCTTGAGAAAGTCGGCGTCCTCGGTCGTGTAGATGTCGTTTGTCACCACGCCGAGTCGCAACTCTCCGGCGAAGGCTCGGCAGAGCGCCGCCACCAGGGCGGTCTTGCCGGAGCCGACCGGCCCACCGATGCCGACGCGCAGCGCCCGGCCGGCCCGCGCCAGCGGCGGGTGCGGGTCCACCCCCGGTTCCGGGTGGGTATGCGGAACGGACTCGTCGTGCGGCACAGCGGTCGGCTCGGCGGCGGACGCGGGTACAGCGGTGTCAGGACGCAAAGAGACGCACCTCCCAGGTGGCATGGACTTCGGCTGAGATGTCGGCGAGTGGAGCGGCCGCGGCCGGCAGCCGCTCCGGTGGGTCGTCGGCGACCCGCGCCGCGTCGGCGGCGATGCCGTCGCAGGCGTCGGCGAGGCCGACCAGCAGGGCCTGGACCTGGTACGGGTCGAGGCCGAGCAGGCGTACGCCAGCGCTCGCCGCACCGGTCACCGTGCCGTACACGGCGACGGTCGCGGTTTCGGTGCGGCTGAGGCCGGCGGCGGCGCAGAGCAGCCCCAGGACGAGCGGCTGGTGCGCTCCGCCGGGGGTGGTGGGCAGGTCGGCGAACGCGGCGTCCGGCCAGATCGCCCGCCCGGCGCGCAGCAGCGCCCGGCCCTGCCGGCGGGACACGGCGCGCAGCGCCGGGGAGGCGGTCCGCGCGTCCAGCTCGGCGTCGAGCCGCGCCAGGGCGGCCCCGGCGTGCTCATTCGCCCCGGTGCCGTCTGGCGCTGCCGCCCGGTGCGCCGCCGCCGCGAACGCCGCACCGACCAGTCCGGCGGTGGCCAGCCGGCCGATCAGGAACGCCTCCAACGAGGCCAGGTCGTCGACCCGGCCCGCCGCGACGGCCGCCTCCAGGCCGCCGGAGTGCGCGTGCGCGCCGGCCGGAAAGCGCCCGTCGGCAAGCAGCAGGAGCAGGCTGGACGTCGCCATCAGAACAGGAAGTACCGCTGGGCCATCGGCAGTTGGGGCACCGGGTCCGGTTCCACCACCTGACCGTCGATCCGGACCGTGAACGTGTCCGGCTCCACCTCGATCCGGGGCATCGCGTTGTTCTCCGGCAGGTCGGCCTTGCCCCGGGACCGTACGTCGGCGACGGGCACCACCCTCCGCCGCACATCGAGGCGGAGCCCGGCGTCGAGCGCGGCCGGGGCCACGAAGGTGAGGCTGGTGGCCGCCGCGGCAGCCCCGTACGCCCCGAACATCGGGCGCGGAAGCATGGGCTGCGGGGTGGGGATCGACGCGTTGGCGTCACCCATCTGTGCGTACGCGATCATGCCTCCTTTGATCACCAGGTGTGGGCGTACCCCGAAGAAGGCCGGGTCCCAGAGCACCAGGTCGGCGAGCTTGCCCGGCTCGACGGAGCCGATCTCCCGTTCCAGCCCGTTGGCCATGGCCGCGCAGATCGTGTATTTCGCGACGTACCGCCGGGCGCGGTGATTGTCGGCCGCGCCGTCGCCGGGCAGGGCGCCCACCCGTTCCTTCATCACGTGCGCGCTCTGCCAGGTCCGCAGGATCACCTCGCCGACCCGGCCCATTGCCTGGGCGTCAGAGCCGATGATCGAGATCGCCCCGAGGTCGTGCAGCAGGTCCTCGGCGGCCATCGTGGACGGTCGGATCCGGCTCTCGGCGAAAGCCAGGTCCTCCGGCACCGACGGATTGAGGTGGTGGCAGACCATCAGCATGTCCAGGTGCTCGGCGAGGGTGTTACGGGTGTACGGCCGGGTCGGGTTCGTCGAGGACGGCAGCACGTTCGGCTCGCCGGCCACGGTGATGATGTCCGGCGCGTGCCCGCCTCCGGCACCTTCGGTGTGGTACGAGTGGATGGCCCGCCCGCCGATGGCACGCAGGGTGTCGGCCACGAAACCGGCCTCGTTGAGGGTGTCGGTGTGGATCGACACCTGGACACCAGAGGCGTCGGCCACCCGTAGGCAGGCATCGATCGCCGCCGGAGTGGTGCCCCAGTCCTCGTGCAGCTTGAAACCGCCCGCGCCGGCCCGCAACTGTTCCCAGAGCGCCTCGGTGGAGACGGTGTTGCCCTTGCCGAGCAGCAGAATGTTCACCGGCAGCGTGTCCAGCGCCTCGTGCATCCGGGCCAGGTGCCACGCGTTCGGGGTGACGGTGGTGGCCCGGGTGCCCTCGGCGGGGCCTGTACCGCCGCCGACGAGCGTGGTGATGCCGCTGGCCAGCGCCTCGGTGACGATCTGCGGGCAGATGAAGTGCACGTGGGTGTCGACGGCGCCGGCGGTGAGGATCCGCCCGTTGCCGGCGATCACCTCGGTGGCCGGACCGATGACCAGGTCGGGATGGACGCCGGGCATGGTGTCCGGGTTGCCCGCACGGCCGAGGGCGACGATCCGGCCGTCGCGCAGCCCGACGTCGGCCTTGACGACTCCCCAGTGGTCGAGCACCACGGCGCCGGTGATGACGGTGTCGAGGGCGCCCTCGGCGCGGGTGGTCCGGGACTGTCCCATCGACTCGCGGATCACCTTGCCTCCGCCGAAGACCACCTCGTCGCCGCCGACACAGTGGTCGGTCTCCACCTCGATGAGCAGGTTCGTGTCGGCGAGACGGATGCGGTCGCCGGTGGTGGGGCCGTACAGGTCGATGTAGCGGTCCCGCCGCACGGCGCTCACCGCGCCGGCCCGTCGGCCGTCGGCGCGGCCTGGTCCAGCGGCCCGGCGCACTCCCCGCGCAGGCCCGGCACGATGCGCAGGCCGCCGAGGGGCACCAGGTCCACGCTGCGGCTGACGCCCGGCTCGAACCGTACCGACGTGCCTGCCGGTACGGCGAGCCGCTGCCCCCAGGCGGCGTCCCGGTCGAATGTCAGCGCCGGGTTGGTCTCGGCGAAGTGGTAGTGCGAGCCCACCTGCACCGGGCGGTCGGCGGTGTTGACCACGAGCAGCGTGGTCACCGGACGGCCGGCGTTGATCTCGACCGGGCCGTCGGCCGGCAGGATCTCCCCGGGGATCACGGGATCGGGTGGTGCACAGTCACGAGCTTGGTGCCGTCCGGGAACGTCGCCTCCACCTGCACCTCCCTCAGCAACTCGGGGATGCCGTCCTGGACGTCGTCGCGGGTGAGCACGGTCCGGCCGGCCGACATGAGGTCGACCACCGACCGGCCGTCGCGGGCGCCTTCGAGCAGGAACGCGGTGATGAGCGCGACGGCCTCGGGGTAGTTGAGTCGCAGGCCGCGCTCTCGGCGGCGGCGGGCGACATCGGCCGCGACGTGGACGAGCAGGCGGTCCTGCTCGTGCGGGCTGAGGAACACGGGATCTCCCGGTGGGATCGGCGTGCCCGGCTCGCCGGCTCCGCAGGGAGCCGCACCGGGACAGCAACATCCCGGGGTACGAGCTGGAGTCACACGACCGCCTGGCCCGCTGCCGACGGGGTGACCCGGGACTCCACCATCCCGGCCCGCGCGACGAGCACCCGGCGGCTTCCGGTCGGATGCGGACCGCACCGCCCACCGCTTGATCAGACCGTAGAGGACCGCCACGGGCCGGGGCAACAGTCCGTTCGGGATCACAGCCGTGCCCGCGACAGTGGGTACGGGTGCTCAGGGTGTCCGGAGACGCGCAGGGGATGATCACCCGGTGACGGCGATGAGGGGTAATCAGAAACTGTTCGGCGCTGCGTTCCTGGCGGTGGCGACGGTCGGGGTGTGGCTGCTCTGGCTGGGCTGGGACACCGAGTACACGGTCGACCCGGAGACCAGCTCGACGAGCGGTCCGTACGAGCCGTGGCAGGTGATCGGCTGCGTGTTGACGCTCGTGCTGCTCGCCGCCCTGGCCGGTACGCGGCTGAGCCCGTGGCTGGTGGCGCCGGTGATGACGATCGCCTTCACTGTGGCCTGGTCGTGGCAGGCCGCGTCGACCGACGACAGCGGGTTGTGGGCGGTCGGTGGATTCCTGGTGCTTGTCGGCATGGCCGCCGGCAGCACTGTGGTGAGCCTCGCGGGACGGCGCATCGGCAGGGCGCTGGCCAGCCGGAACCGCTAGGGCACGGCCCGGCCGGGACGTGGGTCGCCCCGGCCGGGCGTGACGTTGGGATGCCCGTCGTCAGGGTCTGCTGGCCACGACTCCTGACCCGCAGTCGAGAGCGCGATGGGATCAGTGGGCCGCGGCGGGCTCCGGCTCGCGGCGCGGCCCGGGCGCTCCCGCGAACGGGACGTCGACGTGCTCGGTCGCCGGCTGACCATCGGGGTGCCGCCACAGCCCGCGCTCGTGCAGGATCGGCAGCACACCTTCGCCGAACCAGTACGCCTCCTCCAGGTGCGGATAACCGGAGAGGATGAACTCGTCGATGCCGAGCGCGTGGTATTCGGCGATCCGATCGGCGATCTCGGTGTGGCTGCCCACGAGCGCGGTGCCGGCGCCGCCACGGACCAGCCCGACGCCGGCCCACAGGTTGGGTGCGACCTCCAGTCCGTCGCGGGAGCCGCCGTGCAGGTCGAGCATCCGGCGTTGCCCCTCGGATTCGCTGCGGCGTAGCCCGTTCTGCACTGCCAGAATGTCAGCCTCGTCGATGCCGTCGAGCAGGCGACGGGCCTGCGCCCACGCCTCGTCCGCGGTGTCCCGGGCGATGACGTGCAGCCGGATGCCGAAGCGCAGTTCACGGCCAGCGGCGGCAGCGAGCGACCGTACCCGGTCGAGCTTCTCGGCGACCTGGGCCGGCGGTTCGCCCCAGGTGAGGTAGACGTCGCTGTGCCGTACCGCCACCGGCAGTGCGGCGGCGGACGAGCCACCGAAGTAGACAGGTGGCGTCGGGTCGGGCAGCCGGTGCAGCCGCGCCTGCTCGACGCGCAGGTGGGTGCCCGTGTGGTCGACTGTCTCACCTCGCCACAGCCCGCGCACGATGTGCAGGAACTCGTCGGCCCGCGCGTACCGGGCGTCCTTGTCCAGGAAGTCGCCGAACGCCCGCTGCTCCTGGGACTCGCCTCCGGTGACCACGTTGAGCAGTAGCCGACCCCGGGACAGCCGCTGGAAGGTGGACGCCATCTGGGCGGCCAGGGTGGGTGCCAGCAGACCCGGTCGGAAGGCGACAAGGAACTTGAGCCGTTCGGTCACCTCGGTGAGCATCGCGGTGCTCAGCCAGGCGTCCTCGCACCACGCGCCGGTCGGGGTGAGCGCGCCGACGAAGCCGAGCTGCTCGGCGGTGCGGGCGATCTGCCCGAGGTAGGCGACGCTTGCTGGTCGGGCACGACCGGCAGTGCCGGACGGCATGCCGTGTCCGCCGCCGACGATGTCCCTGCTGTCGCCGTTTGTCGGCAGGAACCAGTGGAAGGTGAGGGTCATCTCGGCTCTTTCCTTCGGTGCGTGGTCGGTAGGCACTGCGGTGGGAGGGCCGCTCCTGAGGGTTGGGACGATCCCGCCGCCACTCTACCCATAAAACCTATCGGGTTAGTAGGCTACCGACCGCCCCGACCCCTACCGGTCGACGTGGCCCGGTTCACCTGCCCGACCCAAGGAGTCGCCATGCGTACCCCCTCGACGAGCCGCCACCTGCATCGCCGCAGGCTGGTCACGGCCGCCCTGACGGCTGCGGCCCTGATCGCCACGACCGCCCTGAGCGCCTGCGGCGGGTCCGCCGACGCCAAGGACGACCCCGGTACGCTCCGCATCGGCTACCAGCGCTTCGGCGGGCTGAGCCTGGTCAAGGCGCGCGACGCCACCCCCGGAGTGCAGTGGTCGCTGTTCGAGAGCGGACCGGCGCTCACCGAGGCACTCAAGGCCGGATCCATCGACATCGGACAGGTCGGCGAGGCCCCACCGGTCTTCGCCGCGGCCGGCAAGATCCCGTTCTCCGTCATCGGCACCTCCGCGCCGATCCCGCAGGGTGAGGCCGTGCTGGTCAAGGCCGACAGCGGCTACCGCACCTTCGCCGACCTGAAGGGCAAGCGGGTCGCCCTGAACAAGGGCTCCAACGTGCACTGGCTGCTGGTCCGGCTGCTGGAGGCCAACAACATGACGTTGCAGGACATCGACGTCAAGTACCTCAAACCCGCCGAGGGCCGACCCGCGTTCGACAACGGGCAGGTCGACGCCTGGGTGATCTGGGATCCGTACTTCGCCCTGGCCGAGCAGCCGGGGGTCCGCGTGCTCGCGGACGCGACGGGGCTGGCCAGCAACCGCGAGTACGTCCTGGCCGCACCGGACGCCGTCGAGCACCGCTCCGACGAGATCCGCACGTTCCTCCAGCGGTACCGCGAGGTGACCGACTGGGGCATCGCCAACCCGCAGGAGCGGGCCCGCATCCTCGCGCCGGAGCTGAAGATCCCCGAGGACGTCACCAGCCGCGCCCTGGCCCGCAGCGCCAAGCCGCTCGCCCCGGTCGGTCCGGACATCGGCGACGAACTCCAGGCGATCACCGACAGCTTCATCTCCCTGGGCCTCATCCCGGGCCCTGTCGACATGCGGTCCCGGATCGACGACCGGTTCAGCGAGGTGTTCCGGTGAGCCGTACGACTCTCGTCGAGGCTCCCGCCGAGGTCGGCGCCGCCGCGCCGGTGGCGGCTCGCCGTGAACGGCCGGCCCGGCGGTGGCGACGGCTGGTGAGCCCGGTCGTGCTGGTGCTGGGCTGGGAGGCAGCGGCCCGAGTCGGGTTGCTGGCGCCGGAGAAGCTGCCCGCGCCGAGCGACGTGCTGGCCACCGGCGCGCGGCTGACCCGTGACGGGACGCTCGCCGTACACCTTGTGGACTCGCTCACCCGCGCCGGCGCCGGGTTGCTGATCGGCGGTGTGCTGGCGCTGGTCCTGGGAACCGTGGCGGGATTGCTGCGGCTCGGCGACGACCTTGTCGACCCGCCGGTGCAGATGGCCCGGATGCTGCCGCACCTGGGGCTGGTCCCGCTGCTGATCATCTGGGTCGGCATCGGCGAACCGCTCAAGATCAGCCTGGTCGCCCTGGGTGCGTTCTTCCCGATCTACTTCAACACCTACGCCGGTATCCGGGACATCGACGAACGACTTGTCGAGGCGGCCCGTACCTGTGGGCTCGGCCAGGCCGCCCGACTGCGCCACGTCGTGCTGCCCGGCGCGCTGCCCGCGCTGTTCCTCGGCCTGCGGCTGGCCATCGGCGCGGCCTGGCTCAGCCTCGTCGTCGGCGAACAGGTCAACGCCCAGACCGGAATCGGCTTCCTGATGATGGAGGCGCGCGAGTTCAGCCAGACCGATGTGGTGGTGCTCGGCCTGCTCGTCTACGCCCTGCTCGGACTGATATCCGACCTTGCCCTGCGTGTCGCGGAGAGGAAGATGTTGACATGGCGTCGCGGACTGCGGGCCACCTGACAGGTGCGGCGCCCGTGCTCACCGCCCGGGCGGTCCGCCGCGCGTTCGGGCCGACGACAGTGCTGGCCGGGGTCGATATGAGCATCGCGCGGGGCGAGGTAGTGGCCCTGCTGGGCGGCAGCGGCTCGGGCAAGAGCACCCTGCTGCGGATCCTCGCCGGGCTGGACGGTGCCGCCGGTGGCGAGATCGCCGTACACGGCACCGCCGCGGTGGTCTTCCAGGAACACCGGCTGCTGCCGTGGAAGCGGGTCGCGGCAAACGTCGGGCTCGGGCTGTCCGGCCCCGATCCGGCCGGCCGCATCCAGCGGGCACTCGCCGAGGTCGGGTTGGCCGAGCGGCACCGGGCCTGGCCCGCCGAGTTGTCCGGCGGGCAGGCGCAGCGGGTGGCCGTCGCGCGTGCCCTGGTCCGCGAACCGGACCTGCTGCTGCTCGACGAGCCGTTCGGTGCACTGGACGCGCTGACCCGCCTGCGGATGCAGATGCTGCTGCGCCGGCTGCGCGCCGAGCACGGCTTCGCCGCCCTGCTGGTCACCCACGACGTGGAGGAGGCACTGCTGCTCGCCGACCGGATCCTGCTCCTGGACGCGGGCCGCATCGCCGCGGACCTGCCCGTCGACCTGGCACCCACCCGTACGCCGGACGACCCGGCCTTCGGCGCGCTGCGCCGGCACCTGCTCGACCAACTCGGCGTTCCCACCACCTGACGAGCGGAGACCTCGATGACTCGCTGGACCCCCGACCCCACCTTCTACCCCTCCCCCGGCGAGGCGGTGAACGCGCCCGCGGAGAAGCTCGCCTACGTGGCGGCGTTCGACCGGACAGCCACCCGACCGGACGCGATAGTGGTGTTGGACACCGACCCCGACTCCCCCGACTACGGCCGCGTCGTCGGCTGGACCGACCTGCCGCACCTGGGCGACGAGCTGCACCACTTCGGTTGGAACGCGTGCAGCAGCGCGCTCTGCCCGACCGCCCCGCACCCGCACGTCGAGCGGCGCTACCTGATCGTGCCCGGCCTGCGCTCGTCGCGGATCCACGTCATCGACACCCAACCCGACCCGCGCCAACCCCAGGTGGTCAAGGTGATCGGGCCGGAGGAGCTGGCCAAGCGCGCCGGCTACTCCCGCCCGCACACCGTGCACTGTGGCCCGGACGGCATCTACGTCTCGGCTCTCGGCGGCGCGGACGGCGCGGAGGGTCCAGGCGGCATCGCCATCCTGGACCACACCACATTCGAGGTACGGGGGGCGTGGGAGGCCGACCGGGGGCCACAGTTCCTGGCGTACGACATGTGGTGGCACCTCACCCAGGACGTGCTCGTCACAAGCGAGTGGGGCACCCCGTCGATGATCGAGGACGGCATCATCGGTGAGCTGCTGCTGGGCCGGCGCTACGGTCACGCCATCCACTTCTGGGATCTCGCGAAGCGCCGACACGTGCAGCGGATCGACCTGGGCGACCAGTATCAGATGCCGCTGGAGCTACGCCCGGCGCACGACCCCACCAAGTCGTACGGGTTCGTCGGGGTGGTGATCAGCGTCGAGGACCTGTCCGCCTCGATCTGGCTGTGGCACCGCGACGGCGACGCCTGGGCGGTCACCAAGGTGATCGACATTCCGGCGGAGCCGGCCGACCCCGCGGACCTGCCCGACCTGCTCAAGCCGTTCGGCGCGGTGCCGCCGCTGGTGACCGACATCGACCTGTCCGTCGACGACCGTTTCCTGTACGTCTCCTGCTGGGGCACGGGTGAGCTGCGTCAGTACGACGTCAGCGACCCGCTGCACCCGGTGCTGACAGGCTCGGTGCACCTCGGCGGGATCGTCCGCCGCACCGCGCACCCGTCCGCTCCGGACGAGGCGTTGGCCGGCGGCCCGCAGATGGTCGAGGTGAGCCGGGACGGCCGGCGGGTCTACGTCAGCAACTCCCTCTACGGCGCCTGGGACGACCAGTTCTACCCGGACGGAGTGGGCGCCTGGCTGGCCAAGCTGGACGTCGACGTCCAAGCCGGCGGTCTCACACCGGACGTCAGGTTCTTCCCACACGGCGACGAGTTCCGTGGCCTGCGCGTGCACCAGACGCGGTTGCAGGGCGGGGACGCGTCCTCCGACTCGTACTGCTTCCCGTGACCGTCGGCACCTGGGTGACGCTTGCCGCGCTCGGCGCGTTTCACGGACTGAATCCGGCGATGGGTTGGCTGTTCGCTGTGGCCCGCGGCCTACAGGAGCGCAGCAGGGCAGCCCTGCTGCGCTCGCTGCCGCCCATCGCGGCGGGGCACCTGGCCTCGGTGGGGATCGTCGCCGCGCTTGTCACAGCGACCCGGTCGGTGACGGCGAGCACCATCCTGGCGGTCGCCGGCGGCGTACTCCTTGTGGGTTTCGGGTTGTGGCGGTTGCTGTCCGAACGGCACTTCCGCTGGGCGGGGATGCGGATGTCCGCGGCGCAACTCACCGGCTGGTCGTTTCTCATGTCGTCGGCGCACGGCGCGGGGTTGATGCTGCTGCCGGTGCTTGTGCACGAGCCCATGGCCGGGGGCCACGCCGGGCACCTGGCCGCCGCGCCGATGGGCGCGCTGCCCGGGCTGGCCGCGGCCGGGGTGCACACGGTGGCCATGCTCGGCACCGCCCTTGTCGTCGCGGTGCTTGTCTACCAGGTGTTCGGGGTGGGGGTGCTCCGCCGGGCGTGGTTCAACGTCGACCGGCTCTGGGCCGGTGTGCTCGTCGCAGCCGGCGTGGTCACGCTGATCCGAGCGTGAACCCCAGCCGTTGGGGCGAAGCAGCCCGACCCGCGCCGGCCCAAAGGGCCAGCACGGGTCGGGCGTGGCGGCTGCGTCGCCGCCGTGGTGTCAGCGAGCCGGAACGGTCAGGCGCGGGCCTTCGCCGGCTGCTTCAGGAAGGCCATGATCGCCTTGTTGACCTCGTCGGCGTTCGTCCACGGGATACCGTGCGGTGCGCCCTTGAGGGTGACGAGCTGGGCGGTAGGCATCATCGGGGCGAGCCGCTGACCGGTGACCGGGTAGGGCAGCACGTTGTCCTTGTCGCCCTGGACGATCAGCACCGGCACGTCGACCTTCGGCAGGTCGCCGCGGAAGTCCTCCTGCCAGGCGTCCACGCTGTCGTGGGTGGCCTTGGCCGAGCCCATCGCGCCGATCTGCCAGTGCGCCCGGTACGCCTCGTCGCTGACCAGCTTGCCCTTGTTCTCGCTGTAGTTGAAGAACGCGTCGCAGAACTGGGTGAGATAGGCGAAGCGGTCCTTGATGATGGCGTCCTGGAAGCCCTTGAAGAGGCTTGTGTCCACGCCCTCCGGATTGTCCTTGGCCTTGGCCAGCATCGGTTGCAGCGGGCTGAGCAGCACCGCCTTGCTCACCCGCTGCGAGCCGTAGTTGCCCAGGTAGCGGATAACCTCGCCGGTGCCCATCGAGTGGCCCACAAGGATCGCGTCCCGCAGGTCCAGTTCGGTCATCAGCACGTCGAGGTCCGCGGCGAACGTGTTGTAGTCGTACCCGAACGCCGGTTGGGCGGAGTTGCCGAAACCGCGCCGGTCGTAGGTGATGGTCCGATATCCGGCGTTGAGCAGCACGTTGGTTTCCTTCTCCCACGTTGCCCCGTTGAACGGGAAGCCGTGGATCAACACCACCGGCTGACCGGATCCGTGGTCCTCGTAGTACAGGTCGATGGGCGCGGAGTTTTCGGTCCCTACGGTGATGAAAGGCATGTTGTGTCTCCTGCTCCGGATCGGGGCTGTCGGACGTCAGCGCTTTCCCACCGGGTCGCCGGATATGCGGCCCAGCGGATCGACCAACGTGGCAGGAACAGGGGGTTTTCCGATCGGGCCGTGCCGCCTAGCGTTGGGACGTGACTCCTCCCCCTCGACTGCGGGCCGTCAGCGACCTGCACATCGGCTATCCGGACAACCGCTCGTTCGTCCAGGAGCTACGCCCGGAGCACGACGGCGACTGGCTGATCGTCGCCGGTGACGTGGCCGAGCGGTACGCCGACATCGAGTGGGCCCTCGGGCTGCTGAGCAGCCGTTTCGCGAAGGTGATCTGGGCGCCGGGCAACCACGAGCTGTGGACGCCGCCCAACGACCCGGTGCAGCTGCGCGGCGAGGCGCGCTACCAGGAGTTGGTGCGGCTGTGCCGGCGGCTGGGGATCGTCACGCCGGAGGATCCGTATCCGGTGTGGGACGGCGCGAGCGGTCCGGCCACTATCGCCCCGCTCTTCGTGCTGTACGACTACACGTTCCGGATGCCCGAGGCGCGCACCAAGCAAGAGTCACTGGACCTGGCGTACGCGGCCGGTGTGGTGTGCACCGACGAGGCGCTGCTGCACCCCGACCCGTACCCGAGTCGGGAGGCGTGGTGCGACGCCCGGGTCACCGAGACCGAACGCCGGTTGGCCGAGCGCGACCCGGAGCTGCCGACAGTGCTGGTCAACCACTACCCGCTGGTCCGCGAGCCCACCGACGTGCTGTGGTACCCGCAGTTCGCCCAGTGGTGCGGCACGGTCCGCACCCGCGACTGGCACCTGCGCTTCGGCGCGTCCACGATGGTCTACGGGCACCTGCACATTCCGCGTACGACCTTCCATGACGGTGTGCGTTTCGAGGAGGTCTCGCTGGGCTATCCGCGCGAGTGGCGTCGGCGCGGTTCCACGCCCCGCCCGGTACGCACCATCGACCCGGCGGAGGACCTGCGCCGGATGCGGCAGACGGCCGTCTGACCCGTCGGGTGGCGCGGCGTCGCACCCGCCCTCGGGCGGCGCCGGAGGACGGGTGCGACTGTGGATCAGACCGAGAAGTTGCGGAACAGCAGGGATGCCAGGCCGAGCGCCAGTGCCAGGTTGAACACTGTGGCGCTGGCGAACACCGCGACGGGCCGCCAGCCGGCCTCCCGCAGCGACGCGACCCGGACCTCCAGGCCGATGCTGACGAAGGCCAGGATGAGGAACCACACGCGCAGGTCGTTGACGATGGCGATGGTGGCCTTGCCGTCCGCGCCGGCCGTGTCGAGATACCAGGTCGCGATGACCGAGGCGGCGACGAAGCCCAGGACGAACTTGGGGAAACGCCGCCACACCTCACCGAGGCCCGGTCGGGCGGCGCCGGGCCGCCGCTCCACCTTCAGCGTGAAGTACGCGGTGAGCACCACCGCGACCACACCCATCAGGGCGTTCTGGGTGACCTTGACGATGCTGGCGATCTGGAGCGCCTCCTCGCCGGCGAGCGCACCGGCGGCGGTGACCGCGGCAGTGGTGTCGATGTTGCCGCCGATCCACGCGCCGGCCACCGCGTCGGAGAGTCCGAACAGGTCGGCCAGCCAGGGCAGGATGAAGATGGACGGCAGCGCGAAGACGATGACCAGACTCGCCGTGTAGGCCAGTTGCTCACGTCGCGCCCGCACCGCGCCGGCGGCGGCGATGGCCGCGCTGACCCCGCAGATCGACACCGCCGAGGCGAGCAGAGCACGCAGCTTGTCGTCGAGCCCGAACCTGCCGGCCAGCCACCAGGTGAACAGGAACACCCCGCTGATCAGCAGGATCGCCTGGGCGATCGCCGGGCCGGCGGCGCTGGCGATGACGGCCAGGTTGATCGACGCCCCGAGCAGCACCAGACCGGTCTTGATGAAGAACTCGGTCCGGAACGCGGCGGCGATCCGGTCGCGCCACCCGAGCAGCGTGACGGCGACGTTGCCGAGCAGGCCGAGCAGGATCGCGTAGACCGGGTACTCGACGGCCGCGCCGATGTCCTCGACTGCCGTGCCCTCGGCCCATTCGGGGACGTTCTGCTCCAGGTAGCGGGTGAGCGCGGCGAGACCGACCACGACCACCAGACCGAGGGCCGTCCAGGCCCAGAACCTGCCGTCGCGTACGACGCCCACCGGGCCGGCCGGATCGTCGGCCGCCGGTGGCCCGCTGGCCGGCGTGGTTTCGACGGCATCGGCGGGCGCCTCGTCCGCGCGGGTGCCGTCCCCCGTGCGGGTCGTGTCGGTGGCCATCAGGGCACCAGCCCGGCGGGGATGGCACCGAGCAGGACGAGAGCGAGCAGGGCCAGGCCGAGAATGGTCGCCAGCCAGTCCTCGTTGAACGCGAGCCGGGACTCCCCGGCCGTCGGCGGGGTGGACGGTGGCTGATCGGCTGTCATGGCGTACCTCCATGGGGATGGACCGATCCGGCACGGCCGGATCGGTGGAGAGTGCGTTGAGGTGTGTGCGCGGCCACGCCGGTGACCGGACGGGTCACGCCTCGGCGGGCGATCCGGCGGCGGGGCCGGACGCGGGCGCCGTGGTGCGGGTGCTCAGCGGAACGCCGGCGAGCCCGGACAGAGCTCGGAGGCGACCCGCATCAGGTCCACGACCAGGCGGGAGGTGAGGAGCGGACCGGCCGGCATTCGCCCATTTTCCTACTTGTCCGATAGGAATTCAAGGGCGTGGGCGTGGATTCTCCGGGCCCTGTCACGACAGCGGGGGTCGGAGCCCCACCAGGCTCCGACCCCCGCTGTACGTCCGACCCCGTTACGGGGTGGGGTACTCCGCGATGTAGACCGGCGCACCGACCTTCGTCATGTCGGCAGCCTCGCCGACGCCGTTGACCACGTGGTCGATCGTTCCGGCGCTGAGGTTGACGGTCATGATGTGGTGCAGCTTCACACCTGGCCGCCTCGGCACCTCGAAGCCGTTCTCGGTGCGGATCGACGGGTTGTTCTGGTTGAAGACGTACACGCCTCCGCCGTACAGGGTGTGGTGCCGTACCCGGTCGCCGACCTTGTAGCCAGCCCACCCCTCGACCCGGCCGTTCATCCAGTCGGCCTGCGTCGGCGGGTCGTACGGCAGCTCGTTCTGGTAGAGGATCGTGGTGCCGTGCTCGCCGTTCCAGACCGTGTTGTAGCGCTGGAAGTGCTCGACGAACAGGCCGGTGGCTGTCACGTGGTCGCCGTTGATGACGGCGCCGTAGCGACCGGTGTTGGTGCGCCAGCGGTCGGTGTCACCGTTGACGCCCGCGGTGAAGCCCTCGACGCCGTGGTCGCCGCGCCACACCCAGGTGTGGTCGATGAGCACGTTGTCGCTGTTGACCTCCAGTGCGGTGTTGGTGCGGCCGATGTGCGGGCCACCGACACGGAAGTACACGTCGGACAGCGTGGTCGGGTTGGTGCGGCTGCTGGCGTGCTGACCGTGCTGACCGTGCTGACGACCGACTCGCAGCAGGACCGGCGACTCGACGGTGCCGGCGTCGATGGTGACACCGGCGACGATCACACCGGGGACACCTGCGACGTCGAGGGGGACGGCACCGTTGACGGCGGTGAGCGTGGCGTGCCCGATGCCGAGCACCACAGTGTCGGCGCGGCGGATCTCGATGCTGCGGGCGATGTCGTACACCCCGGGGGTGAGCAGGAGGTGCCTACCGCGCGCCAACTGACTGTTGATCACGTGCACCGGGTCGGACGGCTTCGCGATGAAGAAGTCACCGATGCCGATGGTCCGACCCGGCGTCATGCCCTTGGCCCAGGAGACGCCCCGGCTGTCGCGCTGCGCGGCGGGTACCCGCACGTTGTAGCGGCCCCTGCCGTCGACGAACAGGTAGGGCTTTTCCCGGCTGAGCGGCGTGGTGTCGAGGGTGGTGTACGGCGGGTCGGGGAACGTGGCGTCGTCGGGTGCGCCCTCGACCCCGGCGAAGACCTGGTTCCACACGGCGTTGGACCAGCTGGCGACCTCGCTGTTGCGGGTCAGCCACTGCTGCTGGGATCCGTTGGTGGTGGCCGGCAGCCGCGAGTCGGCGATGAAGCCGCCGCTTGCGTACTGCGGGCCGGCGGTGCAGTAGTCCATCAACGACAGCCCGCCGCCGTTGATGTTGAGCCGGCGCATCGACACCGCCTGGGACACCGCCCAGAAGTTCGCAGTCGATCGGCAGTCGTCCTGACCCGCCGCGTTGATGGTGAGCGACAGGTTGGACAGGGTGCGCCAGAAGTTGACAAGCGCGAGACAGTTTCCGGTGCCACCGTCGGCGAGGCAGCGGTTGTAGACCTCAAGCTTGCCGTTGACTGTGACGTCGGTGGGCGAGGCCCCCAGGCCGGACACCTCGGTGTAGTAGCCGACCTTGGCCTGCAACGGCCGCTCGGCGGTGCCGTAGGTGCCGGGCTTGAACAGGTACGCGTGCCGCTCGGTGCCCATCTCGTTGTCGACCTGCCGGGCGTGCGCCGCGTCGAGGGTCCGCTGGATCTCGCCGACCGGCATGGCCGGGTCGAAGATCGTCACGTTGGGGCCGAAGTCGGGTGCGCCGCCGCCCGGGCGGCCGGCCGTGGCGGCGGTACTGCTCATCGTGACGGTGGCGGTCACGAGCAGGGCGAACAAGAGGGTACGACGGGACGGGATTGTCATGCGGTTCGTCCTCTCCGCTGGCCGGACATGCTCCCGGCACAGCTTGGGGCTGTGAGAGCGCTCTCTCGCCCCTGTTTGTACCCTGTGTATCGCCCCCACGCCATCCCCCACCACCCACCCACCCCATCCCTCCCCACCCCATCCCCACCCCATCCCCACCCCCGCCCCATCCCCACCCACCCGCCGGTCGATCATGGAGTTGTGGTGGTCGATATAGCAGCAGAGGTCCATTCTGCACCCCACCACAACTCCATGATCGACGGTGCGGAGGGCGCCGGCGGGGCGACGTACGATGACCGCCGTGCAGTTCGGGGTGCTCGGGCCGCTCGCCGTCACCACCGACGCCGGCGAGCCGGTGGTGGTGCCCGGGACCAAGGTGCGCGCCCTGCTTGCCGACCTGCTGACCAACCGCAACCAGGTGGTCTCGGCGGACCGGCTCATCGACGACCTGTGGGGCGAGGAACCCCCCGCCAACCCCGCCGGTGCCCTCCAGGTGCGGGTGTCCCAGCTGCGCAAGGCGCTCAACGACGCCGAGCCCGGTGCCCGCGACCTGGTCGAGTCCCGACCACCGGGCTACCTGCTGCGGGTCGACGCGGTCGACGCCGACAGGTTCGCCGAACTTGCCCGGTGCACCGACGTCGACCGACTCACCGAGGCCCTCGCGCTGTGGCGCGGCGACGCGTACGCGGACGTGGCCGACGCCGAGTTCGTCCGGGCGGAGGCGACCCGCCTCGCCGAGCAGCGCCTCGCCGTGCACGAGCGGCTGGCCGCGGCCCGGCTGGCGCGCGGCGAGCACGACCTGGTCGCCGCCGACCTGGCGGAACTGGTCGCCCGGCACCCGCTGCGCGAGGGCCTGCGGGCCGTGCATCTGCAGGCGCTGTACGCGGCCGGCCGCCAGTCCGAGGCGCTGGACAGCTACGCCGACCTTCGCGACCGGCTCGCCGACGAGCTGGGGCTCGACCCTGCCCCGGAGCTTGTCGCCCTGCATCGCCGGATCCTCGAACAGGACGCCGACCTGAGCGCGCCACCGAAGGCGACGACCACCCGCGACAACCTCCCCGCCCAGCTCGACGAGCTGATCGGACGGGCCGAGGCGCTGGCCGAGCTGCAAGCTCTGCTGCCCCGGCAACGGTTGGTCACGCTGGTCGGGCCGGGCGGGGTCGGCAAGACGCGACTCGCCATCGAGGCAGCCCGTACCGTCCCCGACGGCGTCCGCATTGTCGAGCTGGCACCGCTGCCCGCCCGTGACAGCGGCATCGCCGAACAGGTGCTCGGCGCGCTGGACGTGCGCGAGTCCCCCGGCACCAGCCTCTCCGCCGTCGACCGGCTCGTCGCGGCGCTGCGGCAACGTCACCTGCTGCTCGTGTTGGACAACTGCGAACACGTCATCGAGCCGGTCGCCGAGTTGGTGGCCCGGCTGCTGCGCGACGTACCCGGGCTGAGCGTGCTGGCCACCAGCCGAGAGCCGCTCGGGCTGACCGGGGAGCTGCTCTGGGACGTACCCCCTCTGTCCGTGCCCGGCGACGGTGACCTGGACACGGTCCGGCGCTCGGCGGCGGCCCTGTTGTTCGCCGCACGTGCCGGCGCGCAGCAGCGCGGCTTCCGGCTCGACGCGCGCACGGCGCCGGCGGTGGCCCAGCTCTGCCGCCGTCTCGACGGCCTGCCGCTGGCGCTGGAGCTGGCCGCGACCCGGGTACGGGCGCTCGGCGTGCGGGGCGTGGTGCAGCGGCTCGACGACCGGTTCCGGCTGCTCGCCACACAGCAGCGGGACGTGCCGCCGCGCCAGCGGACGCTTACCGCGGTCATCAGCTGGAGCTGGGACCTGCTTGACGAGGCGGACCGTCTCGCCCTGGCCCGGCTTGCCGTGTTCGGCGACGGCTGCACCCCGGAGGCCGCCGAGCGGGTCTGCGGAAGCGACCTGGACACGCTGGCGCGACTCGTGGACCGGTCGCTCGTGGTGCTCGACGACTCGGGCACGGCACCGCGCTACCGGCTGCTCGAATCGGTCGCCGCGTTCTGTCTGGACCGCCTCACCGACGCCGACGAGGTCCGGGCACGGCACGCCGCCTACTACACCGAGCTTGCCGAACGCGCCGACCCGGGGCTTCGCGGCGCCGACCAGCAGCGATGGCTGGCGGTGCTGGACGCCGAGACGGCGAACCTGCGCGCGGCGCTGGACAACGGCGGCGGGCTGCGCCTCGCCGTCGCGTTGAGCTGGTACTGGTACCTGCGCGGCCGGTTCACCGACGCACGGCGGGCGCTCGCCATACGCGACGAGGAGCAGGAGGCGCGGGCAGCGCCCTGGCGGGTCGGCTTCGCGCTGTTGCAGGGCGACGAGATCCGGCCAGCCGACGTACGGGCCGCGGTGGCCGGCAGGTCAGACGAACGGGCCGCCTGGTTCGCGGCGAACGCGGTGATCGACCACAGTGACCTGACCCTGGCGGCGGAGCTGCTGCCCACCACCGTCGCCGATCCGTGGACCGAGGCCGCGGTGCTCACCTCCCGGGCCAGGCTCGCGCACGCGATGGGTGACCAGGAGGCACTGGAGAGCGCCGCGACCCGCAGCGCCGCGCTGTTCGCGAAGCTCGGCGACAGGTGGGGACGGCTCGTCGCGACCGAGTGGGTGGGCGGGCTCGCGGACATGCGCGGCGAGCACGAACGCGCCGCGGCCCTGCACCGGGAAGGGTTGCGCTGGGCCGAGGAACTGGCGCTGTGGCCGCAGGTCGGCAGCACGCTGTCCTGGCTGGCCTGGCTCGCGGTGCAGACCCGCGACTACGCGCAGGGCCGCGAACTCGCCGAACGCGCGTACCAGATGGCGCTGGAGCAGGCCACGCCCAGCGCCATCGTCTTCGCGCAGATGAGCCTCGCTCTGGCGGCCCGCCGCGACGGCAAGCGCGACGTCGCCGTCACCCACCTGAGCCACCTCGTCGAGCAGGGCCGGGCCGAGCCCTGCCCGGCGTTGTACCTGCCGCTGGTCCTGGTCGAGCTGGGCTACGCCGTCGAACAGGACGGCGACCCGGACGCCGCGCTCGCGCTGCACGTCGAGGCGTTTGCGGCTGCCGAGGCGATCGCGTCGACACGGGACACGATCGGGCCCCTGGAGGGGATGGCGTCGGCGGTGCGCTCACCGGAGGCCGCCGCCCGGCTCCTCGGCGCGGCGGCTGCCGCCCGGCTGGCCACCCACTCTCCCGCCTCTCCCGCCGAACGGGACGAGACCGACAGGGTGGCCGAACGCGTCCTGGCCGTCCTCGGACGGGAACGCTTCGACGCCCTGGTCGCCGAAGGCATGGAGCTGAGCCCGAGCGAGGCTCGCGCCCAGCTCTGACCAGCGGGTCAGGCGGCCGTCCCCGGTCGGTACGTGGCGATGATGACGCCGCTCTTGTGCACACGGGTGCCGATCAGCTCGAAGGACGCCCGGACGTCCTTCAGCGGCACGGTGAGGCTGGCGCCTCCCTGGAGCACCGGGCAGATCCAGAACCGGACCTCGTCCACCAGCCCTGCGCGGACCAGTTGCGCGGTGACCGAGCCGTAGCCGTACTGGATGATGTTGTGGCCGTCCTGGGCCTTGAGCCGGGTGACCTCCTGCACCAGATCGCCCTGGAGCACCTCCGTGTTGTTCCAGGTGGGGTTGGTGAGGGTGGTCGAGGCGACGTACTTCTTGACGTTGTTGAAGTAGGCAGCACCAGTGCTCGGGTCGCTCTCGTCCCGCTGCGGCCAGGCCACGGACATGCCGTCGTAGGTGACCCGGCCCATCAGCATCGCGTCGGCCTCGTCCGTCTGCGAACCGGCGAACGCGGCGGCCTCCTCGTCGAAGTACGGCATGGTCCACGTCGGGTTCTCGATGACACCGTCGAGGGTGACGTATGTCGAGTTGATGAGCTTGCGCATCGGATTCTCCTGGCTGTCGGTCGTCTTCTCCGGTGACAACCAGGACTGTGCCGTCCGCCGCTTACGATTCGCTTCAGGTGCCCTTACCCGGGTCGGTGAGCGGGATCGGCAGCGCCTGCGTGGCCGCCGTGCCGCCGCCGGCGGAGTGGGCCGGCGCGGGACGGTCGCCGATGCGGCTGTGCAGGCGTCCGCGCCCTGCCGGCCCGGCGCGCCGGGTCACCTCGGCCGTCACCATCCGCACCGGCGGTGGCGGTGCGGTGAAGCGTCCGACGCCCCAGCGCACCCAGATCGGGATCCGCCCGGCGTCCGCCTCCGCCCGCAGCTTCTGCACCGTCCGCGCCCGGTCGGTGTGGTCGACCTCCACGACTACCGGCGGGCCGTCCGGGCGGGCGCACGCCACGTCGAGAACTGAGTGCCGCTCCTGCATGGGCGGCGGTAGCGGCACCACGCTCGGCGCCCGCCGGTAGACCCGCCAACCCTGCGCCTGCGCCCAGCGCACGACCGAGTCGATGACCCGTGCGGTGACCTCGTCGGTGTCCAGGTCGACGAACGTCAGATCGTCCAGCCAGCGGCCCAGGTCCGCGGCCAGCCGCTCGCCCTGCTCCGTGACGTCCACCGGCGCAGGATAACGCCTCGACCGACGGCGGCCACGGTCGCGGCGGGCTGCCGGGACGCCTCAGCCGACAGCGGTCGCGGGCGCGGACGCGGCGAGGTGCCGGGCCAGCCACGCGGTGGTGGCAGTGCGGGCCGCCTCGGCGTTGTCGCGGGCCAGGAAGTCGTGCCCCTCGCCGGCCAGGACCAGATGACCGTGCGGTACGCCGCGAGCGGCGAGGGCCTGCGCCACCTGCGCCGACTCGCCGGCCGGCACGTTCGTGTCGTTGGCGCCGTGGATGAGCAGCACCGGCACGTCGAGGCGGTCCAGGTGGGTCATCGGTGACAGGTCCCGCAGCAGCTCGGCGTCGCGCACCGGGTCGCCGTACTTGCTGACGGCGGCGGCGGCGATCCACGGCTCGGTGCCTGCGAAGAACGTCCGGAAGTCGGAGATGCCGCACTCGGCCACCCCGGCGGCGAACAGGCCGGGGAAGTTCACGAGCACCGCGAGGACCAGGTAGCCACCGTAGGAGCGGCCCAGGCAGCCCAGCTGGCCCGGCCGGGCAACGCCGCTGTCGAGCAGGAAGTCAGCGCACGCTGCCACGTCGGCGATGGCGCCGTACCGGCCGGCGAGGTTGTCGGCGGCGACGAAGGTACGCCCGAAGCCGGACGAGCCGCGCACGTTCGGCGCGAAGACCGCGACGCCCTGCGCGACGAGGGCCTGGAACAGCGGGTTGTAGCAGGGGCGTTCCTGTGCCTCCGGGCCACCGTGCAGGCTGATCGCCGTCGGCCAGGGGCCGGGGCCGGGCGGCCGGTACAGCCAGCCGGACAGCGGCATTCCGTCGCGTGCCCGCAGGTCGACCAACTGCGGCGCGACTCCACCACCGCCGGCGCGCGTGGCGGCGGCGTCCGGACGCAGCGGACGCGGCGCGGCTGTCACCGGGTCGACCAACCAGACCTCCCGGGGCTGCACCGGCCCCTGCGCGGTGACGCAGAGCAGGTCGCCCCCGGCGGCGAAGACAGCGCCGTCGAGCACCTCACCCGGGGCCGCGACGGCCCGCTGCACGCCACCGGCCAGGTCGAGCAGGCTCAGCTCGCTGCGCCCGCCGTAGGTGTTCCACAGCAGCGCGGCGCGACCCCGGTCGGCGCTGACCGCTACGTGCTCCAGCTCGGCGTCCGGTCGTCCGGCGAGCCGCACCGGCGCCAGCTCGTCCCGCGTCAGGTCGACCCGCACGAGCGTTGCCAGCTCGCTGAATGCGTCGGTGCGGGCCAGCACGCTCGTGCCGTCCCGGCCGAACCAGCCCTGGTCGGTGCTGCCCCGGCCGGTGTCCGGCAGCAGCCGCCGCCGCTCGCCGGTCGCCACGTCCAGCACCTCCAGCCAGCGGGCGTTGCGCGGGCCTCGACGCAGCAGGGCGGCGCCGGCATCCGCTGTGACGTCAAGCAGTGTGAGCAGGTCGTCCTCGACCAGCACAAGCCGCTGCCCGGTCCCCGCGTCGATCAGTAGGGCCGTACCCCGGTCTGCGGTCTCGGTGACGGCCATCAGCGCACCGCCGGGCAACCACCCGGACACCGACGCGCTGCGGCGGCCGAAGCCGGCGACCTGCCGGCGGCAGGTGCCGTCGGGGCGCAGCACCCACAGCTCGGTGCGGGGCGCCCCGCCGGGCGCGACGACGCAGGCAAGCCACTGCCCGTCCGGCGACCAGCTCACCGCCAGCACCGGCTCGTCGCCGGTCGGCACGGCGACGGTTTCGCTGGCGTCCACGTCGCGGACCCAGACGCCGGGCGTTCCGGCCCGGTCGGACAGGAACGCCACCCGCCTGCCGTCCGGGGAGGGCGCGCTGGCGAAGTCCTCGCCGGCCGGTGGCGACGGCAGCAGCCGGCGACCGGTCGGGCGGCCCCGGCGGGTGGTGCGCGGCGCCTCGGTCCGTGCGCTCATCTAAACCCCGATCCGCTGCAACCAGAGCTCCAGCAGCCCGAGCTGCCAGAGCGCGTTCGAACCCAACGTGGTCCGCCGGGCGTTCGGCGCGTCAAGCAACTCCTCCAGGTAGTCCTTGCGGAACAGACCCCGGTCGCGTGCCGGCGGCGCGGTCAGCGCGTCGCGGACGTCGTCGAGCAGCGGGCCGGAGAGATGCCGGATCGCGGGCACGGGGAAGTAGCCCTTCGGGCGGTCGATCACCTCGTCCGGGACGATGCCCCGGCTCGCCGCCTTCAGTACGCCCTTGCCGCCGTGCGCCAGCTTCAACGCCGGTGGGCAGGCTGCGGCCAGCTCGACCACGTCGTGGTCGAGGAACGGCACCCGCCCCTCCAGCCCCCAGGCCATCGTCATGTTGTCCACCCGCTTGACCGGGTCGTCGACGAGCATCACCAGGCTGTCCTGGCGCAGCGCCGCGTCCAGCGCGGTGTCCGCGCCCGGCGCGGCGAAGTGCGCGGTGACGAACTCAAGGCTGGCGTCGTGGTCGAGCATCCACTCGGGTGCCAGCTGGTCGGCGAGCGCGTCGTGGCGACGATCGAAGAACACCCTGGCGTACGCCTCGACGGCGTCCTCGCGGGCCACGTTCGCCATCGGCGGGTACCAGTCGTAGCCGGCGAAGATCTCGTCGGCGCCCTGACCGGACTGCACCACCGTGATCCGCTGCGACACCTCCTCGGAGAGCAGGTGGAACGCCACGCAGTCGTGGCTGACCATCGGCTCGCTCATCGCCCCGATGGCCGCGTGTACGGCCGGCACGAACCGGTCGCCGCCGATGCGGATCTGCTGGTGGTCGGTGCCGAACTCGCGGGCCACCAGGTCGGAGTAGTGGAACTCGTCGCCGCTCTCCCCCGCCTTCGCCTCGAACCCGATGCTGAAGGTCGCCAGCCCGGTCTGGCCCTGCTCGGCCAGCAGGGCGACGATCAGGCTGGAGTCGATGCCGCCGGAGAGCAGCACGCCGACAGGCACGTCGGCGACCATCCGGCGACGTACGGCGGTGCGCAGCGCGGACATGATCCGCTCCTGCCACTCGTCTGCGGACATCGGCGGCGCTGCCGCGCGGGTGAACTCCGGCCGCCAGTAGACGGTGTCGGTGCTGCGACCGTCGCCGGTGATCACGCGTACGGTCGCCGGGGGCAGTTTGCGGACGCCGGCAAGGATGGTGCGCGGCGGCGGCACGACCGAGTGGAAGCTCATGTAGTGGTGCAGTGCCACCGGGTCGAGGTCGGTGTCCACGTCACCGGCGGCGAGCAGCGCCGGCAGTGTCGAGGCAAAGCGGATCCGGCCCGGCGTCTCGGCGAGGTAGAGCGGCTTGATGCCGAGCCGGTCGCGGGCCAGCACCAGCGTGGACGTTGTCAGGTCGACGAGGGCGAAGGCGAACATCCCGTAGAACCGCTCGACGCAGGCCGTCCCCCACCTGTGGTACGCCTTGAGGATCACCTCGGTGTCCGAGGTGGACCGGAAGGAGTAGCCGGCGGCGGTCAGCTCGTCACGCAGTTCCCGGTAGTTGTAGATGCAGCCGTTGAAGACCAGGGCCAGGCCCAGCTCGGGGTCGACCATCGGTTGGGAGCCGGCGTCGGACAGGTCGATGATGCGCAGCCTGCGGTGCACGAGCGCCGCCGGCCCCTGCCGCCACCGCCCCTCGCCGTCCGGGCCCCGGGAGGCGAGGGCCGGCAGCATCCGCTCGACGGCCGCCATGTCCGGCGGCGCCCCGTCGAGCCGGAACTCGCCTCCGATACCGCACATGGTTCACCTCTCATCGGCTCGGGTCGCTCGGGCCGCTGACCGGTCCAGGTTTGGCCGGCCTGGTTGCGTCCCGATGACGTCAAGGTCAAGCGTGGGTTACGCGGGCGGTTGACCGGCTCCGCCGAGCAGCCAGGTGTCCTTCGACCCACCGCCACGGGACGAGTTGACGATCATGCTGCCGGCCGGTGCGACCCGGGTCAGCGCCACCGGCGCCACCTCGGCCGTGTCACCGAGGAAGACGAACGCCCGCAGGTCGACGTGCCGAGGTGCGAGGGCGGTGCCGTCGAACACCGGGTGGGTGGTCAACGAGATCACCTCCTGGGCGATCCACCGGTGCGGCGCGGCGAGGATCTGCTCCCGGGCGGCGTCCAACTCCTCCGCCTCGGCGCGCGGACCGATCACCACGCGGTCCCCGCCGTACCCGTCGACGGGCTTGAGCACCAACTCCCCCAGCCGGCCGAGCACCTCGGCGCGCTGCTCGGGCAGCCCGCACAGGTACGTCGGCACGTCCGCGAGCAGCGCCTTCTCCCCCAGGTAGTACTCGATGAGCTGCGGCACGTACGCGTACAGCGCCTTGTCGTCGCCGACGCCGTTGCCGAGCGCGTTGGCAAGGCTGAGCCGCCCCGCGTGCACGGCGGCGAGCAGTGGCCAGCCCAGCGGCACCCCGTCGGCGCCCGGCGCGTGCAGCAGCGCCTCCTCGTCCATCCGCAGGTAGATCACGTCGACCTGGCTGCGGCGGCCCTCGCGTACCAGGCACACCCGCCCGTCCTCCACCAGCAGGTCGCTGCTCCCGATCAGCGGCACGCCCATCTCGTCGGCGAGCAGCCGGTGCTCAAACCATGCCGGGTCGCCGGAGCCACTGCTGAGCACCACCACTGCGGGGTCGTCGGCGGCGGCGGGCGCGGCGGCGAGCAGCGCCCGGTGCAGCATCGCGGGTGTCTCGTCGGCGGGCAGCAGGTCGTCGGGCACCGGCAGCTCCGGCAGCACCGCCCGGGTCAGCCTGCGGTTCTGCACCGCGTAGCCGAGACCCGAGGGCACCCGCAGGTTGTCCTCCAGCACGTACCAGCCGCCGTCGGGGTCACGCACCAGATCCGTGCCGGACACCTGGGCGCGGGTGCGGCGGCGGCCCATGAGCGCGCCGGTTGGGCGCAGGCCGGGTGAGGACTCCACCACCCAGGCCGGCACCACGCCGTCGGCCACCACCGCCCGCTCGCCGTAGACGTCACGCAGGAAGGCGTCGAGGGCGCGGGCCCGCTGCACCAGGCCGCTGCGCAGCGCGCTCCAGTCGGCGGCGGGCACCACCCTGGGCATCAGGTCGACAGGGAAGAGCCGGGTGCTCGCCTCACCGGCCACGCTGAAGGTCACACCCCGGGCGCGCTGCTCCTCGTCGCGGTCGTGCTCGCGTTGGCGCAGTCCGACGGTGCCCAGGCCGCGCAGGGCGTCAAGCAGCGGCCGGTACGCCGGCTCCGGTCCGTCCGGGCCGAAGACCTCGTCGCCGGCGTCGACGTACGTGGGCAGGGCCGGCGGTGGCGGTGCACCCGGGCCGGGGGCGCCCGTGCGGCCCCTGGTCTCGTCGAGCAGCAGGTCGACAACGTCGGCCAGTCGACCCCGCCGCTCGTAGGCCCGTCGCTGCCGGGCCGCCGAGCTGCCGCGCGCCAGCGCGTAGCGGGTCAGCTCGCTCACCTGTTCCCAGTCCCCGGTCGCCTCCAGTTGCGGGCGCAGGTCGGTCACCAGTCGACGTACCGCCTCGGCGGCCGGCACCGGCCGGGCCGAGCGGGGCAGGTCCAGCAGGTCGCCCTCCAACCCGGAGCGGGCGGCCCGCCACACGGCGGCGCGCAGCACCGGCGGGCGTACGGCGGTGCGCTCGACGCCGGCGCGCAGCGCGGCGACCTCCCGGCGGACCAACGCCCGGAACAGGCCGGTGAGCAGGACGATGATGTCAACGTCGGAGTTGGCGTCGGTGATGCGCAGCTCCACTGTGGGCACGTGCGCCGACGGCCGCACATCGAAGTAGATCATGGCGGGGTCGGTGATGGTCTCCGAGGAGATCAGCTCGGCGACAAGCGCCTCGTGGTCGGCTGCGCTTGTCACCTCGCCCGGGTCGCCGGCCGTGGGCCAGCGCTGCCAGACCAGCGAGCGGACGCTCGCGTAGCCGCTGTCCTGCCCCATCCAGTACGGCGAACTGGTGGACACTGCCAGCAGCAGCGGCAGCCACGGCTGGACCCGCCGGGTGACGGCCACCGCCAGATCCCGGTCCGACACACCGACGTGCACCTGCGCACCGCAGATCAACTGCTCCCGCGCGAGCATCTGGTACTCGTCGAGCATCCGCCGGTAGCGGGAGGTGGGGGTGACACTCGGGTCGCCGTCGGCGCGCAGCGGCACGGTGCCGGCCGCCACGATGCCCAGCCCGGCCCGGTCGGCGACCTGGACGGCCGACTGGCGCAGGCGGGTCAGCTCGGCGCGGATCTCGTCCAGGGTGCGGCAGACAGCGGTGTTGGTCTCCACCACGCTGCGGTGCAGTTCCGCGGTGAACGACGCGGCCGGCAGCCGGTCGAGCAGCTCCCCCGCACGCGGCACCAACTCGCGGGTGTGCAGGTCGACGACATGGAACTCCTCCTCCACACCGATGGTGGCGAGGTCCGCCGGGTCGCTGTCGTCGACCTGCATGACCGGTTGGGCACGGGATGCGGGCACCGCCCGGCCGTTGCCGGACCGGCCCAGCGGCCCGTCGAACGTCGCCGCGTTCGTGGTGTTCTCGACCATGGTCACCCCGGTTCGCGTATCGGTGTGTCGACTTGTCCGACGAGCGTTCCCAGGATTGGTACCGGAGGTGTTTCCGGCGCGTTAAGGTGACGCACCGTTCTGCCCGGCCGCTCGGCGGCACGCTGCGGGCACCGCCCGGGTCGACCCCGCCGTGCCAACGGCACATGCCGGTGAGTCATCACTCTGACTCACCGGCATGTCGCAACGACGCCTACCGTCGATCGCGCGTGTTCGCGGTCGGGGTCATCTCATGTTGGCGACCACGAACGGCGCGTGGCCGTGCAGGTAGTTGTCCCATCCGCCGGTCACCGGCGCACCCGGGCTGAGCAGGTTCGTGGTGTCGGTGCCGACGTCGAGCTTCCAGGCCGTCCAGGAGATGCCGTTCGCCTTCATCCAGTCGATCCAGGACTGCGCCTCCGGCAGGCAGGCCCGGCCGTCGAGACCACCGTCGGCGTGGCTGGCGCCCCACTCCGTGACGAACAGCGCCAGGCCGGCCCGGATCGCCGCGTCACCCTTGGCGCGCAGCGACGCGCCGTGGGTGCACGAGTAGAAGTGCAGCGTGTACATCAGGTTGGTGCCGGAGACCGGGCTGGCAGCCGCGACGTCCACGTCCTGCGACCAGGTCGGGGTGCCGAGCACCACGATGTTGTCCGGGTCGGCGGCGCGGATCGCCGAGACGACAGCCTGGTGGTACGGCTTGATGACGTTCGTCCAGCTCACCTGCAACGGCTCGTTGTAGGGCTCCCAGATGACGTTGGGCAGGTGGCCGTAGCGGCGGGCCAGGTCACCGAAGAACGCCACCGCCTGCGACTGGTTGTTCTGCGCCTCGTGCGCGTGCCAGTCGACGATCACGTACACCCCGGCGCTGACCGCGTTGTTGATGATGGTCTCCACCTGGTTACGCGCCCTGGTCGGGTCGCTGAGGTACGCGCCGGCCGGCTCCACGCCCATCGCCGCGCGGATCACCTGAAGCTTCCAGTTGTCACGCATCCAGGTCAGCGCGGACAGGTTCTCGGCGTACGGGGCGGTCTCCCAGTTGAGCCACATGCTGCTGATGCCCCGCAACTGCACACGCGCGCCGGACTTGTCGCACATCGTCGTGCCGCACACCCGCAGCTGCCCGTGCCGCTCGACGGGCGTGCCGGTCGTGGGCGGCGGCGTCGTGGGGGGCGGGGTGGTCGGTGGCGGTGTCGTGGGCGCCGGAGTGGTCGGCGCGGGAGTGGTGGGCGTCGGAGGCGGGCCTCCGGCGCAGGCCGCGCCGTTGACAGTGCAGTTGACGGGGGTGCCGGAGCCGTCGACGAGGAAGCCGAACGACGTCGACGCCCCGGCGGCCAGGGTGCCGTTCCAGGACACGTTTGTGAAGGTGTAGCGGCTGCCGGAGGTCGTCTGCTGCGCGTTCCACGACTGGCTGATGCTGGAGGGGGCTGGCAGGTCGAACTCGACGCGCCAGCTGGTGATCTGTGCCGACGTGTTGTTGGTGACAGTGACCTGGCCCTGGTAGCCACTGCCCCAACTGTTCGTCACGGAGAACACGGCTGTCGCCGCACTCGCCGGCGTGGCCGCGATCGCCACCGTGCCGGCTATCAGGCCGGCGACGGCCAGCGACGTGACAAGTCTCAGTGTGCGCATGCTGAACCCGCTTCGGATCGACGGTGATGGTCTGAGGCGGGGCGGCGCCAGAGCCGACAATATCGATCTTCCACGATGCATTCAAGGCGTGCGGCCGATCTCCCGCTCGCCGGGACCAGCTGAGCGGTGTACGCCGCTCAGCGCACCTTCATGAGGTCGACGAGTTGGTCCAGCGCAGCGCCCCATCCTTCGTGGAAGCCCATCTCCTCGTGCGACTTCTTCGCCGACGCGTCGGCGTGGATCGCGGTGGCTGTGTACTTCGTGCCCGCGCCGTCCGGCTCGATCCGCACCACAGCGGTGAAGGGGAAGCCGTCCTGGGCGATCTGCGGACGGAAGCCGGGCCCCAGGCCGGAGGTGAAGACCAGCGTCGAACCCTCGTCGACCACCAGGATGCAGCCGCTGTTCGGGTACTCCTCGCCCTCGGGCGAGCGCATTGTCGTGTCGAATCTGCCGCCGGGCCGCAGGTCGATCTCGCAGGCGACTGTCGACCACGGCTTCGGGGTGAACCACTGCATGATCAGCTCGGGTGTGGTCCAGGCCCGCCAGACCAGCTCTGGCGGCACGTCGACGGTGCGCTCCAGGACGAGATCGAGGTCGGGGTCCACTGCGTAGAGGGTCATCGTTCTTGCTCCTTCAGGTCGTAGAGAAGTGAGTCGAGTTGGTCGAGGCGTCGGGTCCACCGCGCGCGCTGCGCGGCGAGCCAGGTGTCGAGGTGCTCCAGCGGCTGGGGCGCGAGCCGGTAGGTGCGAACCCGGCCCTTCTTCTCCGACGTCACCAGACCGGACTGTTCGAGGACGTGCAGGTGCTGGGTGAACGACGGCAGCGCCATGTCGAACGGACGAGCCAGCTCACTGGTCGTGGCCGGCCCCTGGGTGAGGCGCTCGACGACCTGGCGGCGGGTGGGGTCGGCCAACGCCTGGAACACACTGTCGAGAACGCCGCCGCCCTCCCCCACATACTTAGCCATGCGCCTAACTATGCACGGATGCATTACTTAGGTCAAGCCCTAAGTAATTGCGCTCCAAGACACGTCACGGATCGCCGGACGCCCGCACCGGCCGTAGCGTAGGGCGCATGCGAACCACCACGCTGGGCAGTGCAGGACCCGAGGTCGGCGTCATCGGCCTCGGGTGCATGGGCATGAGCCACGGATACGACATCACCGGCCCCCGCGACGACGACACGTCGATCGCCGTGATCCGACAGGCGCTGGACCTGGGCGCCACGCTTGTCGACACGTCCGACGTGTACGGGCCGTACACCAACGAGGAGCTTGTGGGACGGGCGCTGGCCGGCGGCCACCGGGAGCGGGCCGTCCTGGCCACCAAGGTCGGCCTGGTGACCACCTCCCCCACCGGAGGGCCCGGCAACTCACCGAAGATCGGCAACGACGGCCGACCGGAGCACATCCGCGTGGCGATCGACGCCAGCCTGCGCCGGCTCGGCACCGACCACGTCGACCTCTACCAGCTGCACCGCGTCGACCCGCAGGTGCCCATCGAGGAGTCCTGGGGCGCGATGGCGGAGGTCGTCGCAGCGGGCAAGGCGCGGCAGATCGGGCTGTCCGAGGTGACAGTGGAGCAGATCGTACGGGCTCAGACGGTGCACCCGGTGGCGTCGGTGCAGTCGGAGTTGTCGCTGTGGACGCGTGATCCGTTGACCGAGGTGCTGCCGTACTGCGCGCAGCAGGGCATCGCGTTCCTGCCGTTCTCGCCGCTGGGCAGGGGTTTCCTCGCCGGCCGGTTCACATCCTTCGACGACCTGCCCGCCGACGACTTCCGCCGTGGCCTGCCGCGTTTCCAACAGGACGCGTTGCGCGCCAACCTGGCCATCGTCGCCCGGGTCCGCGAGATCGCCGACCGGGCCGGGCTCAGCCCCGCGCAGGTCGCTCTCGCCTGGGTGGTCGCCCAGGGCGAGCAGGTCATTCCGATCCCCGGCACGAAGACGCCGAAGTACCTTGTGGACAACTGCGCGGCCGGCGACGTGCGGCTCAGCGCCGAGGATCTGGCCGACCTCGACGCCCTGCCCGCGCCCGAGGGCGGACGTTACTGACCATCGCCTCCCGGCGCCGGGCTGGTCGCGGCCCACACTGGTCCGCGACCAGCCCGACCCCGCCGCCGTCAGGCGGGCCGGGCGGCGGCGTCCACCGGTGGGCCGAACCGCACCCCGACGCCTGGTGAATACAGCACGCTGACCGGAGGCCCGGCCGGTGTCGGCAGCCCTGCGGCGGCGACCAGCTCGTCGTCAAGGTGCAGCAGCTCGGCGCGGTGCAACGGCCAGCGCGGATGCCAGTTCGGCAGGTGCAGCGTGCGCCCGTACGCCCGGGTGTGCAGCCCCCACCGGGCGGTGACGAAATGCTCAAGCGGCGTCGGCTCGGCGATCGCCTCCCCCACCCGAACCACAATCCGGCTCGTCGTGCCGGCCGGGCCGGGCCAGCGTCGCCGGCACCGGTAGGTGAGGCGGTCACCGTCGCGGTCCACTCCCATCGAGGACCAGAGGTACGGCAGACGCAGCGTCACCTGGGCGACAAGCACGGGAACGAGGCGGGACGCGTCAAGCGACCGGAACACCACCGCACGCCGGCCGTTGGCGTCGACCGAGTAGAGCCGGACGTTCGTCTCCCAGAACGTGCCGAAGTACGGCACCGCCGGCCCGCGACCGAAGCCCAGCCCCACCATCCGGAAGCCGATCAGACCGACGTAGGTGACGCCGTCGATGGTGTCCGGCCGGGTCCCGACGGGCAGCAGCGGCGCGACGGTCTCCGGGGCGACCGCCCAGTGCAGGAAGGTGAGGTCCTCCCAGCGCTGCCGTAGGACCGCCCAGGGGAACGACTGTCGGGGCGCGATGTCGACCGGCTCGATGTCCACGCTTCCATCCTGACTCAGGCCCGCACGGGGCTGGCATCAGGCGTGCGGGCCGACCCTCACCGTGCCGATGGTCAGCGCCGCCCTGCCCTCCAGGATCTGGCCGACCCGATCGACCTCGTCCTCCAACTCCCGCAGCCGACCCGGGTCGAGCGCCTGCAACGGCTCGACAGTGACGTGGATCGTGCGTCCGGAGCGGCGTTGGTGCCACACCCCGGAGACCACCCCGTCGACAAGCAGCACCGGATAGTTGCCGGCCTGGCCACGAGCCAGCGCCCGCTCGGCCGCGACGCCGGGATAGAGCCGCTCACGCGGGTGGCAGCCAACCGCGTACGCGTCGAAGTAGGGCAGGAGCCGCAACCCGGACGGCGGGTCGGTCGGGAAGTCGGTGTCGTCGGCGGCCACCCATGCCTGCGTACCCTCCACTGTCACCTCGGCCAGGTCGATGGAGTCGAACAGCGACGTGGCCCACCGCACCGGCGCCGCGAGCCACTTGGCGAACTGCGCCGGGGTGGCTGGCCCGTAGGCGAACAGATATCGGCGGACGAGATCGGTCAGGGCGGCGCGGCCGTCCATCGGCGTGAAGCCGGGAAGCCAGCGCGTCGGGCTGGTGTAGGTGATGGCGCGACCCCTTGCCGGGCCGAAGCAGATCACCCCGGCCCGGCTGGCGGTCGACATCGCAACCATCCATCGGGGCCACAGGTCCTGGAACGCCTCCATGACCCGCTCACCGGCCCACGGACCGGTGCGGGCCACGAGCTCCTCGGTCAACTCGGCGGTGGTCAACTCGGCCTCGGCCAACGCGTCACCCATGGCGGCGAGGACCTGCCCGGCCTGCTCGGACGTCAACAGGTGGCGACTCTGCTCCCACGACGGAGCCGGTATCGCGGTGAGCGCGCCGATCCACATCGGCAGGTCCACGGCGGCGAGCAGGTGCACCGTCCCGCGCGGTCCACGGGTCTTGACCAGGGTGCGGTCCGTCCAGAGCGCCTGTCGCACCAGGGCGCGGGTGGCACCGGGCACCCGCAGGCCGATGGACAGCTCGGCGGCGGAGGCGACCTGGGCGTGCGCGCCGCACATCGCGGACACCACATCGGCGACGCCCTCGGCACCCGGTGGTGACTCGGGTGCGGCCCGCGCCGAGAGCCCGTGCCGGGCGAGACGCCGGGCCGACACCTGCGCCCAGCTCAGATCGGTCACGGCGGGCTCCCGCGGCGGGCGTGGCTGTCAGCGTGGATCCCCATGACGCGCACGCTATGGCCGGGGTACGTCAGTTCCCGGCCGACACCGGCTGGCCCGGACCGCCACACCACCACCCGCCGTACGCTGGTACGGGCATGCGGCCCGACCAGAACGCCCAAACTGCCATAAGCGGGACGCACGGGGGGACGTGGTCGTGACACAGGGTGACGCGGAACTGGTCCTGCTCGCCTGCGGAGTTCACTCAGGCTGTGGTGGAGCTGCTGCACCGCTGAAACGGCGCACCGCCGCGCCCGACACCGTGATGGGCGTCGCGCGCGGCGGTGCGGTCGGTCAGTGGATGATGACAGGCGTCTTGGCCTGCTCCCCCTGCTCGTTGTCGAGTTGCGCCCGCTGCCGCCGTCGCGGCAGCAGGGCGGCCGGGATGAACGTGAGCACCACCAGCCCGAACGCCACCCAGAACGTGTGGGCGAACGACTTCGCGGCGAAGTCGAGCCCGCGCTCGATGATCGACGGGTCAACCGGGATCTGCTGGAGCAGCTCCGGCCGCTGCTGGGCGGCGATGGCCAGCCCTGCCTCGGTGATCGGCTTGCCGTCCGGGTCCACCGCGCCCGGGATCGGCCGGGAGCCGTTCAGCTCGTTGGTGAGGATCACCGACATGACGGCGGCGCCGACCGAGCCGCCGATCTGCTGGAGGATGTTGACGAGCGTCGAGCCGCGCGCGACCTCCTGCGCCTGCAACGTCCGCAGCGCCGACGTCATGATCGGCATCATCGTGCCGCCCATGCCCAGACCCATCACGAACAGCGACGCGCCGAGCACCCAGTACGAGGTCTGCGCGTCGACCTGCGTGAAGCTGAAGAACCCGATCACGATCAGCGCCAGCGCGAACGGCACGGTGCGACCGATGGGCACCCGGTCCGCGAGCGTCCCGGCGATCGGCATGGTGAGCATCGCGCCGAGCCCTTGGGGTGCGATCAGCAGACCGGCGGCAAGCGTCGACTCGCCGCGCACCTGCAGGAAGTAGCTCGGGAACAGCAGGCCGGCGCCCATGAACGCGATGATGAACACGAACAGGGTCAGCGAGGCGATGGTCAGGTTGCGGTTGCGGAACAGCCGCAGGTCCAGCAGCGGGTGCCGGGGCCTGAAGGAGTAGAGCACGAACGCCACCACAAGCGCGCCGCCGACGAGCATCGGCGCCCACACCTTGGTCTCGGCGAACGTGCCCGTCTCCGGCAGCGACGAGACGCCGTAGAGGAACAGGGCGAGGCCGGGCGAGAGCATCAGCATGCCGAGGAAGTCGAACGACTCCGACGGCTCGGGCGCGTCCTTCGGCAGGGCCATCTGGGCGTAGATGAGGGCGACGACACCGATCGGCAGGTTGATCAGGAAGATCCAGTGCCAGCTCGCCACGTCGATCAGCCAGCCGCCGAGGATCGGGCCACCGATCGGCCCGAGCAGCATCGGGATGCCGAGGACTGCCATCAGCCGGCCGATCCGGTGCGGCCCGGCCGCCCGGGTCATGATGGTCATGCCCAGCGGCATGAGCATGCCGCCGCCGAGGCCCTGCAGGACGCGGTAGGCGATCAGCTCGCCGATCGAGTCGGCGGTGGCGCAGAGCCCGGACCCGATGGTGAACAGCGCGAGCGCCACCATGTAGAGGCGTTTGGTGCCGAACCGGTCGGCTGCCCACCCGCTGAGCGGGATCACAGTGGCCAGCGCCAGCGTGTAGCCGGTCATCGTCCACGCGACGCGCGCGTAGGTCGCGTCGAACTCGCTCTGGAACGTTGGCAGCGCAACGCTTACCACCGTCACGTCGAGGATCGACATGATCGCGCCAAGGACGACGACGCCTGCCACCTTGAGAACTGCGGCGTCGAGCTTGTCCGAGGTCGCGACGGATTGCTGTGTCACAAACTCTCCTGAGGTCGGTTGAACACGCGTTGGTCGGCGGTGGCGGTGCCGCGCCTACCAGGCGCAGGGCGCGGCGTACCAGGGCGACGACGCGCGCAGGCAGACTATCCGCCGGTTGTGACGTCGCGCCGCTGGGTTTCGTGACGCCGACCGGCGACAAGTCCGTTCGGTCGCCCGATTACGGCCGGTCGTCGGGGTGTCGATCAGTCGGCGAGGCGATCGAGCCGTCTGCCAGCAGCGAACGGCAGGCGACCCGAGGCCCAGCGGCTCAGCCAGGGACCGCGAATCCGTGGATGAACCGCACCTGGTTGGGGGTTCGGGACGGTGCCACGGTCGGTGCATGACCACTTCCACCCACACCGTCACCGGCCACTGGATCGGCGGCGAGACACTCGCCGGCTCGGCCGGCACCCTTCCCGTCGTGAACCCGGCGACCGGCGACGTCGTCGCCGAAACCCCGGCCGGCACCGCCGCCGACGTCGACCGGGCCGTCGCCGCCGCCCGGGCGGCCTTCCCCGACTGGGCGGCGACCACCCCGGCGCAGCGGGCCGAGGTGCTGCGCCGCCTGGGCGCCGGTCTCGCCGCCCGCCAGGAGGAGATCGCGACGGTGATCACCGCCGAGATGGGCTCCCCGATCGGGATGTCCCGGACCGCTCAGGTCGCCTTCCCCGCCGCGGTGATCGAGTCCGTGGCCGGCCTGGCCGACGACTTCGCCTGGACCGAGGAGGTCGGCAACTCGCTGATCGTCCGCGAGCCGATCGGCGTGGTCGGCGCGATCACCCCGTGGAACTTCCCGCTGCAGCAGATCGTCTCCAAGCTGGCGCCGGCGCTGCTCGCGGGCAACACGATGGTCTTCAAGCCGTCCGAGAACGCCCCGTTGACCGCGCGGATCCTCGCCGAGGTGGCCGCGGAGGCGGGCGTACCGGCGGGCGTGTTCAACGTGGTGTACGGCACCGGGGCGGTCGTCGGTGAGGCGATCTCCGCCCACCCGGACATCGACATGATCTCCTTCACCGGCTCCACCCGGGCCGGACGACGCATCTCCGAGGTGGCGGCGCACACCGTCAAGCGGGTCACGCTGGAGCTGGGCGGCAAGGGCGCGACCATCATCCTCGACGACGCCGACCTGCCCTCGGCGGTCACCACGGGCATGCTGATGGCGTTCGCCAACGGCGGGCAGGTCTGCGGCGCGTGGCCCCGGATGCTGGTGCCCGCCTCCCGGCAGGACGAGGTCGTCGCACTGGCCGTCGAGGCGGCCCGGCAGCACACCGTCGGCGACCCGACCGACGAGACCACCCGGATCGGGCCGATGGCGTCCGAGGCGCACCGCCAGAAGGTGCTCGGGTACATCGAACGGGGCATCGCCGACGGTGCCCGCCTCGTGTTCGGTGGCCCGGACCGGCCCGCCGGCCTGCCGAACGGCGCCTACGTCCAGCCGACGATCTTCGCCGACGTCGACCCGACGTCCGCGATCGCCCAGGAGGAGATCTTCGGCCCGGTGCTGACGATCATCCCGTATGCCGACGAGGACGAGGCCGTGGCCATCGCCAACGGCACGCTGTACGGGCTGACCAGCGGCGTCTTCGGAGAGCCGGAGCACGCGCTGGCGGTCGCCCGGCGGCTACGCGTGGGCCAGGTCGACGTCAACGCCGGCCACTGGAACCCGCTCGCGCCGTTCGGCGGCTACCGGCAGTCCGGCAACGGCCGGGAGTTCGGCCGCTTCGGTCTGGAGGAGTTCCTGGAGATCAAGTCCATCCAACGCTGAGTCGCCGGGTACCCCGGAACACCACACCGGGGTACGCCTGTTGCAGTCGACGTGCCGGTCCCGCCGGTCCGCCCGGGTGAAGGAGAAGCCAGCCGTGAACCGCGCCGAACTCGCCAGTTTCCTGCGGACCCGACGCGAGGCGCTCCAGCCCGAGGACGTGGGGCTGCCCCGGGGCCAGCGCCGGCGTACCGGAGGGTTGCGGCGCGAGGAAGTCGCCACGTTGAGCGGTATGTCCACCGACTACTACAGTCGGCTGGAGCAGCAGCGGGGTCCGCACCCCTCCGCCCAGATGCTCGCCGCGCTGGCCCGGGGCCTGCGGCTCTCCCTGGCTGAGCGGGACCACCTCTTCCAGCTCGCCGGTCACGCCGTTCCGCACCGGTCGGTCCGGGCCGACCACGTCAACCCGGGGATGATGCGGATCCTCGACCGGTTGCAGGACACCCCCGCCCAGGTGGTCAACCACCTCGGCGAGACCCTGGCCCAGACCGCGCCGGCGATCGCGCTGCTCGGTGACGAGACCCGGCACACCGGGCTGGCGCGCAGCGCGCACCACCGCTGGTTCACCGACCCCCGGGTGCGGCAACGGCACCCGGCGCAGGACCACGAGACGCAGAGCGGCCTCCTCGTGGCGCACCTGCACGCCGCGTACACCCGGGATGGCAGGGGTTCGCGGGCGGCGACGATCGTCGACGACCTGCTGGCCCGGAGCCCGGAGTTCACCCGGCGGTGGCAGGAACACCCGGTGCCGGGCGGCTACTGCCCGGCGAAGCGCTTCCTCCACCCGGAGGTCGGGGCACTGGAGCTGCACTGTCAGACCCTGGTGGATCCCGACCAGTCCCAGACGCTGCTGGTCTTCACGGCCGTGCCCGGGTCGGAGAGCGACGACAAACTGCGGCTGCTCTCCGTCATCGGCGCCCAGGTCGTCTGACCCCCGGTCCACGACGCGCCGGACGGTCGCCGTGCGCGCGGCCGTTCACCCGGGCGACCCGTACCGGGCCGGGCTGACGCCCAGGTGACGCCGGAAGTGCCGGGTGAGGTGAGCCTGGTCGAAGAACCCGGTCGCGGCGGCGACCTCGGCCGGCCGCTGCCCCGCGAGGAGCAGCCGACGCGCCAGCTCGACCCGGCGACCGGTCAGGTACGAGTGCGGCGGCAGCCCGTGCACGTGGGTGAACGTACGGACCAGGTGCGTCGGGTGGGCGTGCAGCAGCTCGGCGGCCTCCCGCAGGGTGACGCCCTCGACCGTCCGGGCGTCCAGCAGCTCACGCAGCCGCGTCGCGAGGCTGTGCGCCGCCGGCTGCGCGCCGGCCGGAGAGTTCAGCCGTAACCGTTGGCGCAGCCGGTCCAGGATGAGCGCCAGCCGGCTGTCGGCCTCGAACTCGTCGCCCGGGGCGGCGAGCACCTCGTGCAGGTGGTGGATGCGGTGCCGTAGCTGCGGATCGGCGAGGTCCGGACGGTCGACCGCCCGGCCGACCAGCTCGGCGTCGAGCGCCGTGGTGTCGAGGTACAGGACCCGCTTGCGAAAGCCGCCCGGTGTGGCGGAGCGGCCGTCGTGCGCCACGTACGGCGGGAGCAGGGTGACCGACGTCCGCAGCGCGCCGTGGCGGTGCCGGTCCAGATCGAAGTGGACCGCGCCGTCGTCGACGATCAGCAGCGTCCACACGTCGTGGGTGTGCAGCGGGTACGCGTGGTCCACGAAGTGGGCGTGGAAGACCTCGGTGACCCCGGCGACGGCGGGTCGCCACGCGCTGACGTGGGAGCCTGCCGCCCGGGTGGCCACGCTAAGAACGTACAAGACCCGGCGGCGCCGGGCGGGCAGGCTCGACGTCATGACCGAACCGATCCGCTTTCCCACGAAGATCGCTGTGTTGCTCCGCAACGACCTGGCCGGCTGGCAGCGGCTGAACGTCACCGCCTTCCTGGTCAGCGGCGTCGCGCACGCCGAGCCGGAGTTGCTCGGCGAGGAGTACCGCGACGCGGACGGCACCCGGTACCTGCCGATGTTCCGTCAGCCCGTGCTGGTCTTCGCCGGTGACCGGGCCACGCTTACCAGTGCGCACTCTCGCGCGCTCACCCGCGGGCTACGCCTGTCGATCTTCACGCACGAGCTCTTCACCACCGGGAACGACCGGGACAACCGGGCCGCGGTGCAGGCGGTCGGCCGCGAGAAGCTCGACCTGGTGGGGCTTGCCCTGCACGGGCCGCGCACAGTGGTCGACAAGGTGCTCAAGGGCGCGACAATGCATCCCTGACCGCACCCCGCCGCGGGGGGGCGGCCGGCGCGCCGGCCCCCCCCCCCCCCCCCCCCGGCGGCGGGGCGCCCCCCCGCCCCCCCCCCCCCCCCCCCCCCCCCAAGAACAAA